>JBBDSL010000057.1:0-37810 GCA_040904965.1 Wenzhouxiangellaceae bacterium
GCGCAGCGCCACAGGAACGCTGAATCCTAATTTATCAGGTTGAAGGACCACTAGTGCGCGATCGAATGGAACAACGCCTGGTCGCCGGGCTGGAACACCTGGGCCAGTCGCTGGCGCCGGAACAGGTCAAGGCCGTACTCGACTACCTGGCCGAGCTGGTACGCTGGAACAAGGCCTACAACCTGACCGCCGTCACCGATCCTCTGGAAATGGTCGACCGGCACATCATCGACAGCCTGAGCCTGCGTCCGTTCATTCAGGGGCAGCGAATTTTCGACGCCGGCACAGGCGCCGGACTGCCCGGCGTGGTACTGGCCATCGCCGAGCCCGGGCGGCACTTCATTCTGGTCGACAGCAACGGCAAGAAAGTCCGCTTTCTGCGCCACATCAAAAGAACGCTGGGCCTGGACAACATCGAGCCTGTCCATGCCCGGCTCGAATCGCTGAAACTCGACCCGCCGCCCGACGAAATCGTCGCCCGCGCCCTGGCCCCGCTGGACCGGCTGGCCGAATGGCTCTCGCCGTGGCTGGACCAGGGGACCCGTCTGCTGGCAATGAAAGGCAAGCTGGAACAGGCCGAGATCGACCAGGTGCCGGACCGCTTTCGGGTCGAACAACAGACGATCGAACTGCCGGCGATGCCGGCCGAGCGCTGTATCGCCGTCGTCAGCTTGAGAAATTCGAAGAACTGAACGGCATCCCGGGCACGTTTTCGGGCTCGAAACATCCGCCGGGTAGGAAAATTCCTACGGCGGGTAGGAAAATTCCCTACAGAATTTGCGAAGAAATCCTATAGAAACTCGGGCAATTATCCGATGGCCTTCTCCGAAATCTGCAACTAGGCTCCCAAGTGCGGGGTAATCCTGCTCCGCATTTCTGGCAAAATTCAGAACAGGAGAAATCAGATGAAACAGAAAATTCTTACGGGACTAATCGTTGCAAGCCTCGGGCTTACACAGTATTCAACCGCTCAAGAGTGGACTGTCATGAGTTCCGAAACGATAGAATCAACTGTCACGGTGGATGAGAGCCAAGACTATATTTCGTTCTACGCGGACAATAATCTGGGCGGATCCGACTTCTTTGAGTTCGACTTGGGCCGCGGGATATGGACAAATGTTACTGCCGATGGGGATGTGCTTGCAGGCACAATTCCGCAAGCAATAATCGACGAGTACGAGACTGAAAATATTCCGCTTCCATGCTTTTCAAGCCCGGTAGCGGTTGTTGGATGCGCAATCGGTTTGACAGTTGGAGCTGCTGGCGTGTATTTTGCTTGTGAGCGACGCGCAAACAATAACATTCGAAGAATGGCTGCCCACTGCTCACAGGCTGGATACAATCTTAGGATCAGAGATATTTCAGGATGTGGAAATGTTGAGTCTCGTTGCGTCCTAGATCCCGGTTTCGGTGATGATGACGGCGGCGGCGTCGACGGTTAATTTCGGGCTTTTTTATATTTGCTAAAGTTTCAACCTGGGGAGTTTTACTCCCCAGTTATTTAAAGAATGGAGTTTTTGATGATGTATAAAGAGGCCGTTAGAAATATCATGGTTTTTTTATTGCCTGCAATCGTGTTGGTCGGCGCAATTTACACTTTTGACAAGCGTACAGAAAACAACGTCCAGAGAATGGCCGAGGCCTGCGAGAAAGCTGGTTTGGGGCTGGAGATTAAAAGCATCTCGTGGGGTGGCAGCGTAGAGGGCCAGTGCGTTCGATATCTGCATGCCGAAGGTGAAAAAGGCCAGGAAATTGATCAATAAACCCATCAGTTGTAAAAATTTCCGGATGCGAGAGCCCGGAGAGTAGACGATATTGAGAAGGGTGTTCGTAAGAGCAACGGCCTTGATCTGGCGGGCACGGCCGATGGGGCAGGCGTTCATCCTTGCGCTTGTGGTCATGATCTTCTCCACCGCCGTCGCATTGTTTCTGACGCCGTCGGTGGGAACGTTGAAGTTGACCGTACAGGAGATCCCTGAAGCCTACGAGCGTTGTGAGCATGGACCGATTGTCGACGGCGCGCTGGTTGGAGACGAATTTCCCGGCTGCCGATGGAGCCTGCCAGCGGACCTGGAAAAGGATGCTCTGGCTGGCCCGCCGGCGCCGCGAAGGTTGGTCTGCGATGAGTCGGCAGCGGCCGAATTGATCGATCACGAATACCCGCTCATGGACTTGAGAAAGCGTTTCACGGATGATCCTGGCTGGCAGGTTGTCGACCACTTGTTTTCGGTCCGCATGCCGGATAGACAACCCCCTCTTGCACTTGCCGCGCACCTGGGCATATTGCTTCTCGTCGTCGGGATTCTGCTTCGCGACCTGCCGCTGCGCGCGGACCTTGTCCGAGCCCGGGAGGTGATCTTCCGCCGGCCCTGGGTCCTGGCGGTTGTGCCGCTCGCAATGTTCGGCGGCGCCACTGTGTTCAATACGATTTTGCCAGTTGACGTCGAGCGAATGGAAGACATGATGAACCTGTTCGAGGCGACCGCACCCGGTTTGCTCGGAATCGTCGTTGTTTTGCCGTTGTTCGAGGAAGCCGTGTTCCGACAGTGGCTTTATGTACGCACCATCGACAAGCTTCCCGCCTGGGCCGTTGCGATCGGGAGCGCCTGGTTTTTCATGCTGATGCACGTCTTCAACCCGCAAGTCATCGCACTGCCCGGTTACCTGCCGACCATCTTCCTCGGCGGTCTGGCTTTTTTCTGGGTTCGTCACCGCTGCAATTCCTTCAGCCTGGCCGCGCTGGCGCATATGCTCAACAACGGGCTGGGGCTCGGCCTGGGCTGGATGCTTCAGAACTGATCGATTCGCGAAAGACACCGGGACCTGGCGTATGGCCGGGAGGGAATGTCGGCCCGGAACGCGGTGACGGCGACGGGAGAGCGCAGCAGACTTGCATCGCTCGCAGGGCAAACTCCCGCAGCCACAGGGAACAGGTACATGCGACC
The DNA here is from genome assembly GCA_040904965.1 of Wenzhouxiangellaceae bacterium. Classification (GTDB taxonomy): domain Bacteria; phylum Pseudomonadota; class Gammaproteobacteria; order Xanthomonadales; family Wenzhouxiangellaceae. The sequence continues at coordinate 2,946 of JBBDSL010000057.1, forward strand.
GTTCCGGATTTCAGCGACGGCTGCAGGAGCCGGCCTTGCCGGCGATGAGGATGGCAGTTGGCGCCGCTCGGACGCGCCCAACCGCGAAGGTGCGAAACTGCCCGGCCCGGATGCTTACAATGTGGCGACGGATTCACCCGCCCCGGCAACCGCGCCCCGGCGGCGGATATATTGCCGGGAGGCCCCATCGTGAGAAGACAATCTTGAGCAGACAGACACGCGCCATTGCGATCGCGAATCAGAAGGGCGGGGTCGGCAAGACCACCACGGCGCTGAACCTGGGCGCCGGGCTGGCAGCAATGGGGCGCCGGGTGTTGCTGGTGGACATGGATCCGCAGGGCAATTGCACCACCGGCCTGGGCGTCGAGATCGGCGAAGACCAGCTCACCATGGCCGAGGTGCTGACCGGCGAGGCCAGCGTCGACGAGGTGCTGGTGCGCCCGGCGTCGGTGAAACTGGATCTGGCGCCGGCCAATGGCGACCTGACCGTCGGTGAAGTGGCGGTAATGGAACGCGAGGACCGCGCCGGGGTGTTGCGCGATGCACTGGCGCCGCTGCGCGATCGCTACCATGACATCATCATCGATTGTCCGCCGGCGCTGAACGTGTTGACGCTGAACGCGCTGACCGCCGCCGATCGGGTGCTGATCCCGATGCAGTGCGAGTACTATGCGCTGGAGGGGCTGACCGCGCTGGTCAACACCATCGAGCAGATTCAGGATTCGGTCAACCCGGCGCTCGAGATCGAAGGTCTGGTGCGTACCATGTACGATATTCGCAACAACCTGTCCGGTGCGGTATCGCGCCAGCTTGCCGAACACTTCGGCGACAAGCTCTACCACACCATCGTGCCGCGCAACGTGCGGGTGGCCGAGTCGCCGAGCTACGGCGAGTCGGTGCTCAGCTACGATCCGGAATCGCGCGGCGCCCTGGCCTATCGCGGCCTGGCCGGCGAATACGTTCGACGAATGAGGGCCTGACATGGCAACCCGCAAGAAAGCGCCGCTGGGCAAGAACCTGAACGCGTTGCTGGGCAAGTCGCGCGCCGCGCATGAATCCGGCCCCGAAGACGGGCCGGCCGAGGACCAGCTGCGCAATCTGCCGCTGGACCAGATCCGGCCCGGCCAGTACCAGCCGCGCACCGGCATGGATCCGGACCGGCTGCAGGAACTGGCCGATTCGATCAAGGCCCAGGGCGTGGTTCAGCCGATCGTGGTGCGCAGGCTGGGCTCGGGCAAGGGCTACGAACTTATCGCCGGAGAACGTCGCTGGCGCGCCGCGCAGATGGCCGGGCTGGGCGATATCCCGGCGGTCATCCGCGACGTGCCCGACGAGGTCACGCTGGCAATGGCGCTGATCGAAAACATCCAGCGCGAAAATCTCAACCCGATGGAAGAAGCCGGTGCGCTGGCGCGGCTGATCAACGAATTCGAGCTTACCCACGAACAGGTCGCGGCCAATGTCGGCCGTTCCAGAACCTCGGTAACCAACCTGTTGCGCCTGCGCGAACTCGAGCCGAAAGTGCGCGAGCTGGTCGACGCGCGCAAGATCGACATGGGTCACGCCCGCGCGCTGCTGGCGCTTTCGGGCAACGCCCAGGTTGACGCCGCCCGCCAGGTGGTCAACCTGGATCTGTCGGTGCGCCAGACCGAAGCACTGGTCAAGCGGCTCAAATCCGGCGGGCCGGAAAAAAAGCCGGCCGAGCGCAAGGACCCCAACATCGAGAAGCTGGAACAAGAACTCACTGAAAACCTGTGCGCGCCGGTCTCGTTGAAGCATTCGGCCTCGGGCAAGGGCCAGTTGACGATTCGCTACACCAGCCTGGACGAACTCGACGGCATTCTGGCGCAGCTACGCAAGCAGTAAACCCGGGCGCCCGTCGAGGAGAAGGCGGCTGATGCCCGAGAGTACCAAGGGAGAAAATGATGACAAGCGTGCATGAAATCCGATCGGCGCCGGTGATCCGGGCAGTGGCGGTATCGGCCTTGGCGGTGCTGTTCCTGGCCGCGTGCGGGCAACGGGACGCCGGCCCGCAATCGACGCCGCCGGTCGACCAACAGGTGACCTGGGCAGAACACGTGGCCGACCGGGCCCGGCTGGTCGAGCGCCTGCCCGACGAGACCTGGGCCTACCTGCGCGTGCCCGGCCCCTGGGGTTTGATGGCCGCACCCAAGAACAACGCGCTGGGCCCGGCACTTGCAACCGAGGCCAATCTCGAAAACGTCGCCGGACTGCAAACGGCCCTGGGCGAGACGCTGGGCCGTGAATTTCCCGATCTGGCACCGTTGCTGGGCCCGTTTCTCGACGAGCTTCGTTCGCCGATCGAACTGGCCCTGGTCGGTGAGGGTGACCAGCCGCTCAACGCCGACCTGGTGGTCGAGGCGCGCTTCGACTTCGATTCGCTCGAAGCCGTCAATGCCCGCTTTGCGGCACTGGCCGAACTGCACGGCATGGTACGCGTCATCGATGCGGCGACCGAGGCGACACCCGGCCAGCTTTTTGCCGGCCCGGCGGCGACGTTCTACCACTTCAACCCCGACAGCCAGCGGCTGTTGCTGGTCACCGGAATGGCCGTGTCGTCGGAATCGATCGCCCGCGCCAAAGCCTGGCCGGAGCGCGCTCAGGTGCCGGTCCACGAGCTGGAAGCCCGCATCGACGAATCGCGTCACGGCATGGTGCTCTGGGTCGACACGCAGCGCATGCGCCCGATGCTGGAAAGCTCGGTTTCCGAATCGGCTCTGTCCTTGTCGCGCGCACTCGGGCTGCTTGAGACCGAGCACCTGGCACTGGGGTTCGGTACGCGCGGCGGCAAGGGCCGGATGGCAATCCATGCCCGCGGCCGCGATGGCATGCTCTGGGACCTGACCTTGCCGCAATTGCCGCCGCCGGCGTTCGATACCGCCGGCCAGCCGCGGCTGGTATTCGGCGTCACGCTGCCCGGCTATGCCTGGCTGGTCGACAACGTGCTGCCGGCGATCGCCGCCGAAGCGCCGGATGCGGCGTCGACGGTCGATCAGGCCAGCGCACAGCTCGAGCAACTCACCGGCGCCGGGCTGGAGCGCTGGATGAACGTGCTGGCCGGGCGCCTGTTCGTCATCGACGACGACAACGGCGTCTATCTTTTGCACCAGCCGGCCGGCGAAAGCCAGTGGCCGGAATTCCTGCAGCAGGTTTCTACCCTGGCCGAGACCCGGTCGGCAATGCAAATCGGCGGTCGGACCATTCACCACACCACGTTCTCCGGAAAGGCCTGGGTCGAGGCCGGCGCCGACCAGGAGGACTCGAATCTGGATGCGACGACGGTGCAGTTGCTTCGCCTGTATGCCCGCATGGGCTCGCACATCTACTGGACCGAGACCGACGGCATGGCGTTGTTCGCCGAAGTGCCGCAGGTACTTGCCGACCGGCTGCGCAACCCGGCGGGGCAATCGCTGGCGGCGCACCTGACCAGCGTCGGCCAACAGGTTGAATCGGCCGCGGTGTTCGGAAGCGTGCGGCTGGCGCAGGCGCCGCGGCGCAACTACTACGCCTGGCTGGCGTTCCTGCACAACCTGGCCGACCTGTTCGAATACGAGCTCGACCTCACCGCCTACCCGAGCGCACGCGAACTGGAGTTGCCGGCGTGGGGCGACGGCGGCTTCAGCATCGATTACAGCGGCGATGCGATCGGCCTGGAGCTTACCTATGAAAACCACCCCGGCGACCTGATGTACGGCGCTGGTGGCATCGGCATGCTGGCCGTGGCCGGAATTGCCGCGGCGATCGCGGTGCCGGCCTACCAGGACTACGTCGCCCGGTCCCGGATCAATCTGGCCATGGCGATGGCAACTACGCTCAAACTGGAAATCGAGACCTTCAGGTTGGACCACGGAAGATGGCCGCGGGAGGATGAAATCGATATCCCGGTTTTCGACGACAGCAAGTCGGTTCGCTCGATCAGCTACCGCGCCGACCCGCCGGCGGTAGTGATCGAGTTGAGCGAGGAAGGCAGGATCGAGCTTGTGCCCGAACTCGACGGTGAAAGCATCGCGGCCACCTGGCACTGCGTAGCCGAGGATGTGCGCGAAGCGTGGTTGCCAGCCGAGTGCCGTTGATGCCACGGCAGCGCCCGGGCCCGCGCGACGGCTGAGGGTCCGGGCAGCACCTCTGTACGACTCGGCGGGGAGCCCGGTTCCGGTGAATCAGGCGTGCTTGGACAGAATGCGCCCGTCCAGAAGCTCGACGGTGCGCTGGCCGCGTTTGGCGTACTCCCGGTTGTGCGTGACCTGAATGATGCTGATGCCTTCGGTGTTGAGTTCGGCCAGCAGGTCCATGATCTTCTCGCCCTGGCTTGAATGCAGGGCGCCGGTGGGTTCGTCGGCCAGAATAACGCTCGGCCTGGCGATCAGCGCCCGAGCCACCGCGACCAACTGCTGTTGACCGCCTGAGAGTTGGTTTGGGTACAGGTCGCGCTTGTCCTCGATATCGAACCTGGCCAGCATGTGCTCGACGCGCGATTTCCGCTCGCCGCGCTTCAGGTCGCGGTAGGTCAACGGGAGTTCTATATTCTCGTACACGTCCAGGTCGTCCAGCAGGTGGTATTGCTGGAACACGAAGCCGATGGCTTCGCGCCCGAGCCTCTGGCGTGCGGCCGGCTTCAGTTGATCCACCTGCAGGTCGCCGAAGCGGAATTCGCCGCTCCAGTCATGATCGAGCATGCCGAGCACGTTCAACAAGGTGGTCTTGCCCGATCCCGAAGGCCCGACGATGCTGAGAAATTCCCCGGGCCGCAAGTCCAGGTTGATATCGTCCAGCAGCGCCACGCGTTCACCTTTGTGCTGCACCGTTCTCGAAACCCCGCGCAGCGAGACGATTGGCTTTGCCAGTGGCTGGTCAGTGGCATTATTCATCGCGCAACGCCTCGGACGGCAGAATGCGCGCGGCGCGCAGTGCCGGTCGCGCCAGTACCGCCGCGCAAATAAGCGTAATCAGCGCCAGCGCGGCGGCGAATGCCAGCGTGTCCCGGCCACGCACGCCGAACAGATATCCCTCAAGTGCGGTGGCGGCCAGAGCGGCCAGCAGCATTCCGATGACCGCACCCCAGACGGCCGGCCGCGCGCCGATCCAGATCATGCGCCGGCGGATGGCCGCGGGTGCGGCGCCGAGCGCGATACGAATACCGATTTCGTGCGTATGGCTGGCCACCAGTTGCGCCAGCATGCCGTACAGGCCGATTGCCGCCAGCAGGCTTCCCAGCACGCCCAGCGTGGTCGCCAGACCGCCGGCAATCTTTTGTGGCAAGAGCGTCAGCGATGCGATGTCTTCCAGCGGTTGAACCAGCGGCTTGAGCAGGCGGCTGTCGATATCGGCCTGTATCTCGGTCATGCGGCGATCGACCTCGCGCAATCCGGCCTCGCTTCGCACGAACACGTGCATATCGCTGCGCGGGTTCTGGCGATAGGGCAAATAAACAAAGCCGGTACCGGTATCGCTGATGTCCCGGTAGCGGCCGTCCGGCGTGATTCCGACGATACGCATCGGCCGGTTTTCGTCGGGACTGCCGAACCCGAACACCTTGCCCAGCGCATCGCCTTCCGGCGCCAGACGACGCGCCAGCGATTCGTTGACGATGGCGACCGCCTCGCCGCCATCGCGATCGCGGTCGTCGAACACCCGTCCGCGCACCGGAATCTCCAGGGTTTCGAAGAAATTCCCCGAAACGACGTTGAGGTCGGCGTCCACGGCATCCCCACCTTCTGTGAAGAAATCGCCCAGCCCCATCCGGCTCATGCTCAGCGGCACCACCGCCGCGGCCGCGGCCGATTCGAACCCGGGATGATCACCCAGTGCCGTGACATAGCGCTCGATGAGGGCGACGCGCTTGTCGTAGTCGAACCCGGTGGGCTTCAGGTCGATGCTGGCGGTATACACGCCGTCGACGCGATAGCCGATGTCGATATCGCCGGCGCGCTGAACGGCGTTGACGAACAGTCCCGCCAACACCAGCAACAACAGCGAAAAAGCCACCTGGGTGCCCGCGAGCACCATTCGGAAATTACCGCGGCTGCCGGCCACCGAACGACCGGAGCCTGCCAGCACCTGGCCGGGCGCCCGACGCGACGAGCGCCATGCCGGTAACAGCCCTGCCAGGAGCGTTGTCAGCAACACCGCTGCCACCAGAAAGGCCATGACCGTCGGCGAAAACGTCAGGTCCAGGTTGAGTGCGATCGGTTCGGGCACCGGGAGCTCGATGCGTTCCAACGTTCCTTTGGCGACCCAGGCGGCTGCCGTGCCCAGGCCGCCGGCTGCCATCACGAGCACCAAGGTCTCGACCAGCATCTGACGCAGCAGCCGGCCCCGGCCGGCGCCCAGCACCTGGCGCATCGCGAGTTCGCGCCGGCGATCCTCGCCGCGCGCCAGCAGCAACGAGGCAACGTTGGTGGTGGCCACCAGCAGAACAACGCCGACCAACGCAAACAGCATCCCGACGAACACGGTCACCGGCATGCGTGCCGGCGGCGGCAGGGCGCGCATCGGCTTGGCGGTATAGCCGATCTCGCGGTTGGCAACAGGCCAGGCGGTTTCCAGTTGGTCGCCCAGCGAGGTCAGTTCGGCGTTCAAGTCCTCTATGCTGCGACCTTCGGCCAGTCGGCCGCCGGCCATCATCCAGCGCGAACCACGCGATTCGAACGCATCGGCCGGCAGCCGTCCCAGCTCGGCGGCAAGACCCAGTGGCAGATAAAGATCGGTGCGCGCTCCGAGGCCGGGATGGTCGAATCCGGGCGGCGCGATACCGGCGACGGTAACATTCAAACCGTTCACGGTCAGCGTCGAGCCCAGCACCGAGGCGTCCGCACCGAAGCGGTCCTGATACAAGCGATTGGACAACACGGCCACGCGTTCGGGCGCGCCCGGCCTGTCGTCGGCGGCTTGGATCAGACGGCCCGCCTGCGGCGTAAGCTTCATGGCTCGAAAGTAGCCGCCGCTGACCAGCCGGCCATTGATGCGGACGGGGCCTTCGGCACTCAGCAGATTCATCGTCAGTGCCGAATGCCCGTACAGTGCATCGGTCGTCGTGGTCTTGTGCTCCAGATCGCGCAGATTGGCAAGCGACAGCGAATCGAACCCGAACGATTGCGTGGTCCGCCCGATCTCGACCATACGCGCGGCGTCGGCAACGCCTGCGACCGGCGACAGCAGCAGCGAGTTGACGATGCTGAACAGCAGCGTTCCGGCGCCCAGCGCGGCGGCCAGCGAAACGACGGCTGTCAGTGTGAGCAGCGGTGCCAGGGCGAACTGGCGAAGTGCCGCCCGAATATCGTCGGAAAATCGGATCATCGTGGTCTCCGGTCAATTTGATGGATGGAAAGGCAGGCAGGTATCCCGCGATCGATTTGCTATTCGTGGTGCAGCGCTTCGATGGGGTCCACGCGCGAGGCGCGGTGCGCGGGCAGCAGGCATGCGGCGAACGCAATGCCGAAAACAGTGCCGATGGTGACCAGCCAGGCCAGCGGATCGGCCTGACTTACGCCGTGCAGCATGCCTTGCAGCACTCGGCTGAACAGGGCCGCGAGAACCACACCGACAACGATGCCGCCGGCGCTGACGCCGATGCCGCGTCCGACGAAGCGACCCAGGATGCGCCGGTTGCTGGCACCCATTGCCTTGCGCAATCCAATCTCGGAGGTGGCCGCCGCGACCTGCTGAGCCAGCACGGCATATAGCCCTACCGACACCAGCGCCAGCGCGCTGAGCGCGAACGCCGCGACCAGGGCGAGCCGGAACATGCTGTCGCGATAAAGCCAGCCGATGAATTCGTCCACCGGGTCGACCCAGTCGACCGCCGATCCGGGTGCGATCCGGGCCAGTGCGGCGTTGAGCTGCTGCGCGTAGGCGGCCGGGTCGCCGTCGACCTCGATGATGGGCGAGACCACGCGACGCGGAATCTGCGCATAGGACAGATAGATCTGGTGGTTGAAGTCGGCCGGCCCGTCGGGACCGCCGAAGCGTGTATCGCCGACCACGCCGACGATCCGGTAGGCGCTGCCGTTGAGCGAAACTTCACGCTCCAATGCATTTTCAGGCCCACCGATCAAGGCGGCGAGGGAGCGCCCGACGATCGCGCTGCGGACGGTCGAATCGGCATCGCGCGAATCGAACAGCCGGCCGGCCACGCGCGGAATGTCCAGGCCGTCGAAAAAGCCGTCGTGGACGATGTAGTTGCTTACCGTGATGCCGTCGCCGGACGTCGGCATCTCCGGCCAGGCCAGGCGCCCGGTGACCGGGGCGGGCATCGGCACCGTCGGCCACAGCAGTGCGACGTCGAGTACGCCGGGTTCCTGCATCAACTCGGTTTCCAGACGGTCGACGAAGGCCGGCAGTGCGGCCTCGTCGGGCACGTCCTCGGGATTGATGAACAGCCCCATCCGCAACCGGTTTTCGGTGGCAAAACCCAGATCCTGGCTGCCGAGTTCCATATACGCGCGGGCGAGCAGCGAGCCGGTCAGCAGCAGCGTGACCGTGAGCGCGACCTGGCCGCCGATGATCCAGCGACCCCAGCGCGCGGAGGTGCGCGAGCCGGCCATTCGGCCGGAGCCGTCGCGCAGCGAGTCGTTGACGTCGACACGGGTTGCCGCCAGGGCGGGCAGCGATGCGGCCAGCAATCCGCCGAGCAAAATGGCGATGAATGCGATGGCGAGCGTGTAGCCGTCGGTCTCGATATTCATGTAACTCGGAATATCGGTGCCGGCCACCGCCAGGAAGCCTGAAAGCAGCGGTGCGGCGGCCAGGCAACCGATCAGTCCGCCGGCCAGCGACAGCATCAGCGTTTCGCCCAGGATCGGCGCCAGCAGGCGGCCCCGTCCGGCGCCCAGTGCGCCGCGGATCGCCAGGTCGTGCCTTCTCTCGATGGTGCGACTGACCAGCAGCATCGCCACGTTGAGCACCGCGATGGCCAGAAGCAGCGCCGCGGCGGCGGCCAGCAGCGCGTTGGCCCGGGTGAACCCCGCGCGCCAGCTTGCGCCCAGGTGTTCGACCTGGAAGGCATGGCCCTCGAAAAGTTCGGCAAATTCCGGCGCCAGCGTATCGGCCAGCGCGTCGGCTTCGGCCTGGGCGGCGGGCAATGCCACGCCCTCGGCAAGCCGGCCGATCGCAAGCACGTTGCGGATGTCGCGCCGGCTGCGCATTTCGGCCTCCAGGTAGGCTCGGTACGGAACGAAGAACTCCAGGTCCGGCATGTCGTCCTCGATCGTGCCGTGGAAATCCGGCGGCAGTACGCCGATGATCGAGTACGTGGTGGTGATTTCCTGGTCCTGGGTGAGGGTGCGGATGCTCGTGCCGACGATGTTCGGATCAAACTGGAATTCCCGGCCCCAGGCCGCGTGCGAAAGCAGCATCACCGGCTCGCCGCGCGAAAACTCGGTGTCGGCAATCAACCGCCCCATGAAGGGCTTGATATCCAGCAATTCGAAATAGCCGGGCGTGACGGCCTCGCCCTCGACCCTGCGCCCGGGCTCGCCCGGTCGCGCCCAGATTAGCCGGGATCGGGCGGTGGCCTCGAGCCGGTCCAGCGAGTCCATGCCCTCTTCCAGGTCGGTCAGATCGGCCGGGGCAAGTTCCTCCTGCCGTGCCGACCCCTGCTCGACGTTCCAGATCCGCACCAGTCTTTCGGCGTCGGGAAACGGAAGCGGGCGCAGGGTCGTCAGGCTGATCAGCGTCGAAACCGAGGCGGTCGCCGCCATGCCGAGCGCGATGCAGAGCACCACGGCGCCGGAGATCCGCGGCGACTTGAGAATACGTCTGGCGCTTTCGCGCACCAGTGTCATTGTTTGCATGACGTCACTCCTGCCGCAGACCGACCACCGGGTCGATGCGAAGCGCGCGCCAAGTGGGCAGCGCGGCGGCGATTGCCGTAATGACGACCAGCAGCATCGCAACGCCGATATAGGTCCAGGGATCGGCAACGTCGACGTCGACCAGCATTCCGCGCATCACCTGGGCGAAGCCGAACGCCAGCAGCATGCCGACCCCGATACCCAGGCCGAGCTGGCCGAGGCTCTGGCGCGCTATCTGGCCGATGATGCGTCCGTCCGCCGCGCCCAGCGCGCGCCGGACACCAATCTCCCGGGTACGTTGCGCCACCGAGTAGGCAAGCACGCCGTACATCCCGACCGCCGCCAGCACCAGCGCAATGACGCCGAAGATCTCGAAGTTGATCGCAATGACCCGGCTGGTCCACGCGCCGTACTCGATCCAGTAGTCCAGCGTCTGCAGCCAGTAAACCGGCAGATCGGGATCCAGCGCCAGCACGGCCTGGCGCATGTCTTCGGAATGACCAAGCGGATCGCCGGCGGTGCGGATTGCGGCGTAAGCGAAGCGCGCCGCGTTCTGGCTCATCGGCACGAACACGGTGCCGCGAGGGCTGTCTTCGACATCGCCGAGGTGGACGTCTTCAACCACGCCGATGACGGTTCTCAAGCGCTCGGGCTCATTGGCCGAACCCAGCGCGATCTGCCGACCGATGGTCTCCTGGCCCGGCCATCGGGACTCGGCCAGGGTTCGTGTGATGACCGCCACCGGCTCGGCGTCTGAGCGGTCGCGCGCGTCGAAAGCGCGTCCGGCGACCAGCGGTATCGACAGGGCATCGAAGATGTCGGGAGTCGCCACCGTCCAGTGCTCCCATGTGCCACGCTCGAACTGGTCCTCCAGCAGCCCTTCGCCGGCAATGCCAATCTTGGTCCAGCCAGCCTGCCCGCCGGGCAGCCCGGTGGCCGCGAAGGCATGCGTCACGCCGGGCTTTGCGCCCAGGTCTTCGGTCAGCGCTTCGAAGAATTGCCGACGAGCAGCATCGGACGGATACTTGTCTTCGAAAAGTCCCATCCGGCTGAGCAGAATGTTGGAAGAGTCCACGCCCAGGTCGCGCTGGTCGATATTGACGATGCTCCTGACCATCAACCCGGCGCAGACCAGTAATACGCAGGCCAGCGAGATCTCGAATACCACCAGTCCACGGCCGATGCGGGTGCTGGCCGTGCCCCGGCTGCCGTCCTTCAGCGACTCGCTGAGATCGACGCGTGTACCCCGAAGCGCCGGTAGCAAGCCCGCCAGCAGGGTCGTCAGCGTGGCTGCGGCTATCGTGAATACGAACACGCGCGCATCTGGAGAAACGTCGACCCAGAACGGCATCTGCGCGTCGCCGGCGCTCAGCGCCGACATCATTGCCCGGCCGGCGACATCGGCCAGGAACCAGCCAAAGACCGCTGCCGTTGCCGACAACAGCAGGCACTCGGAAAGCACGCGCGTGACAAGGTGTCGGCGGCTGGCGCCCAGCGCGCTTCGGATGGTGAGTTCCCGCGTGCTGCGGGCGGCTCTGACCAGCACCAGGTTGGCCGTGTTCGCGCAAGCCATCACCAGGATCAGGACCACGGCGGCGAACATCGTCAGGATCGTTGCACGCGCCCCGTCGTCGATGAACTCGTGCGCGAACGGTTTGACCAGCACACTACGGCCTTTGTTGGTCTCCGGGTGCTGTTTTGCGAGGTTGGCCGCGATCGCGTTCAATTCGGCCGATGCCTGCTCGCGGGTCACCCCGTCCCTCAGCCGGCCGAGGATTTCCAGCGTTGTGCCTTCATCGCGTGCTGCAATCGTGGTCGGGTCGATGCGAAGCGGCACCCATACCCGCTCGTTGATCGGAAAAGCGAACTCCGGTGGCGTGACGCCGACCACCGTGGTGTCGCGCGCGTTGACCCGGATCGTCCGCCCCACGATGTCGGGTTCGCCGCCGTAGCGGTGCATCCAGACGCTGTAGCCGATCACCGCAACGTCTGCGGCGCCGGGCTCGCTGTCGCGCGGCTGCAACAGCCGACCCTTGTGGGCATTGAGTTCGAGCAGCGAGAAGATATTGCCGCTGACGAACGCGCCATCGTAGCGTTCGGGTCGCTCGGCGCCGGCGCCGCTGAGGTTCACGGTGCCGCTGTAAAAGCCTGCCAGTCCTTCGAACGATTGCTGTTGCGTCCGGTAATCGAGGAAATCCAGCGGCCGGACCTCCAGACTGTCCTCGCCGCCGGCGAGGTTCTGGTTTTCGATGTGCATCAACTCGCCGCTGTCGGGAAACGGCAGCGGCTCGAGCAGATAACCCTTGACGGCCCCGAACATGAAGATCGTGCCGCCCAGCCCGATGCCGAGCACAAAGATGATCAGGATGGAAAAGCCAGGCGTTCGACGAAGGCGGGAAGCTGCGGCTCGAAGTTCTTGCAGGAATTCGGACATGGTGATCTCCCATGGTCATCGCAATAGTCATCAGCGCCCGGGCTGACTGAGGATGACGGTTGTATCGGCAACGGCTGCCGTCAGTGGGCAAACGCCGGATTGGTTGCCGGCCTCGAACGGTGCCCGGGCAGTATCTATCATGCAAGCAATGCGCCAACACACCCGAATCCATCTAACCAGTTGATTGTTTTATGCTTTCAGGCGGTGCCCGGTGCTCCGCGGGGGCCGTCCGGGCCTTCGAAAGCGGGATTCCCGATTCCGAATGCGAGAAATCCGCATGGCGTTCGATTGGCTGCGTGCCGCGAGCCCAGCGGCGATGGATGCCTGCACGTCGAACCGCTTGAGTGGGGTGTGGTTTCGAATTCAGGGCAGAGCGAGACAGCCCTGGCCGGCGGGATCGGGTTCGTCCGCACAGCGGGCGATGGTGCTGTCATTGCCAAAGGCGGCCAGTGTTTGAACAAGAGCCGTTGGATTCGGCCAACCGGACTCGCGAGCCACAAGCAGTGACAGCATCCACGGGCGCTGCCAGCGCCGCGATGTCTGTTCGGGGGTGTATTCATCGCGCATGGCGCTCAATACTTTCGCGCTTTGCTGGAAATCGTCGCGGAAAAAATACAGCTCCGCGCGCGCCTGTTCGTATTCCAGGGGAAGTTCCTTTTCTGCCGCGGCCTCGCTTTTCTCGCACTGTTTCAGTGTATCTGCGGCCTGTTGGACTTTTCCCATGCGCAGCAACACTGACACCTCCAGGCCGCAATTTACCAGCCACTGCGATGAGTCCCGGTGGCCCCGGGAGACGAGCATCTCGCGACTGTGGACAAGATCTGACCGGGCACCTCGAAAGTCGCTCAGCGCCGCGCGAATATAGGCCCGATCCCGCCGACAGGATTCCGCGTGCAGGTCATTGCGATCCAGAGCCGTATCGATACGGATACTCTCGTTGTAGCGCTCGAGCGCCTCATCAAGCCGCCCTGCCTGCAGCAACACTGCAGCGTAATTGCAAATGGCCACGGCCTTGATCAAGTGCGGTTCGCGGTATATCCGCTTTGCATTTTCCTCGGCCCGACCGGCCAGCTCCATGGCTTCCCGATGCAACCCGAGCTTGCGATACGTGGGCACGGCGTCGGCCAGGGTGTAGGCATACCAGCCGTTGTTTTCACCGTAGAGTTTCCGCGCAATTTCGAAACGCTTTTCGTGAATGGGTAATTGTTTCTCGGGGTTGCGGCCGGCCAGGTTGATCACGGTAGACAGGTGGTTGAGGGTGTCCAGGTGCAGACGGGAAACTTCCAGCCCTGCGGCCGGTATTTCCTGTAGAACTTCCCGGATCAAGGTTTCGGCCTTTGTCAACTGACCTGCTTCCATCAAGGCCGATCCCAGAGAGCTCTTTGCCTTAAGCCGTTCCTTCGCCGGCGCCGGCCACTGTTCCATCAGCGTCACCGCCTTGCTGTAGTGCTTGATGGCGCTGTCTACCGGACCGCGTCTTTTATAGAAACGACCCAGGTTCCAATGAATCTTCGACAGTTCCCGGTTTGTCTCCCCACCGACTTCCTGCAGAAGAGTCAGGGCATCCCGGAGATCGCTCGCGGCCGCGTCCATTTTGTTGAGCTCCAGGCGCGAAATTCCGGTCAGCAGCAGAATATCGGCAGCGGCCGCCGGATCCTCGCCGGCGATATCTTCACGCGCCCGGCGCGCCCCTTCGTTGAGCAGATCGAGTGCGTCCGGCACGCTACCGTCGGATGGATCCGTCGATACGAAGACCGTTTGCAGAAAATCCCGGACCAGAACGGCCCGCTGCGCCTGGGATTGCGCGTTGCTTGCTTCTGTTCTGGCCACTTCTGCCTGCCACAGGGCCATGCCGGCGCCGGTCAGCAGGGCTGCCGCTGCCAGCCCGCCGGCGGTCACCGCAATCCGATTGCGACGCAGCCAGCGGCAAAACGCATACAGCCTTCCTGATCCCCGGGCCCTGACCGGATAATGTGCCAGGTGTTTTGCGATATCGTCGCTGAATTCCTGCACGTTGGCATAGCGTTGTTCCACCCTTGCGGCCAACGCTTTGCAACAGATGGCATCCAGGTCACCGCGCAATGCGGAAACAGAAACCATGTCCGACCGGATTCGTGATGGCGGAGAGATCCGGTCCTCGACACGCCGTCCTCGCAGCAGGATCGCAGTCACGTCCCGACCATTACGAATGCGTTGCCCGGTCAGCAGTTCATACATCAGTGCGCCCAGGCCGAACACATCGCAGGCAGTGGTCAACCGTTCACCGTGCAACTGTTCCGGCGCCGCGTAGGCGGGGGAGCAATGCAATACGACATTCGCCGAGTCGGAGCGCTCCACATGCTGCGGGCGCAGCAATCCGGCAATGCCGAAATCCACCAGCTTTGGCTCGCCCTGTGAATTGACCAGCACGTTGGCCGGCTGGATATCGGCATGTACCACCAGCTCACCGTGTGCGTAGCTGACTGCAGACGCTACCTTCAGCAATAACCGGAGCCGTTGTTGCACACTCGAGTGCGTTTGCCTGCACCAGTGATCGATGCGCATCCCTTCGACAAATTCCATGACCAGGTACGGAATGCCGTCATCGCTGATGCCGCCGTCGATCAAGTGCGCGATATTCGGATGCTCCAAACGCGCAAGCGCGCGGATTTCAGCCAGAAAACGTTCACGCCGCTCCGGACCCACCGGCCCCGGCGACAGCAGTTTGATCGCGACCTGCTTTTCGAATTGTCCGTCGGCGCGCTCGCCACGCATCACCACGCCCATGCCGCCGCGGCCGATTTCCGCGACGCTGCGCCAGTTGCCGAATTCCTTTCCAGACAGGTCTTCGGGCATGACCTGGAACGCGTCGGACCGTTCGTCGAACATGCGCCCGACGATCTCGTCCAGTGCCTGGTCGACAATCGCCTCGCCCGGCGCGTCGTGTGCTTCGAGCAGTTTTTCGACCCACTCGCGGACCTCGGCCGACTCGATTTGCGCGAGGCGCTGCCGGCGCTGGTCGTGCGGCAGCGCCACGATCTCGTCGAACAGCACGCCGACCCGGGACCAGGTTGTGCTGTCCAGACTCATTCGTCGAGCACAGTCCTGAGATAGGCACGCGCCCGGACCCAGTCGCGCGCGGCACTGCGCGGCGAGGTGTTCAGGCACCGTGCGGCTTCATCCATTGTCAGTCCGCCGAAGAACCGCAGCATCACCAGCCGGGCGAGCCGGGGGTCGAAGCCGGCGAGCTCATCGAGCGCTGAATCGACCGCCAGCAGCCGCTCGGCTGTGGTCGGCGCAGGAATAGCCGACTCAATCAGTGGGACCTCGCTGGCGTCGTCGCGCCGCTCCGCGGCCCGGTAGCGGGCATAGTCGACCAGCACATGGCGCATCGCGAGCGCGGCGACCGACAGGAAGTGGTCATGATCGTTCCAGCCGGCGTCCCGACTGCGCAGCTTGAGCCAGGCCTCGTGGACCAGCGCGGTGGTATGGAGCGTTGCGCTAGGATTCCGCCGGTGCTCGCGCCGGGCGATATTGCGCAGCTCGGCGTAGACGTCAGCGAACTGTTGGTCGTCACGGGCCGGTTGTTGCCCCGTGAAAAGTTCTTCCTCTTCGTCGATCATTGCTCCCACCGGGACATTGGTGCCCCAATGCCGCTTGCGGTTTCCGCGAGTATAGCGCAGCGCCCCGGACCGCCCCAAACCGGCCCGCGCCGCCAGCACGACCAGCGACACGGCAAGGCAAGGCTGTCGGGTATCTGATTACGTAGCTGACTCAGCCACTTTCCCGGAAAAGCTTTTCCAGCCGCGGATGCACACGGATTAAGGCAGATTGATTGATGGTAATGGGAAAGGTCCCGGCCAGGCGCTTTCGGCCAACGGCCGGCGACGTTGCGCCAGCCTTCGCTACTTTGTGTTCACTCTTTGGTTTTCATCCGCGTTTTCCGCGTGAATCCGCGGCAAAACGAATTCTCGGTTCGCCGTGCACCGTGGTTTGGGAAATCGCTGAAAACTATACGCAATCAGGATTGGGTAAACACGCGTATGCCAGGCTCAGCCGTGCCCGCGCTCGCGCTTGAGCCGTTCCTTGGTCCGCCTGCCCTTTTTCTCCAGCATCGGCCGCAACGCGCGGCCGATGCCCGGGAACAGGTAGCTGATGGTGGTGAGATAGCCGCTGATGCGCGGCATGGGTAGATCCACCGTGTTGTTTCCGACCAGACCGACGATCGCTTCGGCGACTTGCTCGGCGGTGCTCATCGGCTGCGAAAATGTCAGGTCAGCGACCGTGTCGATGTCGTCCATGATGAAGCCGGTGTCGATGGGCCCGGGCGAGATGCTGGCGATCTTGATGCCGGAGCCGCGAAGCTCCTCGGCCAGCGCCAGGCCGAATGCGCGCAGCCCGAACTTTGTCGCCGAATAGGTCGCCGAACCCGGTATCGGGGTGCGCCCGGCCAGCGAGGCGACGTTGATGATCGCCGGCGTTTTCGCCTTACGCAGGTACGGCAGCACGAGCCGACAGGCCATCAGTGGCGCCTTGAGGTTGACGTCGACCATCCGAGCGATTTCGTCGACGGGCACCGCTTCGACCGTCCCGCGCGAATGAAATCCGGCGTTGTTGACCAGCACATCGACCGAGCCGAACATCTCATCGGCGCGCGCCAGCAGCTTGTCGAAGCCGGCGATATCGGTGACATCCAGCGGGGCGACCATCACCCGGCCGCCGAGATCCAGCTCGTGGGCCAGCGCGTCCAGCTTCTCCCGGCCCCGCGCAACCAGCACCAGGTTGGCGCCGCGTTCGGCGAACGCGCGCGCGGTCGCCGCGCCGACGCCCTGAGAGGCGCCGGTGATGACGATTGTGGTTCGATCGAATGTTTGTGCCACGTCATATGCCTTCTGATGTATTAATCGGTGTTTAGTGCAAGAAGCCCGGATTTTCGCAAGGTAACATTCCCCATGCAGGAACCCAGCGCGCTAAACCTAAAGAGCCTGGCACTCGCGATGCCGCGGGCAGGATACGAGATGGTCGTTGACCATGCCGGTCGCCTGCATGTGAGCATAGACGATGGTCGGGCCGACAAAGCGGAAGTCGCGCTGCTTCAGATCCTTGCTGATCTTCTCGGCCAACGGTGTCACCGCCGGAACTTCGTCCATGCACTTGAAATGATTGACGACGGGCTTGCCGTCAACGAAGCCCCAGATGTAGTCGCTAAAGCTGCCGAAGCGGTCACGGGTTTCCAGGAAAGCGCGGGCGTTGGTGATCGTGGCCTCGATCTTCAGGCGGTTGCGCACGATGCCGGCATCACCCAGCAATCGCTGCACACTTGAACGATTGTAGCGCGCGACTTTCTCGGCATCGAAACCATGAAACGCCCGCCGGTAGTTTTCCCGTTTTCGAAGAATCGTGATCCAACTTAAGCCCGCCTGCGCCCCTTCCAGAATCAGAAACTCGAACAGTGTTCGGTCGTCATGCACCGGCACGCCCCATTCGGTGTCGTGATAGGTCTGGTACAGCGGATCGGTACCGCACCAGGGACAGCGTTGGTCTTTCATGCGGGCCTGCCTTTGTCTACGAGGGTTTGATTCTATCAGTCGCAATCGGGCCGGTCGCAATCGGGCCGGTCGCAATCGGGCCATCCAACCCCGGTCGCAATTCGGGTAGTCTGATATCGATGAACATCGGCGACAAAGGTATACACATCATCAATGGTCTATCGTCTGCCGGATGCTGGAAGCAGGCTTACGGATCCACCGACCGGCTAATCGTTAATCAGGACATTCTTTCATGCGGGCCAACACCGTGCGTCAGCGATCTTAGGGCATGGGAGAGGACGCGGCTGGACTACTTGAAACACCTGTATCCAGACTGTCGCGATATCGATTTTCGGTCGTTTGCGCCAGATCTCCTGCGCAATGTCGGGCGACTGGCGGAACATGATGAGATTTTTCTCTGGATAAGTACGGGGCTGGGAGATCAGCTGCTGCTCCTGTTCGTCGTTCATCTGGCTGATCTGGTCGGAGCGAACCCTGAACATCTCAGGCTGATTCAATTTGAAAGCCCGCCAGCGCGGAAATATCCGGTCCGGGGCATTGGCGAGGTCAATCCGGACCAGATGAAGAATCATCCCCAGCCACAGGCTTTGTCCTCTGTCCAGATTGAGCAGTGCCGCTTTGCCTGGTCGGCGATCACGTCACCGGATCCCGGAATGCTGAATGATGCGGCGCAGCGCACTGCGGCCTTGCCGCACGTAAATGCTGCATTGGCGTGCATGCAGCGCAGGTATCCAGAGCGGGCGTCCGGCCTGACCTATTGGGACCGCCAGCTACTGCCGAAGATTCGAGATTACGGTCCAAAGGCGCCAAGAATTATCGGATACACAATGGGCAGCGATCTTTTCGACGCCGATCGTGTAGGCGATGGCTATCTGTTTTACCGCCTGCAGGGCCTCGGCCAGCCCCGCCGTCCCCGGCCGCTGGTTCGTCTCGAAGGCACCCTGCGCGACATGAGGGAGACTGCCGCAGACCTGACCCCGTTCGGTGACAAAGTTCTGGCAGGAAAAGCATCCGCGTATCCAGACAACCCCATTGAAGAATGGATCGGCGGCTGCCGTCTCTCGTCTGACCGAGGCGACCTGTGGTTTTATGAAAACGGGCAGGTCGAGGCAATCCGGTGATACGTCGGTGAATTGGCGATTGACTGGACAGCCTTTCCGCAGCACCGCGGACGGCGTAGAATTCGAGCTGTTTCAACCGACACGGAGCTGGTCATGCCCCTGAAACTCATTCTTGCTGCCGCCTTCGGGCTGGGGTTATCGATGGTTACACACGCACAGGATGCCGCCGAGTCGCCGGCGGCGGGCTTCGATGCCGAGCTGGCCGCCACGCTGGGGGCCGACGATTACGGGATGAGGCGCTATGTGATGGCGTTTCTGAAGGCCGGGCCCAATCGCGATCGCCCGCCGGAAGACGCGCAGGCGCTGCAGCGCGCGCATCTGGACAACATCGGGAAGATGGCCGAAGCGGGCAAGCTGGTGCTGGCCGGGCCGTTCATGGATGATGGCGACGTGCGCGGCATCTACGTGTTTGCGGTCGAAACCGTCGAGGAAGCCGAGGCGCTCACCGCCACTGATCCGGCCGTCCAGGCCGGAAGTCTGGTCATGGAACTGCATCCCTGGTACGGCTCGGCGGCGCTGATGAAGGTCAACGACATCCACGCCAGCATCGCAAAAACGTCGCCTTGAGACATGCCGGAAGAACGAAGCTGAGGAGGGCCTGAACATGAAAACCTGCATTTTGTTGTTCGTGGCATTGCTGACCGGCGCCGGGGACGGGGCCCGGGAAGCGCCGAGAATCGAGCTTTCCGACCTGGCCTGGCTTGAGGGCTGCTGGGAAGGCACCGGTTTCGGCAACCGGGTCGGCGAATGCTGGATGTCCGCTCCGGACGGCCGGCTGACCGGCATGTTTCAGATTATTGATGCCGATGGCAAACAGACACTGTCGGAGATCTTCGTGCTTGACGAGTTCGAAGATGGGCCGGCCATACGTTTGAAGCACTTCCATGCCGATCTCACTGGCTGGGAAGACAAGGACGAGTTCGTTGTTTTTCCCCTGCGTGAAACCGGCACCGATTTCGCCCGCTTCGATGGACTGACCTACAGTCGAACCGGGGACGACCGGCTGATCGTCGAGCTGGTCGTTTCGCAGGGCGGCGAATCGTCGGTTCAGCGGCTGGAGTTCCAGCGGGTCGCCGACCGAGAGGCGAAAGCCTCGCGTTAGCTCGTTCGGTTCTGTAGGGTGGATAAGCGCAGCGCAGTTCATGACTTAAATGAAACCCGAACCGCCGTACTACGCCGTAATCTTCTCGTCACGACTTTCTGACGACACCGACGGCTACGCCGAAATGGCCGCGAAAATGGAGGAATTGGCATCGACCCAGCCCGGGTTTCTCGGCATCGAAAGCGCGCGCGGGCCCGACGGGCTCGGGATTACCGTTTCGTACTGGGCCTCGTTGGACGACATCGCGCGTTGGCGCAGCAATGCCGAACACCGCGTAGCTCGGGCCCGCGGTAATGAAAGGTGGTATGCGCGCTACGACATCCGCATCGCGCGCGTGGAGCGCGCCTACGACGGCCCCCGCCGCTCGGGCTGACGGCTGGCCCCGGGCGCGCCGGGCGCGTATCATCGGGGGCTGCTCTGGAATACAACAAAAATGATCGGGGAACGCCATGAAACTCGTACTCAAACTCATCGTCGGCATCGTCGCCGGCATACTCGTGGGCCTGTTCGCGCCGGAATGGATCACCCGCCTGCTGGTCACCTTCAAGGTGCTGTTCGGCGAGCTGCTGTTCTTCACCGTGCCGTTGCTGATCCTGTTCTACATCACCAGCGGCATCGCCGGTCTGCCGCGCAATTCCGGCGCCCTGCTGGGCCGGACGCTGGCCACGGCGTACATTTCCACGCTGCTGGCCGGGCTGCTGGCGTTCTTCGTCGCTTCCCTCGTGGTGCCCCTGCTCTCGGCCTCGGGCAGTTCGCCTGAAGAAGTGACCCACGGTGTGCTCGAACCGTTCATCGAAATGGAAATTCCGCCGCTGCTGGGCATCATGACCGCGCTTGCTACAGCCTTCATCTTCGGCCTGGGGATCACCGCCACCAATGCCGACGTGCTCAAGAACGTGTTCGATCAGGGCCGCGACGTGATCGAGAAACTGCTGGTCACGGTCATCATTCCGCTGCTGCCGTTCTACATCGCCGGCATCTTCGCCGACCTGGCCGCCGCCGGCACCGTGTTCGACACGCTCAAGACCTTCGGCGTGGTGCTCGCGCTGGCGGTGTCGCTGCATTGGGTGTGGATCAGCACGCTGTTCACCACTGCCGGCATCCGCGCCGGCGCCTCGCCGCTGTCGCTGATCCGCAACATGCTGCCCGCCTACTTCACCGCGCTTGGCACCATGTCCAGCGCGGCAACCATCCCGGTCACGCTGCAGTCGGCGCGCAACAACAGGGTGCGCGAGCACATCGCCGACTTCACCGTGCCGCTTTGCGCCACGGTTCACCTGTCGGGTTCGACCATTACCATCGTGTCCTGTGCCATTGCCGTGACCGTTCTTCAAGAGGGATTGGCCATGCCCGGCCTGTTCGACATCCTGCCGTTCATCATGATGCTTGGGGTGGTGATGATGGCTGCCCCCGGCGTGCCCGGTGGCGCCGTGATGGCCGCTGTCGGTTTGCTGGGTTCCATGCTCGGCTTCGGCGAAACCGCCATCGCGCTGATGATCGCGCTGTACATGGCCCAGGACAGCTTCGGCACGGCCTGCAACGTCACCGGCGACGGTGCAATTGCCATTCTGGTTGACAAGGCTGCCGGTGAATCGGTGCCTGAGGCTGACGTCGCGTAGGCTGTTTTTAGCGCCCGAATCGGCCGCGTTCAGCGTGGGCAAGAATCGGACCTGACTGGACGTCCGGCGACGATCCTTATCGCCGTCGCCCCGGGTGCCGAGCCGGGGCCAAGCGACTCTCGATATCCGACGAAGGCCGATGGGCTCGGCGAGAGTCACTCGGCCCCGGGTCAAGCCCGGGAATCGGGTTTGCTGCGGTCGAACAGAATTCATCCATTACCGTCACCATGCGCCAATATTCGTCTGGCCAGCTCGGCCACATGCGGATCCTCTTCGCCGATCTCGCGCAACGCTTCGTCGAGTTGCAGCAGGTAGTCGCGGTTGCTGCCGCTGGGGCCGTGGGCACTGAGGATATGCCCGGTGATTTCCCCCGGCTCGGCCGGGCCGAGGAAGGCCGGGTTGTCCGTGCCGGCCACGTAAAGCGTGCCGTCAACCTTGCCGCCGGCATCGACCAGCTCGATCTCCACCCGGTGGCGCTGGTAGCCGTTCTTCTCGCGGTGGTCCAGATGCTCGAACACCGCATGGTCGACCTCGTAAGCCATGCCGCGGCAGACGTTACCCGGCGCGGGTAGCAGCGTTACCACCCGGCCCGGCGCCTCGGGCGTGCCGCGGTGGTCGTGCGAACCCTGCCAGAATCGGCGCATCCAGCCGGTGATGCTCGCCACCTCCCGGCGGCGGTACGGAAAGTCGACCTTGTAGATCAGCGAGCCGTAGCCGAACACCCAGTCCGTGGCGGGGGCTTCAGCGCAAGTGTCGGAAACGTTGGCCATGCACTCGAATGTGGCGGGTGAGGCGGCCATTGTCAACGCAAGCGAAGCCTTATCCGTGTAGGGTGCCGTGGAGCCAACGGCGAAACGCACTGGATGTCTCCGGCGAAGACGGATTTTCGGGGAATGCACGAAGCAGGATCCGACCCCGGTCTCATGGAATCATGGATTTGCACATTTGTTGTGGGAGTTTTTGTGGGTTTCAATTTTCGACTCTTCGCGGTCTTGTCCGGATTGCTCGTTGCAATATCGAGTAACGCTGCGCCAGCCAGCGACATTGACAGCGTGATCGACAGCGCGTTGCGGCAGCAATCGATCCCGGGCGTCAGCGTGGTTGTCATTCGCGATCATCAGGTTGTCTACTCTGCCGGTCGCGGCGTTGCCGATATCGAAACCGGACGGCCAATGACCGACCGGACGGTGGTGTACATCGGTTCGCTGAGTAAGGTCCTGACCGCGGTGCTTGCGCTGAGGCAGGTCGAGCGCGGCGCGCTGATGATGACCGATACGCTGGACCGGCAGCCGGTGATCACGTTGCTTCAACTGATCACCCATCAGTCCGGATTACCGCGCGAAGGCGACTTTGACTACTGGTTCAGTGGCATATTTCCAAATCGGCCGACGCTTGCGGCCTACGTTGCGGGCGCGCCGCTGGACTTCGAACCCGGCACTCGCACACGCTATTCGAACATCGGCTTTGCGGCGCTCGGCGGCCTGGTCGCCGACAGCGCCAACCAGGATTTCGAGGCCTTATTGCGTACCCGGGTATTGAAGCCGCTGGGAATGAACGACTCCGGGGCCCGCGGTCCGGCGCCGGGGGTCGCAAGCGCGTATTCCCCGCCGGGACGGTTGATACCCGATTCGGACAGGCCGTTCGCCGGCGTCGGAGACGAGATCGGCCGGCGCCACGTGCGCATGTATCACGACGCCGGCGCGATGAGTCCGGCCTTTGGCGCGTACTCGACCGCCAGTGATATGGGGCGCCTGCTGCTGTTCCTTCTCGGTCACGGCGGCGACGATGTCTTGTCCGCGGAGATGCGGACCCGAATGTACCAACCGGTCGCGTCGAACTACGGCCTCGGCTTGCGCATGGAATCCATCAACGGTCGCCGCGTCGCCCGCCATGGCGGCTGGTTCGCGGCGTATCGATCACATCTGCTGCTGGACCCGGCGCGCGGTATCGGTATCGTCGTATTGGCCAACAGCGACAGCGCATCGCCGGATGCCATCGCCGACGACTTGTATCAGGCGATTGCACGGTAGCCCGGATTATTCATCGGGCTAGTGGACATTCAAGGTCCTCGTCAGAGAAAATTTGATTTGGATGTCCCTGACTTTCGGGAAGTATTTGCATTTGCTCGGCGTTGGTGTTAGTTGTATAGGATGCTACTGGTCGACAGATAAGGAGAATCAAGCCATGAAACGATTGATGATATTGCTTCTGCCGTTACTGCTTGCCGCCTGTGCAACACGTCCGCCAGCGCCGGCTGAAGAGATTGCGGCGGCCCGTTCGGCGGTTGCCAGTGCCGAGGACGCCGGTGCGCGTGACCATGCCGCAGTGGCGTTCAATCAGGCCAGCCGGAAACTGGAGCAGGCAATAGCAGCGCGGAATCGCGAAGATCATGCCGATGCACGTCGACTGGCCAGGGAGGCTGAGGCGGACGCGCGCTACGCCGCGTTCAAGACCCGGTCAGAGCGGGCGCAACTGGCGGTTTCGGAATTGGAACGGAGTATTGCCGACCTGCGCGCTGAAGTGGCCCGTGCTTCGGAGGAATCAAGCCAGGGAGGTGAACGATGAATACCATAACTCCTATTTCGGGCCGGCTGATGGTTCTGGCCGTGATTGCCGTCCTGACTGCCTGTGCCACCACGCCCGAGCCCAACCCGGCGCTGGAAGAGGCGCGAGCGGCGGTCGCGAATGCAGCCGAGCAAGTCGAAGTCAACCGTCTGGCAGCGGTCGAACTGCGAGAGGCTCAACAGCGGCTCGACGCTGCCGAACAGGCGAGGTCGAATCGGGCCGACCCGGCCGAGGTGTCACATCTGGCCTTCCTGGCGCAGCGCCAGGTCGAACTGGCCGTCGAAGCGGCACGCGCCCGCCGACTGGATCAGCGGGTGGGTGAATTGCGCAACGAGCGCGAACAGGTTCGACTCGAGGCCAGAGCGGCGCGGGCTGAAAGGGAAGCGGGCCGGGAGCGTACCGAGCGCGCCCGGGCAGAAGCCGAGCGTCGTGCCGAGGCCGCAGAGCGTGCGCGGGCCGAGCGCGAGGCAAGAATGGCCGAAGAGGAGGCCCGGTTCGCCGACGAACGCCGTGCGCGGGCTGAAGCGCGCGCTGCTGAACTCGAACGCCAGACTGCACAAATGCAGGCCGAGGCCGAGCGTCTTCAACAGCAGTTGGCCGAACTCGAAGCACGGCCGACCGAACGCGGGCTGGTGCTGACCCTGGGCTCCGATGTGCTTTTCGATTTCGATAAGCATGAGTTGAAGCCGGGGGCGGAACGCACGGTGGAACGGATTGCCGAGTTCCTGAACGAATACTCGGAGCGCCAGGTGCTGGTCGAAGGATTCACCGACGCGGTCGGCGCCCGGGAGTACAACATGGGCTTGTCCGAGCGCCGGGCGAATGCCGTTCGTGCGGCGCTCGTGGAACGGGGCGTCGACGCCGGACGTATCCGTACGCAAGGATATGGACCGGACTTCCCCGTGGCTTCCAATGACAATGACGCCGGCCGCCAGCTCAACCGACGGGTGGAGGTGATTATTTCCGATGATGACGAAGCCGTGCCCGAGCGTCGTCGCGAATAAACGGCTCGGCGCGAACGGCGTCGGGCCGAATCGGCCCTGGCGCTTGATGAGCAGGGCGAAGTCACACGCATCCAGGATGCCCGGGAGCATTCGGGCAGCCATAATCCTGTGAGACAAACTGGACAGGCGAGCCTTTCGCCACACCGGGGCGTTGACATGGTCAGCGTCCTGGCCCTTGTCGATTTGTCGTCTCCCCATTCGATCATTCAGGGAATTGATGGAAAATTCGCCTGAGTCAAACCCAATCGAAGAGGAGATGCATTCATGACAACCAATACGATCCGGCTTCATCGCGTATTTCAGGCGCCACCCGACAGGGTCTACCGCGCCTTTCTGGATGGCGACGCAATGGCGAAATGGTCGGCGCCGAATGGCTTTACCGGCAAGGTTCACCATCTGGACGCCCGGGTCGGCGGGACGTACCGGATGTCGTTTACCAACTTCACAACCGGCCAAAGCCACAATTTCGGCGGAGAATATCTTGAGCTGGTCCCCAACCAGCGCATTGTCCATACCGACAAGTTCGACGACCCCAATATGCCCGGCGAAATGCGGGTCACGGTGACCCTGAAACAGGTTTCCTGCGGCACCGAATTGAGCCTGGTGCAGGAAGGCGTTCCGGAGGTCATTCCGCCCGAGGCCTGCTATCTCGGATGGCAGGAATCGCTGATTCTTCTCGGCAAGCTGGTCGAGGCCGAGATTCCGGACGAGTAGCGCGAACGTCACGGCGGCGCGATATACGGGGTGGCGCCTGCCTTCCCTTTGGTCCAATGGCTTTCCGTCAAACGACTGTTCTATCGTGAACCGGTCGGGGCGGCGGACGACTGTCCTGCATGGAAGAACTTCCAATCATCCGGTCAGAGGGAGACACGATAATGAATCAATACGCGAAGCTTTTCTGCCTGCTTATCGCGGGTTTTTGCGCGGCATCGGCGCTGGCCTGTGTCGATTCCGTGGTGCTGGTGCACGGCAATACCAGCTCGCCTGCTTCCTGGGACAACACCTATGTGGAACTGCGCGCGCGCGGCGTACCGGCCGGGCAGATTTTCCGACCCGCCTGGGGCACATCCTGTGCCGCCTGCAATGACCACAACGGCAGTGAAGAAACGCCGGTGATCAATGCGATTGTCGATGCGCTGGCTGCCTCGTGCACCGGCAAGATCGATGTCATCGGGCACTCCATGGGCGTAACCCTGGCCGCCAGGCAGATCGCCGAACATGGCCTTGCCGGCCAGGTGAATACGTTCGTCGGTGTGGCCGGCGCCTGGCGTGGTCTCTGGACCTGCGGCGTGTATCCGTGGAACGTATGGAACAGCACCTGCGGCCGCTGGGGCCTTTCGATCAGCAACCCGTTCCTGGACTGGCTCGATGGCCGGGCGCTGGGCGCGCGGGTCTACTCGATCAAATCCTGGATCGACCAGGTGGTCTGCGCCACTGGCACCTGCACGGTGGGCGGAATCCACAGTTCGCGAATCACCGGCGAAAACGGCACGTTGAGTTTCTCGCTGGGCCATTTCGGCCTGCAAACCGATACCGCGGTGACCCAGGTGAATTTGATTCTCTGAGCCCGCCCGGCACCGGGCGCGGCCCGCTGCCGCAGGTCAGGGGCGACGACGAGTTCGAAGATCTGCTGGAGGAGGCGTGGCTAATAAATTCGACAAGGCACTGTTGCGTCTGTCACCGCTACAAAGGTCTGAAGGTTGAGGTTCATCTCCAACGGAACGAGGATTACATGACAGATAAGACTGTGCTGATTATCGGCGCGAGCAAGGGCATCGGCCGAAAGGCGGTTGACTACGCGCTGGAGCG
Source organism: Wenzhouxiangellaceae bacterium (assembly GCA_040904965.1). Lineage (GTDB taxonomy): Bacteria > Pseudomonadota > Gammaproteobacteria > Xanthomonadales > Wenzhouxiangellaceae. Next base: position 29,940 of record JBBDSL010000057.1, read on the forward strand.
CGGCTGCTCGGTGCGGGCGATGGCGCGCGGTGCCGATAAGATCGAGCTCGACCACGAACGTCTGGAGAAATTTTCCGGCGATGCGACCGACAAGGATGATGCGAGACGCGCGCTAGACGGCGTCGATGCGGTGATTCTCGCCCTCGGCGTTCCGGCCGGTCCCACGCGGTTTATGCAAAGAGTAACGCTGTTCTCGCGCTCGACCGAAATCCTGGTCGACGAGATGGAGGCGAACGGGCCGAAGCGGCTGGTCGCCGTGACGGGATTCGGCGCCGGCGAGAGCCGCGGCGCGATGAACCGAGTCGAGGATTTCGGTCATCGGTTGCTGCTCGGACGCGCCTACGCCGACAAGGACGTGCAAGAAAAAATTATCCAACGCAGCGCCCTGGACTGGACGATCGCGCGCCCGACGATTCTGACGAACGGGTCGGCGACCGGAAAATACAGGATCCTGAACACCCCGGACTCCTGGCGGAACGGGCTGATCTCGCGTGCCGACGTAGCTGAATTCCTGGTCGCGCGCGCGCTGGATCGAAAGAATCTGCACGAGGCGCCGGTGCTGGTCAGCGCTTGTTCCCCGGCATCCTGACCCTGCCGTATTCATCAGCCTTCCTGCCGCAAATCCCGGCTGGCGCAGCGGAAGCGACGTCGGGGACTCCATTTGCGGGAAACTCCCGAAGCCAACCGTCAGGGGCCGGGACGATTGCAGCGGGGTCGCTATTTCTACCGGAAAGCAGCCGTGCAGGCCGAGACGATGAATGCCAAGCTGGCATGGCGACTTGAAGTTGTAGCCGGTGTTGGCCACAACGATCAACAAATGAGCCATGCTGCCGCGGAATATCTTTACGGCAAAAAGCTCTGACGGAGAGAAAAGAAGTGAATTCCGGGGTCGGTTTCGCGAGTGTGAGGCAGTGCAGACCCAAGACCGACAACGCAACATGCTGTATTGCACTTACCAGCCATTCACGCCGGCCGATGTCCGACCATCCGAGAACGTTCGTCGCGGGGCGATTGGGGTCCGACTCTGTTTTTGTAGTTTAGACTTGTATCTCGCTTTCGGAATTTCCCGGTATGCCGTGCCCGGAACTCCCAAGGCCCTGTCCCCTTGTTTGAGAGGACTTCATGATGATCAAGACAAAGGCGGAATTGGAGCGTCAACGGGCCGTCATCGTGCGGCAAGGGCGAGGCTCAAGGCGGGAACTGTCCGGCGCGCTCGATGCGTGCTCCGGGGAGTCGGCATGAAGCCTCTGTCGAGCACACGGTTCGCGCTGCTCGGGGCAGCACTGATCGCGATCAGTTACGGGCTCGCGCGCTTTGCTTTCGGGTTGTTCGTGCCACCCATCCGTGCCGAGCTGGAACTGACGCCTTACACGATCGGCATCATCGGCGCGCTGCCGTTCATCAGTTTCGTGCTGGCCACGCTGGTCGCGCCGTTGGCCGCCGATCGCCTCGGTGCCCGCCACTCGGCGGTGTTGTCCGGTGGTTTCGGCGTCGGTGGCCTCGCGCTGATCAGCCAGGCCACGGGCGCGCTGTCGTTGGGTATAGGCGTATTCGCCTGCGGCATCTGCACCGGTCTGATGATGCCCGCGCTCACGGCCGCCATGCAGGCGCTGGTGAAACGCTCGCAGCACGGACGCGTGAGCGCGGTCATGAACGCCGGCACCAGCATCGGCGTGGCCTTCGCCGTGCCGGCGGTCCTGTTCCTGGCCGGCGCCTGGCGTTTCGCCTACGTGTCCTTTGCCGTCGTGGCGGGCATCGGGACCGTTGCGGCGTGGTACTTCATCCCCTCGGTGTCGAGGATCACACCGGCGAGCGCCGCGCCGCCGCCCCCGATCAGCGCGCTGCAGTGGTCGCGCCTGTTCCGGCTCTCGCTGTTCGCATTCGCGATGGGCTTCGTCGCCTCGGGGTACTGGATCTTCGCCCCCGATCTGGCGATCACCCTCGGCGGCCTGTCGCCCGACCAGACCGGGTGGTTGTGGCTGGCGGTCGGCATCGCCGGCCTCGGCGGCGCCGTGGTGAGCGACCTCGCCGATCGCAACAACCCGGCCATCACGCACGCCCTGATGCTGGTGATGCTCTCGGCGAGTCTGGCATTGCTCGCCGCCAGCCCCGGTCAGCTGGTCATCGCGACATTTTCGGCGCTGGTGTTCGGTTTGTCCTACATGAGCCTGACCGGGCTGTACCTGTTGACCGGCATCCGGCTGTTGCCGGGCCGGCTGTCGCTGGGGCCGGTGCTGCCGTTCCTTGCCGTCGCGGTCGGCCAGGCGGTCGGCTCCCCCGTGGTCGGCCTGTTCGTGAAGGAATTCGGCTATGCCGACGCATTTGCCATGTTCTCGGCGATCGGCATCCTGGTGGCGACCCTGTCGCCACGTTACCCGCGCTACATCGACGACTTGCAAGACCAGGAGGGGGAGGTGGAAGAGGAGCCGACCGGCCTGCAGGCTGCATTCGACTACCAGCTCCAGGACGAGCAGGGCGAGCCGTTTCATCTCACCACTACAACCACCACCGAAGAGCCCAGGACCGAGTGACCGATACCGTTTCGACCGTCCCGCTCACCCGAGTGGAATGGGGGCGATTCCGGGGCGGATTGACTGCTGAGGCGGCCTCGAAGTCTCGTCATTGGTACCAATGGCACTGGAAAGCCGGCGTGCGCAATGTGACCATGAAGCCATGGATTGCATTGTCAGCGGATACGATCTGCACGCGTCCCCGACGCGCAGCGCAATCTTCGACGCCGGCAGCGTCAGCCGCGCCAATGGCGCCCACTTCATGAACCGCCTGCTTGCTGACGACGAATGGCATGGCCGCGTGCCGGTGATCTACACTCGTTGACCTCACACTGATTGATCTGGCTCCGTTCGAATAGAGGATTCGCATGCCTTCGCTCCAGCTCATCGTCCTGATCGTCTACTTCGTCGGTCTGTTCGCCGTCGGCCTCTACGCCACCCGGTTTATCGGCAGCAATACCGATTTTCTGCTGGCAGGCAGACGGTTGGGGCCGGTGTTGGCCACAGCCACGCTGTGCGCGACCCACTTCGGTGGCGGGTTCGTGCTGGGCAGCGGCGAGTGGGGGTTCACGCACGGGATGACCGGCATCGCCTACGCCGTTGGCGTGGGCCTTTCGCTGGTGCTGCTGGGATTTGTCGCGGCCCGGAAAATGCGTCGGCTGGCGATGTTCACGGTGCCCGATTACCTGGAGTTGCGCTACAACAGCAAGATCGCCCGGTTGCTGGGCACGCTGCTGTCGCTGATCGCCATCGTCGGCATCATCGGTGCGCAGGTCTGGGCCGCCCAGGGCGCGCTGAGCATCCTGGGGGTCGACCCGACCTGGGCGGCGGTGGCGGCGACGCTGATGTTCATCGTCTATACCGCGATGTCGGGGCTGTGGGGCGTGACGCTGACCGACGCGGTGCAGCTTGCGATCATCTTCGTCGGCGTGCCGATCGCCGCGGTGCTGGCCCTGGGCGAGGCCGGCGGGCTGGACGGCATCCGCGCGGCCGTCGATGCACAGGCGATGGACATGGGCACCGAGCGCTATTTCTCGCCGTTCGGCGCTGGCCTCGGGCTGGTGCTGGCGGCGGTCGTGCCGACCATGATGTACACGTTGATCGGCCAGGACTTCTATCAGCGACTGTTTGCCGCGCGCGATGAAAACACCGCGTTCCGCGCCGCTGTTTTTGCCGGGGCGTTGCTGATGATCTTCGCGCTGTTTCCGGTCGTTACCGGCATGGCGGCCCGGGCGTTGTTCGGCGCCGACATCGAGGCCGCCCGCGCCATCCCGATGCTGATCGACGAGGTGTTGCCGGCCTGGGCCGCCGCCATCGTCATCGCCGCGATTCTTGGGGCCATCATGTCGACGGCCGATTCGCTGCTGATGGCCGGCACCTCGCACGTCACGCACGATATCTATGTCAAGCTGATCGATCCGGATGCAGAGGCCGATTCGAAGCGACTGCTGATGATCTCCCGGACCGTCACGGTGGCGCTCGGATTGCTGGCGCTGTGGATGGCGCTGAACTTCAAGGCCATCATCGGCATGCTGCTGATGTCCTACACGTTGTACGCGGCCGGGGTGTTTATCCCGGTGGTCGGCGGACTGTACTGGAAGCGCGCCACCGCCGCCGGGGCTATCGCCGCCATTGTTGGCGGTTCCGGCTTCGGCCTGGCCGGCGAACTGGGCTGGTTCAACCCGGCCGCACTGCCGCTGGTCGGCGGCTTCCCGGTCATCGTCACCGGCGCGCTGGTGTCGTTGTTGCTGTTCGTCGGCGTCTCTTTGGTGACCCGGCCGCTCGATGACCCCGCCGGAGGCGATAGACCATGAGCGAGAACCTGCATTTCATCGCACCGGACATCCTGGTGCTGTTTCCCGGCCGCGAGCGCCCGATCCGTGATGCGCTGGCCGCCGGCGGCCTATACTTGGCCAGGATTACCATCTCGATCTCGAAGCCGTGAAACACATGAACCGCCAGGGCAGACGGGGGATGATCGCCGACAACGTCGCAGGCCTGGTGCGATACTTTCGCGTTGCTGGCCGGGCGTATTCCGAACTGCTGGTTGCCGTTGTGGTGCTGATGAGTTGCGCCGCCCAGGCCGGCGAGCTATGGGTTGCCACCGACGGCAGCGATGCCGCTGGCGACGGCAGCCTCGCCAACCCCTGGGCGACCATCACGCACGCGGTCGACAATGCAACAGGCGGAGACGAGGTGATTGTTCGGCCCGGCACCTACCACGGGCGCCAGCGGCTGCGACGCGATTTCGATGTACCGGTCACGATTCGCTCCGAAGTGCCGTATGCCGCGAAGCTGCGCCACGACGCCGGTGTGGCACTGATTGCGTTTACCGCACGCAACGTCGTCATCGAAGGCTTCGATATCGCGCATGCGCCCGACAACACCGGCGCGCTGGTCATCCAGGTGCAGGATCTGCTCGGCGCGGTCAACGGCAGCGCCGATGGCACCGATCCGGTGGTCTCGGGCATTGTGTTTCGCAACAACATCATCCATTCGAGTACCAACAACGACCTGCTCAAGGTCAACAACGGTGCCGAGGACGTACTGATCGAAGGCAACCTGTTTTTCAACCAGTCCGGCTCAGACGAGCATATCGATATCAACAGCGTCGTGGACGTGACGGTGCAGGACAACGTCTTCATGAACACGGCCGATCGCCCCGATACCAGTTCGTTCGTGGTCGTCAAGGATTCCAACGGCAGCGAAGACACGGTGCTGGGTGCACAACAGGTCACGATTCGGCGCAACGTATTCCTCAACTGGTACGGCTCTTCCGGGCAGAGCTTCGTGCGTCTGGGCGAGGACGGCACCGCCAACTTCGAGGCCATCGATATCCTGGTCGAGAACAACCTGATGCTGGGCAATTCCGGCGACCTGATGCGCACGCCGTTCACGGTACAGGGCTCGCGCGACGTGGTGTTTCGCAACAATACGCTGTCCGGCGACATGCCCAGCCGCAGTTTCGCCGGGCGACTGATTGCAAGCCCCGACAATCCGCGCAACCGGAACCTGCAATTCGTCAACAACATCTACAGCGACCCGACCGGAAGCATGGGCGCCGAGGCGTTCAGCGGTGTCGATTTGTTCGACGCCCCGCCCGACCAGACCGATTCGGCGTTGCTGGACAACAACCTTTACTTCAACGCGGGCAACCCGATCCCGATCGACGACGGCCAGTTTCTGGACTTTCCCGACGACGCCAACGCCCTGGCCGGCGACCCGCTGTTGCCCGAGCCGTCCGGATTGATCGCGCCCGAATGGGACGGTACGGCCTTCGCCGACGGCTCGACCACGATCCGTGAGGCCTTTCTGCGCCTGGTGGCATCGTGGGCAGTTCCGGCCGACGGCAGCCCGCTGGTCGATGCCGCCGACCCGGCCTCTGCTGCGGCCGAAGACATCCTGGGGCAACAGCGGGGTGAGCTGCCCGATCTCGGCGCATTCGAAACCAACCCGGCAGACGACACGATCTTTGCCGACGGCTTCGAAACGGGGTCGACGGACTGATCGGCACAGCGGCTGTGCATCAGATTGATGCCGGCGAGAAAATCAGATGGCCAGCCATCTATTGACATCCTGCCGGCAAACTTCTAATCTTGAGCAAGACTCGGATTTGCAGGGTGAGCCCATGAAGCCCCAACTTTCGGTGCGAAGCGCGAAGGCGCGAGAACTGGCCCATCGACTGGCGCGGCGCGAGCGGCGGACGGTCGCCAGCATCGTGGAACTGGCGCTGGAGGAATACGAGGCTCGTCACTCGGGCGAGCGTCCAGCGGCCGAGTTTTACCGCGGCCTGCGTGCCGAGTGTGCGGTCGAAAGCGATCTTGACATCCTGCTGGAATCCAATCGCAAGCCGCACAGCGGGCTGATCCTTTGATTCTCGTCGACACCAATGTGATTTCGGAAACACTGAAACCCACTCCGGAACCACTGGTAATCGAGTGGCTGATTGCCCACGACGCCGAGCTGGCGATTCCCACCGTGACGCTCGCCGAACTAGCCTATGGCATCGAACGTATTCGCCCGGAGCAGCGTGCCAGGCGACTTGCACGTGGTCTGGCGGAATGGCGCGAACGATTTGCCGATCGGATTCTTGCATTTAACGAGCGCGCCGCCATGAGCTACGGCGACCTCATGGGCCGGGCCGCCCGGGCGGGCCGGCCGATGGCCGTTCCGGACGGGATGATTGCCGCAACCACCCTCGCCCATGGCGGCTCTCTGGCCACGCGCAACGTGGATGATTTCCGGCATTCCGGAGTCGATCTCGTCAACCCCTGGCAGACGACTGCCGTACAGGAGCGCTGATGGCATCGCAACGTATCGCACTGCTATCGCTGGTGGTTCGCGACTACCAGGCCTACCGGGACCGGGGTGTCGAGTTTGTCCGTGGGCCGAAAACCGAGCCCTATGGCACCGTGGCCGTATTCCGAGACCTGTACGGCAACCTCTGGGATCTGCTGGAAGCGAAAGCCGGTGCCTGAGAAGACCCTGATCACCGGCAGCGCCGGCCATCTCGGCGAAGCGTTGATGCGAAGTTTGCGCGCGCAGGGTCGCGACGCGCGCGGCGTCGATATCAAGCCCTCGCCGTTTACCGACCGGGTCGGCTCGATCGTCGATCGGCACTTCGTGCGCGAATCCATGGCCGGGGTCGATGCGGTGCTGCACACCGCCACCCTGCACAAGCCGCACGTGGCCACGCACTCGCGCCAGGATTTTGTCGATACCAACATCTCCGGCACGCTGAACCTGCTGGAGGAAGCGCTTGCAGCAGGGGCAGGTTCGTTCATCTTCACCTCGACCACTAGGCACGCTCGGCCCAGCACCGGGCGGCGTCGGGATCCTCGAATACTTCCTCGGGCGCCGAGTAATACGACATGGTGAGGGTTCGCCCCTTGCGCGTGTACTCGAACGGAACCGAACCGGCATCAGACCCTGGTGATAAATGCCGTATCCGCCAAACATCCCGCCAAACCGCCGCTCCGGTCCTGCGCTTGCCGCTGACCGGAAGGATGACTGATCGATTGGTCGCCCTATACCCTAAAATATGGGTTGAAGTAACGCCCGTATCCAGTGGAAGCATGAGTCCCATTCCGAAGAATTTCAGACAAAACCCTATAAACAGGACTTGACAGCCTGAGTGTTTGCCTATAAATTCGGATGGCGAGCGTTCGGGCGCTCCTTGGTGAGGGAGGTTGGTGTCGGCACCCGCAGTGTGCGCGTAATCCGGTTTGCCTCGTTGGAAACAGAAGCCGCCGCGTGATTGGTGGCTCGGGTAGGCATACGGCCTGGAACAGGTCATGCCGGGGACATCGTAGACATTATGGATTGACCTGTCCAACCTCGAACACTTGGGTTACGTTTCGG
>JBBDSL010000058.1:0-6788 GCA_040904965.1 Wenzhouxiangellaceae bacterium
GAAAATCAGATACTTAGCGCAGTTCTGTACCCACCAGAAGAGCAATAGAGCCATATAAAAAGGGGCAGACGGCGCCCGACGACGATGATCTTGAATCGTCGATGGAACAGATTCGTGCGGAGATGACCGACAAGTTCAGCTGACGCGGGTTATACGGGCGGAGGCTGTGAAGGAAGTCAGATTTCGCTCAAGTTTGCATATCTGCCGCGAACAGGGCATTCAGGTTGTAATCAATCGTTGCGCTCTTTTGGCTCAGTTCAATCCCGGCGATCTCATGCACAGTCAAATCGTCGCCGTTCAGGTCGTGGCCCGCGAAATAGGCCGTCGGCCAGCCAAGGGTTTCGGGCTGGAAGTGAAGAATATCCGGGCAGACCTGCAGATCGCTGGGGGGGGCGAGGGTCAGGTCGTGTAACGTGCATAGGGCCCTAAAATAAGGCGAGAAACACCGTTTCAGCGCTGGCGATCGGGCTGGCCGTTGACCTATGCATGCCGAAGCCGACGATCATGCCCAACGCACTGGGAGTGATCGAGGCCCCGTGATGAGAATGATTTTTAATCAAAAAGCGTTTCCGCGGAAAGGTGTTACCCCGGATTATTCACCGCCCGATCGTCGCGAGGCGGTTCCAGGTCTCGTGAATACGGCGTTTTCGCGACCGAGCGCACCGGAAACGTACTCACCCCGATTGTAGATAACGGCGGGGTGAGGATGCGCGACCGAGCAAAACGCCGTAGACGGGGGGCTTGGGGCCGCCGCAGTAGATTGGGTGGTGAATAATCCGGGGTTACAGCGACTTGCGGGATGGCCCGGCCGCTCGTATCGGCGAATTTCAGGCCATTCGCGGTCATCCGGACGCCGTAGCCGCCTTCGTGGGCGAGAAGGTGTTCAGGATCATTCATTTTCGATTTCCTCTCGGATTGCTTTGAGCAAGTGGCCGGGGACGCTGTCCCGTGCGGATTTCACCTAACGGGGCTCACAAACCCACATTTGTGGTAATCTGCAAACCAAGCTTTTAAAAATGGAGTTCAAGCCATGAGCCGTCTGACCATTGACGTCACTGAACAGCAGCACCAGACCCTGAAGGCCCTCGCGGCACTAGAGGGCAAAACCATCAAGCAATACGCACTTGAACGCCTGTTTACCGCAGATTCAGCGGGAGACCAGGCGCTCGATGAACTCAAAGCGCTGCTCTCCGAACGCCTGTCCGAAGCTCTCCGCGGCGAGGTGGTCCAGGGCAGTATCAGCAAGCTCGCCGAGCACGCACTGCAGGCTGAAGAAAAGGATTGATGCAGCCTTACATTCTCACTCGAAGCGCGGCGGCCGACCTGCGCGATGTCGTCCGTTACACGCGCCAGACCTGGGGGCGGGAGCAGTGCCGTGCCTATGTCGTCCAGATCGAGGAAGCAGCCACGGTACTTGCGCTTGGGCAGGGCGTGTACAAAAACCGGGACGACCTGATGCCAGGATTGCGAGTACGCCGGGCTGGACACCATTACCTTTTTTGTCTGCCCCGAGATGACCAGCCTGCGCTGATTCTGGCTATTCTTCACGAGCGCATGGACATCATCGCCCGTCTGCAAGAACGACTCGATTGAACCGGGGTGGATGGATGACACCAACCGCACGGTTTTTGCCCGGTTCTTCGAAAAAACCCGGGAGACAGGTCGATTCTGCAATATCCAGCCCAACCACAACGAATCCTCGACCGCCATGGATGGCGCTCGTGGGCGAGAAGGTGTTCAGGATCACCGGTTTAGCCGTTCGCACGCGCCTCGCGCAGAACTTCGGGATGCCGTCTGGCGATGTGGATAAGCGTACGTGCCGCGCCGGAGGGTGATCGGCGGCCCTGTTCCCATTCCTGGAGCGTGCGTTTGGAAATGCCCAGCACTTCGGCGAACTGCGCCTGCGAGAAGTTGGCCGCACCGTGTCGCTCGCTCTCGATTCCCGAGGGGCGGGCCGCACCGGCGCGGCACCGCTGATGGCGCCCGACGAGCGCGAGCTCTGCCCCCCGGCCACAATCGGCCTTAACGCTGGGCAGAAGCCGTACGTTGCAGGACGGAACGTAACCGGTTCTCGTCAATCGACGGTGCCTTGTCCAGCAGTCTGGCCCGAAGATCGTTCAAGCGGTCGGCACCCCAGAACAGCTCCCCGTCCAGGCGAAAAGTCGGTACCCCGAATACCCCGTCACCAACTGCACGCTCCGTGTTGCGCTTGAGCTCGGCCTTGATGCGGTCATCCTGACAGGCTGACAGCAGCCGGTCTCCGTCCAATGCGACCTGATTCGCAACCGCGCGGATCGTATCGTCACAGGTCAAGTCCTCGCCCTGGCTCCATGCAGCGTGCAACAACGCGCACACGTAGCGGGTGCGCGTTATGCGATCTTCCACGGCCAAGGCCGACCGCAGGCTTTTTAACGGATTGAACGGATGCATCGGTGGGCCGCGAAACTCGATACCGTCAAGGGCTGCGCGGCGCATGACGTCCATGAACGTATAAGCCCGCTTGGCGGGAATCTCCGCGGGGCCCTTTTGTCCGTGAGCGTTCAACAGCCCCGCAAACAGCACCGGAACACATTCGACCGCGGCACCCGTCTCCGATTCCAGATCGAGTAAACGAGTTGAAGCGAGCCAGACGTAGGGGCTCACGGTATCGAAATAAAACTCTACTTTTCTGCGGGAATGATCATTCATTGCAATCCTGGATTCTCGTTAGACTATGCCCATGGACAAGCCCGAGGCCTGCCCGAACTGCCTTACGCGCCTGCATCCGCTGGAGGTCAGTGATCTTTACCGCGGCAGGAAGCTCGACTGCCACGTCTGTGGCTATCGGCTCAAGGCCGTGGCTACAGGCGCGTGGGCCACCGTGGCCGCTGTTTTGGCCGGGTTCGTGCCCTGGCTATTATCCAGGTTGTTGCAGCACGAGAGCTTTTTCGCCGAAATCCTGATCGTCGCCGCAGCAGCAACACTTGTCTGGCTGGCGCCGCCGGGCCTGATTGCCGGTGCACCGTGGGTCAGCATAAAGGCCGAAGCACCTGCGCTCATGGGCGTCAAGCGACGCCGGGAAAACATCAAACGTCAACAACGCCAGCGATCCGTTCCAGAAGGCAGTAGCGATGAATAGTCAAATCAGGTTGCCCGGACTTCGATCTTCTCGACGGTTCCGGGGTCGTCAGGACGCTTTGCGTGCCACCGATCACAATGATTTCGAGGCATGCGTATTCAAGACTTGCAAAACGACTCTGGCGTTTGTTCTTCTGGCCGGTTTTCTCACCGGGTGCGGCACGGCGCCGGGGCCGATGAACAATGAAGCAGTTCGCGGTGGTGATTCTTCGACCGTCGAAGCGCAGCGGGAATCACCTGGGCCGAACCGGACCGACAGAGTGCTTTTCGTCGGTAATAGCCTTACGTATTACGGCAACGTTCCGGCAGTGTTTTCGGCACTGGCCGGGGCCAGTGGAAAGCCCGTCGTCAGCGACATGATCGTGGCCGGTGGGGCAACGCTGACCGAGCGGGTTGCCGATGGTTCGGTGGCACGAGCGCTGGATGAAAAGCAATACTCGGCACTTGTTGTTCAGGAGCGGGGTGGCGCTCTTATGTGCACCTTCGGTCCAGACTCCTGTGTGCAGTCACGAGAGGCCGTAGAGGCCTTGGCAGTTCTTGCCAGGAATAAGGGCGTGGACATCGTGCTCATGGGGACGTATCAGAGTCATCCGGCTGCATCCCGGCGCTTGGTCGAAGCGGAATCGTCCGCGGCCGCGGAGGCCGGAATTGGCTACATCGAGGTGTCCGGTAATTTGCAGCGACTGACCGAGACATTACCCGAGCTGGCCTGGTTCGCCGATGACGGCGTGCACCCGGGCAAACACCTGGCGCTACTGAACGCAATACTTGTCCACCAGGCCTTGCTGGGCTCGTTTCCAGCTCCACAGGCCATCACGGTCAGGGCGCCGATATACGGAAACAACACCGGTCTTACCAAGGCGCTAAGACAATCCGATGCACCGCCGCCCCGTGAAGACACACCAAACGAGGTGCATTACTCGTTCGAAACCATGAAAAAGCTGATTGAGGTAATTGACGCTGAAACCGGAGGCTAATCCCTCCGGCCGGCGTCACTTCGCTTCGCTCAATCGTCCCGAAAGCGGGCCATTTCCCGAATTTCCGCGATCGCGGTTTCTGTTCCCAGCAGTTCTGCAAGCGCGGTTTCCAGCACTTCGTCGCGGCCGGCCCTGAAGCCTTCGATGCTCGGTTCGGCAGATTCCGTCAACGGCTCGGCGTCAAGTCGGATGGCGGAATAATACGGATCTTCCTGAACAATGGATGGCAGGACTCGCGAGTGCCTGATCGATGTTCGACAATGTAGAACGCTTGAAGCACATACCCAATCGGGAAAAGTTTTCGTAAAGTGTCCAAAACGCGCGAACTCGTGCGTCATGACGGTATCGGTCGGTTTGACCGACAACAATCAGCAAACAAGGAAGTGAATCATGCCCAGGTATCTTTGTATTCAGCGCAGCAAGCCCGGAAAAGGGGAAGCCCCGTCACCGGCCCGGATGGAGGAGATGTACGCGAGCTTCAACGCCTGGCGGGAGAAGTTCCAGGACAATCTCGTCGACATGGGCGGGAAACTGGCCGGAAACGGCAAGATCGTGACACCGGAGGGCGCGACCGACGGGCCCTTCGTAGAAGCTAAGGAGGTGATCGGCGGCTACATGATCGTCGAGGCTGACAGCATGGACCAGGCCGTAGAGATCGCTCGGGAGAGCCCCGGCGTGGGCATGCCCGGCTCCAGCGTGGAAGTTCGGGAAATCGCCACCACTTGACCACCGATAAGCTGGTCGAGCACTTCTTCCGGCATGAGTACGCCCGTCTGGTGGCGGTACTCTCGCGCCGGGTGGGCGTGCAACACCTGGAAGCCGTCGAGGACGCGGTCCAGTCGGCCCTGATGAGGGCGCTGGAGACCTGGACCCGGACCGGTGTTCCGGACAATCCCTCGGCGTGGGTCTTTCAGGTGGCGAACAACAATCTCATCGGTGCGCTGCGCCAGCACACCGGGCGGGCGCAACTTCTGTCGAAGTATGCCGGGGACGTTCCGGTTGCCCAAGAGCAGGTGCCGACGTGCTACATGCCGGGGGAGGTGCGCGACGACCTGTTGCGCATGCTTTTGGTCTGCTGTGACGAAGCCGTGCCTGCAGAATCGCGCCTGGTACTGGCGCTGAAGACGCTGTGCGGATTCAGTGCCCGGGAGATCGGCATTCGCCTGTTCATCAGCGAAGCCAATGTGTACAAACGCCTCGCCCGGGCCCGTAACAAACTCCGGCAACATTGCGGGCATTTCGGCGAGCTTTCACACGAGCAGTTTGAATCGCGTATTCCCGACGTGAATCGCGTCCTGTACCTGCTGTTCACGGAAGGCTACTTATCGTCGCACGCCGAGACTCCGATCCGCCGCGAGCTTTGCGACGAAGCGATTCGATTGGCCGGGATCCTGGCGGCCCACCCGGTCGGGCAGGCCCCGGAAACTTGCGCCCTGCTGGCGCTGATGCATCTCCACCGGGCACGGCTGAGCGCCCGCCAGAACGATGCCGGGGGATTGCTGCTGCTGGAGGAACAGGACAGGCACCAGTGGGACCGGCGCGCAATCGGGCTCGGGCTGGAGTGGCTGGCGACTTCGGCCCACGGCAGGGTTTTCTCCCGGTATCACGCCGAGGCCGGGATCGCGGCGGAACATTGTCTGGCCCCTTCATTCGACCGGACGCGTTGGGACCGCGTCGCGGCGTACTACGCCCTGCTTGAGCAGATCGCGCCTTCTGCGCTGCACAAGCTCAACCGGGCAGTTGCCGTCGCCGAGTGGCAAGGGCCGGCCGCCGGCCTGGAAGTGCTCGATAGTTTCGAGCCGCCGACATGGCTGATCGGCTCCTATCTGTGGACGGCGGTACTGGCCGATCTGCATCGGCGCTGCGGCAACACCGATACGGCCGGGTGCTACCGGGGCCAGGCCTTGCAATCGGCGCCCACGCCGGCCATCCGTGAGCTCCTGGAGCGTCGACTCCAAAGCGGCGAACCCCGTCGTCCATAAACCGAATTTTCTAACTTCAACCGGGCGTGAGAGTACGATGTGGACCGCCGAATTCATTCCCGGGGTGCCATGCATGGACGAAGAAATCAGAAGCCTTGAAGCGTTGTTTGATCGCATCAGGGCAATTGATGGCGACCGCGATCCGGTGACGCTGGAAGATATTTTGCAGGAAATCGGGCGCCGTTCATTTGCTCCTATCCTTCTCGTTGCCGGTCTCATCACACTGGCACCGTTGATCGGCGACATTCCCGGCGTCCCGACGTTGATGGCTGTTCTGGTCACGCTGACTTCGGGCCAGATTCTTCTGGGCCGTCGTCAGATCTGGTTGCCAGGGTTTCTGCTGAATCGTTCGGTCTGGCGAAAGGATCTGTACAAGGCGCTGGATCGTCTGGAGAAGCCTGCGAAATTCATCGACCGGTTTTTCTATCCGCGGCTTGCCGCCCTGACGTCCGGAACAGGCGCTTATGTAGTTGCCGCGGCATCCATCCTGATCGCGTTGATCATGCCGGTACTGGAATTCATTCCATTCAGCGCCACCGTGGCCGGTCTGGCGCTGACCGCGTTCGGCCTTTCGCTGCTTTCTCGCGACGGTTATCTGGCACTGTTTTCGCTCAGCGTAACCGCGGCCGTTATGGGCACCGCGCTGTATCACATTCTCTAGTACGACTGTGTTATAAAAAGCCCTCTGGGCTGTTCCTCCCGCAGCAGGGAC
>JBBDSL010000059.1:0-26854 GCA_040904965.1 Wenzhouxiangellaceae bacterium
GGGAATCTGTCTGTTGGCTGGCGCGGCGAATGCCGCGCCGACCGAGGACATGCCAGCGGATTCGCCGACGGTTGTCCACGAGATTGTGGAATCCGGCGGCCTCAAGCTGGAGATGCGGCTGTCACCGGCGGCCCGCGGACGCGACGCGCTACGCGCCGAGGAGACGGTTGAGCTGGAGTTGCGCTTCAGTTATGCCGACACCGGCAAGCCGCTGATCGGCGCCTATCCGGCGGCATGGCTGGACCACGCGGCGGCCGACGACAGTGCCACGGAAGTCGACGAACAGAGTTGCCGCCAGACTATCGGCCGGCATTTGGGCGGCGACCTGATGTCGGCTGCCGAGGTGGATTTCAACCAGTATCTGGTACTGACCATCGACGACGAGGATTCGATCTCGGTCATCGACCCGCGATTCGGCTTCGGTGGATCCCGTCTGCTGGACCGGGTTCCGCTGGACGCGCCGGCCAGTGACTGGGTGCTGGACCAGGACGGCAACTGGCTGTTCGTATCAATGCCGGAGCAGAATGCCGTGGCGGCGATCGAAACTGCCTCCTGGACAATCCAGACCCGGTTCCGTGTCGGTGCCAACCCTCGCCGTCTTGGCATCCAGCCCGACGGGGCACGGCTGTGGATCGGGCACGACGGCAGTGCCGGCGAGAACCCCGGCGTGACCGTGATCGACGCACGCGGCTTCCGGACGCTCCAGCACATTGCCACCGGAAACGGACCGCATGATTTCGCATTCAGCGACGACAGTCGTCACCTGTTCGTGGTCAATCGCGCCGACAACACAGTGTCGCTGATCTCGACCGCGCGGCTGGAGGTGACCGGAACACTCGACACCGGTCGTACCCCCACCTCGGTCGCCTGGTCCGAACATGACGGCACTGCCTGGGTTGCACATGCCGATGGCACGCTGGCAGTGATCGACCCCGAACGTCGGGAAATCGTGACGTCGCTGGACCTTGCCGCGGGCTCGGCCGCACCCGCTCTGGGCCGGGTGGTGTTTGCGCCCGGCGATCGCTTCGCCTTCGTGCCGATTCCCGGCGGCGAACAGGTGCATGTCATCGACACGGCCCGGCGCACCGTGATCCGTAGCGTGAAAGTGGGCAACAAACCGGTGGAAATCGGCTTTTCCGATCAATTCGCCTACGTCACGCACCTGGACAGCCCCATGGTCCACGGCATTTCGCTAGACGGCCTGAACGACGCCGACGGCGAAACCAAGGCGGTCGAGATCCCCATCGGACGCGGGCCCGCCGCCAGCCATCAACGCCCGTTCGGTACGGTGGCGATGATGCCGGCGCCCGACGCCCCGGCAATGCTGTTCGCGCATGCCGAAGACCGCGCGGTGTACTACTACATGGAAGGCATGGCCGCACCGATGGGCAGCTTCACGACCTCCCGGGTACAGGCCCGCGCCTTGTTGGTGCTCGATCGCAGCCTGCGCGAACGCGCGCCCGGCACCTATCTGGGCCGTGCCCGACTGGGCCGGGACGGCCCGCAGCAGCTTTCGGTATTCATCAACTCCCCCCGCTGGTCGGGCTGCATTCCAGTCGCGGTCGATCCGAACCCCGAGATCGAGGCCAAGCGTCTGGCGCGACGTCCACTCACCGTGGAGCTGCTGCCCGGCATACGCCGCACGCATGCCGGCGAGCCGCTCACGGTAGAGGTCCGGCTGCGCGAGACGATCGGCCAGGCGCCGGTCGACGATGCCGATGACGCAACGGCGCTGGCCGTATTGGCGCCAGGGGTCGCGCAACGACGGTATCCGCTCCAGCATCACGACGACGGGGTGTACTCGCTGGAGTTCACACCCGACGAAGCCGGCACCTGGTATCTCAGCTTCGCCAGCGCGTCGAAAGGGCTGGGCTTCAGCAAGTCACCGTACTTGATGATTGAAGTCCTCCCGGCTGCGAGCACCGCCACCCGTTGAGCGGGCACCGACCGGCGAATTTCCGTTTTCACCAATTACAGGCCTGTTGAAATGTTTTATCGATCGTCCAATGCAGATTCATTGACCATCCTGCCGTCGTTCCCCGCATGGGTGTCACTGGTACTCATCGCGATGCTGACCGGCGCCACGGCGGCCGAACCGGTCAAGACCGCGCGGCCCGGCGAGCGGGCGCACCAGGCGGTGTACACCGATCAGACCGGACGCGAGGTGCGCTTCTCTGAAGTCATCCACGAGCGGCGGGTGGCGCTGCAATTCATCTTTACATCCTGCGGCACAATCTGCCCGCCGATGGGCGCGCAGTTCGGTGCGCTGCAGAAGCTGCTCGCACAGCGCTCGATCGGCGATGTGCATCTGGTTTCCGTGTCGATCGACCCGGCCCGCGATACGCCCGACAAGCTGGCCGAATGGGCCGGGCGCTTCGGTCACGACGGTGAACGCTGGACCCTGCTCACCGGCCCGGGGCCGAACATCGACTTGCTGCTGCAGGCACTGGGCATGGGCACCGGCGACAAGACGGCTCATCCGGCGGTGGTGCTGCTGAACGACGGCCGTGGTGGCGACTGGCAGCCGGTCGACGCCCTGAGCCGGCCCGCAGACGTCCTGGCCGCGCTCGACAAACTGGAACCGTACCAGGAAAGCCCGGCCGGAGAATCGCCATGAAATCGATGGCTTTGTCCTTCCTCACCCCGATGCTGTGCGCCTTGCCGGCACTGATGTTCGTTCTGGTACTGGTTCCAACCGCGTCCGCCAACGAGGCGGCACGGAGCTATTTCGGCGATGTGACGCTGATCGACCAGCATGGTCGCGAACAGCGCTTCTACAGCGATCTGCTGCACGACAAGGTGGTGCTGATTCACCCGTTTTTTACCCATTGCGAGGGCATCTGCCCGGTGATGGCCACACATCTGGGCGAAATCCAGAAATGGCTGGGAGACCGTTTGGGCCGGGATGTCCACCTACTGTCGATCAGTGTCGACCCGGAACGCGACTCGGTCGAAGCGCTGCAGGAATACGCGGCGCGCTTCAAGGTGCGCGGTGGCTGGTACCTGCTGACCGGCGAACCGTCGCAACTCGACCATGCGCTGGCGCGCCTGGGATACAGCGTCGACGATCCCGAGCAGCACACCTCCGTCATGGCCATCGGCAACGTTCCCAGCGGGCTGTGGAAGAAGGCGCATGGCGCGGCCTCGGCGCGCGAACTGATCGAAATCCTGGAGTCGGTCATCAACGACGTCGGGCCATGACCCGAGTGTACGACCGGGCCCGGTTCCGGCCCGGAGTTTCGCTGATTCGCGCGTTGCTGATCGCTGCACTTGCGGTGCATGCCGGCGCCGGCGCCGACGAGGTCTCGCCGCTGGAACGTGGCCGACTGTTGTTCGAGCGGGGCCAGGGGCTGGATCCGGTGGCCGCGCGCCTGGCCGGCGACTTCGAGGTCGACGGCTCCAGCATGCCCTGCGCGAGCTGTCACGGCAACGACGGAATCGGTCGCGAAGAGAGCGGCTTCGTGCCTACCCGGCTGCACTGGCCGCAGCTTACCCGGCCGTATGACATCACCACGCCCAGCGGTCGCGTCCATGGCCCGTATTCGCCCGGCCTGTTCAAGCGCGCCGTCACGCTCGGGTTGGATCCGGCCGGAAATACCCTGCACAACATCATGCCGCGTTATCGCATGAGTCTGCGCGACCTGGACAATCTGACAGCCTACATCCAGACCCTCGATGGCGTGACCGACGGCCCGATCCGGATCGGGATGCCGCGTTTCGCCTCCGACCATGCGCGCGAATTCGAACAGGCCACCCTGTCCACCGTCCGTGCCATGTTCGCCGACATCAACGCCGCGGGCGGACGCTATGGCCGAAGGCTGGAATTGGTGGAACTTCCAATCGCGGCCAGCGCCGACGCGGCAGCGGTGACCCAACTGCTGGACCGCGAGCGCCCGATCGCGCTGCTGGGCGGCGTGCTGCCCGCAGGACAGGCTGACGCGCGCGAAGCGTTGCTGGCGGCGCTGCGCCGGCACGGGCTTCCCTGGATCGGTCCGTTGGCGGCCAGCGCCGCGCGATCGGAGCAAGTCTTTCATTTGGAAGCCGGACTGATCACGCAAGCCGAAGCGCTGACCCAGTGGGCGCTGGAACACGCCTCGCCGGAAGCGGACTGGCGAATTGTCGTGGGTCCGGGTGACGGCCTGGAAGAAGCCGCCAGCGCCGCCGCGGCCCGGCTGAACGCGGCCGGCAAAAGCGTGCGGCAATTGACGGCGACCCGCGCCGACACCGCACGCGCAGCCGACGACGCAGGAGAGGCGGTAACACTGCTGCTGGCCGCGCCCACCGACGCCGAACGCTGGCTGCCCCGGCCGCCGTACACCGGGCTATGGATTCAGCCGGTGGCGCTCACCAGTCCGGCGATCGTCGAAGCGCTGGGGCCCCGCTTGCGGCTGGCCGCACCAATCTGGCCGCTGCCGCAACAGCTTCCGGTCTGGGATGAACTGATGCGGCTCACCGAGACCCACGCCCTGGGCCGTGACCACTCAAGCGCCCGCATGAGCGCGATTGCTGCCGCCCGGGTGCTGATCGCGGTGCTGGAGCGCACCGGACGCAGCCCTTCGGCCGAATCCTTGCTGGACCAACTCGAGCGTCTGCGTGAATTCGATGCCGGGCTGGGCCGGCCGATCAGTTTCGGGCCACTTCAGCGCGAGGCCAATCCCGGCGCGTTCGTATTCAGCCCGGAACTGTCCGCTCCACCACACTGGCAGGCAGCGCGCTGAATCAATCTGGATTGCTATTCCATTTTGCCAACATGGCGGCAATCTGTTATAAATGCCGGGCCCTGTCTGGGGGATCGGGGTCTGCTGAGACACATTGTGCGAGTGAGTTGCCTTCGGCGGCTGCTCGGGGTCCGAGAACAGCAACCAAATGGAGGCATTCCCGCCAACGCCATGTACACGGATCCTCCCGTACTTCTAGACCTGGACACGATGCTTGTTTTCGGCTCGACGCTGTCGATCGGCCTGGTGATTGCGCTGTCCACCACCTTCCGGCGCGCGGAGTTCCGCGCCACCCGGGAAGGCCACGCGATGCGCATGTGGCTGGTTGCACTGATCATTCAGGCATCTTTCTGGCTTCTTTTTCTGTTCCGGGATCAACTCGGCCATCCGCTGATATCGATTACCTTCGTCAACACGTTATCGGTGTGGGCGATGATCGAATACGTTCGCGCGATACGCGAGTTCCTGACCCGCGCGGACCGACCGGTATTGTTTTACGGAACTCTGCTCGCCGTCCTCCTGGCCGGCATCTGGTACGGAACAATCGCGCCCGACTACGCAGCCCGCGTCATTCTGGTATCCGTGCCCGCTGTATTTCTGATGCTCGGACTCGCGTGGACGCTAACGAGACACGCCGAGGAGGCGCTGCAACGTCCCGCCCGGATCAGTGCCGTGTTCTTCATCATCGCGGCAATGGGTTTCGCGCTGCGTGGCATCGACGCGCTGCTGCATCCGGATTGGTCGTTTGACACATCGCTGCCCCAGCAGATCTCATTGCTGATTTACGCCCTGCTGCCGGTGTTCGGCAGTCTGGGCTTCCTGCGGATGCAGGCCGAGCGCGCAAATGCGCGATTGCTTGCGCGGGCCCGCACGGACGACTTGACCGGCGCTTTGAACCGGCGGGCGTTCAGCCACCTTTCCCGTCATACGCTGGCCGGTTGCAAGAGAACCCGGCGCCCGGTCTCCATGATGCTTCTGGACCTGGACAAGTTCAAGCAAATCAACGACACCTACGGCCACGCCGCCGGCGACCAGGCACTGAAGATATTCCACGCCAGGCTTTGCGAACTTTTACGTGCGGAGGACATCGTTGCCCGCGTCGGAGGCGAGGAATTTGCCGTGCTGTTGCCCGGTGCCGCACTGGATGATGCCAGCCAGGTGGCAGAACGCGTCCGCGCGTCCATCGCCGATACACCCGTGACTTTCGAACGCCGCAAGATCGAATTGCGGGTCTCCATCGGGGTGGCGCCGTGGGATGAAGAATCGCCTTCGATAGACAAGATGCTGGCGGCAGCCGACAAGGCCATGTATGCAGCCAAGCGCCGCGGTCGCAACCGCGTTAGGCGGGCTCAAGCATCCTGACCCGCTGGCGCGACCCGCACCCGGGTCAAGCGGCGCTGAAAATCCTTGTGTCGGACAACATGTCGTGGAAGCTGCGGCGGCCGCTTGAGGCATAGGCCAGCCAGAGGTAGACAATCATAAGAAGGTTAGCCGTGGCCAGTCCGACGCCCTGCAGCATGCTCAATTCGTCAAGATCGTTCGACAGGGCGAAAGCGCTCACGTGCACAAGTTCCCATGGCAGCAATTTCAGTGCTGTTCGCGCAAGTGCGCGCCACGGCCCCAGCGTCCCCCCGTCACCGCTCATGACCCGGATTCGAAATATCCGCTTGCCCGGCGTGGCCCCGCGATCCGAAGCATCCGACAGCCAGAAATACAGCCAGACCGGTATCGAGAAATTCAGGAGCAACACGCCCCATATCTCCGGACCGGTCGACGGGCTATAGCCGATCGCTTGCAGGATCAGGAAGCCGGCCGGCCCGAGCACCGCGAACAGAATCGCGATGTCGACCAGGTAGGCAACAACACGGCGAACAAAGAGATTACCCTTCATGACATTCAGTTCATCAGGAACCATCCGGTTTCGTCTTGTTGATCATCGCTATATACCTCCGTGTGTCGAAGCGCGCTTCAATCGGATCAGCGCCGAGATATCACCACCGCTCTCTCCACGCTTCACCAGCCGCCTGTAATCTTCAAGTGCGTTCGGCAACAGCGAGGATTCAAAGGAAAGCTCATCGAGCAGCGCTGCGCAAATTCCGAGGTCCTTGAGCAACAATTTCGGATCGAAGCCGGTCTCGAACGAGTCGGCCAGCATGGTCTTGCCGCGTTTTTCGAGAAACCAGTTGCCGGCCGCGCCGCCGCCCAGCAGCTCCAGCATTTCGTCCTGCGGCAGACCGAGTTTCTCGACGACCGCCAGCGCCTCGCAAACCGCCTCGGCGATACCGGCGACGATCAACTGATTGACCGCCTTGGCCGACTGTCCGGCACCGGCCGGTCCCAGATAGCGCCAGGCTTTGCCATAGGCCGAAAACACCGGTTCGAGCCGATCGAACGCAGCGCGATCTCCACCGGCCATGATTGCGAGCTGGCCGTTGTTCGCGCCCTCGACACCGCCGGTGACCGGTGCGTCCAGAAAGGCCACTTCCAGTGACTGCATCCGCGCAGCCATTTCGCGTGCGATCGCCGGCGAGACCGTGGAATGATCGACCACGATCATGCCCGGGCGCAGGCCGGGTTCAAGATCGGCGAGCACGCGGCGAAGATCGTCGTCGGCCGAAACGCAGACCAGCACCACGTCGACGCCCTGAGCAACCGCGGCCGGCGATTCGGCGGCCTCGATTCCGTCATGTGCCTGGGCAAACGCATCAGCTTTGTCGCGGCTGCGGTTCCAGACCGCGGCCAGTAGACCATGCCGGTGAAGATGTCCGGCCATCGGCGCGCCCATCGCGCCCAGGCCGATGAATCCTGTCTCGATCATTGTGTTGTGCTCCGGTTCGGGGTTTGAGATAGTCGCATAGCGCCCGAGCACAGGCAACGAAAACGACATCGAAAAGACAGCGCTCGCGGAGCCCCGTAGCCCGGGTAAGCGCAGCGCACCCGGCAAAACAGTGCGGTCCAGCCTGCCACCCCGAATGCGCGCTGCCCGCTTGGCCAAGCTACAATATCGACAGCAGCTGGTAGACGATCACCGCACCCAGATAGCCGGCTGCGCCGTAAGCGACAAACATCTTTGTCGGCAGCCGCCACGAACCCGTCTCGCGCGCCAGGATGACCATTGTGGAGACGCACATCAGCGCGACCGAGAAGAACACCAGCAAGGCCACACCCGAGGCCAGCTCCATACCGCTTGCGTGGATGCGCTCGACCAGCGGCACCATGTTCTGCTCGGCGAATTCGATGCCGAATATGGTGCCAAGCGTACCGACAAAGACCTCCCGGGCCAGAAACGAAGTCAGGATCGCGATCCCGTAGCGCCAGTCCAACCCCAGCGGCGCGAACACCGGTTCGATGGCCCGGCCGATGACGGCCAGCCAGGACGATCCAAGATCCATGCCCCCGTTGGGAAAATAGCCCAGGATCCAGACCGCCACCGTCACCGCCAGGATCACCCCGCCGGCCTTGGTCACGAAGTGCCCGCAGCGATGCGCGGATCTTTGCAGCAGCGGCTTCATGGCCGGCATCCGGTAGGCCGGCATTTCGAGAATGAACGGCACGTCGCTCTCGCGGCGGACGGCGCGGCGCGAAGCCAGGCCGGTCACCAGCAAACCCAGCACCAGTCCAAAAAAGTACAGCCCGAACATCGCCAGGCCCTGCAGCCCCACGACGCCGCCCAGGGCAGTGGTCTGCGGAATAAACACCGCGATCAGCAACGCATAGACCGGCAGGCGCGCCGAACAGGGCATCAGCGGAATTGCCATGTAGGTCAGGCGCCGCTTGTTCGGCGAATCGATCGCGCGCGCGGCGTACACGCCGGGAATCGCGCAGGCCACGCCCGAGAGCATCGGGATGAAGCTCTTGCCGGTCAGGCCGAATACGCGCAGCGGCCGATGGCAGATCAGCGCCGCGCGCGCCATATAGCCGGAATCCTCCAGCAGGCCGACGACCAGCGTAAGCACGAAAATCTGCGGTACGAATACAAGGAACGCACCGACCCCGGAAAACAGCGCGTCGGAAGTGAAGTCGGCCACCAGGCCCGGCCCCAGCAGCGGCACCAGCCAGCCGGCGGTCGCGGCCAACGCGGCTTCCACCGCATCCATTGCCGGTGCAGCGCCGGTGAAGATCGACTGGAAAAGCAGAACCATGACGGCGAAGAACGCCAGCCCGCCGAACCACGAGTGCAAAAAGAACGCATCCAGGCGGTTCTGCGACCGCACCAGCATGTCGCCCCGGGGACCGTAGCGCCGGGCCAGCCGGTGCGCGGTCTTCTGCAACAGCACGTCCGGGTTGATTTCAATGTCGGAGACCGGCGCCGCGGTGAGCTTCGGAGGTTGTTCGCGCAGCCGTTCTATCAGTTCGTCCACGCCGCGCCCGGTGCGCGCCGAAAGCGCCACGAGCGGTACCTCCAGATCACGCGACAGCCCACCCAGGTCGAGCGTTATGTCGTGGCTTTCCAGCACATCCATCAGGTTGGCCGCGACAATCACGTGCTTGCCCTTTTGTCGAGCCTGGCGGATCACCTGCAACGTCAGGTAGAGGCTCTTTTCCATCCTTGTGACGTCGATGACGCAGACCACGTGCATCACCTCCGAGTCTTCCAGGCCAGCATGGAACTGCGCTACCGCCACCGTTTCATCGGCTGAAAGTGCCCGCAGCGAATAGCTTCCCGGGTGGTCAACGAGGGTCATGCCCGGGATGCCGGTCATTTCGCCGCGCGCGAGCTCGATCGTGATGCCGGGAAAGTTGGCGACCTTCTGGCGCAAGCCGGTCAGGCGGTTGAACAGCAGGCTCTTGCCGCAATTGGGGCTGCCGACCAGCATCACGCTGCGCGTCATGCCGAAACGCCCTCGGGCTGCATCAGGATGTGGGCGGCAATCTCTTCATCCAGCGAGAACACCGTGTTGCTGACCCGGTAGACGCGCGGCGCGCCGAACGCCGGCCTGAGCAGGCAGGTCACCCGCTCGCCGCCGTGGAAACCCATTTCGATCAGGCGCTGGCGGTAGCGGTCCGTAAGCGTCGGGCCGAAGCCCCGGATGAAGGCATGCTGACCCTTGACCAGTGTCCAGAGTGGAATGGTGTCCATTTGTCGCGGTAGCCTCGCGCCTGATGCGAACGGTCTATATGCAAACGATACGTGTTTACATTCGCGACAAGTTGATCGAGCGCAATTTTCCACCTCGGTCGAGGCGAAGGCGCCAGGTAAAGGCCAGGTCAAAAGCGGCCTCTCGCAGAGACGCGGAGCCGCAGAGAAAAGCGAATACACAATAGGGCAGGTCGGATTAATCCGGCCCGCGCGAGTTTCTTCTTTATGCCTTTCTCTGCGGCTCTGCGTCTCTGCGAGCAAATATTTTTTCTTTCTGTGCCGTGACCGGGCGCCTTCGCGGCTTCGAGAAAGCTGTTCTTTTCCGGTTTTTCTTTTTGCCGTTCTAACCTGCCGCAGCGTCAGTCGCCGGCCAGGTAGGTGTAGGCCGAAAGCCCTTCGGTAAGCAGCCGTTCGATGGTCTCGGCCTCTTCGCGTTCCAGTCCGGCGGCCGAGACCTTGGCGCGGCAGGCGGCCAGCAACTGGCGCGGCTGGAATCCGACCAGTTCCAGCAGACTGTCGGCGGTGTCGCCGGGGCGGGGGTTGCGCAGCGAGAAGCCGCCCTCTCCCAGCACCACGTCGACGCTGTCGGTATCGCCGAACAGGTTGTGAATATCGCCCAGGGTTTCCTGGTAGGCGCCGGCCATGAAGATGCCGAGCAGATACTCCTCGCCGGCAGCCAGTTCGTGTACTGCAAGCGTCGGTTCCAGGTGACCGCGCTCGACGTACTGGTCGATTCGCCCGTCGGAGTCGCAGGTCAGGTCCTCAAGCACGGCACGGCGGGTAGGCGCCTCGTCCAGGCGTTGCAGCGGCACGATGGGAAAGACCTGATCGATGGCCCAGATATCGGGCAGCGACTGGAAGATGGAAAGGTTGATGAAGTACTTATCGGAAAGCTGGAACCGGATTCGGTCACGCAGTTCCCGATGCCGGCGGTGTTCCGGGTCCAGCCGCGCGGCGACCCGCTCGAGAATCGCGAAATACAGCGGCTCAAGCTGGGCGCGGTCGGTCAGCGGCAGATCGCCGTACAGGAACAGGTTGCGACCCTCGTCCAGCCAGTGTTCGGCTTCCAGGAAGGTTTCTTCCGGCTCGCGGTTTTCAATATCGGCAAGCAGTTCGTTGAGGTTGAGCACCACCGGGTGGCTGTCATCGGAAATTGCGAATTCCAGGCCGCGCGGAAACGCCTCGGTTGCGGTCACGTTCGTTATCAACACAGCGTGGTGAGCGGTGAGTGCGCGGCCGGATTCGGAAACCAGGTCCGGCATCCCGACATGGTGCTCGCGACACAGCTCGGCCAGCCCGGTGACGATGGCATGGGCGTACTGGGCCATCGAATAATTCATCGAACAGAACGTGCGCGAGCGTCCGCCTTCGTAGTCCACACCCAGCCCGCCGCCGATGTCCAGCATGGAAATGGGAACGTCGGCGGCAACGAGTTCAGTGTAGTACCGGCCGGCCTCGCGTACGCCGTTCTGAATATCGCGCAGGTTGGAAATCTGCGAGCCCATGTGGAAATGCAGCAATTGCAGCCAATTGATGCAGCCGGCCTCACGGATGATTTCGATCAACTCCAGCAACTGGCTGGCGGCAAGCCCGAACTTGGCCCGCTCGCCGCCGGTATTCTGCCAGTTGCCCTTGCCCAGCGCCGACAGGCGCAAGCGCACGCCCAGCACGGGCTCGACGCCCAGCACCCGGGCATGCTTGTGGATCAGCGGCCACTCGCCGGGCTTTTCGATCACGATGACGACTTTCAGGCCCAGCCGGATCGCGCTGAGCGCAAGACGCACATACTGGGCGTCCTTGTAGCCGTTGCACACGATGGTGCCGCCGGGTGGGCTCACCGCGAGTGCGGTAATCAGTTCCGGCTTGCTGCCGACTTCCAGGCCGAGCCCCGGCACGGAAGCCAGCGCCCCGACCACCGACGCCTGCTGATTGACCTTGATCGGATAGACCGGGGTGTAGCTGCCGTCGTACCCGGCATGCTCGATTGCGCTTTCGAAGGCCGCACGCAGTTGGCCGGCCCGGTGCTTGAGCAGGTCCGGGAAGCGTACCAACAGCGGCAGGCGCATGCCTTCGCCGCGCGCCTGTTCGACAATGTTCTTGAGCACCAGGCGCGGACCGTCGCCGCCGACCGGGGCCGCGACCAGCAATCCTTCGGCATCGACGTCGAACAGCCCCTCCGACCACTGGGGGATGGCGTAGCGCCGGCGGGCAGCGTCGATTTGATCAGAACTCATGCTGGTTTGTCCGGATTTGGCAATTCAGACATTGTAAGCGGTGCCTGATCATGACACGCTCATCAGTAGAATAGACAGCCTGAATCGACCGAGGAACGCCAATGCTGCCCACCGACGAGAACTGGTTCACCGAAATCTGCAAGGAGGCCGGGAGCGTGGTCGGCTGGTCCGTGGAGAAGCAACTGGCACACGCCGAGACCGAGTTCCAGACCATCGACGTCTACCGCACCAACCACTGGGGCAACCTGATGGTGATCGACGGATTCGTCATGCTCACCACGCGCGACAATTTCCTGTATCACGAAATGCTGACGCATCCGGCGCTTTTTTCCCACCCGGCGCCGAAGCGCGTGGCCATTATCGGCGGCGGCGACTGCGGCACGCTGCACCAGGTGCTGGCCCATCGCGAGGTGGATTCGGTTGTCCAATGCGAGATCGACGAGCAGGTCACGCGCCTGAGCGAGCAGCATTTCCCCGAGCTTTGCGAACGCAATGATGACCCGCGCGCCACGCTGGTATTCGACGACGGGCTGGCCTGGATCCGCAACGCCGGGCCGGGTTCGCTGGACGTGATCATCGTCGACTCCACCGACCCGATCGGGCCGGCCGAAGGCCTGTTCGGTCCAGGGTTCGTCGAGGATTGTTACGAGGCGCTGGCCGACGGCGGCATCCTGGTACAGCAAAGCGAAAGCCCGCTGCTGCACCAGCACCTGATCGCCGGCATCCGACAGAACATGGAAAAGGCCGGTTTCGAGACGATCAGGACGCTGGGCTTCCCCCAGCCATGCTACCCATCAGGCTGGTGGTCATGCACCCAGGCGCGCAAGCACGGCCTGCTCGCCCCGCCCGACCCCGACCGCTTCGACGCCAGCGGCATCACCACCCGCTACTACAACCCCGAAGTCCACCGCGGCGCCCTGGCCACACAGATGCCGTGAAATGGGGGACTCTAAAGGCGTAAATGGTAAATAGTGAATGGTAAATAGCAGGCGCTGGCCGTCGTAAGCCACGGAGGCCGCGAATGATCCGGAGCCCTCCGGGTCGCTATTTACTATTGAGCGAGCGCAGCGAGCGGACTATTCACTATTTACGCTTTAATTACCATTTACGCCTTCAGGCAGGCTGCGACATTTCTACCACCGGGAGCGACACGCGCGCGGCGTGCTGGGTGGTCGTCAGGATGGCTTCGGCTTCGTCTGCGCACTGGCCACAGCAGTCCGCGCAGCCTGTTCGCATACGCAATTCCTCCAGCGAATCCACGCCACGGCGGGCGTGTTCGCGGATTTCGCGATCGGTGACAGCATTGCAGATACATACGAACATGGACAGATATTAATACGAATGCGAACGATTGTCAATACTTGATGCAATCCGATCGTATTCCGGGTGTGGATGAGCGATGTGAAAACGATTTTGCCGCGGATTGGCGCGGATGAACGCGGATAAAGGCATAGCTGACCAAGTATGAAACTCAGCATTCAAAAACGGAACCGCAGATGGACGCAGATTCGTGAACCGATGGTTAAATATGTTGATAATCAATAATCTACGAAAATCTGCGCAATCTGCGGTTTCATGTTTTCCGTCAACATCATGGCTGAAATACATGGGCAATCAGGAAAGCCCTTCTCCTTGGAATCTGCTTTTATTCGCGGTCATCCGCGGCAAGAAATACTTTCCTGGGTCAAACTCGATTACAAATACGAATGCTTCTCATATATACTACGAATCCCGTTCAATAATAAAGCAATCGAGGAGTCAGTCGTGAAGTACCAAGGAGAACCCACCCCCGCCTATCGCCGTACCGGATCTCCGGCAATCGGGCGACTGTTGATCGCCGCAGCAACGTTAGTCACAAGCATGACCTTGCACGCCAATGACCCGGCCCGGGATGCCGCCGGCCGCGACCGCTCCGCGCCGGTTGCCGAGTCCGAGCAATCCGGCGAGATGCCGATGGCGCTGGCGCCAGTTGCCATCCTCGGTTCGGCCGAAGCCGCGCTACAAGTGCCGGGCGGCGCGACCTTCATCTCCGAGCAGGACCTGGAAAAGTTCGAATTCACCGATATCCAGCGCGTGCTGCGCCAGGTGCCGGGTGTCTCGATCCAGGTCGAGGACGGCTTCGGTCTGAGACCCAACATCTCGATTCGCGGCACGCCCACGGACCGGTCGGCTCGCATCACGCTGCTCGAGGACGGCGTGCCGATCGCGCCCGCCCCGTATGCCGCGCCGGCCGCGTATTACTTCCCGACCACGGGCCGGATGCAGGGTATCGAGGTGCTCAAAGGACCTGCCGCGGTGCTCGAAGGCCCCTACACCACCGGCGGGGCCATCAACCTGATGTCGACCCGGATTCCCGATGTCGCACGCGGCCAGGCCACGTTCGAGGCCGGCAGTCACGGTCATCTGCGCGGCCACGTCTGGTACGGCGACAGTACCGAGCGGTTCGGATACGTCGTCGAGGGCCACGAATGGCGCTCCGACGGCTTCCAGGAGATCGACCGCTCCAGCCGCGACACCGGCCTGAACAAGGGCGACTACATGGCGAAATTCCGGATCAACACGCCCGCCGACCGCGCGAACTACCACGCGCTGGAGCTCAAGGTGCAGTACGCCGACGAGACTTCCAATCAGACCTATTTCGGTTTGACCGACGCGGATTTCGAGCAAAATCGCAACCGGCGCTACGGCCTGAGCGAGCTCGACCAGATGAACACCGAGCACGAGCAGATCATCGTGAGCTACACCGGCCGCATCGGCGACAACCTGCATCTTCGCGGCAACGCTTATTACAACGATTTCGAGCGGGCCTGGTTCAAGACCGAGGGCATCGATTTCGACGGCAGCCCGGACGCACAGAACTTCTCGCGCACAAGCTGGTTCAACGTCATCCAGGCGGTCAACCGGGGCCAGTCGCTGGGCGGGTTCACTGCCGAAGAGCTTCAGGGCATGCTAGACGGCACCCTGGATACGCCGGAAGGCGCCATTGAGCTTCGCAACAACTCGCGCGAATACTATTCGCGCGGCGTGCAGGGCGAGGCCACCGTGCTGTTCGATACCGGCGCCCTTTCGCATCGCCTGCGGGTCGGCCTGCGCTATCACGAGGACGAGGAAGACCGGCTGCAGCGCCAGAGCACCTATACACAGATCAACGGCAACCTGGTACTCGACGATTTCGGACTGCTGGGCAACGCCGGCAACCGCGTCGAGGAAGCCGAAGCGCTGGCCGCCTGGATCTACGACACCATCGAGGTGGGTCGGCTCAGTGTCAGCCCCGGCGTACGCATCGAGGACATGGAACTCAGCCGCAGGCGTTTCGAGGACCGCATCTCGCGCACCGACGATCCTTCCAGCCGGGCGCCGGACAACCTTCGCGACACGCGCAGCAACGACCTGACCGTGGTGCTGCCCGGCATCGGCGCGCGCTACGCGCTGACCGACGAGTTGAACCTGATCTTCGGCGTCCACAAGGGCTTCTCCGCCCCATCGTCCGATCCTTCTGCCGATGAAGAGGAATCGGTCAACTGGGAGGCCGGCTTCCGCTATGCAGGCGGCCTGGGCTCGCTGGAAATGATCGGCTTCTACAACGACTTCGAGAACCTGGTCGGCGTATGCACCATCTCCAGCGGCGCCAACTGCGACGTCGGCGAAGTCTTCCGTGGCGACGCCGCGCGCGCCCGCGGGCTGGAAACCCGGCTGGCCACCGACTGGTCGACCACCTCCCGCTTCGGCCTGCCGCTGGAAGCCACCTGGACCTGGACCGACTCGGAATTCCGCAGCGACCTGGCCGACACCAACTTCTTCGGCGACGTGGAAAAAGGCGATCCGATTCCGTACATCCCCGATCACCAGTTCTACATCTCGCAGGGCGTGGTCTGGCAGCGCTGGGCCGGCTACCTCAGCCTCAACTACATCGACGAGGTCTGCACCTTCGCCTCCTGCGGCGCGTTCGAGCAAACCGACTCGCTGACCACCATCGACGCCTCGCTGCACTTCGACCTGACCCCGACCATCCAGCTCTTCGGCCTCGCCCAGAACCTCAACAACGAAGATGGCATCGCCGGCCGCCAGCCGCGCGGCGCCCGTCCCAACCTGGACCGCACGTTCATCGGCGGATTGCGGATTCAGTTGTAGAACCCGCACCCGGCGCGGGTGCGGATCGCCCCGGTCCCGCCCGCGCCCTCTTTTGCGCCCTGCACTAGCCGGCCTTCGGGTCGGCTTTCTTTTATCGCGGCCGGGAGACCGCTACGGCGGGGCTGCCGGGTTCCCGTAGGAGGCGTCTCGGGCGCCGAAAGGGGTGGGCACCTTCCAGTGCCGTAGGTCGGGGTGGCATCCCCGACGCCGTGTCGGATTATTCACCGCCGCTTTCCAAAAGCCCCGGCCTTGACCCAAAGTCAACCGGCGATTGCACCGCCAGCCACGCCAGCACCGCGTAGGCGGCGACGTTCTGAGCCATTTCGGCCGGGTCGATCTTGTCGAGCGTGTCGTTTTCGCTGTGGTGGTAGTCGAAGTAACGGGTGCCGTCCTGGCTGAGCCTGACGGCGGCCAGGCCGTAGCGCGACATCGCGCTGAAATCGGGCCGCCGCTGGTCTGGCTTGGGCCGCCCATAGCGATGCCCAGCGGCTCCAGTTCGGCCTGGATGGCTTCCATGACCGGCCATAGAATCCTGGGGGTCTACCATCGGAAAAGAACGGCAGGGCGTGCGGCTGTTGCAGACCAGTCAGACGGAACGGGGACGGGCAACAAAACCGCCACAGGTTCGCTTTGCCTATTGACACGGCTAGGCTAATGGGTGACCCCTTTGGTCTTCCTGTGGTTACGAAATTAGCAGTCACCCTTCTCAAAAGCTAAGGAAGGCAAATAATCAGGTACCGCTATAAACTAGAAAATATGGAGCCTACGTGAGGCTCCATATACTTGATCGGTCACTGATGCTCTTTTAGAAGTTTATTTGAGTATTGAAATTGTGACCCAGTTTGTGTGCATGCCCTCTTGCAAAAACTGCGCCGGCTGGTTGGTTGAACAAGAAATTTGCTCGCGCAGACACCGGAGAACCCCAATTATAGCTGTTGCAGTTTGTTACAGAATTTCCCATTGCATTTGCACTGCTGCAAATGTGATCGTCTGCCCCCGTTAAGTGCCAGAATCCAAGCACGCGCCGAGAAAACCTTGAATGAGTTACCACTAGGCCAGCTTGGGCGGACCATTCCCACCATAGAATTGACCAAGTGGCTCGCCAATTTAGTCCAGCTGCACATGTAACAAGGCGGTAGTTTCTGCCATATATTGGATTTGTCGAATTAATTTGTTGCTGGTCGATAGCTGTTTTCAGTCCTCCACAAAGCAATCTATTACGTTCTTCACTAGAGTTCCGCTCATCGAACTCTTTATCTGCCAGCCCCTTTTCACCGTAGATCTCATTCAAGTTTCTAGATAACCCAATCTCCAAAACTGATGCGAAAGATTCTAGAACGGTATCGTCAGAAGCTCCTTGGCTCTTTAGCTCCCATGCGAGGTTTCTGGCTTTGTAAACTGTTTGGTTCCCGAAATAAGCACAAACAGATTCGACATCAGGGTTTTTACAGACGTCCTGTTCGGCAAGTGACATTAGCTCCTTGGGGTTGATTCCCGTTCTCTTTGCCACCTGTGCAATATACTCTCGCGTTATGCCTTTTGGGGCTGCAGGGCTGGCGTCCAGTTGATCATAAAACACGTCACCGCCATCAGCAGGCATTTCATCGTTGTGAGCAATTGCGGCGTCGAGCGCTATCCCCATAGTTACAATTGCGACGAGTGTTGCTTGGATCAGCGATTTTACACGCTTGTTAGTTCTATTGAGATTTTGCATTTTATCCTCCTATAACCGTTAGAAGTGGAGTCAAGATTTTTTCTCCGTAGGTCCTTCCATTTTCCGGCGCCTCCGCAGAATTTGCGGGTAGTTTTGCGTTTGACTTGCGTCATGAAATAAACGAACCGAATGATCCGATTCCCTCACCAAGATTGAATTATTTTTTTATTCAATCGCTCCTGACGCCAAAAACAATCACTTAAACAAAGAATTGGACAGGCATAAACTAGGAACTCGATCGATGGGGCCGCGCTCTGTCTGGCGATCGAATTTCGGGAATTTTCGGATTTTGAGGCGTCGTTTCGTAAGGTTGGCGAGGTGCAGCCAAAACGTTTTCTGACTCCGGGCATGTGAAACCTGGCATCGAGGCCATTTGCTCGTGCAGGACTGGTGAGCAGGGTTATCGGCCGGGCGAAAACAGCGCGGCTGCTGCAGTTTGACCTCTGAGCCCACATTGTTCACCACCGTGTCTACTGCGATGCCGCCATGCCCCGCGTCCAGGGCGTTTTGCTCGGTCGCGCGTCCTCAACGTACAAGCGAGTACGCTTCCGGTGCGCTCGGTCGCAAAACGCTCCGGCGACAGAACCTGTCGGCCCCTCGCTACGGCACCATGGGGAATAAGGTGGGCTGAGGAACGCTTTTTCGAAGTTCTCAGCGCACGCTTTGACCTTGTCCAGCACGCCGAGTGCGTTGGCGAATCCGTACTTTGGTTTTCGGACATAGGCTAGGTATTGCTCCGGCCGCATGTTCAAACGCTGCATAATCGGCGGCAGTTGCGCGGGGATAAACCCCTTCTTGCCTTCGACGATGGCGTGACCGGACCAGTCGACCCGTTCCAGATAGTCGGAGGTGGAATACGGGATGGTGTTTTCGGCGTTGTCTTTGCTGTCGTCGTCGATTTCCAGTAGCTTGACGATTGTGGTGTCCAATGACGTCGTGTGATCCGTCACCGGCGTGTGCTCATCGTTCACTGCCGACGTCTGGAATACATTGCGAAAATACATTGGTCAGGCGCCTCTTGAAAGGGCCACCTAGTTCGCAATTGGCTGGCCGGCTACTCAAGTCGCACAATTCCGGACGATTTGCAGGATTTTCTCTGCTGTTGTTCGGTGATGCCGAGCAGAAGTGCGGTTTCAGGCGCGCCGAATCAGCTTAGCTACCTGGTCTGTCCCCGTCCGCCCGTCTACCTACCAGTTGATGCGCGTTGCGCATCATGCTACACTCCCCGCATGATTCAGTCGTTCCGCCACAAAGGGCTGGCCAAGTTTTATGAAACAGGCTCGGTGGCGGGAATTCAGCCAAACCATGCGAAACGATTGAGAATGTTGCTTGCCGCACTGGATACTGCCGTCTCTATCCAGGATATGGATATTCCAGGCTTTCGGCTACACCGGCTCAAGGGTAAGGACGGCGGGCGTTGGTCAGTTCGGGTCAGTGGGAACTGGCGATTGACCTTTGAGTTTCGAGAAGGGCAGGCTCACGTTATTGAATACGAGGATTATCACTGATGCCTATGCACAATCCACCACATCCGGGCGAGTTCATCCGTGAGGTATATCTGGAACCTCACTCCATGACGGGGCGCCAGCTCGCGTCAAAGTTGGGTGTCTCGCCTTCCACCCTTAATCGCGTTCTGCAGGGTCGGAGTGGAATCAGTCCGGAGATGGCGCTTCGTCTTTCCAAGGCTCTGGGGCGTTCGCCCGAGAGTTGGCTGGCGATGCAGGACAATCATGAATTGTGGCATGCCCGCCAATCCGTCAACCTGGAAGCTGTTGAAAAGGTCGAGTTCCGTGTTGCCTAACGAATGAGATTCTATGTTGAAAGTCAAGCGATTTTGAACCGATTTGGATCGAGTTGCTCACACCGCCGCCGGTGGAACTGTCTTGCCGGGTCTCTGGCAATGGGCGCCTGACGATACGCAAACTTTGCCCCGCGATGCGGCCACGACCTTGGTGGGGTGATCTACCCAGGTAGCCGATCAGCCCGGCGGAATGTCGACCGGCGGAATGTCGACCGGACGAATGCCAACGGAAATGGGCTCGGGACCGGGCTTCGCCCCCGCTCGGCCCAGTGCTGGAAACCAAGATCAGAATCAGGTACATTGAGCCCAGGCAAGCCATTCGAGGCACGGGGAAATGCCAAAAATGACCACAGATACCCGACCGTCGGCCCGGATTTCTCCCACAACCGGCGCCGCTGCGGCTGGCTCGAAAATACAATCCCCTATAGATAAGTCCGCGCAAGTCTGATGGGCGGCTTAGTCCAACAGACATTTCTGCGCCGTGCTGCGCACGGCGCAGAAATGCTTGTAAGTTATGCGTCTAGCGGCACACTAAAAACAGGATGCTTGAACGATGCACGATGACCAAAAAGGTGGACATCAGAATCAGTTTCTCTTGAAAGGGCCTCCGCTCCATGGATCGCCAGAAATCGCTTCTGCACAACTGCAAAATGGCCATTGGGTATTTCGAAGCATACAGCTAGTTGCTAGGTTGCTATCACCAAAGGTATCGCTTTGGCGATATTCTTTGGAAGCTTGGCCCATCGCGCTGATTCCATCGGTGCTACTTGTTTTGCTTGCCACGGGACTGTTTGCACTTGCGGGAGTCTCTCTCGAGTCAATTGCACCTCCGGCTAGAGAAGTGTCCGTCTCATATTTTCTGGGAGTCGTGATATTTGCGCCCATTGTTGAGACCTTGGTTCTGATTGGCGGTATCAAGGTCTTGCGAAGCATTTCGAACCGCCCCGTAGTGGTGGCAATGATGTCGGCTCTAGTCTGGGGACTTTTCCACGGAAGTTTTGGTGCCTTATGGTTCTTTGGTACCGTTTGGAGCTTCTTCGTTTTTTCCTGCGCATATCTCGCGTGGCGCTGCCGGTCTTTTAAAGCTGGCTTCATTGCGGCGTCAGTGCCGCACGCCTTGGTTAACCTGACATCTATGTGCATAATCGTACTAGAGACTGTCTAGCTCTAGGTTAATGCTGAATGGGATACCTTAGGAATCGATTGAAGGTTGACTATAGTAACGCATAACAAATAAGATTCTATGTTGAAAGTCAAGCGATCTTGAGCCGATTTGGATCGAAATGCTCGCGGTTTTTTATCAGAGCGAACGCAATCCGGATCAGTTTGCGTCCCAGAGCAATATAGGCTTCGGTGGACTTCATTCCACGACCCCTTGGCCGAAACGGTGCGTTTCGCTGCGCTCAACACACCCTACGAAAACCGACAAGAGTATTAATCAACTTCGATTAATCCCGGCCCCGACCCGAAATCCACCGGCGATTGCGCCGCCAACCACGCGAGCACCGCGTAGGCGGCAACATTTTGCGCCATTTCGGCCGGGTCGATCTTGTCTAGGGTGTCGTTCTCGGTGTGGTGGTAGTCGAAGTAGCGCGTACCGTCCCGGCTGAGGTCGGCGGCCAGGCCGTGGGGAGGTTGACGCCAGAGGGCGCAAGCAAGCGCGTTTATGTGTTTGCTATTTCTCCAGAGTCAAATAAAGAGGCTCACTCATCCCAATAATGACACTTGTATTTCTTGCCTTCTTCTGATGAATAGTCACATGGTACTCAAGGGGCAATTCCAGTTTACGCAAATTTTCCTTTGAGTAACCAGCACTCGTTGATAAAGGGGTCTCCCACTTTATTGATACAGAACCCCTTTTAGAATCAATTTTGCACGGCGCTATCCCTTTAGTCGTTGTTATCATTTCATCTTCCGAGATCGAAAACATGACGTTGCATATATACAGTCCGGCAAGCTCTTTATAATCCTTGATGCTGTAATCAAATTTGACATCTAACTGGTGCTTTCCAGTTCCAGCTCTACCCAGTTCAGACACTGTGAGATTGCTAATAACGGCCTCGCTATTGTTAATGTCCGAATAATTAGTTGATGCACATCCTGCCAAAAAGACAATAGCCGCAATTCCCAGAACTTTCCTCATATTTTCCTCCTTAAAAAAACATAACTTCAAAATGATCGGCGAAAACGCCGGATATTGAATACAGGGGCTGAAACGCCGGTTATGAAGCAGTCGTTGCTTCGACCGGTAGCTATCTTGTTGATAATGCGTGAAAATTTCATAGAACTTGCTGGAAATATCCGCTTTTCCCTACTGATATTGTCCATTTTCCCTACCTCCCGGATCGCCATTTTCCGATCGACCGGCTCAGCCTTTCCTGCTGGAATGATGCATCAAATCAGCATGCGAGGCAAATTCAGACATGGGCGAGAAACTTTTGAGCCGGTGCGCCCGGGGCGTAGAAACAACGAGAGGGCCCTAACGGTGCGTTTCGCTGCGCTCAACACACCCTACGAAAACGGACAAAAGCATCAATCAGCCAACAACCCCGGCCCCGACCCGAAATCCACCGGCGACTGCGCGGCCAGCCAGGCAAATACCGCGTAGGCGGCGACGTTTTGGGCCATTTCGGCCGGGTCGATCTTGTCCAGGGTGTCGTTTTCGGTGTGGTGGTAGTCGAAGTAACGGGTGCCGTCCTGGCTGAGCCTGACGGCGGCCAGGCCGTAGCGCGACATGGCGCTGAAATCGGGTCCGCCACTGGTTTGGCTGCGGCCGCCCAGGGCAATGCCCAGCGGTTCGAGCTCGGACTGGATGGCTTCGACGACCGGCCAGGCCTGGTCGCTGACGCGAGCCGAGATTTCATAAATCGGACCGGCGCCGAAATCCGATTCGGCGGCCACCTGGTAGTTTTCGATCTCGTCCTTGTGCGCCTCGGCCCAGGCACGTCCGCCCCAGATACCGATTTCCTCGGCGGCAAACAGAATGACCCGAATGCTGCGATCCGGCCGCTGGGCGTTGTCCAGAATCAGCCTGGCCGCGGCGGTAACGATACCCACGCCGGCGCCGTCGTCCAGCGCGCCGGTGCCTACGTCCCAGGAGTCCAGGTGCGCACCCAGCGCGACAATGCTTTCGGGCATTTCGCTGCCGGTGATTTCGGCGATCACGTTCTGGCTGGTGTACGGCTCGTTGACCTGGGCACCGATATCGACCTTGAGCCGGACCGGGTCGCCCAGGGCGATCAGGCGTTCGAGCTGGTCGGCGTCCGGGTTGGATATCGCCGCGGCCGGAATGCGGCGGCTGCCGGCGTCGAAGCGCATGGCGCCGGTATGCGCGAAGCGGTTGGTGGAGGTGCCGACCGAGCGGATGATCAGCGCTTGCGCGCCCTTTTCGGCTGCGACCATTGAGCCTTGGCCTCGTGCCTGCACGACCGGCCCGTAGCCCGAACCGTCGCGCGCGCGCTCCATGCGCTTGCGGATGAAAACGATTCGGTCAGCGACGTCCTCGGCCGGCGCGGCTTCCAGCGCGCTCAGGTCGTCGAACATCACGACTTCGGCCTCGACCCCGCCAGCAGCCGTGGCCGGCGAAAAGCCGATCGCCAGCGCGACAAGCTCCTGCTGCACTGGCGCGGTGACCGAAACCTGCTCGTGCTCGCGCGTCCAGGTCGGGAAGGTGGCCGGCTCGGTCCAGACCCGGTCGAAGCCCAGCGATTCCAGTTTCGCCACCGCCCACTCGACCGCACGCGCATCGTTCTCGGTGCCGGCCAGGCGGTTGCCGATGCGCGTGGTCAGCTCCGAGGTGATCTCAAAGGCCAACCCGCTTTCCAGCGCCTGCGCACGCAGCTCGCGAGCCGAATCAAGATCGCCCTGCTCGAAAGGCTGGGCATGCGCGGCACAGGCAAACAAGGCCACACCGGCCAGGGTCGAAAATCGATTCATGCATATTCTCCTAGAAATTCGGTAACGCCTTCCAGGAACATCTGGACGGCAATGGCGACAAGCAGCATGCCCATCAGGCGTTCGACCGCGATCAGGCCGCGTTTGCCGAGCAGCTTCTTGATCAGCGGTGCGGCGGCCAGGATGATGGCCGTGGCCGCCCAGGCCAGAAACAGCGCCAGCGACCATAACCCCAGGCGATCGGGATGGCGCGTGGCCAGCAACAACAGGATGGCCATGGCGCTGGGCCCGGCCACCATGGGCACGGCAAGCGGCACCAGGAACGGTTCTTCGTCATCGTCCGGCTCGTCGTCGTCGCGCATCTGGCGCGGCACCGGGAAGATCATCTTCAGCGCGATCAGGAACAGGATGATGCCGCCGGCGACACTGACCGAGTACTGGCTCAGGTGCAGCGCGGCCAGAAGATATTGCCCGCCGAACAGGAATGCGAACAGGATGGCCAGCGCGATGATCAGCTCGCGCGCCAGCACCCGGTAGCGCCGCTCGGGCCGGACGTGGTCGAGCACGGAGACGAAAATCGGGATGTTGCCGAGCGGGTCCATGACCACGAACAGCAGCACGAAGGCGCCGATCAAGTCCATTCAGTCGGGATCCATTCAGTCGTCGTCCGTCGGGTTGTTGTCCGGGCCCTCGCCGCGAAACGCCGGCACCAGCGGTTCGAGATGGCGCAGGGCGCGCTGGTAGACCCGCCGCTTGAACGCAATGACGTTGTTGGCCGGATACCAGAAATCGACCCAGCGGTACACGTCGAACTCGGGATGCTCGGTGGCATCGAGCCGGACGACCGACTCGTCGGCGAGAAAATGCAGCAGGAACCAGACCTGCTTCTGGCCGATGCAGACCGGCCGCTGGTTGCGGCGGCGCAAGCGGCGCGGCAGGCGGTAGCGCAGCCAACCCGGTGTGGCGCCGAGCACATCGACGTGATGGGGCCGCAATCCTGTCTCCTCGGCCAGCTCGCGATACATTGCCTCCAGCGGCGTTTCGTCTGTATTCATGCCGCCTTGCGGAAACTGCCAGCCATCCTGGCCGGCCCGGCGGGCCCAGAAGACCCGTCCGTCATCGCGCGCCAGCACGATGCCCACATTCGGGCGAAAACCGTCGGCGTCAATCATGTTTTCCTTGGTCTGCTAACGGCCTCCAGCGTTGCGGCATTGCGTACCGTAAGCTAGGGACCGTCGCAAAAATATTGCACTGCGTTCATGGTAATCAATTCTGCTGCCTTAGGCCAGACATTGCGGATCGATTTCAATCGATTGCCGGAACCGGAGCCTGCACAATGACCGGACGTTCCGGCTGGCCGCTGCTGGGCGCGTTGGCGGCGTTGGTCGCGGCCAGCGTCGTGCTGGCGCTGATGCTGGGCAACGGCAGCTTCGGCTGGCCGCAAACCGAGGTGGACTGGCGGATCGTCAGCGAGATCCGGCTGCCGCGGGCGCTGGCCGCACTGGTTACCGGCAGCCTGCTGGCGCTGGCCGGCACCCTGATGCAAGTGCTGCTGCGCAATCCGCTGGCCGACCCCTACATCCTGGGGGTATCGGGCGGCGCGGCCGCATTTGCGCTGGGTGGCATGCTGATGGGCTTGTCACTGCTGCCGACCGAACTGCTGGCGTTCGCCGGTGCGCTGGTGTCGTCGATCATCGTATTCGTGCTCGGCCAGGGCAGCGGGCCGTGGTCTACCGCGCGCATGCTGCTGACCGGCGTGGTCGTGGCCGCCGGCTGGGGCGCGCTGATCAGTCTGATGCTGGCACTGGGCGATGACCAGAGCTTGCGCGGCATGCTGTTTTGGCTGATGGGCGATTTGAGCTACGCGCGCATCTCGGCCTGGTGGCTGCCGGCGGTTGTCGCGATGACCGCGTTGCTGATGCTGCGCGCGCGCGGTCTGAATATCCTGGCCGCAGGCGAGACCCAGGCGGCACTGCTGGGCGAGGACCCGCGGCGACGCTACACCGAGATTTATGTGATTGCCTCGGCCCTGACCGCGATTGCGGTATCGATTGCCGGCACCATAGGCTTCGTCGGCCTGATCGTGCCGCATCTGATGCGGCTGGTCGTGGGCGCCGACCATCGAAGATTATTGCCGGCCGCGGCGCTGTTCGGCGGCGCCTTCCTGGTGCTGGCCGACGCCCTGGCGCGCAACCTGTTCAGCCCAAGGCAATTGCCGGTGGGCGTACTCACCGCACTGATCGGGGTGCCGCTGTTTCTGCTGTTGCTCAACCGGACCGGAAACAGGAAATGAAAAGGCATTTTAGCCGCGGATCTACGCGGATAATCGCGGATAAATGCGGACGATTTTGTATGCAGGGACAAAGTTTTTCCAATACTTCTTGCTTTATCCGCGTTCATCTGCGTCAATCCGCGGCTAAGATAGTTTTGTGGTTTGTCCAGCCACGACGGATCAGATGATGGCTAAGAAATCTAGCTACGCGCAACTGCTTGAATGCCGGAATCTGTGCGTATCCATCGGCGGGCAACGGGTGGTTGATGCGCTGAACCTGGCCGCCGGGCCGGGGCAGTCGATCGGCATCCTGGGCCCCAACGGGGTGGGCAAGACCACATTGTTGCTGGCGCTGGCCGGGGTTCGTGGCATCGATGGCGGCGGCATTTCCCTGGACGGCCGCGACATGGGCCGGCTTTCGCGCCGCGAGATTGCGCGCGGGCTGGGGATGCTGACCCAGAACACCCGGTTCGCGTTCGACGCCAGCGTGCTGGAAGTGGCCCTGAGCGGACGCCATCCGCACATCGGCGCGCTGGGACGCGAATCGGCCGACGATATCGATGCCGCCAGGCAGGCGCTGAAAGACGCAGGACTGGAAGCACTGGCCGATCGTTCCTGCCGCGAGCTTTCCGGCGGCGAGCAGCGCCGGCTGGCGCTGGCCGTGGTGCTGGCCCAGAACCCGGCGGTGATGCTGCTGGACGAACCCACCAACCATCTCGACCCGGCCCGCCAGGTCGCCATTCTCGACCGTCTGTGGCTGCGGGTACACCAGCAGCGCCGCTGCCAGGTGATCGCCTTGCACGACGTGAATCTTGCCACCTGCTATTGCACCGACGTGCTGCTGCTGTTCGGCGACGGGCGCTGGGAATTCGGATCCACACCGGAGATGCTCACCGCCGAGCGCCTGAGCCGATTGTTCGAGTGCGAGATTCGCGCCATTTCGGATTCGCGGCAGACCGTGTTCGCGGTCGCCGGCGGGTCTCGCGCATAACAAGAAGCGGGGGGGGGGG
>JBBDSL010000059.1:26864-37629 GCA_040904965.1 Wenzhouxiangellaceae bacterium
TGCCGAAGCAGCGCCGCCTGGGATGGTACAGGTCGGTTTGTCTGAAACCGATTACTGCGGATTGACCAGCAAACCCAGCGGGTCGAAGGTCCAGCCCTGGGTCCAGTCCTTTTCACCGTCGAACGCGCCGCGATAAGAGGTGTTGTCGAAGAACTCGACCGGTGCTCCCGTATCCAGATCAACAACGCGCAGACCGCCGCTGCGAGCCGGAGAGCCGGCTACCGGCTGGAAGCCGTCAAGCATCGGATCGGTGACTTCGTTGCCCGGGAAGGCGTTGAAGAAGTCTTCGACGTTCCACGGCGCATCGCCGTCCTGACGGAATACCTGGTTGCCGCAGTCGTCCAGGATCATGCCGGCAAACGCCGTGATTCCGGTCGGTGCGGCCGGGGTGCCGGCGGCGGTGTAGGTCGGAATGTCGGTCAGGTGCAGGCAGCTCGAATCGAATCCGGTTACGACGGTGTTCCAGACCTGGCCGGCGGTGCCTTCCTTGAAGCGGATGCCCTCGCCCGAACCCGGACCACCGATCAGCGTGATGTTCGACAGGATCGGCGTGGCGCGCGGCAGCGCATCGTCGTTATCGGGGTTGTTGGCCGACTCGAAGCCGTGGTCGCCGTCTTCATTGCCGTAGGCGATCAGGCCGTACTGCAACTTGCCGGACCAGCCCTCGTCCCAGTCGATCGAGTCGTCCTGGCCGGCGGAGAATACGCCGTATTTGACGTTGACCGTACCGCCGAAGAATTCAATGCCGTCGTCGGAGCCCTGGTAGGCCTGGATATGGTTTACGTTGGTGCCGTTGCCCACGCCGAGGAAGGTCCAGGCATTAATTTCCTGGTTGTCGGCAACCGTGATGCCGGCGTAGCGGATCTGTGCATAGCTGATCGAGCCGCTGCTGTCGGCGTTGTCGTCGCCGCCGTAGGCCAGGATCTGGTCGGCGCGTGCAAACTCGGAGAAGCAGTCGCCGTTGCCGTCGGCCGAGTTGCACTGGGCGTTGCCGGCTATGGCAATCCCGCCCACATCACCCGGAAGCGGAACGTCGCCTTCGACGAAGCCGTCGAACGGGCTGGTCAGGATGACCGGCGCATTCGGCTGGCCGTTGATGTGGATCTCGGAGCCGCGCGCTACCCATAGGAAATCGTCGGTGACGCCGCTGCCGATCAGGGTCGTGCCCGGCTCTATGGTCAGCGAGGAGCTGTCGGTGTTGTCGCCGCCGATTTCCACCGTGCCCTGGAGCAGCCAGGTAATTTCGTTGGTCAGCGTGATGTCTTCGTTCAGGAACTGACCGGCAATGCTGCACGTACGATCTTCGGCCGAAACCGTTTCGGCGAAGTCGGGGCAGCCGCTGAATTCCTGCTCGTAGACGCACTGCGGAAATTCACCGGTCAAGCGCTGGGCAAGATTGTCAAGTTCCCAGGTCGTGTCCTCGAAGCCGGTGCCTTCGTTGAAATCGAATTCGTACTGAATGTTGCTGCAAGAATTCAGGGTCACGGTGAACGTGCCGATGCTTTCAAGCGACGGCGCTACGACTGGAAACCCGAAGTTTCCGCCCTGAACCAGATCGATGCTACCGCTGGCCTGAAACTGGTTCTCCAGCATGTCGCTGGCCTGCACCTGCAGCCATACATTTTCTCCGGTTTCACTGGAATAACCGAACACCAAGCCAAACAATGTACCGCTGCCATCGGATTGCGGCACGTGCAACATGGTTACGCCGCGACCACCACCGTCCACGCTGCCCCAGTTTCCGTTCAGGTATTCGCCGGCCTTCATGGCAGCCGATACCGGACCCAGCGCCAAAGCGCCGGCCAGGCCGATTCCGGCCATGGCCAATTTCAGATTGCAATTCATTTGTAGACCTCCAGTCTGGTTGGAACGTCGAGTTGAATACTCAACATGAGAGAAGTCTATTGAGTGGATATTTCGCGGCGTTGTCAGCGCCGCGACAGTTTTGTTACAAGGGCCAGGGAACCTCTGAACAAGTCTGCGCGGAGCGCGTTTCAGTCGGAAAAGCCGCAGATCGTGTGGTGCGACGTGAGTGACAGTAGCCATAGCTACGGCCGAGGGTCGCAACGTGCGAGATGCGGCTTTTCCGGCGAAACCCGAACGGGACGGGCCTTTGCAGGCGCTCCGCTTCGTTTGGGCTCGCTTATTTGGAACAACCAAACCGCGCTCACCCAAGCCGAACCAGAGCATCCCGCAAAGGCGCCGTCGCGCCCGTGCAGACTTGCTCAGAGGTTCCCTAAAGGCGGAAATCGATACCGAGCCCGATCTTGATGCCTGGCTTGTAGGTCCGGGTGGTTTCGGAACCCTGGGTGAATTCGATGCTGGAATCCAGAAGGTTTTCCAGGCCAAGCTTCAGCGTCCAGCGCTCCCTGATGCGATATTTCGCCGTAAAGTCAAGCTGCTCGAAAGGCTGTTCGAAGATATCCGGCTGCCCAAGTGCGCCGGCGCGCGAAATCCGCTCGCCGAAACTGTTAAACAGCAACGTCCATTCAAACCGCTCGTCGGAGCTGGTATACCCGACCTGGGCATTGACCACCCACGGGGAAGCCCCTTCCAGCGTTCGATCCGCATTGGTCTGGTTCGACGCGTTCGGGTCGATGCTGACGTCTGCGGATATGTCTGCATAGTTCATCGCGACGTAGTAGTTTTCCAGGCCAAGCCCGCGTACCCAGCCAAGACGCATGTGCTCCAGCCAGTTCCAGTCATTGACGAATCCAAGGCCGCGGTAAAAATCGATCTCCCAACCTTCGACTTGC
The DNA here is from genome assembly GCA_040904965.1 of Wenzhouxiangellaceae bacterium. GTDB lineage: Bacteria > Pseudomonadota > Gammaproteobacteria > Xanthomonadales > Wenzhouxiangellaceae. The sequence goes on from JBBDSL010000059.1 coordinate 29,621, forward strand.
GCACCCAGGGCGTTTTGCAGAAAGATCGTCGTACCCGACCCCCCACCGGAGACCACGCGCTCGATCGGATCGATCATGTCCTTGTAGAAATATGCGAAGGAAATGCTGTCGACCTCGTTGAAGTAGTACTCGATCCGACCGTCGTAATTTTCGATGGAAGTCACGCGCAAGTCGCGATTTCCGACCGTTCTCAGGTCAAGAATCGGATCGACGAACGGTGCCGGCGAGATTTCCCTGAAATCCGGTCGCGACAAGGTCTCGGAAAACCCCAGCCTGACCTGCGCGTTTTCGATGAATTTCCAGGTCAGCGATGCCGAGAACAAGTCGTCCGCCTCGTCGATCAGGGAAACCAGCGGCGGTGCTTCGGGGCTGCTCAGGTTGTCGGTCTCCATCGTCTGGAAGTTGTCTTCGTGACGCATCCCACCGACCAGGTTGAGCTGGTCGAACAGGTCGATTTCGGCCATCACGAACCAGGCCGACAGATCCTGCTCGGCCGTGAAGTTGTCCGTGGCCTGGGTGTCCTCGCGAAGCTCCAGCCGCCCCTGACCGATGTTCTCCGGCACGAGGATCTCGTCCTGCGGCAAGACATTCGCGCCGCCGGGCAGGCGCCCGGTGAAACTGAAGATTCGCCGGCCGGCAATGCGGTCGCGGGTGGTTTCGGCCATGCCGCCTCGGATCAGCGCGCGCACCGGTCCGAACCCGGGCAGCGGCTGGCGCAGGTCGAACGACCAGTCGGTGAGGTCATCATCAACATTGGCCCACGACTGCGAGTTGCTGTCGGCGCGCGACGAATAGGTGAACTCACCGTTCTGGTTGTCGTCGTCCCGACGAAACTCGATAACGTTGGGGTCTTCGCGCTTGGCCCTGCCCGTAGCGATTTGCCAGTTACCCTGCGTGCCGGTCCACGGCAAGCGATGTTCACCCGTGAACTGGGCCGAAAAGAGCTGATTGGCGGTCCATTCAAGCCGGGTGCGCTGCAAGCGCTGACTGTCCTCGATGCCGTCCAGCAGACGGGTCTCGTCCTCGGTCTGGCGCAACAGCATCACGTTGGCGCCAAGCGTCGTCCAGTCGGAGAACTCGATACCGCCGTTGAGAAACGCACTGACATCGATGTTGCGCAAGGTGCGCTGCAACATGAACGTGTCCTTGAGGGTAAGCCCGCCTTCGCTGGCGCTGAACGATTGCCGAAGCTCGTCTCTCAGTCGCCACTGATCGCTGTAGCGCATCGAGGCGATGAAACCGGCCCGGATGTCGGGCGCGACTTCGAAGGAATTTCCCGCGGCCACGGAGAATCCGCGATCTACCGGCAACGACGTCTTGCGCATGGCATAGCTGGACTTCAAGGCCACGGCTTCGCCGATCGCTTCGAGTTGCTCGGGATCCACGCCGTCGGGATTGAACCTCGAGGCGCGGGTCAGGAAAGTGCCGTCGCCGATGACCGCGTCGAGCAGTAGCGGAACGTCCCGGCTGCCGTCGTCGAAACCGGTCCAGTCGCGATCGCCGCCTTCGTAGGTCAGGCCTTTCTTGCCGGTGCTTTCGGAGTTGTAGCCGGCGCTGTAGCCAACCTTGAAAAGAAATTCGTCGGGAAACCCGACCGTACCCATCTGCACCGCCCCGCCGCCGAAAGTGCCCGGCATAGATGCGTCGGAGGTCTTCTGCACGACGATTTCGCTGATGATGTCCGTGGGAAACAGATCCATCGGCAGCACGCGCCGGGTCGGATCCGGGCTGGGCAGGTTGGCGCCGTTGAGCAGCACGCTGGAATAGCGCTCGCCCAGGCCGCGCACGAAGATGAAGGATCCGTCGACCAGGGTCAGGCCGGTTACGCGCTTGAGCGCCCCGCCCACATCCGAGTCACCGGCGCGCGAAATTTGCTCGGCGCTGAGCACATCGGTGACTGCCGTGGACTCTCGCCGCAGCGCGACCACCGACGACAGGCTGCCTTCGATGAATGGCTCGATGACGACGTACTCGGCCAGCTCCAGTCCGGCCGGCGGGAGTTCGAAGTTGCGTTCAATGGTTTGATCGGCGGCAATCGACACGCCGTCGACGGTACGCGTCGCGAATTCGGCATGCAGGACGGATACTGCGTAGTCGCCCACCGGAACTTCGGCCTCGAACCGGCCGTCCTCGTCGGTGCGCAGCTCCATCGGCGTGCCGGATATGAACACACGGGCCTCGGCAATGGGTGCTCCGTCCTCGGTGGAAACCACCCGGCCCGAGAGAATTCCGCTGCCCTGTTCAGCTTCACCGGCGGTGCGCAGGTCAGGCACACTCAGCTCGGCCTGCGACTGCCCAAGCGAGCTTTCAATGCTGACCACGGCGCGGCGCTCGGGGCCGGTCAGCGTGATGATGACCTGGACGATCTCGCCGGGCCGAAGCGTCATCGGCAGCGCGGTCAGCGCCTGGGCGTTATCGAACACGGTCAGGCGGCCGGCCGCCGGCTCAACCTCGGTGCGCCACGAGCCACCGTCTTCGGTTCTGCCGGTCGCATCAGCGAAACGAACAATCAGGTCATTGACCGGACGTCCGCCTTCGAAGACCAGCACCTCGAGCCGGGCCGGCTCATCAACATCGGTGGGTAACGCTTCTGCCTGGGCATGAACCTGCGAGGTCATGAACACGCCGGCGGCAATCAACAGCAGGCCCAGCACAAGACCCGCTCTTGTCAACAGGGAATGTCTCATGGGTTCATCCGCACATCCAGGGGCTTTCGGCGCACTGCTCCATGGCCCGGCGCAGTTCCACCGCGCGGCGGAACAGGTCGCTGCGCGAAAGTTGTTGCAGGTGGCCTTCGGCGCGCACGAAATCGCCGGCCTTGAACAGCGCGTAGGCCAGCGCATAACGGATGTCTTCATCCGACAGCAGCCCGACGCGAACCAGGTCCTGCTCCATGCCGGCGGCCTGCTCGAAACGCTTGAGTTCCAGCAAAATCGCCAGGCGCTGCTTGAGTTTCTTCGGCTGGTCGATGACCCGCGCGTTCAACGACAGCGCCTGGATCAACCAGCCGGAGCGCTTGTACAGCTCGGCCGCATCGGCGGTCAGTTCGGCGTCGTACAGCGCGGCGGTGCGCATGACGTCGGCCGCTGCCAGCGTGCTTCCCTGATCGAGGTAGACGTGCGACAGGACCTTGCCCAGCATCACGTTTTCCGGCGCGCTCAAACGCGCCTTTTCCAGCAACACGGCCGCTTGCCGGTACTGGCCGGTCTCGCGCAACGCGTTGCCGATGGCCACCGCGTCGTCGCCGGAGGCCAGGCCGCTTTCGAGAAACCGCAGGCCCTGGTCGGCGGCTTCCTGGTACAGGCCCTGATCGACCAGCAAAAAAACCTGCCGACGGGCGAAGTCGCCGGCGCGGTCGGGGAATTCGGCACGGCCCCGGGCCAGCACATCCCAGGCCGCCCGGTAATTCTCGAGTTCCCAGTACGCCTGGGCGCGCATCAGGAATACCGATGGCACGCGCGTGTTCTCGGGCCCCGCATTGTCCAGTGCGTCCAGCGTCTTCTCGAAATGCTGCTGGCCGAAATACGCCTGGGCCAGGTACAGCCAGACCACGGGTTGCTCCTGGCCGGCGGCAATGGCGTCCTCGAACTCGGCGGCGGCCAGCGGCAGCTCGTCGAGGTTGAGCGCAACCAAGCCGGCCAGCGTGTGATAGCGGGCCAGATCCAGGTCTTCGGCGTCGACATCGACCCGCGCCAGAATATTGCGCGCACGCTGGAAGTTGCCATCGCCGATCAGCACCGCGGCAAGCGACAGGAACTCGACCGGTTCCTCCAGGTCGTCGGCCGACGGCGGGTCGGACGAATCCTGGCCCCAGCCCGCCAGCGGCAGGGTCAAGCCGACGAACAGCAGCACCAGCAGCAGCGCGCGCGAATCAGACATGGAGGCGCGACTCAGCTCAGGTCGAACCGGACCCGCTGACGGGCCCAGACCTTGACGCTGCGTCCCTGGTACTGGGCCGGCTCGAAGCGCCAGGTGCGCACGCCGTCCAGCGCGGCATCCTCGAACACGCCCGAGGGGCTTGATTCAAGCACCTGCACCTTCTCGATTTCGCCGGTCGCGCTGATCAGCAGCGACAGCACCACGTAGCCTTCGACGCCCTTCGAGCGCGCCGTCTTCGGGTACTGCAGCGGCGACTGGTAGGTCGGCCGGGGCGGGCTGTCGACCGAGTCGTCGGTCATGACCACGTCGCGTGTGTCACCAAGCAGTTGGTCCTGAAGATTGCTCAAATCCGAAGCGCTGAATCCGGGCAGGCCGAAATCGATGCCGGAAAGCGAACTGTCCAGGCTCACCATCGGCGGGGCCGGTTCCGAGGAACGTTTTCTCGGCGGCGGCTCGCGCTGCGGCTTGGGCGGCGGCCGAGGCGGCTGCTGCTTCTGAACCGCGAACGAGGTATCGGTTCGGACCTGGTCGCGGTCCGGCGCCTCGGAAAGGCCATTGATGACGAGCAACGTGCCAACGACAAGAACGGTTCCGCCGACCATGGACAGCAGGCCTGCGCAAAGCTGTTTCCAGCCGCCGATGGGCCGCACCTGTTGCTCGGTTGAAGATAAGTCTTTTTTCATTGCAATTCTCCTTGAATCAAGTACGCTGCGTGATCCGCGCGCAGTCGGTCATTCCAGTCAGCCGGCGCCGGCTTCGTCCACGGTGGCCACACCCACCTCCTGGGCGCCGGCGCGGCGCGCCTGGTCGACGACTTCCACCAGCCGCCCGGCCGGCACCTGGTCGTCGGTCACGACCAGCACCGAACCGGAAGCCGACGAGGCCAGCAGGTCGCGCACCCGGCTCTGGATGACCCAGACGCGCACCGGCTGGCCGTCGAGGTAAACGTCGCCGGCGTTGTCGATATAGAGCCGGATCGCCTTGGTTGAGGCCGCGCTGGCGGTCGACGCGCTGGGGCGGTTCAGATCCAGCTTCATGTCCTTGACGAAGGTGGTCGAGACCATGAAGAAGATCAGCAGGATGAACACCATGTCGATCAGCGGCGAAATGTCGACGCGCTGTTCGGTATCTATGCGTTCGCGAAATCTCATTGATATGTCTCCAGCGCCGTGCCGGCGCAAAGCAGGTCCTTGATCTGGGCCAGCTCATGGCGGATGGCCGAGGCCTTGCGGTCGAGCATGCCGCCGACGATCAGCCCGGGAATGGCCACCGCGAGCCCCATCTGGGTGGTGAACAAGGCCTGCGAGATGCCGCCGGCAATACCGCCGGACTGCGCGAACAGCGACATGTCGCCCAGCGAATCGAAAGTCTCGATCATGCCGACCACGGTGCCGAGCAGTCCGGTCAGGGGTGCTACGGCCACGATGGTGAAGATCAGCGTGTGGAAGCGCTTGATGGCAGCTTCCAGCTCGGCGAATGCGTCATCGAGATGGCGGCGCAGATGCTGCGGCTTGCGGCGCGCGATATGCAGGCCCTGCAGCACCGCCTGGTCGAGCAGGCCCTTGGGCTTGCGCAGGTGTGTTTCGGCGGCCACACGGTGGATGAGGCGCCTGACCGAGCGCACCGAGCCGCGCTTGAGCGTGGCGTAGCGGTAGCCGATCGCGAACCACAGCACAACAGTGGCAGCAATCAGCGGCGGCATCACATAGCCGCCGACCTCGAAGAAGTACGCCAGATCGTTGAGCAGGTCTGCGATCACCTCAGGCGCCCTTTTCGGCTCCCGGGCTGACGGCTGTCGCTGAACTGGTTGATCACGCGCAGCGCGGCCTTTTCCATGTCGTCCTTGATGCGCTCGGCCCAGCCCGAAAGCAGGTTGCCGAACAACAGCAGCGGAATGGCCACGATCAGGCCCAGCTCGGTGGTCACCAGCGCGATCGAGATGCCGCCGGACAACAGCTTGGGATCACCGGTGCCGAACTCGGTGATCACGTCGAAGGTCGCGATCATGCCGGTGACGGTGCCCAGCAGGCCCAATAACGGCGAAACCGCGGCGATGACCATGATCACCGCGCCGAAGCGGTTGAGATGAGAATTCTCGTGCAGGATGGATTCCGACACGATGTCCTCGACGTGCTCGCGATCGCGGTCCAGGTTGCGGATGGTGGCGCTGACTACGCGCGCCGTGGAGCCCTTCTCGCGTTTGAGCACTTCGAGTGCGGCGCTGCGATCGCCCCGCTTGACGTGGCCGGAGACCGCCTCGACAACCTTGCCGGTAGACGCCCCCGCGCGCTGCAGAAACACCACGCGCAGCAATACCAGCGCCAGGCCGACCAGGCCCAGGAAGAAGATCACCCAGCCGATTACACCACCCGATTCGACCGTCTCGAACAGGCCTTTCACGGTCTTCTGCTCGACCTCGGCGTTGAGGGATTCGAACAGAAAAACCGGCAGCGGATTCGGCATCTGGCCCGAAGCCAGCGCCTGGGCCTGCTCGGCGGTTTCGGTGTTCCAGATTTTCAGCTCGCCGTCGCCGGCCGGTGCCAGCGCGCCGTTGCCCCGCTCGCTCAATCCGTAGGCGGCGATGTTGCCGACGTGGACAATGTCGCCATCGACCCTGGTGCCATCGGCAAGAAAGAATTCGCCCGGCTCGCGCCACACCGTGTGGCCTTTACCCAAAACCGCCATGGCGGCGTCGAACAGTCCGCGGACATCCTCGGCGCCGGGCGCCCGATCACCGAGGTCGCTGGACCAGGCGTCTTCCAGCGTGAAGTCGGCCTGGGTAAAGGTTGCACCCAGAAGGTCGGAGTTCTCGCGTGCAGCCTCGACCGCGCGCTCGGACTCGAACAGCAGGTCGTCCATGCGATCAGCCCGGCCACGCATCTCCACGACCTCGGATTCCAGCGTCCGGATCTCCGATTGCAGGCGCGACTTTTCGGAATCTATGCTCTGCCGGAGCTGAGCCAGACGTTGCTCCAAGTCGCGCTTTTGACCCTGCAGGAACGCGAACTCGCGCTGGTAGGCCTGCTCCAGCGAAGGCTGCTGCAGCGCCGGCGCCGACACTTCCGGGGCTTCGCTGGCGTCTTGCTGCGCCTGCTGCCCGGCTGGCGTCTCGTCGGTCGAATCGGCTTCCGGCGCCGGGGCCCAGGCGCCGCCGGTCAGCAGCAATGCCAGTGTCAGAAGGAGGAAATGGGTCGCGGTCTTCATCGTTTCGACTCCATCCGGATGCTGCCGTTGGGCAATTCGAAATATCCGGTCCGAATCTGCTTTTTGAGCGAGTCGAACAGCGCGTTAATCTGGTCGCGTTCGGCCCTGCCCTCCGCAATGCTGAAAGTCCAGTCTTCGCCGGCGCGTGTCACGAAACCGCTGCGCCCATCGCGGGTCTGGAAGTAGATCGCCAGCGCGCCGATCTTTGCGATATCGGCCAGCACGCGGTCGCCGCCAAGCGGAATGACCTGGCTGTAAAGGCCGTTGTCGCGGGTGATGCGAAGCTCGTCTTCATACAGGCGCCACAGCCGGTTGATGGCGCGCGGGGGATCGATGGCGCCCGATACGATCTGGCTGCGAATCTCCTCCAGCGCGGTGAGGCGATCATCACGCTTGAACGGAAACCCCTGGCGAACCCGCGTTTCCATGCTGTCGATAATCTCGTAGGCCACGGGAATCAATGCCTCGCCGGCCACCCCGGCCTCGCGGGCGCGCTCGCGGTTTTGCGCCAGATCCTGCTCGAGCTGGCGGATACGCAGTTCCTCACGCCGGCGCGTGGCTTCGAGATCGCCCTTCTGAGCCGCCAGCGAGTTCATCTCGGCGCGGTGCTGCTCCTGCATCCGGTTCAGATCGGTATTTAGCGATTCGACCTGGCCCCTGAGACTTACCAGTTCCTCGGCGAGTGCATCCAGAGAATCCTGAGCCGCCGCGGGCGCGAGCGCGAACGCGACCAGGCCAACGAGCGCCAGGCGCAAAAGACGGTTGAGCATGAAACCTCCATGAGCGAGAAATGCGCGGTCTTGCAAGTCCCGGCATTGTCGGCAGCGAAGATTTCACGCCCGTGACCGGGACGTGACAGAAATGTTGCAGGGGCTGGTTGGCTGGTTGGCTGGTTGGCTGGTTGGCTGGTTGGCTGGTTGGCTGGT
>JBBDSL010000060.1:0-37426 GCA_040904965.1 Wenzhouxiangellaceae bacterium
AAACGCGCCTTGATTCGCGCCGGCGCAGTGGCTCTGAGTGTTACCTAACTTCCCGTGTGGCCCACTAGAGGGCCGCTGGCGCTACCGGGTCACCGCGATGCGCCCGAGCTGGAGATTCTCCGTGAGCAGGTCATCGAAGCGACCAGCCGCGTGCTGGATTCCACGATGGGCAGAATCTTCGGGAAAAAGACCGGCACGGTGCTGGGCCGGTGCGAGGTGCGAACGAAAGCCGGTTTGCATGTGTTCGACGATCTTCGATGGAGCCCCGATATCGATACCATGACCCGGCTCGAGCGCGACGCCCAACCGAGCCATCGGCACAAGCGCCTGAGCCGCTCGCTGGAGACCGCGCTGCGCCTGGCCGACTATCCGGTTCGTGATCTCCGGTCCGGTCCGGCGTGAATCTGCAATGACAGTTTGAGTGGGCGCATGCCAGGAAGCCGGGCGTGCCCGGGCTTTCGCGACGATACGCAGGTTCTTTTTACCGGCCTTGTTACAATCGACAGATTGACATTGCCAGGCAGTCGTGCCGTATCGGATTCCATTTCACTGATAAGGAGCTTTTCATGCGCAACGATCCCGCTGACCGGGTAACCGTGGTGGACATAGACATGCCGTTCTGGTCGATGGTGAGGTTTATGGTGAAGCTGGCCATCGCCGCGATTCCAGCCATGCTGATCCTCTGGCTGCTCGCGCTCTTGTTCACACTCTTGATTGGGGGAATCTTCGGCGGTATTGTCCGGTTTCCACAAGTTCCATGATTACGAGACCACTCGCGCAGCCGCAGCGATCAGACACGGCAAACCCTATCCGTAGCGTCGTGGAAGGGCTCAGGATCGATGGTTCCGTGTGCCCGCCGTGTTGTTCGGCCGTCCGTCGATGCAATGCGCTGTGTTGTTACTGTCCGCAATCTCCAACTACTTCTTGTCTGTCTCGGGTTTATCGAGATCGAAGTCCTGTGCGAGAAGCTTGTCCAGCGCCTCCTTGAAGGCGGTGTGCTGACGGTCGATGCGGCCGTCGTTGGAGGCGATTGCCGCCGCGCGGCCGTGCTGCAGATCGACGCCTGCGAGCACGAACCACATGGTGTTCGATCCCGCGTGCGTAAGCCAGCCATCGGCGAGGCCCCAGCCCTTGGCGTAGTCTTTGCTGCAGCCGGGTTCGACAAGAAATCGGTGCGCGGCGCGATCGAGCAGCCGGCCGTTGCCGTCGTTGCCGCGAAGGACCTCGGTGAGGAAGCGGCTGTAGTCGGCCAGCGTCATGTGGAATCGGCCCGCGGGTGTTAGCGCCGGCGGATTGTCGGCCATCGCGCCGGGCTTTACCGGACCGAATCCTAGTATCCCCGGGCGGTGGCCTCTCGGTGCGTCGAGCTTGTCGGGCGATCCCGGCGGCCCGATTTCGGCGCTGCTCATCTCCAGGGGCTCGAAGATATGTTTACGCATCAGCTCCGCGAACGGTTGGCGCGTGGCTGCCTCCAGCATCGCCCCGGCCACCACATAGCCGGCATTCGAGTACAGGAACCGGGTACCCGGTTGGTGCAGCGGCGGGTCGTCGAGCAGGGTCTCGGCGTAGTCGCGCCGATCGGCTGTCGCGTCGCGGTTTCCGTCGCCGCCGGCCAGCGAAATCATCTTCAGCCGGGAGACGTTCGGGGGCAGCCCGCTGCAGTGGGTGAGAAGCTGCGTGAGCGTTGCGAATCGCCAGTCGCTGTGAATCTCCACGTTCAGATCCGACAGGTGATCGGTCACGGCATCGTCCCAGTCGACAATTCCCTTGCCGACGAGTATTGCGGCGAGCATGGCCGTCATGGCCTTGGCGTTCGAGCCCAGGTGCCATGGGTCGTCAGATTCGATCGGAGTCTCGCGGCCCTGCGCCCGCACCCCGTCCACGGCCGAATCCTCAATGCCGTTGGCCGAAACCCTGACCGCGCCTATGCCGGGCACCCCGGTCGCCTCGCGCAGTTGCGCCACTTGCCTAGCCAGTTCGTTCGCGGAGGCCGCGCCGGAAGCCGATAACGCGAACGCAAGCATCGTCACGACAATCGTTCTACTGAATCCTAATTTATCAGGTTGAAGGACCACTAGCTGGTGCTTCGCCTGCGCTTGGTAGATGCGGCAGGTTCGGTGCTTAATCGTCGAGGAGGAAGTTGGTCACGCCTGCGGTATATGACCGCGCGCGAGAAAGATTGCCATTGGCGGAACTCATCATCGGCATCCGTCGGCTCCGACAGCCTCATTTCCTCACGTAGCTTCGGCAGGTACACGTCATATGCGGCCTTTACAGTCTCACCCCACTGGATTGCTGCATCCCGGCTTGCGTAGCTCAATAAAAGATCGAATAGTGTCCAAACGACGATAATCGCGGGGACCAGTAAAGGCGAGCCGTATCCCCGGACGAGAAATACGATTGCCAAAACAGCGATGAGCAATGTGATAAGCCGTAGATTCAGCCAGAAGTCGGTCATTGCCTTCAGATCTTCAATCAATACTCTGTATGTTTCAGGCAGGACGCCCAGTAGTCGCAGCCACCCCGGAATGTCGTCCAGACCATACATGATCCTGGGGTAGGTTTCGAAAGCACGGATGACGTTCCCGAAACGGGTAGGAAGAAGATGTATCTCCTCAGGATATTCTTGCGCCAATCTTTGGCTCAATTTCGCTCTGCGAGAATGCTGGGCTTGAGTTAAATCATCATACTTCTCATCCAGTAACTGCAGCTCGCTACGCAACGCCTCATGGCGTTTTCTGATACGGGCCAACAGCCAGTCCCTGATCCATTTATGCGGGAGTAAATACCCTTCATAGGCCCGGTGGATGAGCCGGTTCAGTGCCATGAGAAGAACTGCGAGAAGCCAGACTATGGCTAATCCAACCGTAAGATCCAGGATGCCGTCGACTGATTTGAGCCAATTCGATGTTCTTCCATCCCCAAGTGCCGCATCGACAGAAATGAAAGCGATTGCGCCAATTATTGCAGGAAGGAAATAGCCCACTGCGAAGCTTCGGCCGAACAATTTTGGAAGCTCGCTCAGCACGTCTAGTCCCCATCCTGGTCGGCGGTCTTCTTCGGTGGCGGCGGATCGGTCTGCGGATCCCCATGGTGCCCCGCTGTAATCGTCTTCAATCGCTTTGCAGCACGGAAGGTCGCGGTGTTCGCGGCGCCGATTTGGATGATCTCTCCAGAAGCGGGGTTGCGACCCGTCCGCGCGTTGCGTTTCTTTGCCTCAAACGTTCCGAAGCCCGCGATCTGGACTCGGCTGCCCTTTTTGAGCGCCTTCGAGATAATTCCTTCGTTAGGACTAAAGAGCGCATCGACGGTTCTCGCCGCGTCAGCCTTGCTCATCCCGGTCGCAGCGACTATTTCGCTAATCAGATCTGACTTGTTCATCACCATCCTCCCAACTGGCTGCAGCCAAGCGTATAGGAAGTATAAACCCCCTATGGCGCTTGTTTCCACTGCGAATGCCGGCGAGCATGGGAGGTCTGTTTGTGCCGGTCCGAACCTGCCTGCCAAGCTGCCTCCACCTGCCGCGGGGACCGTAGTTCGTGCGGTCAGTGTCCGCATGGTCGATTATCCACAGTGACCTGGATCGAACGGAATCGTGCATTTCGGTTCCAACGTATCTGGATGCGTATCTGTGGAGCCCGCCAATTTGAAATCCCTCGCTGTGCTATTTCTGCTGGCGCTTGTGCCGGTGACCGCGTCGCACGCCGTCGACAAGCTGGAGGTGCCGCTGACGATCGATCTCGGTTACCTCGATTCTGTGGTGGCCGACGGCCTGGGGCTGGATGCTCAGGGCCGCGCCGAGCTGGACCTTGACGCCTGCAACAGCCTGACATTGTCGGATGCGCGAGTGCGTTCATCCGCCGCGGTGCTGGAGGTCTCCATCGCGATGACGGCGCGTACCGGTGCGCCCATTTTCGGCAAATGTGCCGGCCTCCGGCCGGTCGAGAGTCGGCTGCATATCGAACTGACGCCGCAGGTTTCTGAAACCGGCAGCGCAGCGCTGTTCCCGGTGACCGCGATTGAAATTCGCGGTATCGACGGTCAACCCGGCATGCTCTCGACGCCGGTGAGGATGCTGGCCGAGGCGCTGGTGCTGCCTCGACTGGAGACCATGGCTGTGGAACTGAGCGAGCCGCTGGCAGCCATCGACGAGTTGATCGAAACGTTCATGCCAACCGCAAGCGAGCCTCGGGTCACGCTTGCCGAGCGTGGACGACTCGCTCGTCTGGAGGTGCTCCCGCAGGGGCTTCGGGCGGTCTTGAGCTTTGGTCTGGTGCCGCCCCTGGCGGAGTCTGGCGTTCCGGAACCCATCCTGGACCCGGCTGAGCTGGCCCAGTGGCAGCGAATCGAAGACGAGCTGGACGGCTTTTTGACCGTTGTTATCGTGAGTCTGGCAGACCAGCTCGACGATCGGCTCGACAATCGGCGCGACAATCGGCTCGACAATCGGCTCGACAATCGCAGCCTTCAGCTCGATCTGCTGGCCGTTCTGCTTGATGCGCGCCACCAGATTGCCGAAGCCCTGGCCAGTGATGAAGTGGAAACCGACGCCCTCCGCCGTCTGTTTCTTGACGCCTGGACGGCCCTGAGCCCGCTGCTGGCCAGGGCCGATCAGCTTGAACTCGCCGAGGGCGTGGATCTTCGCCTGGCCGGGTTTCTGGCGGCCGGCGATGCGCTGAAAGCGCTGGACGCCCTGGGCCCGGCGTATGGCCTCGAGATCAGTCGTGACGGCTTGCGCCGTCTGGCCCGGCTTTTGCTTTCCGAGCGTGCGCCAGCCAGCTTTACCCCACTGCCGCTGGAGACCGATCCGGCTGTAAGGACACTGTTTGGAATGGCAGAGCGCGGGAATGATCGTGGGGTTGATCGCACGCTGGCCCGAACTGCAGCGCCCTGGTGGTCGTGGCTTATTTCCAGTGCCCACGCTGAAACCCTGGCCCCGGCAGAGGCGCTGCGCGGTGTGGTGCCGAGGCTGGACCGCCTCGATGACTACCTGGCCCTGGTCGCGCGTTTAATCGATCACGCACTTGATGCCCATTCAGCCGGTCAGCCACGGGTGCCGGCCGAGTATCAGGATTTGCTCGATCCGTTGGTTCGGGCCACTGCCTGGAAGGAGTCGTGCTGGCGCCACTATGAAGGCACGGCTGATCAACCCCGGGTCATTCGCTCACCGGTCGGTGCGATCGGCATGATGCAGATCATGGGGCGCGTGTGGCGCGGTGTCTACGATATCGAGCGTCTGGAGAGCGAGATGGACTACAACGTAAGCGCCGGCATCGAAATCCTCGAGCACTATCTGGTCGACTATGCGATTCGCCGGGGCGAGCACAATCAGTCCGGCGGCAGGGATGGCCTGGTCCGTGCCACCTACGCGGCCTACAACGGCGGGCCATCGCACCTGTCGCGCTACCGTCGCGATGAAACGCCTGCGCGATTGCGCGCCATCGATAACGCTTTCTGGCGTGACTTCCAGATGATGCGAAATGACCCCTGGCCGGAAGTCAGCGACTGCTATGCCAGAGAATAAATGGCGCAAAGTAAATGGGACAGGCAGTTGGTGGGGCCTGGCCGGTAGCGGGAGGAGGAGGATTGGCGCAAGATCGCTGGCAGATTTTTTCGCGCGAAGTCGTTCCCCTGGGTAAGAGCCCGAAATCTGCCTGGAGCCAATGACACAGTACACGCACCGTTCGAATTCCCGACAATCCAATTCCCCCACGCGACCGTGCACGCCGGCTGCGAGAACCGCCTGGATGACCCGTTTCCGAAGGCTGACCCGACGGGTGCCAATGATCGGTATCGCCGCGATGCTCGCGGCCGTGACCACCGCGACCGAGGCGGCGACCAGCCAGTTTCCGTTCTTCGATGGCACGGATGATCGCGTCATCGTCGAAAATGCCCCGGCGCTGAATCCGACCGAAGGCATCACGATCGAGGCCTGGGTGCGCCCGTCCGATACTTCCGGTTGCCAGACCATTGTCGGCAAGAACTTCAACACGGGCTACTGGCTGGGTCTGTGCGATGGCGTGATTCGCTACTCCGCCGACGGTTCGGGGACGTCGGCGGACGGCAACGGCACGATCCCGGTCGGCGAATGGGCGCATATAGCGATCACCTTCGACGGTGTGTTCCGGCGCTACTACATCAACGGTGTCGAGGATTTCCTGCAGGTTTCGTTGGAACCCGTTGCACTGCCGGTCAACACCGCCGACGTCGGCATTGGTGGCGAGGCGGAATTGACTTCGTTCGACTTGCTCGAATTCAGCGGCACGCTTGCCGAGGTCCGGATCTGGTCGCATGCCAGAAGCCGCGCCGAGATCCGGCACGACATGGGCCGCCAGTTGTCCGGCGACCAGGAAGGACTGGTCGGGCTCTGGCCGCTGGACGGCGGGGTCGGCGAGGTCGCCGACCGCCATGTCAGCATTGAGGCCGGGGATCCGTTTTTCACGGTGCTGCCTGCCCCGATGACACTGCATCAGCCGCTGCGCGTGCCGCGGCTGGGGACCACGCCCGGAATCGACGGCAACTGCGAGAGTGCCGAGTACAACGAAGCGGCCCGGCTGCCGGTGTGGTATCCGTCCGACGCGCCGGCCGATTCGCCGGTCACCGCCTGGGTTGGCGCGAATGCGTTCGATTACTTTTTGTGCCTGGACAACTTCGATGTGCCGGAGGACAGTTGGTTCGAGGTCTGGTTCGACCCGAACGGCAACAGCGGCAGCCTGACGCCGGGCACCGATGATTTCAAGTTCAGGATCACCAAATTGTTCGGCGGATTTGACGTCCAGGCCTTCGAGGGCAACGGCAATGTGCTTGATCCGTGGAACGAAATCGCGACCCCGCCGGGCTTCAACGTCGCCACCCCCAGCGAATTCTTCCCCGGCCTGGAGCTGGAAGTGAACAGAAGCGATGTGGAGGCGACCGAAGGCGAAGTCTTCCAGACGACCTTCGGCGTGCTCTGGGAAGACACGGAGCCGACGTTCCACAGCTGGCCGCTGCAGGACCAGTTGCAGTGGGAGCCGGCCCGGATCCTGTCCGATCCCCCGCGGCCCGACGCCGAACGGCCGACGATTACGGTCGATCCGGTGCCGTCGCGGCCCGTTGGCGACGAACCGATGACGTTCTGGGCGCGCGCGACCGATGATGTCGATCTGCGCCGGATCGAGATTTTCGTCGATCCGCTAAGCGGCGGTGATCCGACCGTACCCGAGAAGATCTGTATTGAAGAGGTCGCGGGCGAAAACGACATCGAGGGCATCTGCGAATTCGATACGGTGCTGGCGCCGGGCGTCTATTCCTACAAGGCACGATCTGTCGACCACCGCGGCAAGGTACGCCATACCCGGGCGCGCACGGTGCGCCTGACGCTGGGCGGCGAGGCCCCGAGCGTGAGCGTGTCGCACACGCCTGAAGCGCCGGCCTCCGGCGGCCCGGTCACGTTGGTGGCCACGGCCCGGGACGATATCGGCATCGACCATATATCGATCCACGTCAACGCCGAAAGCCGCACCTGCGAACCGGCCGGCAGTCCGACCGAGGCGACCTGTTCGTGGGCGCTGGACGACCCCGGCGGCGTCGTGCGTTACATGGCCTGGGTCGAGGATGTCGAAGCGCTGCGAGCCCGATCGCCGCATCGCATTGCGCTGCTGGGCAACGACGGCCCCGACAGCGACGGCGACGGCATCAGTGATGCGCACGAACAGGTTTACCTGTGCACCAACCCGGACCTGCGCGATACCGACAAGGACGGTCTGGAAGACGGCTGGGAGCTGCTCGGGCTGGAATTCGCCGACGGCACGCGCACCGACCTGCCGGCGCTGGGTGCCTATCCGTGCAGCCGCGACGTGTTCGTGCAGATCGACCACGAAACAGGTGCGCAGTTTCCGGACAACGCTATCACGCTGGCGGTCGGGCGCTATCTGGCCAATGGCATCAAGCTGCATGTAGAGGAGAACGAACGGCCGCGCCCGCCGACCGATCCGATGTCGCCGCTGACCGCGCCGCGGGCGGCGTTCCAGCTCGATGCCGACGGCGAGCGCTATTTCGACCCGCGCCTGAACTGGACCCATCACTACGCGTACCTGAGCCATTCGGTGGGCAACGGTTGGAACTTCAATCGCTTTACCAACGTTTCGCGCTATTTCGGCGGACCGGTTGGGCACTGTTTCGGCGGCGACAACGCCGGTGACGCCTGTCTGAGCAATGGCGAATGCGACAGCGGCAATTGCGGGCGGGCGTGCGCCTCCGGGCCGTTGAAGGGGACTGCCTGCACCACCAACGCCGATTGCCCCGCCGCGGTGTGCACCGATAATTTCGAATGCCCGCTCGATGCATCCAATCCCGCCAACTGCGGCGGCCGGTTGCGGCGCGGTGAATTCGATCTTTCCTACCGCCTGATCCACGAAGTCGGCCATTCGGTGGGCATGGGCCACGGCGGCCGCCAGGGCTCGCGCTCGGAGCAGGTCAACGAAGACGGTTTCTTCTATCTCGACAACGCATGGGACAACGTCAACCACAAACCCAACTACCAAAGCGTGATGAATTACAAGGGCGGACTGGCCACGGAAATCTGCATCGAACCGCCGTTCGACGTCCCCCGGTTCAAGGGCCGATTCGACTATTCGCACGACGAGCTGCCGGGCCTCGACGAGACGGACCTCGACGAGCGCTTCGACAGCGAGTTCGCGAATGCGCTGCGCGGTCTCGAATGCACCGACTCCGAGGACCCCGACGCGCGGCCGGCGGTGATGTATTACTGCCTGGTCGGGGACGAGGACGGCCTGACCGGCGATCCGCCGCGGCGCTTTTTCGTGATCAACGATGGCACCCAGACCATGTGGCGGCGGCCCGAAGGCGGGGGCTGGAGCGGCGACGTGCCGGCGCACGATCCCGGTATCGACTGGAACTGTGACGGCGAAATCGACGCCAGCGTCGCCGGCAGCGTCAACGGCAGCGGCGGCCATGTCACCCGGGCCTGGGGATTTTCCGGCGAGCGCTGCGACGGCAACGACAATGACGGCGACGGGTTTACCGACGAAGGCTGCAACTGGGATCAAAGCGAGGCCCACGAGCGCAAGGCCGACTGGGACAACCTGCCCAATCTTCCCGATTGTCACTGGCTCTACAGCACGCGCCGTTCATGCTACGTCCAGGTCGGAAACTATCGCAACGAGATCCCGGGCCTTGCCAACGGCGTTCCGCCCCAGGACTGCCGTCCCGACGGTGAACCCCAGGATACGTGTGACGGTTCTGTTGTCATTGATTTCTCCGGGTCCGCTTCGATGGCGACCGAGAGCGCCGACCGGATGCATTCCGTTTACCGCGCGGCGATCGCGGACGTCGAAGATAGCCATCATTCCGGCCTGGCAAGCGGCGACCCGTCGCAGGAGGACGAAATCGAACGCCTCCCCGGGCTGGAAATTTGCAACGGCGTCGACGACGACGCCGATGGCGTCATCGACGAGGGCTGTCCCGACCGTGACGGCGACGGCGTGGTGGATGCGATCGACCTGTGTCCCGAAACACCGAATCCCGACCAGCTCGACACCGACGGCGACCGGATCGGCGATGCCTGCCAGGATCCGCGGATCTCCGGCCTGACCGCGGTGTGGTCCGACGGTGCCGCCCGGCTCCAGTGGGCGGTCAGCCACGACGACATTCTCGGCTTCGCCGTGTACCGCAGCGAGGCCGACGACGCCACGCCCGGGTTCGTCGGCGCGAGTTATCCGAGCACGACCGAGACCGCGCTGATCGACGATTCGGGTGCGTCCCCGCAGCCGGTGCGCTACACGGTTCACGCGATCAACCTTGCCGGCGAGGAAAGCCAGGGGGGGGCGGTAACGGTGGATGCCGGCGTGATGTTCGTTGACGGTTTCGAGTCGCCCTGACAGACCAACTGAATCCTAATTTATCAGGTTGAAGGACCACTAGCCCGCAATATCCGGGTTCAGTCGGGTGCGTTGCCGGTCAGTTGCTCGCGCAGGAACTCCGCCTCGCGGCGGAAGTAAAACAGCCGGTTGGCCAGCTTGCGCCAGCCATGGCCCTCGTCCGGAATGCGGATGAACGGCGCGTCGATGTCATTGGTGCGCAACGCCTTGACCATGGTCTCGGTCTCGGCGATGTCAATGCGTGGGTCCATGACACCGTGGGAATAGAGGACCGGGACTTTGATCTGATCGGCCTTGTTGATCGGTGAGTTTTCCTTGTAGAACGTGCGCCAGCGTTCCTGCGAGATGTCGCCGTACTCAATGCGGTCGGAAGCCTTGAGCCCCGGCGAGGCGACCTCCAGCGCGGTCACCCAGTCCGCGACGCCGAACAGCGAAACCCCTGCCGCGAAGGCGTCCGGATACTCCGCCAGTACGGCGTTGACCATGTAGCCGCCGTAGGAGCCGCCGCGCACGGCCGCGCGCTTGGCGTCGATGCGCGGATCGTCCCTGAAGTGCGAGAGCATGTCGACGAGGTCGCGCACCGAATCCAGGCGTTTGTCCCTGTCGTCGAGGGTTGTGTAGGTGCGTCCGAGGCCGGTGGATCCGCGCACGTTCGGCTGGAATACGGCAATGCCGCGATCGAGCAGGTACTGCATCGACGGCTCCCAACTCGCCTGGGACTGCCCGGTCGGCCCGCCGTGGATGTCGAACACCACCGGTGCCGGGCCGTCGCTTTCAAGCGAATCGTTGTCGGGAATGTAGAGCAATCCCTGCAGTTCCACGCCGTCGCGGGCCTTGATGCGAATCGATTCGGGCCGGATCAGGCGGTCCGGGTCGAGTCCGGCCAGATTGGAGGCGAAGGCACGCGCCGCCTTGCCGCCGGCAAGATCGATCGTGTAGACGTCGCCCGGCGTGCGCCAGCCGTTGACGGTTACGGCCAGGCGGTCTGCATTGTCGGCGCAGGTCAGGCCGTAGACGCCCTCCGGCAGCGCGGGCGGGTCCAGGGCTTGCCCGCTTTCGAGGTTGCGGATCCTGAGCGCATGGAAGCCGTCGCGGTTTTCCGTCCAGGCGAGATAGCCGTCGTTGACGCCGCATAGCGCCAGGCCACCGATCGCCGCACCCGGCTCGGCGATCACGCGGGTCTCGCCGCTGTTGACATCGTGGAACGACAGCGCCGGGTACTCGCGCCCGCGATTGGTGGCGAAATAAAAACCCGAGCCATCCGGCGCCCATTCGAAGCCGGCGTCGGCGTGATTGGCGCGCGGATCGGGTTGCGACAGTGTTTCGATCTCCCCGGTCTCGAGGTCGAGCAGGTAGAGGTTGTCGCTGTCCTCGCCCACCGATTCGGTGACGATCACGCGCCGCCCGTCGGGCGAGGCGGCGTGGGCGTAGAAGGCGAATTTGCCCTCGAAGACCAGTTCTGCTTCACCGTCGAAGCCCGCGCGCCAGATGTCGAAGTCCTGGTTGTTTCGCTCGGTGGAGGCGTAGACGATCTTCCCGCCGGCAAAATCACCGAACCTGCGGAAACCGCCCTCGGCGGCGGGCAGGACCAGGCGTTCTTGCGAACCGTCTGCGGCGATCGCGTAGAACGCCGGCTGCTCGTTGCCATCGTTGTCGGCGCCGTAAATCAGGCGCGCGCCGTCCGGCGACCAGCGGAAAAACGTGATCCCGGAGCCGAAGGTGAGCCTTTGCGGCTGACCGCCCGCGGCCGGCATGGTCCAGAGCTGTCTCTCGCCGGTCACCGACCAGAAGAAGGCGAGCGTTTCGCCATCCGGGCTGAGTTGCGCCCCGCCAGCGCCGGAGGCGAGGAGATAGCGGGCGATGTTCGCCGGATCCTCTCCGGCGCGCCCGACGCCGACCGTTTCCTCTGTCGGTTCCATCGCCTCGATCGACATATCCGCGCCCGACTGGCCGCCGAAGGCCGCCTCGTTCTCGACGTCCTCTTGCGCGTGCGTGCCGGTTGCCAGCATTAATGTCAGTGCCGCCGCGATCTGCATCTTCGTCATCACCTGATCTCCTACAGGGTTGCGCCTGTCCCGATTACCTCGATGATCTTCCCTCGATTATCTCCGTTATCGTGACGATTATTGCGACAATTATCGCGCATGGTGGCACACTCACGGCGACGAGCGAAGCGGGCGAAGTGTTTTTCCAGGTTGGTGCATGTTACGGGTTCGATTACAATTTCGACCAAAAGAGGGAGTTCGAAATTGAATACTGATCACCGCCAGTACTACGCCGGCCACGTGATGGATCGCGTCAATCAGATCCAGCTGGCCGTCATCGGCATCGGTATCGCGATCCTGGCCATCAATTATCTCGGTCTTGTCACGGTCGAGATCGGCGTGCTTTTCAGTCCGCCGTTCTGGCAGCGGGTGGCCCTGCTGTTGCTGGTGATTGTCTTCTCGTCCTATACCGCGCTGGTCTACAACGCTTATCCGGTCCAGATCCACGAGCCCGGGAACGGCCCTGTCAAGGGCAGTTATCCGGTACGAATCTTTGCTCTTTTTCTGCTCGATATTTTCCAGGTCACCGTCGCGGCATGCATGTTCGGCGTACTGTTCATCCCGGATGCGGTGCAGTTGCTGGAAAGCCCGCAGTGCAGCGAGGGGTTCGCCTCGCAGCCTTGCCTGGGACTGCCGCAACTGGGTATCGAAATGATTTTTGCGCTCGGCGCCGTATGGCACCTGGCAGTCGGGGTCTGGTATGCGATCGCCGACGGATTCCGAGTACGCGACATTCCGGTGCATGGCGTTTTTGCCGTGATCTATGTCCTGTTGGCATTGGCCAGCTTCCATTTCCTCTGGTTCGGGCCATGGATTGCCGCAGCGGCGTTCTGCGTGGTCCTGGCAATGCTGTTCTTTGCACAGGGGCGCAGATGGCTCAAGGCCTGAACAAGTCAGCCCGGACGCGCATTCCTGGCAGGATGGCAGCCAATGCAGGTCAGGCCATCAGGGTTTTGCCATGGTGGCCTGAATAGGATCTGGAGTTCTCGCGAGATCCGGGCCGGGTCGACCGGGCCCGGAATCCGATGAGGGAATCGCGGGGAAATCTTCGTTACTTGAATAGAGATTCGCCTTATGGCGAGGGAGCGTACCAACATTCAGTCAAATCCATCTGTGCAACGGGGATATGGCATGAACATTCAAGCGGAGACAACTGCAAAACAGAATTTCGATCATGAAGTAGGCGAGCGCGAAGCAAGGCCGCGCTTTACAGGATTGCGCCGCGGTATTGCGGGCACGATTCGGTTAAGTGTCCTGGCGATATTGATGACAACTGCCGGCGTGCAGGCGCAGTGGGTCAATTTCGCGGACGAAACGTCCACTCGCTTCCCCGCCGATCTGTTGGCCGATCCGTACGAAAAAGATTTCATTTTCGGTGACGTGGACAGGAACGGTTTCGACGATCTGATCGTCGTGCGAATGCTGCCGTTCGCCGCCGCCGGCGGCCTGGACGTTACCGATGGCCCCCAGCGCAATTATCTGTTGCTGAATTTCGATGGGCGCTTTTACGACTGTTCGGCCGGGGCGCCGGAATGCGATGCAGCCGGGATTACAAGTGATCCCATTCCCGGCTTTGCCTCGCCGGGGATGGATCGTGATGTGTTTCTGGCCGATATCAACGAAGACGGCTGGGATGACATCGTGACGACCACAACATTCGGCGATCAGCCGCAGGTTTATCTCAATCAGAAGCAGACCGGTGGCGTCTGGAACGGTTTCCAGCAGGTCTCCGGGGCGATTCCGTCGTTTTCTTCGGGGCCGAGGTTTTGCGCGGCAGGCTTCGGCGATGTCAGCGGTGACGGTATCGCCGATATTTTATTCACCGAATACGCCGGATTTCTCGACGACCGGTTGCTGATCGGCAATGGCGACGGCACTTTCGAGGATCTTACCGATACGCGCATGGATGACGTCGTCGCCGAGGCGCGTTTTGGTACCGATGCGCATATTGTCGACATGGACGGTGACGGTGACAAGGATATTGTCAAGGTCAGCGGATCCACATGCGGTACGCCCTGCGACGACGACCCGGGCTCCGCGAGCGGTGTCTGGGTGCACTACAACGAAGACGGCGAATTTCGAAGTGCGACCAGTTTCAAGGTCTACGACCGTGCTCCCTACATGACCGAACCGGGCGATTTCGACGGCGACGGCAATATCGATCTGTATATCGTCGACGACAACAGGGATCATTTGCTGATGAATCGGGGTGGACGCAACGATTTTTCCGAAATCGAGATCGCGGAAAGCCCGAAAACCGACAAGTGGGGCGGGAACGTCAAGATTGCCGATATCGATGCCGACGATGCGCTTGATGTTGCAGTCGCCGATGTCGACACCGACGCGCCCGGATGCAAGGGGGCGCCGACCCCGGATAACTGGCTTGTGCTTCTGCGCGGCCAGAAGACCGGACCCGGCGACTATCGCCTGTTTGATCCGGTAGCGCTGGATCTGGGTTTGACCACCGAATCGGCGTGGACGGCAAGCCTGCCGGACTGGCTCAACCAGGGCGTATACGATTTCGACTTCGTCGATGTTGATGCCGACCGGTGTCTGGACCTGGTGATCGGCCAGTGCACGGTCGGAACGGACGATCTCGAGGGGGTTGCGCTGAGCGCGGCCGACAGCAGCGATCACCTCGACGGCTATAAGGTTTTCATGCAGCGCTATCCGGGCATTTCGTACACGATTGACGAGCCCGCCGGGGATGTGCTGCTGCCCGCGGTTGGCGACGCGCGATTCATGGTCAAGATCAGCGTTACCAGCCCTTCAAGCCTGACGCCGCGGCCGGCGGACTTCAACGTGCGTATCGGTGGGGCAGACGCGGTTGTCGAGAGCGCCTCGCGCGTCGGCCGTCAGGTCTGGCTGGTTGTTCAACCGCCGGCCTCCATTGATCGTGCCGCCGAACACCGCCTTGAAGTGGTCATGGAAAGATGCTCTTCGGCGCCGCCAACGGTCGAAGGCGGCCTGGTGCGCTTCGGCGACCCGGAGCGTACCGATGCGGTGCTGGCAATCGATCTTTCGACAAGCATGGACGAAAACCGCAAGATCGATGCGGCGAAGAATGCCGCCAGCCTTTGGGTCGACAAGATGAACGATGAAGACCGGATCGGCCTGGTCTGGTTCTCCGGTATTGGTTCAGACGGCTTTGGTGTTGCCAACGAAGCGCACAGCGACTTGCTGGGCGGTCCCTATTCGATTTCAGCCGCGGGTGATACCCGGATCGTCGGAGGTGCCGATGTCACCAACCGGCAGATCGCGATTGCCGCAATCTACGGTATGGATACGATTTCGAATACGCCGATCGGCGAGGGTCTGCGGCGATCGCTTGCCGAGATCAATGAATTCGATCCCGTTGATCGCCAGCGCGCCCTGGTATTGTTGAGTGACGGTCAGGAGAACGTGGGTCGTTTCTGGGGCTCGCCGCCGGCTTCGGCGTTTCCCGCGCCGCCGCATACGCCGGTGCGCGAATCCTTCGGGATGAGCAGTGCAAACGCCAATGTCGATATTCACACCATCTCGTTCGGCCCCACGGCCGACCGCGGCCTGATGACAAGAATTGCCGAGCGAACAAGCAATGGCGAGCACGAACCGATCGAGCTTGCACCGGCCGGAATCGACATGGCCATGTTCTCCACCGTGCGCGAGGCCGGTGCGATCTACACTCAGTCCGGCCCGCCGCAGCCGCTCAATCTCTCGCTGGCCAATCGTCTGGCCAATGTCTACGAACATTTGCACAACGCCTCGTCTTCCCAGCAAAGACTCTGGCAGACGGTGCATGACTCCAGGGGCAGTGGCGCAAACGAGCCGGTACTGGGGCGCCGTGAGCCGCTGGACCAGGCGGTTGCCGTTCCGGTTCTTGCCGACAACAATGGCGGGTCGGCGCAGGCGACGAAGCAGGCCGTGCATTGGCAGGACATTCCACCGGTGCGCGGAGATTCGCTACTGATCCCGTTCGAGCCTGGTCTTGCGCGTGCAACGCTTTCGGTCAATTGGGAAAGTGGCGTGGAATTCGATGCCTCGCTGACTCCGGCACCCGGCGGCTCGCCGGCCGTCAGAAAGGTTCGGGCCGGTACCAACCTGGTTTTCCATATCGACAATCCCACTGCCGGCGACTGGCGGTTGGACCTGCGGGGCCCGAAAGGTCGCGAGCTTCTGGTTGCCCTGAGTGGTACAGGCAGGATCCAGGGTTTTGCCGGAACCGCAAGATCGTCCACCGACGTGTGGGCGCCCGGCGCTCAAGTGCCGGTCGCGCTGGCGCTGTTTGATCGAAATGCGCCGGTCACGAACGCGGTCGTCGGGGCGATTGCCTCAAGCAGCAGCGGCGATGAAATGATCGGTTTGCGCGACGACGGGACAGCGCCGGACGACTTGGCCGGCGATGGCGTCTACACCGGCCTCGTGACGAAAACGGCCAACGGCGGTGGCATCGGCATCGAAATTCTTGCCGCCTGGACCGGGGCCGATGGCGCCGCCCGCCAGCGTATATTCCGGACTTCGGCGGTACTGCCGGAGCTCGATTCCGACGGCGACGGGATCAGCGACGAGGACGAACGCGCCAGCAATGGTTTGCTCGATCCCGACGACCCCGCGGACGCCCACCGGGACCCGGATGGCGACGGGCTGGCGACCTGGAAGGAAATCGCCTATGAAACGCTGGACCCGCGGAATCCGGATACTGATGGAGACGGCGTCGAAGACGGCGCGGAATTGTGTGCCGGCACCGATCCGACAGTCCCCGGCGACGCCGATGCGCTTGCCCGGGATTCCGATTCCGACGGCATGCCCGACATCTGGGAAGAGCGCTATGGCCTGGATCCGGAAGAAGCGTCGGACGCATCCGGTGACATCGATCGCGACGGACTGACGAACCTGGACGAATTCGAATATTGCACCTCCCCGCGGATCGCCGACTCCGATGGCGACGGGCGATCGGATGGATCGGAAGTCGAGACGGGAACATCGCCTTCGGACGGCATCGGCGTCGAGGCCGGCGCACCGGCGCCCAAAGATGGAACGCCGGATGATGGAATGCCTGACGACGAAATGCCGGAGGATCGTGTGTCCGATAAAGCCATGAATCCTGCCATCTTTCATTTTCTGTGTCTTTTGATCGTGGCGATTCTGCTCGTCGTGATCCTCATCCAGGGCATTCGTATTCTCAGGTTGAGACGGACGCATCCCTGAGTGGCGTCGAAATTCTACAGCCATTCACGGTTCTGATGCAGAGCCTGCCTCTCCCGCGTTGCAGACGCCGTTTGCCCTGATCCTGCTGGTCGTGCTGCTGGTATTTGCCTTTCGGACGCGGCTTGCGCGGGCCTGACCTGCCGGATCTTCGCTTCGAAAGGCCGGATGGTCTATCCTTTCTTTGAGTTTTTCTGTGAGGGATACGCGCCATGTTCATGAAGCGCCTTTCGGCCCTGCGGTCAAGCCTGATGGGCCTGGCCCTGCTTTGTGTAGCCGCCGCACCGGTACTCGCGCAGACCGTCACCATCGTCGGAACGCAGCACCTCAAGGGACTGGAAGTTTCACCCAGTGCCGCCCAGCATGCGCATGCGGTCGATGCGCTTTCGGCGTTCGCCCCGACCCAGGTCTGCGTCGAGCGGATGAGCGGAAGCCGCATCCAGGCGCTGGCCGCCGATCCGGCACGCAACGCGATGACCCTGCGGCCGGACGCGCACGGCCGCCCGCTGGCCGGCACGATTCTCCCGCTCGGTACGCACATGCAGGTCCGGCTCGCGATTCGGCCCGCCGATGCGCGTGACGAAGCTGCCGCGCTGGCAGCTCGCTGGCACGAACTGAGCGAGTCCGAGCGGGTGGGCCTGGTCGCCCTGCAGATTGCCGGCTATGAGTTTCATTCCGCTGTTCTCAATTGGTCGTATCTGAATGACGAGACCCGTGAATCGGCATCGGAGCAGTTGCCCCGGTCTGCGATGGACGCGCTTGACGAGCACCTCCAATCCAGTCACGAGGTCTATTCGCTCGCAGTTCCGATCGCCCGCCGGGCCGGTCTGCATGTGTTGTGCACGGCCGATTCGCAGGAAGACGAGTCCTCGGGCATGCAAGTCGCGATGTCGCTGGGCGGCGAGAAAATACTGGACAGTCCCGAAGTGCGTGAGCGGATCGAGGAATATCTTGATCGCCTCGCCGCGGTCTGGCGACCGGACGACGGCCCGGCGGCGCTGACCCGCATGCTGGCCTTCATGAACAGCGATGAATTCGCCGAACTGGATCGTCAGATGCAGTGGGACACCCTGCGTCGCCACGACAACGACCAAGGCGCCTTCACGCGGCGGCTGATGTTGTGGCATGCGCGTACGACACAGATCTCCTCGGAACTCTACCGTGCCCTGGCCAGAGGCCCCGACGAGCGCGTGATGCTGATCATCGGTGCGGCCCATCGGCCGTTCAACGAAGCCGAAATGCGTGCGCTGGGCTGGGTGCGCGTGGCGCCGGCGAGCCGGTTTTTGCGCGAAGGCCAGGGCGATGATTCCGACGCTGGAGCGCCCGGGGAAGAATCGCCAGGTTTCCTCACGCACTGAGGCCGGGGCGGGTATGCTTCGAGCAATCCGCTCGACCCGCCCGGCGCTTGCCGGACTGGTGGCAGGAGACCACAACGACTCCGGCGTGACCGGAGCACGAAACCCGAGGAATCCACCCATGAAATTTTCTTGCCCCCCGTTACTGATCGGCAGTTTGATCTGCGCTTCGATGACATTCGCCGCGCCAGCACACGCGACCGAGCATGAATCGGATCACCTCCAGGTGGCCGATTATCTGGAGCTTGAGCAGGTCGCCGACCCGCGGATTTCGCCCGACGGCGAGCAGATCGTCTACACCCGCCGCTTCGTCGACAAGATGAACGACAACTGGCATTCGGCACTCTGGATCATGGATGCCGACGGCAGCCGACAGCGGTTCCTGGCCGACGGCTCCAACGCACGCTGGTCGCCCGACGGTACGCGCATCCTGTTCCTGGCGCCCGACGGCAACGACAAGCCGCAGGTTTTCGTGCGCTGGATGGACGACGGGGGCGCGGTAACCCAGGTCACGCGCGTGGACGTCACGCCGAATACGCCGACCTGGTCGCCGGATGGCGAACATATCGCCTTCGTGGCCATTGTGCCGGCCGAAAGCCCGTGGAACATCGATCTGCCCAGTCCGCCGGAAGGCGCGGAATGGACCAAACCGCCGCGCATCCTCGATCGCTTGCACTACCGGCAGGACCGCGTCGGCTTTCGCGATCCGGGCTATTCCCACCTGTTCGTGGTGCCCGCCGGGGCCGGCAGTGCGCGCCAACTCACCCACGGCGAGTGGCACGTGGGCGCGCAGTTCGACGGCCTGTTCATCGGTGCGGGCCTGAGCTGGACGCCGGACAGCCAGCAGATTCTCATCGACGGCTACGACGCGCCTGACCATGACTTTGCCTACAGGCTATCGCACATCCATGCCGTGGACGTGGCAACGGGCGAGAAGACGCAATTGACCGACGAGGCCGGCTACTGGACCAGCCCGACGGTGTCCGGAGAGGGTAACCGGATCGCCTATCTCGGTTACCCGGTCACCGAAAAGACCTACGCAATGCCGCGGCTGTACGTGATGGACGCCGACGGCAGCGACCGACAATTGATCACCGCCGATTTCGACCGCCCGCCCCAGAATCTTTACTGGGCCCGCAACGACCGCGGTATTTATTTCACCGCCCAGGACGAGGGCTACGTCAACGTCTTCCGCGCCGAGCCCGGCGGCGATGTTGAACCGGTGACCACCGGCCAGCACACGCTGGGCCTGAATTCCCTGGACGGTGCACGCGCCGTCGGCGCCGGCGTGCTTGCAAGCTTCCACGAGCCGGGCGATATCCACACGTTTCGGCTCAGCGGCGGCGGTGATCCGCGCCGATTGACCTCGGTCAACGCCGACCTGTTGGCCAGCAAGACCTTGGGTGCGCACGAAGAGATCTGGTACCAGGCCGACGACGGCAATCGCGCCCACGGCTGGATCGTCAAGCCGCCCGACTTCGACCCGGAAAAGCGTTATCCGCTGATCTTAGAGATCCACGGCGGACCGTTCGCGATGTACCAGGGGCGGTTCGATTTTAACTACCAGGCGTTCGCTGCCGAGGGCTATGTGGTGCTCTATACCAACCCGCGCGGCAGCACCGGCTATGGCGAGGCGTTTTCCCAGGCCATCGACCGCGCATATCCCAGCGTCGACTACAACGACCTGATGGGCGGCGTCGATGCGGTGATCGAACAGGGCTACATCGACGAAAAGCGCATGTACGTCGGCGGCTGCAGCGGCGGCGGCGTGCTTTCGAGCTGGGTCATCGGTCAGACCGACCGTTTCGCCGCGGCCGCGGTGCGTTGCCCGGTGGTCAACTGGGTGAGCATGGCCGGCACCACCGACATTCCCCAGTTCACCTACTCGTTCTTCGACAAGCCGTTCTGGGAGGACCCGGAGGCATGGTTGAAGACCTCTTCGCTGATGCACGTGGGCAACGTCTCCACGCCGGTGCTGGTCATGACCGGTGAACAGGACTTGCGCACGCCCATGGCCCAGTCGGAGGAATACTACGCGGCGCTGAAGATGCGCGGCGTGCCGGCGAAGCTGATGCGCTTTGACAGCGAATATCACGGCACCGGCTCGAAGCCCTCGAACGCCATGCGCACCATGCTTTACATGATGTCCTGGTATGGCGACTGGACTACCGACGGCAAGGTCGAAGATGACGAAGACCCGGAATGACATCTTGGAGGTTTCGAAGAGGTATTTTTCGTGAGCCGAGAACTCCTCTTTCACGACACGGCGCTGGACGGCGCGTCGTTCGCGCATCCGCCATCGTTTGTCGGTACGGACAAACCCGCGCGGACAAACCGGATACCCACCGCGCTCTTCGTCCACTAGCTATTTGCGCGCGATTGCAGCGCGAAATCCACCCCCGTGGCACGATTGCCCGCCCGAATCCGTTTACCCGGGTATCTGCAATTCAAATCACGATTCCGTGTGGAGTTCAATATGCTGCAACGAGCGCTTTTACTTTTCCTGCTGCTGCCGGGTGCTGCGCTGGCCGTCGACGGGGTCCGGGAAATCAACCAGGCTTGTGCGACGCAGGGGTGTTTCCCGGGTGATTCTCCCGGGTTTCCGGTCCAGATCAACGAACCGGGCAGTTACCGGCTGACCAGCGACCTGGATGTCAGGACCAGCTCGGCCCCCGAGAATCGCAGCGGCATCGACATCGGGGCCGTGGCGGGCTCCCCGGCACTGGACGTGACGATCGACCTGAACGGGTTCACGATCCTGGGGCCGGTGACCTGCTCCGGAACCCCGGTGACCAGCTGCTCTCCAGGCGGCGGGAGCGGAGACGGCATCCGCACCAATTCCAACCCTGAGTCCCATACCCGGATCAAGGACGGCTTTATTCGTGGCATGGGGTCCTCCGGGGTTGACTGCTCGCGCAACTGTGTCGTGTCCAACGTGGTCGCCGAACAGAACGGCGCAAGCGGGTTTTCCAATGGCAATGGCGAAGGCGTCTTTCGCAGATGCGTTGCCCGCAGAAACGGTACCAACGGCTTTTTTGTCAAAGGGCTGGTGGACGGGAGCGTCGCCGTGGCGAACGGCGGATACGGCATTTTCACGAACCCGGATAGCCGAATCATGAACAGCACAGCCCTGTTGAATGGTGGCAACGGGATACGTTGCTTCACCTGCTCGCTGCTCGACAGCATGGCCAACGACAACACCGGCGTGGGCGTGGAATTCGGCGGGCGCCCGGTTTTCGGGCGTAACCTCATCGACGGCAACTCGGGGGGCGAAATCAGCGGCAGCGCGTTTGCGGTCGACGACAACCGTTGCGGCTTCGGTTCCTGCTGACGGAATGGTCATGATGATGCACAGGGTTGTTCCGAGGTTCCCCGGATTCGCGTGCGCCACCGTGCTGCTGCTTGCTGTCTCGGTCTGCGGCCAGGCCCAAACGGAGCTGGAGCGCATCCGTATTTCCGCCGATATTGCTAACCGGCTGCCCGCGGATGGCGCCATCTTGGTGGGCAGCGACCACACCCTTTCGGAGTTTTCGTTCGACGCCGGGTTTGCCGAGGGCGTCAACCCGCTGGGAGAGCTGCCGGGCGCCGATATCGACGCCTACCATGCCGGCGACGGTTGCGGCCCCTCGTTGTACAGTCTGGATGCGACCACCGAGGTCGCCGGCAATGTGGTCCGACCTGCCGACGTGTTCGATGCCTCGGGCAATGTCGTGCTGGAAGGCGCGGCCGCCGGCATCCCGGCAGGCATCAATATCGACGCGCTCAGCCGCGACCCGGCGTCGTGCCGGCTGGTGCTCTCGATCGACGTCGCCGCCGAGCTGGGGGCTGAGACCATTCGACCGGGCGACCTGGTGCAATGGGATTCGGCGACCGGCTTCAGCCTGTACCTCATCGACGACTTCGATATCGATATCGACGCCTTGCATCTGCTCGACAATGGTCGGGTGCTGGTCAGCGTCGCGACCGGGGTGCAGTTCCCGGACATCTTTGCCCACGACGACGAAGTGATCGAGATCGTCCCGGAAAGTCCGGGCTCGCCCCAGCTGCTGAGCTTTTCGCCCCGCCTGCTGGACGAAAGCTGGGTGCCCGCGGACCTGAATGCACTCTGGGCCCAGCGGCGTGGCCTGCCCGGAACGGTTCGGTGGGCGCAATCCGAGGTTTCAGTGTTTGAAGATGCCGGTACGATCAGCCTGAGCGTGGAGCGTGTCGGCGGTGCCGAAGGCAGTATCGACGTGCAGTGGGCGGCCAGCGACGGCAGTGCGCAGGATGGAATCGATTTCCTCGGTGGCAGCGGCACGCTGTCGCTTGCAGACGGTGCGACCGGCGGTGGCGTGGTTGTCACCCTGGTCGACGACGCGCTGATCGAAGGCGACGAGACGTTCACGGTCTCGATCACCGGTGTCAGTAACGGCGCTGTGGTCGGGTCACCTTCAACCGTGACTGTGCTGATTGTCGACGACGAGGACTTTGTGTTCGCCGACGGATTCGAATCGCCCTGAGCCCGCCTTATTCACCACCCGTTCCACGGGATATGACAGCGCCTCGCGACGAACGGATGATGATCAAGGCGTACTGAGTTGCATGGTGTTGAAGCGGGGATCCGGATCGGCTGAACGCCGGTACCGGCGTGTCCTCCCGGGGACCTGTGCATCCCGATTGCACCCGCCGCCTTTCGGCGGGATAATGGCGGGATATTCCATCAGGGAGAACTGCCATGTACAGAGTGCTGTTGATTTCGATGTTGTTGTTCCTTGCCGCCTGCCAGCAGCAGGACGTTTCCGAGCCGGAGGCGCCGGAGCCGGTCGCCACCGAAACGCCGGAACCGCAGGCGCCCCGCGAGCCCGAGTCCGACCAGGATCGGCTGGGCAGAGTGCTTGAAGCCCAGCCCGATCAGATCAAGGCGCGCTACGACCAGCGTCATCCGCGCGAGACCCTGGAATTTTTCGGCATCGAGCCGGGCATGACGGTGGTCGAGGCGTTGCCGGGCGGTGGCTGGTATACCCGCATTCTGCTGCCGCACCTGGGCGCTGAGGGCCATCTGATCGGCGCCAACTACGCGCTGGAGATGTGGCCGCTGTTTCCGTTCGGCACCGAGGAGTTCATGCTCGAGATGCGGCGCTGGCCGGATCAGTTCCCGGCCCAGGCCGAGCAGTGGTGTCAGGATGATTGCGCATCCGTTTCGACCTTCTGGCTGGGCTCCATGCCCGAAGAGATGGCCGGAACGGCCGATGCGGTGATATTCGTCCGCGCGTTGCATAACCTGGCCCGGTTCAACGAAGAACATGGCTATCTCGACGCGGCGCTGGCCGATGCCCACGAAGCGCTCAAGCCCGGCGGCACGTTCGGCGTGGTACAGCACTGGGCGCGTGACGACATGCCCGACGACTGGGCCGATGGCAATAACGGTTATCTCAAGCGCGATTTCGTGATTGCCCAGGTCGAGGCGGCCGGCTTCGAGTTCGTCGACGACAGCGACGTCAACACCAACTCGAACGACCAGCCGACCACCGAAGAATACGTCTGGCGCCTGCCGCCCTCGCTGCGGCTGGAAGAGGACGATCCGGCGCTGCGCGCGGAGTACGAGGCCATCGGCGAATCGCACCGCATGACGCTGAAATTCCGCAAGCCGGAATGAACCCGACATATCTATTCCTGATTACGTAGGTGTGTCAGCTTAGAAAAGCGAACCGCAGATTACGCAGATTCACGCAGATTACTGAATATGAATCCATTTGTGGCGTGACCAGGGCGTTACTGTTGACCGGCTCGATCGGTCTTGAACTTCCGGTTCGGACCTCACGGCCTGCAAACGGCGGTTGAACCGTAGCCTGTTATCGACGTCGCGGATCGATGCAAAGATAATCATTCCAGGTAAAACAACAATCTGCGTGCATCTGCGAAATCTGCGGTTCCCGGGTTTTTCCTGTGTCGGCGCAGCTGAGCCAACTACGTAATCAGGTGCCTATTAATAGGTCGGGTTAATATCATTTATATCAAAAACAGGAGCTGGCCGAAATGTCCACCCTCATGCTGTGCCTGATCTTTTCCGCGCTGATGATCCTCATCACCAAGGTGCCGGTGGCAATGGCCATGGCCGAGGATGGCGGCTACGACAATCGCCATCCGCGTGCGCAACAGGCGCGGCTGACCGGCTTCGGCGCGCGTGCGCTGGCCGCGCATCAGAACATGATCGAGGCGTTTCCGGTATTCGCCGCCGGTGTGTTGCTGGTGATGGTGACCGGCACCACCGGCTACTGGGTCTCCGTGCTGGCGTTGGTGTTCGTCGGTGCGCGGATCGTCTACACCATCTTCTACCTGGGCGATTTCCCGGTACTGCGCAGCATGACCTGGGGCGTCGGTTTTGCCGCGTCGCTGGGGCTTATGCTGTTGGCGGTCTGGTGAATAATGCGGGGTAAACCCGCCTTGTTCTCCGTCCGTTCCACTGCGCCGCGCGATTGTTGACGCTATGAATCCCGGCTGCGGATGTTCGACGCGCTTACGCTGCCGCTGCCGTCGCTGAGCAGTTCGAAATCTTCGGCACCGTCGACACTGATGCTGCCGCTGCCGTCGTCTACCGTGACCTTTCCGCCGGTGTTGCGCACCGTGATGCTGCCGGAACCGTCGTTGATGGTCACGTCGCCTCCGGTTTCCCGAACATCGATGCTGCCTGAGCCGTCGTCAATTCGAAGATTGCCGCCCACATTGTCTGCGCTCAGCGAGCCCGAGCCGTCGTCAATTGTGACGTTGCCGCCGATCTCCGAGATGCGGATACTGCCCGAGCCGTCCTCGATGTCGAGGCTGCCCGTCAGGGCGCTGACCTGCACGCTGCCAGAGCCATCGACGATGTCGAGTTCCACGGACTCGGGAACACGGATGGAAAGATTGATCCGGTCATTACTGCTCCAGGGACCGGAGCCGGTATCGGATATCAGCCGCACCCGGCCTTCGCTGTCGGTCTCCAGCGTCAGTGTGTAGTCGTCGTTGGCTTCGACCTGGTAGATTTCGGCGCTGACCCGGATGGTGTCCGCGCCGCTTTCGCCTGTCAGCAGCAGCGAGCCTGCACCCGCGTCAATTGAAAGACGGGCGCCCCCGGATACCTGTACTTCAAGCTCACGGGTTTCCTGCAGGGTGGGTGCCGTCATCGAGCAGGCCGTGGAGGCAGCAATCGCTGCAGTGGCAATCGTCATTCTGGCGCAATCTCGAAAATTGAACATGGGGGTGCTCCTCGTGATACTGGGTTGCCAACTGTTCGCGGTTCAAACTACCAAACCGCCGACGCAACGGCAATAGTCCACAGGTCACGAATCCCTGGCAACGGCGATATCCATCAATGGGTGTCATAATTGCCGCCAATGAAGATTCCTGCCCGCTTGAAACCCCTGGCCGAGGACGGTCTGATCGACGAAGTGCTGCGGCCGCTGAAAAGCGGCAAGGAAGCCGACGTGTTCGTGGTGCGTTGCGGCGGCGACAAGCGCTGCGCCAAGGTGTTTAAGGAGGCCAACGTGCGCGGTTTCAAGCAGGCGGCGCAGTACCAGGAAGGCCGCAGCGTGCGCAACAGCCGGCGTGCGCGGGCAATGGGCAAGCGCACCCGCTATGGTCAGAAAGAGCAGGAAAAAGCCTGGCTGAACGCCGAGGTCGATGCGCTGTACCGGCTATCGGCAGCCGGCGTGCGTGTGCCGCGGCCGCACGGATTCGTCGACGGCGTGCTGCTGATGGAGCTGATCGTCGATGCCGACGGCAACGTGGCGCCGCGGCTGGACGGCATGACGTTGACGGCCGAGGAAGCACGCGGATACCACGATCGGATCATTTCCGAGGTCGTCCGGATGCTGGCCGCGGGGCTGATTCACGGCGATCTCTCCGAATTCAACGTGCTGGTCGATGCCGCAGGCCCGGTCATCATCGATCTGCCGCAGGCGGTCAATGCGGCCGCCAACAACAGCGCGGCGATGATGCTGGTGCGCGACGTCGACCGGATGAAGCGTTTCTTCGGTCGATTTGCCCCCGGGCTGCTGGCGACCGAGTACGGCAAGGAAATCTGGTCGCTTTACGCCGCCGGCAGGCTGGACGCGGACAGCCCCTTGACGGGCACCTACCGGCCTGCTGACGACGAGGTGAATCTGGGCGAGCTGATGGCAATCATAGACGCCGCCCGCGAAGAGGAAAACCAGCGTCTGGCGCGGCTACGCGAAGAGACGCCGGGCGAGCCCGACGAAGAGCAGATGCAGTCCTGGTATAGCGGTTACTAATGCAACCAGAGTGAGCGGCGCCGGCTTGGGAATTCGCCCACTGGCTCATTCGATTCTTTCCATCCGGTCCGAAGCGCCCAGCGAGACCACGCGTCCGTCGACGGTTCTGAATTCACGCTCGCCGAGTTGCCTGCGTCGTACCTGGTAGACGGTGCGCTCGCCCGAGCGCGCGTCAATCACCTCCACCCGCACAATCTCGTTGGCCTCCTGATAGCGCATCCAGGTCACGCCGGCGGTGGCGAGAATCATGACGGCGGCAAGGACGTAGCCGGCGATGACCACCGCAGAAGGCGAAGACGACGTCGATGGCGGCGATGCATCGCGCGCGGCCGGCGCTGTCCGGCGGGCCCGCTTCATGCGCGCGAACACGATGACAATGGCCGCGACCAGCAGTGTGACGAGTAATTGCTTGAGCATGGTGGCAGAGCCTACGAAGACATGCATGAATATTGCCACATTCAGCTTGTCTCTCGGCTCTCGTCATCGGCGCGGTGGTTGAATCGCGCCCACGCGCCAGCCGATCCCTTTAGACTTGCCTGCATGAATCCATTCCGAACAATACGGGCCGGCCGATTGGTGCTGGCGACACGTCTCCGCGCTCCGGGCCCGGCGGCATGCTGAATCGCAACGAGATCACGACGATGATCCAGTCCGGGCGGGTCGCCGAGGCGCGCCAACGCTGTCGTGACGAAGTGGCCCAGGGATGCGCCGATGCCCACACCTGGTTGTTGCTCGGTGCCTGTGAACAGCGCATGGAAAACCCGGAAGCCGCGCTCGAGGCGCTGCAAAAAGCCGCCCAGGCGACAAATGACACCGCGGCGCTGCAGCAGATCGCCGATGCGATGATGAAGCTGCGCGAATTCGAAGCGGCTGCCCGGGTGGTCGCCCGGCTCGATTTTTCCCGGCCGCAAAGCGTGCTGCTGCAGGCACGCTGTCGCTGGGGGCTGGGAGAACACGCCGCGGCGCTTGAACAGCTTCGGGCGTTATCGGAGATTGTGCCCAAGTGGACCATGCTGGCGATCAGTCATGCCCGGATGCTGATCAATCTGGACCTGCCCGATGAGGCGTTGGAAGTAGTCGATCGGGCGCTGTCGGCCAATTCAGGCGAGTTGCAACTGGTGCGCCAAAAGGCATTGCTGCTGGTTTCCCTGCAAGGCACCGGATCGGCATGCGAATGGCTGGCGGATCAGCCGCGCCGGAATCCAGCCCTGGAGGCGCTGTTCGATGCTTTGCAGTTCGTTGAAGGGCGCGAAGGTCCGCTGCCCAGCCATTCCGGCCCGCAATGGGAAGGATTCTGTCACTTGTTCGACGCCGCTGCAGGCACGGCCTGGTTCGGCGATAACGTGGCGCTGCTCCGGCATGCGCTGTCGTGCGCGCCGGCGCGCGGCGCGGTCGTCGAATGCGGCGTGTTTCACGGCCGTACCGCGAGCCTGTTGGCGCGCTGGGCACCGCAGCGCCGGGTGTTTGGTTTCGACAGTTTCCAGGGCCTGCCCGAAGCCTGGTCGGGGCACGAACCGGCCGGCAGCTATTCGACCGGCGGCCGTTTGCCCGAAGTGCCCCAAAATGTGGAACTGCGCGCCGGCTGGTTCGACCAGACGCTGCCTGAATTCGCCGCCGGGCTGGATCAGCCGATCGCGCTGTTGCACGTCGACTGCGACCTGTATACGTCGGCCGCCCAGGTCCTGTCCGCCCTCGGACCGTGCCTTGCGCCCGGGACCGTGGTGGTGTTCGATGAGTACACCGGCTACGCCGGCTGGCGCGACCACGAGCATCGGGCATGGCGCGAATATCTGGCGCAATCCGGCGCCGATGCAGGGTTGCATTCGGCGCAGTTGGTGGGGCAGAGTGCGGCGTTCGAGATCACACGGGTTCGCGCATGAGTGAGTACGTCGGACGCTGGCCGCTGCTGGATGCCGGGTTGCTGAACCCCGGGCTGGACCTCGCCGGACTGGCGCGCAGCTTCGCTGAACATTCCCGTATCCAGATCGACAATGCGCTGCGCACCGACGTGGCGGATTTTCTGCATGAAGAACTGCTGCACCGCACACCCTGGTCACTGGCCTGGCGCAGCCGCAACGGCCACCAGAAAACGCCGCTGCGGGAATGGGAAGCCATGCCGCCCGACAAGCGCGAGCGCTGGCAGCGGGAATTCGACGATCTGGCGCGCGAGGGCTTCCAGTTTTCGTATCTGAGCTACATGATGATTACCGGCTACATGAATCGCGAAGCGCCCGACTCGCCGCTCAACCGCGTGGTCGAGCTGCTCAATCGCGGCGACTGGCTGGAACCCATGCGTGCCGTGATCGGCGATCGCCGGCCCGTTCGCACCAATTGCCAGGCCACGCGTTACCGGCCGGGCGATTTTCTGTCGCTGCACAACGATCATTCGGCCGAGGAGATCCGCTACGCCGCCTACGTCATCAACCTCGGCCGCGACTGGAAGGCCGACCAGGGCGGCCTGCTGCAGTTTCTGAACGACGATGACGACGTCATCGACACCATGGTGCCGCGCTTCAACACCATTAGCCTGTTCCGCGCTCCGCAACTGCATTGCGTCAGCCCGGTCGCGCGCCACGCCAGCGGCAGCCGACTGGCAATCACCGGCTGGCTGATGGGCTGACTGCAGCCACCGGCTGGTTCTTGAACGAGTTGTCTTGCCAAGCATTTATTGCAAGCTTAAACTTTGCGCGCCTTTGTGATTTTCATCACAAAAGAGCTGCCGTGGCGGTAACCACCCGGCTATTGCGTATAAAGGCCAGGAGCCAACCAGGCTCCAGGCATTCTTGATCAATTCATAGGGAGCACCTGTTTACCATGAACACCGAACAAGCCTCGAATGAGGTCGATTCATCAAGAGTCAAGCCATTGCGCCGTATCGTTTCCGGCGTGCTCACACTCGCTGCCACGGCGTTCGCGCTCGGTCTTTCGGGACCGGTTTCGGCACAGCAGCAGCCGCCCAGTGTATGCGTTCTGCTGGCGATGCTCGGCTTCGACAACGGCCGATGCGAACCGCAGTCCGCACCGATCCTGGGCCAGGAAGTCGCGGTGCCGGAAAGGCTTGAGGACGGCGACGAGTTCACCATCCCTCTGCCGCAGCTCATGCGCCAGGGCGCGATCCTGTTCAACGCCAACTGGACGGCCCAGGAAGGCGGTGGACGCCCGGGTCTGACCGGCACCGGGGCGCCGCTTTCGGATCCGGACTCGCCGCTGGAATTCCCGCGCAACATGAACCGCGTATCGGCACCGGACGCCAACAGCTGTGGCGGCTGCCACAACCTGCCGCGCTCCGGCGGCGGCGGTGATTTCGTCACCAATGTGTTCGTGCTCGGACAGCGTTTCGATTTCGCGACCTTCGATGCATTGAGCGACGACGAGATCGGCTTCGAGAGCCGCGGCGCGTTCGACGAGAACGGCGAGACGGTGACGCTGCAGAGTATCGCCAACTCGCGCGCAACACTGGGCATGTTCGGATCGGGCTACATCGAAATGCTGGCTCGTCAAATGACCGCCGACCTGCAGACGATTCGCGACGGCATCGCGCCGGGCGGCTCGGCCGAGCTGGTCAGCAAGGGCATTTCCTTCGGGTCGCTGGCGCGCAACGCCGATGGCAGCTGGGATACCTCGGCCACCGAAGGCTTCGTGCCACCCAGCCTGGCAAGCGCCGGACCGGACGCTCCGCCCAACTTGATCATCCGGCCGTTCCACCAGGCCTCGGCAGTGATCTCGCTGCGCCAGTTCACCAACAATGCGATGAACCACCATCACGGCATCCAGGCCCGTGAGCGCTTCGGAGAGGGCGACCATGACGGTGACGGTTTCGATAATAATCTGAGTATCGCCGACGTGACCGCGGTCAGCGCCTGGCAGGCGCAGCTTGCAGTGCTCGGGCGCGTGATCCCGCGTCACCCGGTGATCGAGGACGCGGTCGCCAACGGCGAGCAGCTGTTCATGGATATCGGATGTGCCGATTGCCATACGCCGGCACTGCCGCTGACCGACCAGGGATGGGTATATACCGAGCCGAACCCGTTCAACCCCGACGGCAACCTGCAACCGGGCGATTACCCGACTTTCGAACTGGACCTCGCGGATCCGCGACTCGACCAGCCGCGCCTGCCGGTGGACAACGCAACCAACACCGTTTGGGTGCCGGCGTTCACCGACATGAAGGTGCACGATATCACCAGCGGTCCGGACGATCCCAATTGCGAAAAGCTCAACATGCACTTCCCGGCCGGATCGGAAGAATTCAACGCCGGAAACTGCCACTTCCTGACCAAGCGCCTGTGGGGCGCGGCCAATGAGCCGCCGTACTTCCACCACGGCCTGTTCACCACCATGCGCGAAGCCATAGAAGCCCATCGCGGCGAGGCGCTGGACGCCTACCAACAGTGGTCGGCGCTGGACGACTTCGGCCGCGATTCGATCATTGAGTTCTTGAAGACCTTGCAGCTGTTGCCCGAAGGCGCACCCGCATTGGTCGTTGACCAGAACGGCAATCCGCGCAACTGGGATTCGGCGTTCGACTGAGCATCGCGAAGCACGTTCAAACAGGGCCCGGCGATTTCGCCGGGCCCTTTTTTGGGCTGAAAAGCTGGATCGGTATTGTGGACAGAAGAGCCGAAAAGCTTTCCTGATTACGTATATTCCTCAGCTATCGCCCAAACCACGGTGCGCGGGCGAACCGAGAACCCGTTTTGCCGCGGATTCACGCGGAAAACGCGGATGAAAACCAAAGAGTGAACACAAAGTAGCGCAGGCCGGCGCCACGTCGCCGGCAGATGGCTGAAAGCGCCTCTCCGAGACATTTCCCTTTTCGATCAATTATCTCCCTTTATCCGTGTGCATCCGCGCCCATCCGCGGCAAAAGTCGTTTCCGGGACATGGCTGAATCTCCTGATTTTTCGGAGCAATTCGGATCGAAATCTGCATAGACATAAACAATGACCGCACGGGGAACTCCGGGATGCAGTCTTGTCTTAACGGATGCAGTCGTTCTTTCTGCCCATAAAACTGCAGGAGGCAACATGAAGAAGATCAGCCGAGACCAATTGAAACAGATGAACGAGCAGGAGCATGAAGATTTTGTGCTCATCAATGTTCTGCCGCGCGAAACATTCAATGAAAAGCATATCCGGACTTCGATCAATATTCCGGTTGCAAACAGTGACTTCGTAGAGCAGGTCGAGGCGGTGACTGGAAGCAAGCAGCGCAAGGTTGTGGTGTATTGTGCCAACTTCGATTGCGATGCGTCCCCGAAGGCTGCCAAAGCCCTGGAGGATGCCGGATTCGAGCAGATCTATGATTATGAAGGCGGAACTCAGGACTGGTTTGAACAGAAGCAGGCCGCCTGAATCCGAAGTACGGCATCGCCGCTGAAGGTTCCGGCATTCGGCAGGATGATGGTCGGCTGAGCCGGATCCGATAATTGCATGAATTTCCGGCGCCGGGCCGTGCCCTGCGTCGGAAATCCATTCAACAAGCCGGTAGACTTGGCAGCATGAATCGCAGAACCAAGATTGTTGCCACGCTGGGGCCGGCCACAGATGATCCGGAGGCCATGGAAAAACTGATTCGCGCCGGTTGCGACGTGGTGCGGATCAACTTCTCGCACGGCGACTCCGAAACCCACGCGCGCCGGATCAAACTGGTGCGCGCCATTGCGCGCGAACTCGATACCGACGTGGCGGTGCTGGCCGACCTGTCCGGTCCCAAGATTCGCATCGACCGCTTCCGCGACGGCTTCGTCGAACTGCAGGCTGGCCAGGAATTCACGCTGGTGGCCGAAGAGCCGCCGCCTCCCGGCGACGACACCGAGGTCGGCGTGGCCTATCTCGGACTGGCCAATGACGTGTCTCCCGGTTCGGAATTGCTGCTGGACGATGGTCTGATGGCGATGCGCGTCAAGCGCGTCGACGGCACTCGCATTATCTGCGAAGTCCTGACCAGCGGCCGGCTGTTCGATCGCAAGGGGCTGAACCTGCGCGGCGGCGGACTGTCGCTGCCGGGCGTGTCGGCGGCCGACGAGGCCGATATTAAGCTGGCCGCCGAGTGGCAGGTGGACTATCTCGCCGTCTCGTTTCCGCGCAGCGCCGAGGATATCGAGCGCGCCCGGACATTGTTGCGGCGCGCCGGCGGCGGCGCCTACCTGGTTTCCAAGATCGAACGTACCGAGGCGATCGAAAACCTGGATACGGTGATCGAGGCCTCCGATGCGGTGCTGGTCGCCAGGGGCGATCTGGGCGTCGAAATCGGCGAGGCCGAGCTTCCGGGCCTGCAGAAACGCATCATTGCCGCATCGTTGGAGCACAACCGGCCGGTGATCACGGCCACCCAGATGATGCAGTCGATGGTCGACAGCCCGATTCCAACCCGCGCCGAGGTGCTGGACGTGGCCAACGCGGTCATTGACGGCACCGACGCGGTGATGCTTTCGGCCGAAACCGCGGTTGGCAGGCACCCGGCGCGCGTGATCGAGGCCATGGCCCGGATCTGCGAAGGCGCCGAACGCCACGTCCAGGCCCATATTCCGCAACGGCGTCTCAACATCCGGCCCGAGCGCACCGACCAGGCGATTGCGATGGCGGCAATGATTACCGCCAACAATGTCCCCATTGAAGCCATCGTGGCGCTGACCGAGTCGGGATCGACCGCGCAATGGCTCAGTCGCATCCGTTCGCCGGTGCCGATCATCGCGCTGTCGCCCAACCGTGCCAGCTTGCGGCGGATGCGCCTGTTCCAGCACGTGTTTCCGTTGTTCTTCGCGTCCGACCAGATCGACAAGGCCGAGCTGGGCCGACGCGCAATCGAGCGCGTGGTCCAGGCCGGCCTGGTCGAGCCCGGCAAGCGCGTCATCCTCACATTGGGCGACGAGCCGGGTATCGAGGGCGGGACCAACACGATGAAGATCGTGACCACCGGATAGACTTATCCGGGAATCGCGGCAACTCACACCCGAAACCTCGTGCCATGGCGACCACTGCATTCGCCTGCAAGCAGGCTCCTACCGGCTACAATACATGCTGAATTTCACACGCTGCATGGCACGCATCCACGAGGAGCCCGACCATGATCGAGAAACTGGAACAACTGGTAACGACGGCCCAGGCCATGGTGGCACCCGGTCGCGGCATTCTGGCCATTGACGAATCGCTGGGCACGATCAAGAAGCGGTTCGATGCGGTCGGCATCGACAACACCGAGGACAACCGGCTGGACTACCGCTCGATGATGCTGGCCGCCGACGGGCTGGGCGAGCATATTTCCGGCGCCATCCTGTTTGACGAAACACTGCGCCAGAAGATGCCCGACGGTACCCCGCTGGCTGATCTGATGAACGACGCCGGCATTCTGCCCGGCATCAAGGTCGATAAGGGTGCCAAGGACATGGCGGGTTTCGAGGGCGAAAAGATCACCGAGGGCCTTGACGGTCTGCGCGAACGGCTGGCCGAATATGTCGAGCTGGGCGCGAAGTTCTGCAAGTGGCGCGCGGTGATCACCATCGGTGCTGAGATCCCCTCGCGCAGTTGCATTGATTCCAACGCCCATGCGCTGGCGCGTTACGCCGCACTGTGCCAGGAAGCCGGTCTGGTCCCGATTGTCGAGCCGGAAGTGCTGATGAACGGCAAGCACGATCTGGACGCCAGTTTCGACGTTACCGAAGCCACCCTCAAGAGCCTGTTCCAGCAGCTTTACGAACAGAACGTGTTGCTCGAAGGCACGGTGTTGAAAGCTTCGATGGTGATTTCAGGCGACAAGGCGGCCGAGCGTGCCAGTGTCGAGGAAGTCGCCGAGGCCACGGTCGACTGTCTGCTCAATTCGGTACCGGCCGCAGTCGCCGGCATCGTGTTCCTGTCCGGGGGGCAGGGCGATGTCGAGGCCACCGAGCACCTGAACGCGATGAACCAGCTGGGCGATATGCCGTGGCCGCTGTCGTTCAGCTACGGTCGCGCGCTGCAACAGGGGTGCCTGGCCGAATGGGCCGCCGACCCCAAAGGCAACCGTGAAAGCGCACGCAAGATCCTGCTCCACCGCGCGCGCATGAACGGCCTGGCCGCGCAGGGTGAATGGGGTTCTGATCTGGAGAAGTGAAAGGCGTAAATAGTGAATGGTAAATAGTAAATAGCAACTGCGGGCACTGGACAGGAATGGGGCAACGTTTGCCATTCACCATTCACTATTTACCATTTACGATTTACGGGAAGCTTGTTGAAACCACCAGGTTTCGACGTCGTCCAACCCAACCCAGGCACCACCAATGTCCGACAAATTCGACGAGCAGGCCCTGGAGTACCACCGTTATCCTGTGCCGGGCAAGATCAAGATCACGCCGACCAAGGCGTTGACCACCGCCAAGGACCTGGCGCTGGCCTACTCGCCGGGGGTGGCCGCGCCCAGCAACGAGATCGCCGAGGATCCGCTGAAAGCGCGCGAATACACCGCCCGGGGCAACCTGGTTGCGGTCATTTCCAACGGCACGGCGGTGCTGGGGCTGGGCAATATCGGGCCGCTGGCGTCCAAGCCGGTGATGGAAGGCAAGGCAGTGCTGTTCAAGAAGTTCGCCGACATCGACGTGTTCGATATCGAGATTGACGAGTCCGATCCCGAGCGGCTGATCGAGATCATCGCCAGTCTTGAGCCGACCTTCGGCGGCATCAATCTCGAAGACATCAAGGCCCCGGAGTGCTTTCAGGTCGAAGAAGCGCTCAAGCAACGCATGGGCATTCCGGTATTCCACGACGATCAGCACGGGACCGCGATCATCACGGCTGCCGCGGTGGTCAACGGTTTGATGCTGGTCAGGAAGAAGCTGGAGAAAGTCCGCCTGGTCGCCTCCGGCGCCGGTGCCGCCGGCATGGCCTGCCTGGACCTGCTGGTCAAGATGGGGCTGAAGCGCGAAAACATCGTGGTCTGCGATCGCGAGGGCGTGGTCTACAACGGCCGCGAGGCCGAAATGGATCCGCGCAAGGCCTCCTATGCCGTGGATACCGACGCCCGCACGCTGGATGACGTGATCGACAAGGCCGATATCTTCCTCGGCGTCTCCGCCCCCGGTGTGCTCAAGCCCGAGATGGTCAAGCGCATGGCCAAAAAACCCATCATCCTGGCGTTGGCCAACCCGGTGCCCGAAATCATGCCCGATGTTGCCCGCGAGGCGCGCCCGGATGCGCTGATTGCGACCGGGCGTTCGGACTTTCCCAACCAGGTCAACAACGTGCTTTGTTTCCCGTACATCTTCCGCGGTGCGCTGGATGCGGGTGCCACGGCGATCAACGACGAAATGAAGATGGCCTGCGTGCACGCCATCGCCGAGCTGGCGCGCATGGAAGCCTCGGATGTTGCCGCCCAGGCCTACGAGGGCCAGGAGACCCGGTTCGGACCCGAATACCTGATACCGCAGCCGTTCGATCCGCGCCTTTTGATGCAGTTGGCCCCGGCCGTCGCCCGGGCCGCGATGGACTCCGGCGTGGCCACGCGCCCGATCGAGGACATGGATGCCTATCGCGAGCGCTTGCAGCAATACGTATTCAGGACCGGGCTTCTGATGAAACCGGTGTTCGACGCCGCGCGCAGGGACCCGAAGCGCGTGGTGTTCGCCGAGGGCGAGGAAGAAACCGTACTGCGCGCTGTGCAGACGATTGTCGACGACGGGTTGGCAAAGCCCATCCTGATCGGCCGCCCCGCGGTGGTGGACATGCGCATCGAGCGTGCAGGACTGCGCGTGCGGGCCGGCGAGCACTTCGATCTGGTCAACCCGGACTCGGACCCGCGCTTCAAGGATTACTGGACCACCTTCCACAAGATCACCGA
This sequence comes from Wenzhouxiangellaceae bacterium, assembly GCA_040904965.1. Classification (GTDB taxonomy): domain Bacteria; phylum Pseudomonadota; class Gammaproteobacteria; order Xanthomonadales; family Wenzhouxiangellaceae. Next base: position 36,522 of record JBBDSL010000060.1, read on the forward strand.
ACGCCGCGGCGTGACCCCGGATTCGGCCAAGGCCATCGTGCGCACGCGCAATACCGTGATCGCCGCGATCATGGTGTACCGTGACGAAGCCGACGCCATGATCTGCGGGGTGGTCGGGCAGTACCATAAGAAGCTCAAGTACGTCACCGAGGTGCTGGGCTTGCGCGAGGATTGCAAGACCATGGGCGCTCTTTCGGCGATGACCAACGAGTCGGGCACCTATTTCGTCTGCGACACCCACGTCAACCCGGACCCGAGTGCCGAACAGCTGGCCGAATTGACCCTGATGGCGGCCGACAAGGTACGCATGTTCGGTATCACGCCCAAGGTCGCACTGCTGTCGCATTCATCGTTCGGCAGCCACGTCAATGCGATGGCCTCGAAGATGCGCAAGGTGCTGAAACTGGTGCGCGAAATGGCGCCGGAACTGGAAGTCGAGGGCGAGATGCGCGCCGATGCCGCCCTGATGCCGAACATTCGCCAGCGTATCTTCCCCAACTCCATGCTGACCGGTCAGGCCAACCTGTTCATCATGCCCGACCAGGACGCCGCTCACATCGCGTTCAACATGACCCGCGTGATCGGCAAGGGTGTCAACGTAGGCCCCATTCTGATGGGCGCCAGCCGCCCGGCCCACGTGCTCACCCCTTCGGCCACCGTCCGGCGCGTGGTCAACATGACCGCGATTGCCGTCTACGAGGCGCAGCAGGAGGCTAAAGGCCGTTAGCTGGTTGGCTGGTTAACTGGTTAGCTGGTTGGCTTGTTGGCTTGTTTAAACCTGCTCGGTGGAGACAAAACTGGCCGCAAAATCAGCGACTTCAAGCGCCAACCGAAACAAGTGAATGGCCAATAACCAACCAGCCACCAGCCACCAACCACCAACCAGCCAACCAGCCAACCAGCCA
>JBBDSL010000061.1:0-37290 GCA_040904965.1 Wenzhouxiangellaceae bacterium
TGGCCGTAGCCCTTTACAAGAGCCGGAACGCCGCCATGGACGCTGACAGGCCAACTGAATCCTAATTTATCAGGTTGAAGGACCACTAGGAGCCGGTCAATCGCTTACGCGCACCAGAACACGGCCCAGCGAGCCGCCTTCCAGGGCGTTTTGGAAGTACCCGGAAAGGCCGTCCAGCGGCGCTTCGGCGTTCTCGATCCGGTCCAGGTGGGCCGGTTTCCAGTCGCCGGCCAAACGGTCCCAGAGTTCCTTGCGAATCGGGTAGGGGCAGCCGGCCGAGTTGATGCCCAGCAGGCCGATGCCGCGAATGATGAACGGCATGACGGTGGTTTTGACGCCGATGCCGCCGGCCATGCCACAGGAGGCGATCGAGCCCCACGGTTCGATCACCCGGGTCAGGCCGGAAAGCATGTCGCCGCCGACGTTGTCTATGGCTCCGGCCCAGTGCGCCGAATCCAGCGGCTTTTCGCTCCAGTAGAGTTCGTTGCGGCTGATGCACTGTTTCGCGCCCAGCTCGCGCAGCCACTCGAACTGCTCGACCTTGCCCGAAATCGCGTGCGCCTCGTAGCCGGCGCGGGTCAGGATGTCGATGGCGATCGAGCCGACGCCGCCGGTCGCCCCGGTGACAACCACCGGCCCCATGTCGGGGCGCTGGCCGTTGGCTTCCATGCGCCACAGGCTGAGTGCGGCGGTGAATCCGGCGGTGCCCAGCAGCATGGCCTCGCGCAGCGTCAGCCCTTGGGGCAGTGGCACCAGCCACTTCGAAGGCACCCGCAGATATTCGCTGTAGCCGCCGTCGCGCGTCTCCGAAAGCCCGCAGCCGGTGATCAGGACTTCGTCGCCTTCGCCGAAATCGTCGCTGTCGGAGCGCACCACCGTGCCGGCCGCATCGATCCCGCCGTTGAGCGGGTAGCTGCGCAGAATCTTGCCCTTGCCGGTGGCGGCAAGCGCGTCCTTGTAGTTGATGCCCGACCAGGCCACGCGGATGACCACGTCGCCTTCGGTCTGGTCGTCGATGGACTGCTCGGCAATCTCGTTGCGATAGCCGTGCTCGTCATCGAAGATTCGGAGGGCCTTGAAGGTTTCGGGAATGTTGTCGGACATGGAAGAACCCTGAATATCTGGAACCGCAGATTAACGCAGATTTATGCGGAAGAACCGGAATAACCGAATGCCGGCCGACAGAATGTCGCCGCTCGGGTCAAGACGCGATATGTCTTTATCGTTGCGCGCGCGGCGCCGCGTATCGGCCCGGTTCCGGGTCTTCAATCTGCGTAAATCTGCGTAATCTGTGGTTTCATGAAGGTCAGTTCGCCTTGTGGATGGCCCGCTTGTCGACCGCCAGAGCGGCTTCGTGCACGGCTTCCGACAGGGTCGGGTGGGCGTGGACGATGCGTGCCAGGTCTTCGGCCGAGCCGTTGAATTCCATTGCGACCACGACCTCGCCGATGAACTCCGAGGCGGTGGACCCGACGATCTGGCAGCCGAGCAACTCGTCGGTCTCGGCGTCGGCCAGGATCTTGACCTGACCGGTCGCGTTGCCCATGGCCAGGCCGCGGCCGGTGGCGGCGAACGGGAAGGTGCCGGCGCGGTACTCGATGCCTTCGTCTTTCAGTTGCGCCTCGGTCCTGCCCACCCAGGCGATTTCCGGGTCGGTGTAGATCACCCAGGGTACGGTCTCGAGATTGATGTGCCCGGCCTGGCCGGCGATTGTCTCGGCCACGGCAATGCCTTCCTCGGATGCCTTGTGCGCCAGCATCGGGCCGCGCACCAGATCGCCGATGGCCCAGATGCTCTCGGCGCTGGTGCGGCAATGTCCGTCGACCTCGATCTGGCCGCGATCGGTCACCTCGACCCCGCTGTCGTCGGAAAGCAGGTTGTCGGTGGCGGCCTTGCGGCCCACGGCCACCAGCAGCCGGTCGAACACTTCCTCGTGATCTTCCTTGCCGTCGTTGTAGCTGAGCTTGACCTTGCCGTCGGCCACTTCGGCACCACTGACCTTGCAGCCCATGCGGATGTCGAGCTTCTGTTTCTTGAACTCGCGCTGGGCCACCTTGGCCATGTCGCGGTCGATCGCCGGCAGGAAATCGGCCAGTGCTTCGAACAGCACCGTTTCCGAGCCCAGGCGGCTCCAGACGCTGCCCATCTCCAGGCCGATGACGCCGGCGCCGATGACACCGAAGCGTTCCGGCACTTCCTTGATTTCCAGTGCGCCGACGTTGTCCAGGATGTACTCGTTGTCGATTTCCACGTTGGGAATCGAGAACGGCACGGAACCGGCGGCCAGCACCACGTGCTTGGCGGTTGCCGTGTACTTCTTGCCGTCATTGGGCGTGATCTCGACCTGGCGTTCGGAAAACAGTTTGCCGCGACCGTTGACGAATTCGATCTTGTTGGCCTTGAACAGCTGGATCAGGCCGGTGTTGAGCTGCTTAACGACCTTGCGCTTGCGCTCCAGCATTTTTCCGATGTCCATGGACACGCCCTCGGTCTTGATGCCATGGGCGGTGTAGTCGTGCTGGATATGGTGGAAGTGCTTGGACGAATCCAGCAGCGCCTTGGATGGTATGCAGCCTACATTCAGGCAGGTGCCGCCCGGCGCCGGTTTGCCGTCTTCGCCCTTGCGGTCGTCGATCAGCATGGTCTTCAGGCCAAGCTGTCCGGCGCGAATGGCCCCGGCATATCCGCCCGGGCCGCCACCGATGAAAATTACGTCGAATTCGTTGTCTGACATGATTCTTTCCGATTGTTGAATATAAAAGCAACCGCAGATTACGCAGATTCTCGCAGATTACTGAATTTACAAGTACGCGCTCTGAATATTCCACTGAGGTAGCGAGATTTCGGCGCTATCAGCGCTGAAAGTGATGCCAAGTCGCCGTCGTCCGATAACGTGCAGTTCACCCGGCTAGCGTTATCAAGCCGAAACACGAGCTATTCACGGCTGACCCCTCGCAACATACGATTTTTAATCTGCGCGTATCTGCGTAATCTGCGGTTCCGCCTTTGAATTTTTTCGCTCAAAGCCCCAGCAACATCCGCGCCGGATCTTCCAGCGCTTCCTTGACCGCGACCAGGAACTGCACGGCGTCCTTGCCGTCGATGATGCGGTGGTCGTAGGACAGCGCGATGTACATCATCGGGCGGACCACGATTTCGCCGTCGATCGCCACCGGGCGTTGCTTGATGGTGTGCATGCCCAGGATCGCGCTTTGCGGCGGGTTGAGCAGCGGCGTGGAAAGCAGCGAGCCGAACACGCCGCCGTTGGTAATCGAGAAGGTGCCGCCCTGCAGGTCCTCGAGCTGAATCTTGCCGCTGCGCGCCTTTTCGGCGTACTCGTTGATCTGCGACTCGATCTGTGCCAGGCCCATGTGACCGGCGTTGCGAAGAATCGGCACCATCAGGCCGCGGTCGGTGGAAACCGCGATGCCGATGTCCTGGTAGCCGTGATAGACGATTTCGTCGCCGTCGACCGATGCATTGACCACCGGGTGCTTGTCCAGCGCCTCGCAGCAGGCCTTGACGAAGAACGACATCAGGCCCAGCTTGACGCCGTGGCGTTTCTGGAAGGCATCCTTGTAGCGGCTGCGGATCTGCATGACTTCGTGCAGGTCGACTTCGTTGAACGAGGTCAGGATGGCGGCGGTGTTCTGGGCCTCTTTCATGCGCTCGGAAACCCGCTGACGCAGGCGCGACATCTTGACCCGTTCCTCGGGTCTGGCGCCGCCGGTTTCGCCGCTGGTGCCGATGTGGCGGAGTACGTCGGTTTTGGTAATGCGCCCGTCGCGCCCGGATCCTTCGATCTCGTTCGGATCGATGCCGTGCTCGGTGACCAGCTTGCGCACCGAAGGCGCGAGCTTGTCGGCACCATCCGGGGCCTCGTGCGAGGTCTTCCCGCCGTCACCGGAATCCTTCTTGTCCTGCTTTTGCGAGGATTTCCCGTCCTTGTCGGCGGACTCTTTCTTGTCGTCCGGCTTTTCCTTGTCCTTGTCCTTGTCCTTGTCCTTGTCCTTTTCCTTTTCCTTTTCCTTTTCCTTGTCCTTGCCCTTCGACTTTTCGTCGTCCTCCGACTTTTCACCGTTGCTGGATTTCTTTTTGCGTTCCTTGTCGTCGTCCGACTCCGATTCCGACTCGGAATCGTCGCTGGAATCGTCGCCGCTCTCGCCCTCGGCAATTTTGCCCAGCACGTCGTCGGCGTTGACGGTTTCGCCTTCCTCGGCGGCTATGGATTCGAGCACGCCGTCGGCCGGCGCCGGCACTTCCAGCACGACCTTGTCGGTTTCCAGATCAACCAGATTTTCGTCGCGCTTGACGCTGTCGCCGGCTTTCTTGTGCCACTTGGCGACGGTGGCGTCGGAAACCGATTCGGGCAGGGTAGGGACCTTGACTTCAGTGCTCATGGAAAATCCTTGAAAATACTCGCGGTTATTGATCGATGTCTCGAACGCCCAGCGCCTGTTCGACAAGGCGCTTTTGCTGCTCGATGTGAACTTGATAGTAGCCAACCGCCGGTGACGCCGAAGGCTTGCGGCCGGCGTAGCGCAGCGTCTGCCCGTCGCCGATGCAGGCCTGCAGGTGGTGCCGGATCTGAAACCAGGCGCCCTGGTTCATCGGCTCTTCCTGGCACCAGATGACTTCCCCGGCACCGGCGTAACGCCCGACGATTTCGGTCAGTTCCTCGCGCGGGAATGGATAGAGCTGTTCCACGCGGACCACGGCGACATCGTCGAACGACTCATCGGCATCGGCACGCGCCTTGGCGATGTCGAAGTAGACCTTGCCGGCGCAGAACACCAGCCGCTTGACCTTTTTCGGCTCGGGTTGCTGCGGGTCGTCGATGACCAGTTGGAATCGGCCCGAGGCGAGATCTTCCAGGCTGGATACCGAATCGCGGTGACGCAGCAGACTTTTTGGCGTGAATACCACCAGCGGCTTGCGGTACGGCCGGAGCATCTGGCGGCGAATCATGTGGAACATCTGGCTGGGCAGGGTCGGCACGCAGACCTGGATATTGTTGTCCGAGCACAGCTGCATGAAGCGTTCGAGCCGCGCCGAGGAGTGCTCCGGTCCCTGACCTTCGTAGCCGTGCGGCAGGTACATCACCAATCCGCACAGCCGGCCCCACTTGCTCTCGCCGGAGGTGATGAACTGATCTATAACCACCTGCGCGCCGTTGACGAAATCGCCGAACTGGGCTTCCCAGATTACCAACGTGTCCGGCTCACCGGTGGCGTAGCCGTATTCGAAGCCCAGCACCGCTTCCTCGCTGAGCAGCGAATCGATGATGGCGACCTTGTGGCGGTCCGTGGCGACTTCGCTCAGCGGCGTGATGTAGCGGCCGTCGGTCTGGTTGTACAGCACCGCGTGGCGATGAAAGAACGTGCCGCGACCGGAATCCTGGCCGACCAGGCGCAGCGAATAGCCCGAATCCAGCAGCCCGGCATAGGCCATGGTCTCGGCAAAGCCCCAATCCAGCGGTGCGTCGCCGGCGGCCATCTTGCGCCGCTGCTTGATCAGACGATCGACCTGCTTGTGCAGTTCGAAGCCTTCCGGCAGCGTAGTCAGGCGCTTGGAAAGCGCCTTGATCTGGTCGGTGGGGATGGTGGTATCGGCCTCGCTGCGCCAGTCTGAATCGAGATACGGGCTCCAGTCGATGGTGGTCGGGGCATCGTCGGCGTCGGCCACTTCGACCACCGTTTCGCCCTCATCGAGCCGGTCGCGGAAGGCGCTTTGCCATTTGTCGAGTTCGCCGGATTCGATCAGTTCGTCATCGATCAGACGTTTCGAGTATTGCTTGTAGACCGAATCGAGCTTGCGGATGGCCTCGTACATGCGGGGCTGCGTGGCGGCCGGCTCGTCGGCCTCGTTGTGGCCCAGCCGGCGATAGCAGACCAGGTCCAGGACCACGTCTTTTTTGAATTCGCGGCGGAAATCGGCGGCCAGCCGGGTGATGAACAGCACCGCTTCGGGATCGTCGGCATTGACGTGGAAGATCGGCGCCTGGACCATCTTGGCCACTTCGGTGCAGTACAGCGTCGAGCGCGCGTCCAGCGGATTGGATGTGGTGAATCCGATCTGGTTGTTGATCACGATGTGGAACGTGCCGCCGACCTTGAAGCCGCGCGCCTGCGACATGTTGAACAGCTCCATGACCACGCCCTGGCCGGCCAGGGCGGCGTCGCCGTGGACCAGTACCGGCAGCACCTGTTCATGGTCGTAATCGGTCAGACGGTTCTGGCGTGCGCGCGCCGAACCGGCCACAACCGGATTGACGATCTCCAGGTGCGACGGATTGAACGCCAGCGCCAAGTGCATCACGCCGCCGGGCGTGAGTACGTCGGAGCTGAAGCCCAGGTGGTATTTGACGTCGCCGGAGCGGGCCGGGTCGTCGTGCTGGATTTTGCCTTCGAACTCGGCGAACAGGTCGCGCGGCGACTTGCCGAGAACATTGACCAGCACGTTGAGGCGGCCGCGGTGGGCCATGCCGATGACCATCTCGCGGATGCCCTGGCTGCCGGAATGCCGGATCAGTGTGTCGAACAGCGGAATCAGGCTTTCGCCGCCTTCCAGCGAGAATCGCTTCTGGCCGACGTAGCGTGAATGCAGGTATTTTTCCAGGCCTTCGGCCGCGCCCAGTTTTTCCAGCAGGCGCTTGCGGTCCTCGGTCGGGAGTTCGTACGAACCGCTTGTGCGCTCCAGGCGCTGCTGCAACCAGCGGCGCTGATTGGTGTCGGCGATGTGCATGTATTCCGCGCCGACGGTGTCGCAATAGGTGCGCCGGCAGATCTCGATAATCTCTGACAACTTGAGATGATCGGGTGCCGCCAGGCTTCCGGTATGGAATTCGGTGTCGAGATCGGCCTCGGACAGGTTGTGGAATTCCAGATCCAGGTCGGGTACTACCGGACGTTCGCTCAAGCCCAGCGGATCCAGATTCGCGCGCTGATGGCCGCGCACCCGGTAGGCGTTGATCAGCCGTAGTACGCCGGCCTGCTTGAAATCCTCGGCGGCCGCGCCCGCCTGCTGACCGGCCGGCTGCCGGCCCACGGCCTCGAAATGCGCCGCGATCGCGCGATGACGCGTGTCGTCGTCGGCGCCGTCGAGCAACCCGCGAAACGTCTCGCGCCAATACTCGGGTACCGAGTCGGGATCGTCGAGAAACTCTTCGTAGAGTTCTTCGACGTAGGCGGCGTTGAGGCCGGACAGGTGGGACGTCCGGTATTTTCTTTCCAGGTCTTCGGTCATTGAGAATGCTTGAGCCGGGGGATTGGTGCTGGCCAATCCTTGATTATAACGGTTAAAGGGTTATGGCCGGATCAATTCATCCTGCTCGATCAGGTTTTCGACCACCACGCGCGCTTCATCGTCTTCCGGCCATTCGTCGATTCGGCCGTTTCGGCACAGCGCCTGGGCGAACTCCGGCGGGCACGACCACTGCTGACCGTTGACGAACAGCAGCCCGGAATCGCTCCAGGCCAGTCGCGTGCCCGGCGCAAACACCAGCGGTGGCTCGAGGTCGGAGTCCGGGGTATCGTCGTCATCGGTCTCCGGAGACCACTGGCGATACGCGGTCAGGGTCTGGCCCAGCCAGCTGACCAGCGCCTCGTCGTCGAGCTGGACGGCCTGGGCCAGCAGCCTGCGTGCATGCTGCAACAGGGTTTGATCAATGCGTTCGGCGCGCTCGGTGTCGTACTTCAAGGGGTTGAGCCGCGGCAGTTGCGCCTCGTGTTCGCCGAGAAAGGCAGCCAGTTCCGACAGCAGCTCGGCCGAGGACGGTGCGCGCAGCCCCACCGACCAGGTCTGGCTGTTCTGCTGTGCAATGCCGTGGTGGGCCACGCCCGGAGGCACGTACAGTACGTCTCCGGGTTCGGCCACGCAGCTGGCTTCGGCCTTGAAGTTTCTCAGTACCGCGAGTTCGAAGTCTTCGTTGAGGTCCGGCTGGAAGCTCCCGGCCAGCTCCCAGCGCCGTGCGCCGGCGGCCTGCACCAGAAACACATCATAGGCGTCGACGTGGGGGCCGACCGATCCGCCCGGACCGGCCTGACTGACCATGATGTCGTCGAGCAGCCAGTTGGGCAAAAAGCCGAATGCCTCCAGCAGCTCGGCGACCTGCGGGAATTTCTTGTCCATGTCCTGGACCAGCAGCGACTGATAGGGACGATCAAGCGAGGGCAGGTCGTCCTCGGGGAACGGGCCGTACTCCAGGGTCCAGTCCAGGTTTTCGAACGAACCGACCACCAGCCGGGAACCGAGCTCGCCGTCGCCGGCCGCATCGATGATCTGGTCGATGCCCAGCGCGGCCGGTTTCAGCCAGCCGCGGATCAGCAGCGGCGTATGCTGCCAGTGCTCTTCGAGAAAGCGCCTTGCATCGAAGCTGTTCCATTCGACCAGCTGAATCGGTTTCATACGTGGCGTCCGATGGCGCGTGCCATGTCTGCGGCGTTGCCGGTATAGCCCGACGGCGTCATTTCCAGCAGGCGCCGGCGTTCGGCCTCGGGCAGTTCGAGCTGCTCCAGAAACCGGCGCACGCCGGCGGCATTCAGGGTGCGTCCGCGCGTGAGCTGCTTGAGTTTTTCGTACGGTTCTTCGATGCCGTGGACGCGCATCACGGTCTGTATGGCCTCGGCCAGCACCTCCCATGCGCCGTCGAGGTCGGCGGCGATGCGCTCGCGGTTGGGTTCGATTCTGCCCAGCCCGCGCTGCAGCGACTTCCAGGCCAGCAGGCAGTAGCCGAAGGCCGAGCCGATCGAACGCTGCACGGTGGAATCGGTCAGATCGCGCTGCCAGCGCGAGACCGGAAGCTTTTCGGCCAGGTGGCCCAGCAGCGCGTTGGCCAGGCCCAGGTTGCCTTCTCCGTTTTCGAAGTCGATCGGGTTGACCTTGTGTGGCATGGTTGACGAGCCCACTTCGCCTTCGACCGTCTTTTGGGCGTAATAGCCCAGCGAAATGTAGGCCCAGCTGTCGCGGGCGAAATCCAGCAGCACCGTGTTGACCCTGATCAGTGCATGGGCCAGTTCGGCGATCATGTCGTGCGGCTCGATCTGGGTGGTGTAAGGGTTCCAGATCAAACCCAGTCGTTCGACGAAGTCGCGTGCAATGGCAGGCCAGTCGAGGTCGGGGCAGGCGGCTATATGGGCGTTGAAATTGCCTACCGCGCCGTTGATCTTGCCGCTGATCTCGACCCGGCTCAGTGCCCGGCGCTGGCGCCGCAGTCGGAATACGGTGTTGGCGATTTCCTTGCCCAGGGTGGTTGGCGACGCGCTCTGGCCGTGGGTGCGCGACAGCATCGCCAGATCGGCATGGGTCTCGGCCATGCCGGCCAGGTGGGCATCCAGTTCGGCCAGCACAGGGTCCAGTTCCTCGACCAGGGCCTGGCGCAGGATCAGCCCGTAGGCGAGATTGTTGATGTCCTCGGAGGTGCAGGCAAAATGCACCATTTCCAGCTTGTCGGCCAGGCCGGGACGTGCCGAAAGCCGCTTCTTGATCCAGTACTCGACCGCCTTGACGTCATGATTGGTGGTCGCCTCGATCTCCTTGACCTCGGCAGCGTCGGCATCGGAAAATTCCTCGCCCAGCCGGCGCACGAAGGCCTCGTCGTCGGGCGCCAGCGGCGGCAATGCATCAAATGCCTCCACGCCGGCCAGGTGGCGAAACCATTCGAGTTCCACCCGCACCCGGTGACGGATCAGGCCGGCCTCGGAAAACAGTCGGGCCAGCGGCTCCAGGCGCCGTGCATAGCGGCCGTCCAGCGGTGACAGTGCGGTCAGGGCGTTGGGGGTCATCGGGAAGGAATCAAAGCCTGGGTGATCAACGGCAATGATACCGTCAACCGCCCGAATCCGTGTCCGCACCGGCGACTTCGTTTGCGTCCTGTCCCGGCGTTTCCGGTTCGGGTTCCGGCTGTTCGATTGCGGGCACCACCTGCTCGAAGCGCTCAATGCGCACCAGCACGCCGAACAGGCTGGAATCGAAATACTCCAGGCGCCCGGGCCTGACAATGCGCGATTGCCGCAGGCGGTGCAGCAGCCATTCGTTTTCGGCGCGATCTGTGGACATGCCGACCGGCGGTTCTCTCCGGCCGCGGCTCGCCCGGTCGGCCGGCGCGCGCGCCGGGACCTGCCAGACCAGGTCCAGATCCAGATGCAGGAACTGACGCTGGCGCAATCGGATGGTGCCGTCGAGCTGGTAGACCTCCAGCGGCGGGGTTATGTCCTCGGCCGGCGGCGGGAACGGCAGCAGCCCGATGGGTAGCGGTGAGTCGGCATTTTCGTCGATGCCGATCCGATCGACCACGGTCCGGTCGTGCAGCCGCACCCTTGCGGTGTCCTGGTTCGGCTGGGCGAGTTGAATCCAGGCACGCGCGGCCAGCGGTTCGTATTGCGCTGCGGCGGTCAGGCGCGTCATCGCCCGTCCGGCCACAGGCGAGAGCTTGCCCAGCGCGGCGTATACCGACGGAATGGGGCGAATGGTCTCGTCTTCGGTCTGAAGAAAGGGTGTGGCTTCGTCGACTTCGCCGGCAATCGCAACCGGCGGCCCGAGGCGGGCCAGCTCGGCCAGGCGTTGTTCGGCCAATTCATGGGCCGTTGCAGCCAGCAATGGGTCGAGATGGCCGGTGTAGTCGACCGGCGCGCTTGCGCGAAACCGGTCGAAGCGGCCGTCGACATGGCGAAAGACGATCGCCTCGACTCTATAGACGGACGGATACTCGGGCTTCTCCGGTTCCGCCTGCGTCTCCGGTTGCTGGGCGGAAGTCGTGGCGCAAGCGAGCAGCATGGCCAGGCCGGCGAGCCCGTGGACGATGGTGAATTTCATGCGACCGAGTTTACTCCGTTGGAGCTTTGGCTTTTCGGCTTCAACCGTGTGAGCAGGTCCTCGGCCACGCCGATCCGGTCGTCGAGCTTTTCGAACTCGCCGTGGATGCGCAGCCGGTCCTGGGCCGGCAGCGAGAAGCTGTGGGCCTCTTTCTGGATCATCCTGATCATTTCGGCCATGTCGATATCGGGTTTGGGCAGGAATTCCACCCGCCCGCCGGCCGGGCCCACTTCGAGCTTGCGAATGCCCAGCGCGCGGGCTTCCAGGCGCAGGGTGGCGGCGGTGAACAGGTTCCTGACCTCCTCGGGCAGCAGGCCGAAGCGGTCGATCATCTCGACCTGCAACTCGTGCAGTTCCTTGGCGGTGCGCGCCTGGGCAAGGCGTTTGTACAGCACCAGCCGCTGATGCACGTCCGGCAGGTAGCCGGCCGGGATCATGGCGGTCACGTGCAGGTCGACCTCGGAAGAGACGTCTACCGGCTCGTCCAGATCCGGTTCGATTCCGGCCTTGAGCGCCTCGACGGTGCGGTTGAGCAGCTCGGAATACAGCTGGAACCCGACCGCCTCGATCTGGCCGGACTGGTCTTCGCCCAGCAGTTCGCCGGCGCCGCGGATCTCCAGGTCGTGGGTGGCCAGCGTGAAGCCGGCGCCCAGTTCCTGCAGCGACTGGATCGCTTCCAGCCGCTTGCGTGCGTCGGTGGTGATCGCCTTCCAAGGCGGGGTGACCAGATAAGCGTACGCCAAGTGGTGCGAGCGTCCGACCCGGCCGCGCAGCTGGTGCAGCTGCGCCAGACCGAACTTGTCGGCGCGGTTGATAATGATGGTATTGGCCGTGGGCACGTCGATGCCGTTTTCGATGATGGTGCTGGCCACCAGCAGGTTGATCCGGCGGTGGTAAAAGTCGCGCATGGTGCGCTCCAGTTCGCCGGGCGGCATCTGGCCGTTGGCAATGCCGATGCGCGCGCGCGGGAATAGTTCTGCCAGGTCCTCGGCGATGCGCGGCTGGGTTCGGACGTCGTTGTGCAGGAAATACACCTGGCCGCCGCGCTGGAATTCACGGTTGCCGGCGTCGCGGACGGTCGCGGTATCCCATTCGGAAACAAAGGTCTTGACCGCCATGCGGCGCGACGGCGGTGTGGCGATGATGGATAGTTCGCGCAGGCCGGTCATGGACATGTTCAGCGTGCGCGGAATCGGGGTTGCGGTCAGGGTCAGCAGATCGACCTCGGCGCGCAATCTTTTCAACTGCTCTTTTTGCCGCACCCCGAAGCGCTGTTCCTCGTCGACCACCACCAGGCCCAGGTTGGTCAACTTGACGTCGGCCTGCAGCAGTCGGTGGGTGCCGATGACAATGTCTATGGTGCCGTCGGCAAGGCCCGCCAGCGTGCGCTCGGCATCCTTCTTGCCGCCGGTGCGCGACAGCAGCGCAACCTTGACCGGCCAGTCGGCGAAACGGTCGGCAAACGTGCGGTAATGCTGTTCGGCCAGCAGCGTGGTGGGCGCCAGCATCACCACCTGGCGGCCGCCGTCGACCACCGCGAACGCCGCGCGCAGCGCCACTTCGGTCTTGCCGAAGCCGACGTCGCCGCAGACCACGCGGTCCATGGGCGTGGAGGCCTTCAGGTCGGCCAGCACCGCGTCGATGGCGGTCTGCTGGTCTTCGGTTTCCTCGAACTCGAAGCCGGCGGCGAAGCGCGCGTACATACCCTCGTCGAAGGTGAATGCATGACCCTGGCGCGCGGCGCGCCGGGCCTGTACGTTGAGCAGTTCGGCGGCCACGTCGCGCACTTTCTCGGCCGCCTTGCGCCGGGTCTTCTTCCAGCGGTCCGAACCCAGCCGGTTGAGTACCACCGAATCCGGTTCCGCACCGGTGTAGCGGCTGACCAGGTGCAGGTCGGTGACCGGCACGTACAGCTTGTCGCCCTCGGCGTATTCCAGGGTCAGGAATTCGCCGCGAGTGTCGCCGACATCCAGCACTTCCAGGCCCAGGTATCGGCCGATGCCGTGCTCCAGGTGCACCACCAGCGCGCCGGGCTGCAGGTCGGCCAGGCTGCGCACGATGCTTTCGGGGTCCTGGCCGCTTTTCCGGTCGCGCCGGCGAGTGCGCGTGTGGCCCGGGAACAGTTCGGCTTCGGACAGGATGGTCACGCCCTCGGCCGGCAGCGCGCAGCCGCCGGAAAACGGCAGCACCGCCAGTGCAAGCCGGTCGTTGCCGCTGGCGAACGCGGCGTACGATTCGACCAGGCGCGGCTGCACCCCGAAGCGCTTGAGGTTGGCATGTATCAGTTCGCGCCGGCCAGCGGTATCGGCCGCCAGCAGCATGCGTCCGGTCCCGCCATTCAACTGTTCCGCGGCGAGTTCCGGCGCGTGGTCCAGGTCCAGCGGCTGCGGTGGCCGGAGCGTGGCGGCCGCAGGCTGGCGCCGGGTCACCCGCACCGCGGCATCCTTTTTCAGCGTCGCGATCAACTCGCCGGCGTCCAGGTACAACTCTTCGGGTCTCAAAGGCGGACGCTCGCGATCCCCGGCCCGCTGTTCATGGCGTTGCCGCACCTGTTCTGCGAACTCTTCGGCCGCTTCCTCGCAGCCGGCCAGTGTCACCAGCCGGTGCTCGCGTGGCAAGTAGTCCAGCAGGCTGGCGGTCTGGTCGAAGAACAGCGGCAGGTACTGTTCCAGCCCCTGGCCGTGGCTGCCCTCGCCGACTTCCTGATAGGGCAAGGCGCGCCTGAGATCAACCTCGAAGCGGTTGCGGAAGCGTCGGCGGAATTCGCTGCGCGCGGCTTCGTCGAACGGGTATTCGCGGCCCGGCAGCAGTGCCACATGGTCCAGTTTCTCGATCGAGCGCTGGGTTTCGGCGTCGAACGTGCGAATCGACTCAATGTCGGTGTCAAACAGCTCGATGCGATAGGGCACGGCCATGCCCATGGGCCACAGGTCGAACACCGAGCCGCGCACAGCAAACTGGCCGGGCTGCCAGACCTGGTCGCTGGCCTCGTAGCCGGCGTCGGACAGGCGTTCGCGGAAGCGCCCCAGGTCCAGCGTCTCGCCAACGGTGAAATCGATGCTGCGCCCGGCCAGAAAGCCTGTGGGGGCCAGTCGTTGCATCAACGCGTTGATCGGCGCGATGATCACCCCGCTGCTGCGCCGGGACAGCCCGGCCAGCACTTTCAGCCGGCGCGAGACCAGGTCGGGGTGCGGCGAATACAGGTCGTAGGGCAGGATTTCCAGGTCCGGAAACAGATCGGCGCGCGGCCCGTCCAGCAGATTGATGTCGTCCCGGAGCCGGCGCGCCGAATACCCGTCGGCCGCGGCCACCAGCACCGGGCCGCCCTTGCGGCGCGACCAGGCACTGACCGCCAGCGCCAGCGCGAGGTCTTCGAGCAGTGGCCATTGCCGGCCCTCGCCTGGTTCGGCGCGTGGCGGGTTGAGTACGGAAAATGTTTCGGACATCACGACGGGGGCTTCGGTCAGGGCCGGGTATTTTACCCGCCTTGTTGGTCGTCCTTTCCACTGTGACCACCGCCAGGGCGTGCCAGCGAGGTGTTGCGAACGTGTTCGGATCGATTATGCTGACTGCTTTCACCGGGAATCAGGACGCATGCAATCAGAACAGACTCCGGTCGCAGTCATCAGCGGCGCGGGTTCGGGCCTGGGCGCGGCAATGGCGATACGCTTTGCCGAAGCCGGCTGGCGCGTGGTCGTGACCGACCAGCACGTCGACCGCGCCGAGGCGGTGGCCTCGAAGCTGGCCGGCTCCGGCCATACCGCGCGCACGCTGGACGTGACCGATTCGGTGCAGTGGGAAGCGCTGGTGGATTTCGTCGCCGCGCAATACGGTCGTGTCGATGCGCTTGTCAACAACGCCGGAGTGGCGACCGGCGGCATGCTGGGCGACACGCCGCTGGAAGACTGGCAGTGGGTGCTGGAAATCAACCTCATGGGCGTGGTGCGCGGTTGTCACCACTTCGTTGAACAGTTTCGCAAACAGGGCTTCGGTCATATCGTCAACGTCGCCTCCTGGGCCGGGCTGGCCGGCGCGCCCGGCATCGCCTCGTACGGCACCGCCAAGGCGGCCGTGGTCGCGCTGTCGGAAATGCTGCGCGCCGAAATGCAGCCCTACGGCGTCGAGGTTTCGGTGCTGTGCCCGGCGTTCGTCAAGACCGGCCTGACCGAAACCATGCGCGCACCCGACGACAACTACCCCCGGCGGGTGCAGCGATGGATGGAGAAATCTGGCATCTCGGCCGAAGACGTCGCCGAAACCGTCTACCAGGCGACGCAGAAGCCGAAGTTCCTGTTGCTGACCCATCCGGAAACACGCTGGCAATACCGTCTCAAGCGCTGGTTTCCTTCGCTGTACTTCCGTATGCTGATGCGTGCCATGCGCAAGTTGATGCCGCAAAAGGCGTCTTGAACCACAAATGGACGCAAATGAACGCGAATAATGCGTAGCAGCGCCGGACGAACAACATACAGGGCAGGGTCTGGTCTTCGTGGCGATTGACTATTTTCCCGGTCATTTGCGTTCATTCGCGGTTAATTCAAAGGTTTGGATCGAGATCGTCGAGACCACGGACATTGCATTCCACGCGCTTAACTGATCAAGAAGGAGAAAAGAATGAACAAGTTGATGTTATCTGTGGCGCTGCTTATGGCGCTGCCCGTCCTGGCACAGGAACAGGCCGAAGAAGAGCGACCGTTTCTGCAATCGATTCGCACGGCGATGGAAGCCGAGGCACGCACCGATGCCGAACGCGAGCGTGATGCCAACCGGCTGCCGGTCGAGACCCTGGACTTCTTCGGCCTCGACGAGACCATGACGGTCATCGAACTGATTCCCGGCGGTGGCTGGTACACCAAGCTGCTGGCGCCAGCGTTGCGCGAGCAGGGCAAGCTGTATGTCTCCATCGCCGCCGGTCGAATTGCCGAGACGGAACCGTTCGACGAGCCGCCGTACGACCGGGTCGAAGTGCTGGCGCCGGAGATCGAAATCGTGCCCGATGAAGAATCCGGCCGGGTCGCGATCAAGCCGTTCGACTTCGGTGTCGAGAATGTGGATGCGGTGCTGACCTTCCGCAACCTGCACAACCTGAATGCAGAAGGTCGCGACAGCATGAACCGCGCCGCATTCGCCGCGCTCAAGCCCGGCGGCATCTACGGCGTGGTCGACCACACCCGCCGTCACATGCAGCCCGACGACCCGGAAAACCGCCGCCGCGCCGACCCGGTGCTCATGATCAAGGAAATCCAGGCCGCCGGTTTTGAATTCGAGGATTATTCGGGCTTGCACTACCGGCTCGATGACGAGCTGCGCTATGAGGTTGGGCGCAAGACCGTGACCGGAAACACGGACCGGTTCACGTTCCGGTTTCGCAAGCCGGCTGCTGAATGAATTGCCCTGGCTGGTGACGGGTTGAGGTTGACACGCTCACCGGGTGCGAACGGCTGTTGAAGCCGAGTACGACTTCGACTTCAACGACAAGGACCGTTTCGCCTCGCGCTTGCAGGCGAGCTCCTTGTTTACCGCATTACATGTCAGGAAGTGCGGCCCCGGTCATCCACTTTCGATGACCGGGGCCGCAAGAGCATCAGTGGTTTACTTCTTTGGCAACGGCTGCAACTCGTCATAGATATGACTTATTCCAGTCGCATCGGATTCGGTGGAGCCATGACAACCGAAACAGTTCTGTGGATTGAAGGCATTTTCGCCTTTGTTATGGAACTGGAAGAAGGTTTCCATGGTGCTGTTTGCCAGATGAGTCGAGCCGCGCAAATAGTCCGGATCGGTGTCGGGGAAACCCGGCGGGATTTGTCCTTTGGCGGTCCATATGCTACCCGTCTGAATATAATTGCTGCGGATGTCGCCTGCCTGCAACTGCGATAAGACCGAGACGTTGATTGAGACCAGATCGGTATTGTTGGCGACCGATGAACTGTCACTCTGATCATCGCCCCAGGGGTTCGGACGGATGACGTCAATCGGGGCGATCTCAGCGCCATTCACGTTGACAATGCATTCGGTGTTGTCATCTTGCGAGTCCTTCCGGACGCATTCAGCGCCACTGCCCGTATAAGTGGAGACTTGAGCATTGGCTGCAATTGATGTGGGTTCGGTTGCATTCGAGGGCAGGAAATTCCAGGTTCCGGAAGCATCGTAAGGCCATGTCGCAGGATCCCCGTCCATGTTGGTGTACTGATAAGTGGCATCCGGAACGTTATCCACGTGCTCGAAGGTTGCCCAGACCATTTCCGGGTGTCCGTTCACCGTGCCAACCACGTGCATGCCGACCAGTGCCAGAGTTTTTGGTTGATTCCCTGTAATTGTCCACTGCTGCTTGCCGGTTGTCGGATCTTTGGCAGCGCGATCGAAAACCGGCACGATGGCTTGCGTCAATACGTAATCGCTCCTATCGCGAACCGTCGCGGCATCCGCCCAGGAAGTCTTCAGCTCCAGCGCCATCGCTTCCGTATCGGTAAGTGGGTACCCTTGTTCCACGGCATATGTATTAACGCTGTCGATTTCATCGCTGGTGCTGGGGAAATGATCCGGAAGGGAGCTGTCGTTGTTCTTGCGGCCCGTTGTGTAGAGGGCGTAAACGTTGTTTGCATGCAAGCCGTAATAAACAAGAGACTGATTCTGCGACAGCAACACGTCGCCGCCACCCGCCTGCCCGAGTTCGATCTCCTCATCGGTTTTGCTTTTTCTGACCGCAAGCTTCATTGGCCCGGTTTCGGATAGAAAATGGCGCTTGCCGTCCTCGGCGACTGAAATATCGTAAAAGACAGGGGGTGTATTGAAGACGTGTTTGGTGCCGGCGCCTGAGGTTAACCACAGGAACATTTGCGCCCCCCAGCGGTAGAAATCGCAGCGGGTATTGTTCTGGAAATCGGCAAAAATCGGCTTCAACCCATCGGCCGGGGTGACCCAGCCATTGGCGGTGATCTCATGATTGGGAAACCAGTTCGCCACGTCCGCAGTGCACGTTGCCTTGGCGTCAGTGGGCAAATGGGCGCCGTTGACGGCCCCCTGATCGGCGAAGACACCGACCGTAAAGCACCAACAAAATATCGTGAAAGCAACTGCTGCCGGTGCCGATGAGCGACCTGCCGTCGTCTTGATGCGCTGATTGATATTCATTCTATGCAAACCTCCCGGGCGATTAGTGCCCTGATTGTCAGTATGATTGACTCTCTAATCGCATTGCGCGACGAAACGGAGACATCTTTTTCGGCAGCGGTGGTCAATTGCTCGATCGGAAAGAGTTCCCGGGCGAACGCGGTTTGATAGAATTCTCCAATACTCCTGTTTCGCCGGAGCTCATGCGCCGGAAGCCCGGACTCCCGTGCCAAGGCCGCCGGCTTCAGCCGGAATTTGGCCGAGCAGTCGTCTCGATCCACGTGCACATGGGGCGGCTCCCCTGGTTCATGGCTGTACCAGGATTTATGGTTTTGTTAGTAACCCAACTCGTTAGCCTTCACTGTATCCTGCCCGGACATGTTTTTTGAAACCTTGCATGGCTTCGTCGGTGAAGACGAGTAGTTGATCTTCTTCCACAGAAACGACATCAATTTTTTCGCGTTGGGCCGCCGCAGTGAGGCTGCCCTCGAACTGGCCCTTCGGAACGAAAAGCGTCTTGGGCATTTTCTTCTTGTGTTCCCACCCGGTCGTGAGCAGGCGCTTCGCGTCCAACTGCGACGGCTCCGCCTCATGCGCCGGGATCATGGCGTGACCCAATATGAAACAACTGGCTGCGTCCATGAGACAGATGCAGTTGAACGAGCCATCCTGCGCTGTACGGATGGGCTCGTCGTTCAGCCAGAAGACGATCCAGGCTTCATTGACCTCAAACTGGTTCGGATGCAGCACGTACGATTCCTATGTGAAGGCTAACAGCGGGCGGCCCGCGATGGCACATGTTTTATCACGGTGGCCTTCCACCTCTCCTGCGAACCGCGGATTTCCACGCGTCTGCCTGCCGAAGCTGGAGATGTTTGCCGTAAATGAATGAAAAACCGACACCCCTGACTCGCTAAAACGTCTGCCGACACTGGTTGGAACAGCCGACCTTGATTGGAATATACGGAAAAGAACCTTCCATTGCAAACCCCCCATCGCCACCACATCGTAGGATCCCGCACGGACTATAGCAACGCCACCTGATCCATTCGAATTGGGAAAGCGCTAGTCTTCAAGAACCAGCGAAGACGGAATCTGACACCAAACCACCGACTCGATCAAACATGCACCCAAAACACCTGCCGCCTGTAAGAGCGCTTTTGCCTACTTTTCAGGCGATTGTGAAAAGTAGGTCGCCTGCAAGCGCGCAGCGCGAGGCGAAACCGCTTTTGATTATAGAAGTCGAAATCGAATTTGAATTTGAGTTTGAATTCAAAGTAGCCGCCCGCACCCGGCATGGGTGTCCGGCTGCGGCAATCATCACCCACGCTGCGCCACGATCACATCATACGCCTTGCGAATCTCGCGCGTTCTTTCCTCGGCTACCGGCCGCATGCTCTCGGGCATGCCGTGTGATGCGAGCTTGTCGGGGTGGTGCTTGCTCATCAGGCGGCGATAGGCCTTCTTGACTTCGGCGTCAGTGGCGTCGGGTTTCACGCCCAGCGTGGCATAGGCATCTTCCAGGCGTACGCCAGCGCGTTCCGGGGTGTCGCCGGCACGGGCACCCGAGCCGCCTCTGAGCATCGCTATCAGGCGTTCGACATCGGCCTCGGACAGGCCCAGGTTGCGCGCGATGCGCACCAGCATGGCGTGTTCATTGTCATGGACGACGCCGTCGGCGGCGATTGCCGCGAGCTGGACCTGCAGGAAGAGCTGCAACAGCGGCTGGTTGTGTCGGGCGACGGTGCGTAGCCCGGCCAGTTCGGCATCGAGATCGAAATCGCGTGCTTTGCCGCGGTTGAACGCCGCCATGGCCGACTTGCGTTGCCGCTCGGACAGCGCCAGGCGCGAAAAGAACTGCTCTGCGACGCGAATTTCATCGTCGGTGACTCGGCCATCAGCCTTGCACACTGCGCCCATGACCGCGAAGGTGGAGTCCAGGAACTGCGCGCGCACGGCGTCCAGGCCGCGCGCGAACAATACCGTCAGCAGCAAACGGCCGAGTACACCGCCAGCCACGGCGCCCAGCACCGCCCCGCCGAAGCCGCCGGCGAGCAGCCCCAATACGGCGCCGATCAGGATGAATAAAAGCATGGCGCGATGATACGCAAGCCGCCCGCCGGAAGGGTGGTGTCAACCAAGCTCGGCCAGCAAATCGGCCTGATGCGCTTCGGCCAGCGGGTCGATGAGTTCGTCCAGCGCGCCCTCGAGGATATTGTCCAGGTCGTACAGCGTCAGCCCGATGCGGTGGTCGGTGACCCGGCCCTGGGGGAAGTTGTAGGTGCGGATGCGCTCGGAGCGGTCGCCGCTGCCGACCTGCAGCTTGCGGTTGGCGGCTTGTTCGGACTGCTGCTGGGCACGCTCGGCCTGGAGCAAGCGCGCGCTGAGCAGGCTCATGGCGCGTGCCTTGTTCTTGTGCTGCGAGCGCTCGTCCTGGCACTCGACCACGATGCCGCTGGGTAGGTGGGTGATGCGGATGGCCGAGTCGGTCGTGTTGACGTGCTGGCCGCCGGCGCCGGACGAGCGATAGGTGTCGATGCGAAGATCGTTGGGGTCGACCTTGACCTCGTCGACCTCGTCGACTTCCGGCAGGATCGCGACGGTGCATGCCGAGGTATGAATGCGGCCCTGCGATTCGGTGGCCGGAACGCGTTGGACCCGGTGCGTGCCGGATTCGAACTTGAGCTTCGAGTACGCGCCGTTGCCGATGACGCGTGCAATCAGCTCGCGCCAGCCGCCGGCCTCGCCGGCCTGGCCCGACAGAATCTCGATGCGCCAGCCCTGGGATTCGGCGTAACGGCTGTACATCCGGAACAGGTCGCCGGCAAACAGCGCGGCTTCCTGGCCGCCGGTGCCGGCGCGGATTTCCAGAAACAGGTTCTTGCGATCGTTGGGGTCGGGCGGGACGATCAGACGCTGCAACTCGCGGCCCAGGCGTTCGCGCTCGGTTTCAAGTTCGGCCAGCTCCTCGTGCGCCATCTTGCGCATTTCGGAATCGTCTTCTTCCAGCAGTGCCCTGGCTTCGGTTTCGCGCCGGTCGAGTTGCTCAATGGCCCGCCAGGTCGTGACGATTGCCTGCAATTCCGAATATTCGCGCGACAGCGCGGTGAACCGGCGCGGGTCGTCGGCCAGTTCGGGCTCGGCCAGCAGGCGTTCGATCTCTTCGAAGCGCTCCACGGCCTGTTCCAGGCGCCGTTCCAGACCCGGCGTCATGACGGGTCGTCCAGCAGCAGTTTGCGCGCGGCGGCCATCAGATCCTCGTCGGTGATTTCGGCCGCGCGCCGCAACTGGATGCTGGGTGCGTGCAGCAGCCGGTTGGTCAGGCGGTGACCGAAGCGGGCCAGCACATCGTCGGCATCGCGCCCGGCGGCCAACTCGCGCCGGGCCTGGTCGAGCAGCTTGTCGCGTTCGACAAACGCCCGGTTGCGCAGCAACTTCAGCGTCTCGCCGGCCGCGTGCAGGTTGAGCCAGCGGTCGAAGGCCTCGGCCTGGCCGTCGACGATGTGCGTGGCCGCTTCCAGCGCCTCGGTGCGCTTGCGATGGCCGTGTTCGGCGATTTCGCGCAGGTCGTCGATGGTGTACAGGTAAACGTCGCCGAACTCGCCGACTTTCGGATCGACATTGCGCGGTACCGACAGATCGAGCACAAACATTGGCCTGTTGCGGCGCTTGGCCAGCGCCTGGCGGACCATTTCGGCTTCAACCAGCGGTGTGGCGCTACCGGTGCAGGCGACCACGATGTCGTGGCCGGGCAGCGCGTCGTGCAAGCCGTCCAGACCGATGGACCGTGCGTTGAACTGCCCGGCCAGCGCGGCGGCGCGATCCGGGTTGCGATTGCAGATTGTCAGCGCCTGGATGCCCTGGCCGGCAAAATGCCGTGCGCAGTCCTCGATCATTTCGCCGGCGCCGATCATCAGAACCGACAGCCGATCGACGTCGCCGAAGATCTGGTGCGCCAGTTTCAGCGCGGCAAACGGCAGGGTGACGGGGTTGTGGCCGATGCCGGTTTCGGACCGGACCAGCTTGGAGGTCTGAAACGAATGCTGAAAAAGACGGTCCAGAATAGTGCCCAGGGTCTTGTGTTGCTGGGCCGATTGCCAGGCCTGCTTGACCTGGCCGACAACTTGAGGCTCGCCGAGCACCATGGAATCCATGCCGGAAGTGACTTTGAGCAGATGAATGACCGCCATTCGTTGTTGCAGCGAGAACAGATATTCACGAAATTCGCCCGGGTGAGCCCCGTGCCAGTCATGCATCCATTCCTGCAATGCCGTTATGCTAGCGTGCTCACCGCTGGCATAGAGTTCGGTCCGGTTGCAGGTGCTCACGATCGCGCATTCGTCGATACCCGGCAGCGCGTGCATGGAACCAAGTGCTTCACCGAGCCTGTCCGGTGTAAAGGCAAGCCGCTCCCGAATCGCAACGGGTGCGGTTTGATGACTCAGCCCAAGAGCAAATACCGACATGAATGAACCAGATCCGGACAAACCCGACATTGTCCTAG
Organism: Wenzhouxiangellaceae bacterium; assembly: GCA_040904965.1. Taxonomy (GTDB): domain Bacteria; phylum Pseudomonadota; class Gammaproteobacteria; order Xanthomonadales; family Wenzhouxiangellaceae. Next base: position 22,430 of record JBBDSL010000061.1, read on the forward strand.
CTTACGCAATGCAATTCAAGATAGTGGCGCTCATGTTGGCGGTATTGCTGACCGGCTGCGCCGCAGGTCCGCAGCGCGAAGAAAGCCCCGAACGGGCCCAGGCCGCGTCCACGCTGGCCAATGCCCGTGCGGCGGCCGAATCCGGCGAGTATCAGTATGCGCTCGAATTGCTGATGCCGTTGCTCGATACCAGCAGCGATCCGACCGTGGCCCGGCAGGCCGCGCAACTGGCTTCGGCCCTGGACGACTGGCCGGCGGCGAGCAGCGCGGCCGAGCGCTGGCTGGAGCTGCAACCCGATTCGCGCCAGGCCACACAGATCGCGGCCATTGCGGCGCTGCGCCAGCAACACATCGACCGCGCCGTGGAACTGCTGCAGACCCGTCTTGCCGACGGCGACAGCACGCGCGACTGGAGCACGATCACTGCACTGCTGGCCGCCGCCGGATCGGCCGAAAATTCAACCGCGGCGCTGGAACGGCTGATCGACCAGGCCGAAGACCTCGAGCCGGGTTTCGATGATTATCTGCGCAGCCGGCTGGCCTGGCAGCTCAATCGCCAGCAGCAGGCGATCGAGCTCGCCGAGGAGGCCTTGCGGGTTCAGCCAGACTACGAGCGGGCCCTGTGGGCGGCGCACCTGACACAGGCCAACCTGCAGCCGGAGCGGGCGCTGCAGTACTACCGTATGGCCGGCGAGTTCGAGCCGGACGACCGTGTTGCGGCGATCGCCGAAGTCGAGCTGTTGCGCGAGTCGGGACGCGGCGACGAGGCGCTGGATGTTCTCGCCCGGCTGCCGCAGGACGCGGAGATTCTCTATACCCGCGGTGTGCTGCTGCAGGACCTCGGGCGGTCTGCCGCCGCCGGTGCCACCTGGCAGCGTTTGGCCTCGCTGGAACCGGAGCGGGCCGGTGGCCGTCACGCATGGCTGACCGGCTTGCTGGCCGAGATTCTGGAGATGGGCGACGAGGCCATCGACTGGTATGCGCGCGTCGACGGCGAACTCGGGCCGCGTGCCGACTTGCGCCGCGCCGTGCTGCTGGCCGGACGGGACGAGTTGCAGGCCGCGCGCGAGCTGTTGGCCGAAGTGCGCCGCAGGCCCGATCCGGAAATTTCCGAGCAGGCCTGGCTGCTTGAAGGCCAGATTCTGTCCGAAGCCGGCCAGGATGATCAGGCCCTGGCGCTGTTGACCGACGCCCTGACGCGGTTGCCGGGAAGTTCCGCGCTGCTGTATGCGCGTGCCATGGCAGCGGTCAACGATGACGAATTGAGTCTGGCGGAGCAGGATTTGCGTGCAATCATCCAGAACGATCCGGAAAACGCGGTCGCGCTCAATGCCCTGGGTTATACGCTTTCCGACCGCACCGATCGCCAGCGCGAGGCCATGCGCCTGATCGAGACCGCGCTGGAGATCGAGCCGGACAACCCGGCCATTCTCGATTCCATGGGCTGGGTGCTGTTCAAGCTGGGCCGCGCAGACGAAGGACTGCCGTACCTGCTGCGGGCGGCCGAAGCCGAGCCGCATCCGGAAATCGTCGCCCACCTCATCGAGACGCTGTGGACGCTGGGCCGGCACGACGATGCGCGCGACTGGGTTGCGCGTACGCGCGGCGAAATGTCCGGCGAGACGGTGTTCGACGACACCCTGAACCGGATCGGCCTTGACTGATGCGCCAATTCCTGGTCTTGTCGGCGGCCGCGTGCCTGGGCCTGCTTGCGGCCGGTTGTGCGCTACGCGACCCGCGCCCGGAGGGCGCCTGGCTGGTCGAGCGGCAGGCCTGGTTCGACGATCACCCGAAGTGGTCGGTACGCGGCCGGCTTGGGCTGTCCGACGGCCAGCGCGGCGGCAGTCTGTCGATGACCTGGCGGGCCGACGGCGCTGATCACGTGGTGCTGCTCAGAACCGTTGCCGGTGGTCGGCAGTGGCGCCTGGAGATGGGGCCGAACGGGTCCACGCTGACCGGCACCGATATCGGCCGCCTGCAGGGTCCGGATCCGGATGTGCTGGTCGAGCAGGCGGTCGGCTGGCCGATTCCGGTACGCTGGATGAGCGCGTGGCTGCGCGGATTGCCCGCGCCGGCCGGGGCGATTACCGACTATGCCGAAGACGGCGCGCTGCAATCGCTGCGCTGGGCCGACTGGCAGCTTGATTTCGCACGCTGGAGCCAGCTCGACGGCGACGGCGTATTGCTGCCGATGCGGGTAACGGCCGAAAATCCACCCTACCGGGTGCGCGCGGCGCTGTCGGGCTGGAGCTTCGAGCCGGCCGGCGCGTCCGACAACCGCCGAGGTGCTCCGCAACCCACCGGCACTGCGACCGAATCGTTATAATTTCGCTTCGCCCGGGTGCGCCAGTCGCGCACCGGCGAAATGCGTAATCGACTGGGACGTCGCCAAGCTGGTTAAGGCACGGGGTTTTGATCCCCGCATTCGCAGGTTCGAGTCCTGCCGTCCCAGCCATCTTTGAATGCTCCAGAAACAGACGGAATCCGGCCGTGACCACACCCTCGATGATGATTTTTTCCGGAAATGCGAATCCGGAACTGGCCCATGCCATCGCCGGACACCTGGGTGTGCCCATGGGCAAGGCGAACGTGGGCCGCTTCAGCGACGGCGAGGTGATGGTCGAGATCATCGAGAACGTGCGCGCCCGCGACATCTTTCTGATTCAGCCCACTTGCCAGCCGGCGGCCGAGAACTTCATGGAACTGCTGGTCATGGTTGATGCGCTCAAGCGCGCCTCGGCCGGGCGCGTGACCGCCATCGTGCCGTATTTCGGCTATGCCCGCCAGGACCGCCGCCCGCGCTCCAGCCGGGTGCCGATCACGGCCAAGGTCGCGGCCAAGATGATCGGCGTGGTCGGCACCGACCGGGTCGTGACGGTCGACTTGCATGCCGACCAGATCCAGGGCTTTTTCGACATTCCGGTCGACAACGTCTACGCCTCGCCGCTGACGCTGGCCGATATCTGGAAGCACTACGGCGACGACAACATGATCGTGGTCTCGCCCGACGTCGGCGGTGTTGTCCGCGCGCGCGCCATCGCCAAGCGGCTGGATGCCGAGCTTGCCATTATCGACAAGCGCCGTCCGCGGGCCAACGAGTCGACCGTGATGAACCTTATCGGCGACGTCAGCGACAAGACCTGCGTGCTGGTCGACGACATGATCGACACCGCCGGCACGCTGTGCGCCGGCGCCGGGGCGCTCAAGGACGCCGGTGCCAGACGCGTGGTGGCGTATTGCGTGCATCCGGTTCTGTCGGGACGCGCGATCGAAAACATTACCGAATCGCGCATCGACGAGATCGTCGTCACCGACACCATCCCGCTCAGCGACGAAGCGCGCGACTGCGGCCGCATCCGGCAGTTGTCCGTGGCGCAGATGCTGGCCGAGACCATTCGCCGAATGGCCGAGGGCGAATCGGTCAGTTCGCTGTATGTCGACTGACGCCGTTCGGCCGGAACGCATGGTCCGGGCGTTTCGGTCTCCGCTCTGCTAGTCTTCTTCGGATGAGAATGGTTTTCAAAAGCGGGTTCGTTCGCGCATTGGCGTTGTCGGGCCTGCTGATTGGCGCCGTCGAGGCGCAGCCGGAGCCGGCCGGTTTTGCCGAACTTCACCAGATCGATCGGGCTGTCGCCAGCGTCGCAGGTGAAACCATTCGCATCGTCAACCGTTTCGGCAACGTCCGGATTCGTTCGGTGCCGGATCAGGCCGAGGGTTCACTGCGGGTCACGGTTCAGGCGCATACGAAAAAGACCAACCCGGCGACAGTCGAAGTTCGTCGCAACGAGTGCGGTCCGGTCTTTGAGGTGGTGGCCGACGCTGAATCGGATGATTTCATCCGTGCCGATCTGGTCGTGGCGTTGCCCGACCGGGCCGGTGTCGACGTGGTGCTCGAAGATGGCGATTTCACCATGCATGCGGCCTCTTATCCGGTCCGGGTCGGTGCCCGATCCGGCCAGATCCGGCTACAAACCAGCGGGCGCGTGGATGTCGAGGTGCTTGGTGGACGGGTGGTCTACAACCCGCCCGGCCCGGTGGGTCACAGGCCTGCCGGCGGGCGCATCCAGACCAGCGGCGCGCCGGTGGACGTGCTGGTCGGCGACCGGACGGCGCTGAACTACCGGGTGGTCTCCGGTGCTGCTGTCACCACCGATTCGCTGGCGCTGCTTGAAACGCGCCGGCGCGAAGGTCGGGCCGTGCTGTTCGGAGACCACCAGGGTGCGAATCTGCTCGAGATCCAGACCGATCATGCACCGGTTCGGCTGGTGGCCGAGGGGCACCGGTGAGCGGGCCGGCGCCGATGAACAGGTTATTGATCGCCAGCCTCTGGCTTGTCGGCGTATTGTCCGCCGTCGCGCCGGGGTCCGGATCGGCCGACGAGATCGTGTTGCGCGGCGCGGGGCTGTTCGATCAGGGCGTGATTCCAGCCCATGTCCAGGCCGACATGCGCCGACTGCCGCAGCCGGCCCGCTGGCGGGCGGGCGATCCGATCAAGGAGATTCCGCAGCGCAAGGGCGTGCCGCGAGACCATATAGCGCCGGAGACCGCGCGCCAGCCGCGTGGCGGCGACCCGTTGCGCATGCTCAACAATCGCGCGCCGGCCAGCAGCGGCGGCCGTGTTTTCGACCGGCCGCTGCTCAACCAGAACGGCGCCGGGTTCACCGGCGTCAACCCGCCGGATCCGGTTGGCGATGTTGGTACCGGCCACTACGTTCAGATGGTCAACGGCCCCGGGTTCATCGGCGGCACGCAAGTGCTGATTGTCGACAAGGCGGACGGACAGGAAGTGGCGAATTTTGCCCTTGGCGATCTGGCTGTCGGTTCAGGCACCGGCTGCACCGACGGCCGCGGCGATCCGATCGTCATGTTCGATTCGACGGTCGAGAACGGCGCCGGAGAATCGCCGGGGCGCTGGTTCCTGTCGGAGTTCACCCTGGTCTCGTTGTGCATCTATATCAGCGATACGGCAGACCCGACCGAGGGCGGCTGGAGCATCTACGAATTCTTTTCCGATTCCGGCGAACTGCCGGACTATCCGAAGTACGGCGTATGGCCGGATGCCTACTACATCGGCGCCAACGAGGACGGCGATACTTTCGGCACGCCGGGGCGCATGGTCTACGCGCTGGACCGCGAGAACATGCTGCAGGGCGCGCCGACCCGCCCGACCCAGGTCTTCGAAGCACCACTGCTGGCCGGTTTCGCCTTCCAGACGCTTCAGCCGGCCGATTGGGACGGCGCCACGCCGCCGCCGTTGGGGGCGCCCGGCATTTTCGTGCGCCACCGCGACGACGAGGTGCACAACGGCGGCAGCGCCGATCCCGAGCGCGATTTCCTGGAACTGTGGACGTTCAGCGTGGATTGGGACACCCCGGCCAACAGCACGTTTTCTGGCCCGACCAATGTCGAAGTAGCGGATTTCGAATCCGAGCTGTGCGGCCTGACCTCATTTGCCTGCGTGCCCCAGCCCGATTCCGAACGCCTGCTCGATCCGTTGCGCGAGCCGGTGATGTGGCGCGCGCAGTATCGCAATTTCGGCACCCATCAGGTAATCGTCGGAAGCTGGGTTACCGATGTGGTCGGCGGTTCGGCCGATATTCACGGGGTGCGCTGGGCCGAGCTGCGCGATGTCGGCAGCGGCTGGACGATGCACCAGCAGGGCACGGTCTCGCCCGACGACGTGCACCGCTGGATGCCCTCGATCGCGATGGACGGCGCCGGTAACCTGGCGGTGGGCTACAACGTCTCCGATGCCGTCTCGGTGTTTCCGGGTCTTCGCTATACCGGCCGTCTGGCTTCCGACCCGCTGGATACCATGCCGATCGCCGAGGTGACCCTGGTCGACGGTTCGGATGCCAACGTTGCGAACCGCTACGGCGATTACAGCTCGATGAACGTCGATCCGGCCGACGAGTGCACGTTCTGGTTTACCGGGCAATACAACCCCACCAGCCAGTGGAGCACCCGAATCGCCAAGTTCCGCTTCAACGCCTGTGGCGATCCGAACTTCACGTTCAGGGGCGCGCCGGTCGAGTTGGAAGCATGCGTGGCCGACGGCGATGTGACGTTGCCGGATGTCACGCTCGAAATCGGCAGTTTCGACGGGTTCAGCGAGGACGTCGCACTTGCATTCGAACCTTTGCCGGTGGACTTCGAAGGTGCCATCGATCCGGCCGTGGTCACGCCGGCACAACCGGCGGCTCAAGCCGTGGCCGACATTACAGTGCTTTCCACAGCGTCATCCGGAGACTACGACATCACGATCACCGGCACTGCCGCCGGCGTCGAGCCGCAGTCGGTTGCGCTCGCCGTTTCGGTAACCGATGCCGTACCACCGGTCCCGACGCTGCAATCGCCGGGCAACGGCGCCACGGCCGTTGTGCTGGAGCCGCTGTTCGAGTGGAGTGCCGCCGATCAGGCCAACAGCTACCTGTTCGAGCTGGCCACGGATTCGAGCTTCAACAATGTTGTCGCGAGCCAGATCGGGGCCGACACTGCATTCCAGGCATCATTCGAACTCGACCCCGAGACCGGGTATTTCTGGCGCGTATCGCCGTCCAACCAGTGTGGAACCGGGGCGATCGCCTCTGCCGCGTTCACCACGGGCGTGGCGCCTGGCGCGTGTGCAAGCGGTACCCGGGAAGTCCGCTATTTCGCCGACGACATGGAATCCGGCGAGAACGGCTGGACGCATGCGGCTGCGGATGCGCCAGACACCTGGACGCTACAGAGCCTCGATTCCAACAGCCCGGATTCGTCCTGGCGTGCCAGCTCCGTAACCGAAATCAGCGACCAGCGCCTGGTCTCTCCCCAAATCGTCCTGCCCGAAGATGCCACCTCGTCGACACTGCAGTTCTTTACCGAATTCAGCATCGAAGAAAGCACAAGCGGCTGCTTCGACGCCGCGGTCATCGAGTATTCCCAGGACGACGGGGTTTCGTGGCAGCCGAACAGTGCCGTGGCCGTGCTGGACAATCCATACACCGGAACCGTCGAAAACAATGCCGGGAACCCGTTGGCCGACCGGCCGGGCTGGTGCGGTATTCAGGATTGGACCCGCACCGCGGTCGACCTGCGCGGTCTGGAAGGCAGCAATTTGCGTTTCCGCTTCCGCCTGGGCACCGACGAAGCGTTTGCCCAGGGCGACTGGCTGATCGACGACGTCGTAGTCCAGAGCTGCGAGCCCGAATATATCTTTTCCGACGGTTTCGAGGATTGATGCCCCAGGGTACTTAGTTATACCCGATCCACACCGCGACCACCATCGCCAGCGCGGCCAGCGCCAGCAACTTCAGGATCAGCGGGAAAATGAAGCGGAACCAGCGCGCGTAGGGAATGCCGGCCAGGCCCAGGATGCCCATTAGCACCGGGTTGGTCGGCACGATCATGTTCATGAAGCCGTCGCCGAACTGGTAGGCCAGCACCGACACCTGGCGTTCCACGCCCACCAGATCGCCGATCGGCGCCATCAGTGGCATGGTGAGATAAGCTTGGCCCGAGCCGGAAGATACGAAGATGTTCATGACCGACTGAATGCCCAGCATGCCGACGGCGGAAAGCTCGGCCGGCAGCCCGACCAGCGGGCTGGCCATGGCGTGGACAATGGTATGCAGCACCTGGCCGTCTTCCAGTAATAGTGCAATGGCGCGCGCGAAGCCGATCAGCACCGCGGTGCCGGCAAGCTCGGCCGCACCGTTGCTGAACGTTACCGCCAGCCGGTCGATACTGAAACGCGCGATCAGGCCGACTATGATCGACAAACCGATGAACATCGCACCCAGTTCCACCAGGTACCAGTGATGTGCGGTGATGCCGTAGACCAGCAGCGCCAGCGCGCCGAAGGTGGCGGCCAGCACCGCCATGCGGCGGCCGGTCATCGGCAGTTGTTCGGCCTGCGGCGGCGGCTGGGCCTCGTCGATGCCGTGCACCAGACTGGCCTCCGGGTTGCGCTGCACCTTGCGCGCATAGGACCAGACGTGGTGGACACCGACGGCCAGGAACGGCGCGAATATCGCCAGCCGGAATCCCCAGCCCGATGCTGGCTGAAGCTCGGCCACGTCCTGGGCGATCAGCAGCGTGAACGGGTTCATGATGGTCGCCCCGTAACCGACGCCGTAGCCGACCACCATGATGCCAATGGCGGCCACCGTATCCATGCGCATGGCCACACAGACCGCAATCAGGATACCGGCGAACGGGATGTACTCCTCGGCCATGCCCAGTGTGGCCGACGCGGCGGCGAACAGGAACACGCCGAAGAAGATCAGCAACCCCGAGTTGTGGCTGTAGCGGTCGATAACGCTGCCGAGAAACGCGTCGATGGCGCCGGTCTCGCGAATCACGCGCAGGGCGCCGCCGATGATCAGGACGAAGAAGATGATGCCCTGGGCATCGGCCATCGCGCGCGGCACGGCAGTGAACAGCGACCACGGCGGCAGCTTGCCGGCATCCTCCAGCGTCTCGTAAGTGCCGGCAAGCACGACATCGCGACCGGCGTCGTTGACCACGGTCTCGAACTCGCCGGCCGGCAGAATCCAGGTCAGCACCAGGGCCACGATCATCATGATGAACATCAGCGCAAGCGTGTGCGGAATGCGAAAGGGCGAGGCCTTGGGGGCTGCGGGGGATTCGGTCATCTGGGTTCCGGGCCTGTCGCGCAGGCGTTGTTGTTTTGGTGCCGGTATTGTAGGCAGACCTGCTTGCCATTGCGAGGGCGATTGCGAATCGTCTGGTTGCATTACTAACAAAACCATAAAAACAGCTCTCCCGAAGCCTCCGAGCCGTGGGACGGCCCGTTGTCGTGTGCAGGATGGTGGCGTTACGCCTTCGGCTCAACGCACCCTACGCGGGCTGAACGGGAAAAAAGCAGCTCTCGCGAAGCCGCAAAGGCGCGAAGAAGGACGAAAAGCAAAAAGTGTATTTCTCGCGGAGACGCAGAGCCGCAGAGAAAACCATTTGAAAGATAACGATCCGAACTGTATCGGGGTAGCTTCGTAGGGGAAGAGGTCGGGTTCGGGTATTGATCCCCGGGTGCACTTGCTTCGCTCGTTTACCCGGGCTCGAAATTGCTCAGAGATTTCTTTGCCTTTCTCTGCGTCTCCGCGCCTCTGCGAGAGTCTGCTCTTGACCTGCGAAACTAACGCAAACAGGCTATAATTGTGGGATTTACCCGCCGGAGGCCCGCCATGCGACTGATCGAGGAAGCCCTTACGTTCGACGATGTTTCGCTGGTGCCCGCGCACTCCGATATCCTGCCGCGCGACGTCGACCTGACCACGCGCATCACGCGCGACCTCGAGATCAACATTCCGCTGATTTCCTCGGCCATGGACACCGTTACCGAGGCGCGCCTGGCCATCGCCATGGCCCAGGCCGGCGGCGTCGGGGTGATGCACAAGAACATGGCCATCGAGGAGCAGGCCCATCAGGTGCGCGTGGTCAAGAAATACGAGGCCGGTGTCATCAAGAACCCGATCACGGTCGGTCCGCACACCACCATCCGCGAAGTGCTGGAAATCACCCGTCAGCACAACATATCCGGCGTGCCGGTGGTCGACGGCGAGGAACTGGTCGGCATCGTGACCAGCCGCGACATGCGCTTCGAGAAAAAGCTCGACGACCCGGTGCGCAATATCATGACGCGCAAGGAAAAGCTGGTCACGGTACACGAGGGTGCCAGCCAGGACGAAGTGCTGGAGCTGCTGCATCGCCACCGTATCGAGAAGGTGCTGGTGGTCGGCAAGAAGTTTCAGCTGCGCGGCCTGGTGACGGTCAAGGACATTCAGAAATCGCGCGACTTCCCGAATGCGGCCAAGGATTCCTCCGAACAGTTGCTGGTCGGCGCCGCGGTCGGTTCGGGCGGCGATACCGAGGACCGCATTGCCGCGCTGGTCGAGGCCGGCGTCGACATCATCGTCGTCGATACCGCCCATGGCCACTCGCAGGGCGTGCTCGACCGCGTGACCTGGTGCAAGAAGCACTATCCGCACGTTCAGGTCATCGGCGGCAACGTATCCACCTCGGACGGGGCCCAGGCGCTGGCCGACGCCGGCGCCGATGCGGTCAAGATCGGGCAGGGGCCGGGCTCGATCTGCACCACCAGAATCGTCGCCGGTGTCGGCGTGCCGCAGGTCAGCGCGGTGTCGGCCGCCGCGGCCGCAATGGCCAAACGCGGGATTCCGGTCATCGCCGACGGCGGTGTGCGATTCTCCGGCGACCTGGCCAAGGCCATAGTCGCGGGCGCTTCAAGTGTCATGATCGGCAGCCTGTTCGCCGGCACCGAGGAAGCGCCGGGCGATGTCGAACTGTTTCAGGGCCGCTCCTACAAGAGCTACCGCGGCATGGGCTCGCTGGGCGCGATGGCGCGCGGCTCTTCCGACCGCTACTTCCAGGCCGAGGTTGCCGCCGAGAAGATGGTGCCCGAGGGCATCGAGGGGCGCGTGCCGTACAAGGGCCCGCTGGGCAGCGTCGTCCACCAGTTGCTCGGCGGGCTGCGCTCGGCCATGGGCTACACCGGCTGCCGCACCATCGAGGAAATGCGCACCAAACCGGCTTTCGTCCGCGTCACCAACGCCGGCGTCACCGAATCGCACGCCCACGACGTCTCGATCACCAAGGAAGCGCCGAACTACAAGCTCGGGTGAAACCTTGCCACAGATATACACAGTTTCGTAGCCCGGATAAGCGCGCAGCGCGCATCCGGGACTGAAAAGCAGGAACCACGAAGGGCACGAAGAGCACGAAGAAGAACAAGGAAATGTATGGAGCCCACCTTAATTCAGTTTCGGATAAGCGCGCAGCGCGCATCCGGGGCCGCAGGCTCGCTCCGACATTCGTCCCGGGTGCGCTTCGCTTACCCGGGCTACGGGATCGAGTGAATCCGTGTTGTCCAAAGACCCGGTTTTCGCAAGCAGATTTTTTCTTCGCGTTCTTCGTGCTCTTCGTGGTTAATTTATCCGTATTCATCTGTGGCCGGCCTTTTCAGGAAGCAGCGCATGACCCATGACATCCATTCATCCCGCATCCTGATCCTGGATTTCGGTTCGCAATACACCCAACTGATCGCCCGGCGGATTCGCGAGATCGGGGTGTTTTGCGAGATCATGCCGTTCGATGCCGGCGAGGCGGCAATCCGGGAGTTCGCGCCGCTGGGCATTGTGCTTTCCGGCGGGCCGGAATCGGTGGGGTTCGAGGACAGCCCGCGGATTCCCGATACGGTGTTCGAGCTTGGCGTGCCGTTGCTGGGCATCTGCTACGGCATGCAGGCCATGGCCACGCATTTCGGCGGCAGCGTGGATCCGTCCGAGGAAAAGGAGTTCGGTTATGCCGAGGTCGCGATTGCCAATCCCTCAAGGCTGCTCGACGGCATTGAGGATCGGGTCGCGACCAACGGCCGGGGCGTGCTCGAGGTCTGGATGAGCCACGGCGACAAGGTCACGCTGCTGCCCGACGGCTTTCAGGCGATGTGCACGACCGGCTCGGCGCCGATCGCCGGCATGGCTGACGACCAGCGCGGTTACTACGGGCTGCAGTTTCATCCCGAGGTCACGCATACCAGCCAGGGCCGGCGCATCCTGGAACGATTCGTGCTCGAGATCAGCGCTTGCAGCGCCGACTGGACCACCGAAGCTATTATCACCGACCAGATCGCGCGGGTGCGCGAGCAGGTCGGCGACGACAGCGTATTGCTCGGGCTTTCCGGCGGGGTCGATTCGTCGGTGGTCGCGGCGCTGCTGCACGAGGCGATCGGCGACCAGTTGCTGTGCATCTTCGTCGACACCGGCCTGCTGCGTTTCGAGGAGGGCGATCAGGTCATGGCCACCTTCGCCGAGCACCTGGGCGTGCGGGTCGAGCGGGTCGACGCGCGCGAGCAGTTCCTCGACGCGCTGGCCGGCGTCGACGACCCGGAAGAAAAGCGCAAGATCATCGGCGGCGAGTTCATCAAGGTGTTCGATGCGGCGGCCAAAAAGCACCGCGAGGCCGGCTGGCTGGCCCAGGGCACGATCTATCCGGACGTGATCGAATCGGCCGGGGCGGCCACCGGCAAGGCCAAGGTGATCAAGTCGCACCACAACGTCGGCGGTCTGCCCGAAAAAATGAACCTCAAACTGGTCGAACCGCTGCGCGAACTGTTCAAGGACGAAGTGCGCCGGATCGGCGTCGAACTCGGGCTGCCGGCCGAACTGGTCATGCGCCATCCGTTCCCCGGTCCCGGTCTGGGTGTGCGCATCCTCGGCGAAGTCAAGCCCGAATACATCGAGCCGCTGCAAAAGGCCGACCACATCTTCATTTCCGAGCTCAGAAAGGCCGGTCTGTACGACAAGGTCAGCCAAGCCTTCGCCGTGTTCCTGCCGGTCCGCTCGGTGGGCGTAGTCGGCGACTCGCGCCGCTACGAATGGGTCATTGCGCTCAGAGCCGTCGAAACCATCGATTTCATGACCGCGCGCTGGGCACGTCTGGAGCACGACTTCCTCGACCATGTCGCGCGCCGCATCATCAACGAAATCACCGGAATCTCGCGCGTCGTCTACGACATCTCCGGCAAGCCGCCGGCGACCATCGAATGGGAGTAGGCGGCTTGTCCGGTCGCTGGTCCAACACTGACGTGCCCATGTCATTCAAACCGTTCGGCTGTTGAGCGTGGCATGAAGTACAGGGCCGAAGTCGACGGGCTGAGAGCCATCGCGGTATTGAGCGTGATCATGTATCACGCCCAATTCGTCCTATTCGGCCGCGACTGGTTTCAGGGCGGCTATATCGGCGTCGACATCTTCTTCGTCATCAGCGGCTACCTGATTACCAAAATCATTCTCTCCGAGCTGCGCGAGACCGGATCGTTCGACTACGCGTTCTTCTACGAACGCAGGGCGCGCCGCATTCTGCCGATGCTGTTCGTCGTGATGCTGGCCAGCTTTCCCTTCGCATGGCGCTTCCTGCTGCCGGGCGATTTCATCGAGTACAGCAAGAGTATTGTTTCGGCGGTCTTTTTCGGCTCCAATTTCTTTTTCTACTACGCCACAACCTCTTACGGCGCCGACAGTTCGCTGCTCAAGCCGTTCCTGCATACCTGGAGTCTGGGCATCGAAGAGCAGTTCTACATCGTGCTGCCGTTGCTGGTCGTGTTTTTTTATCGCTTTCTCAACCGCCATATCCTGCTGTTGTTTGCGGTGCTATTGCTGCTGAGCCTGGTCGGGTCGGCCATGCTGGCGACCAGCCATCCGCAACTGAATTTCTACTTTCCACTATCGCGATTCTGGGAGTTGCTGGCAGGCTCGATTCTGGCGTATCTGGAACTGCGGCGGGGACGCCTTGACAGCCGGCTGGCAAGCCGGATACTGCCAGCGCTGGGCATCGTGCTGATAGCGGGTGCCGGTACCCTTTTCGACGATTCCACGCCCCACCCGGGGTTGCTGACCGCGCTGCCGGTATTGGGCGTCGCGCTGATCATTGCCGCGTCATCGCCGCGCGACCTCATCGGTCGCTTCCTGGCCTGGCGTCCGATGGTCTGGATCGGACTGATTTCGTACTCGGCCTACCTCTGGCATTTTCCGGTTTTCGCCTTTGCCCGCATCAGCAACGACAGCCCCGGGCATGGCGACAAGATCGAGTGGCTGCTGATCACGTTCGTGCTCTCTGCAGCATCCTATATTGCGATCGAACGGCCGTTTCGAAAGCAGTCGGTCATGCGCCGCAAGACGCTGATCTGGATTCTGTCCGCAACCGCCGCCGTCATCGTCGCGCTGCAGGTGGCGGCGCTGTCCACACAGGGTTTCATCGAGCGGCTGCCCTCGATATTCCGGGCCGATTCGTTTGTGCAGGAACCCTGGATGACGTTGAAGAACCGGCAGGGCAATCCCTGCTTCGACGGCGGATTGTGCGTGTTCGAAGCCCAGCCGGCCGGCAATGACGGCAAGCCTGGCATCTTTTTCCTGGGTGACAGTCACCTTGCCGCCGTGGCCAAGGGCTTGCGCGAGCGCCTCGCCGACCACGACCTGTACTTCGACCTGCTCGGTGGCTGCCCGTTCTATCTCGGCGCGTCCCGGTACGAGTCCGACGGCGTCGCGAACAAGTGTTCGGCCGAGCGACAGGCCGAGCGTCTGGAGACCGTCATGGCTACCGACGCGGAAATCGTCGTCATCATGGGGCGCTACCCGCTATTCCTCAGCGGCCGCTGGTTCGACAACCAGGAAGGCGGCGTGGAGAGTACCGATTACATCGAGATCCGCAGCGAGCAGGGCCTATCGCCGGCCGACGCGGTTCGGCAGGGTATTCAACATCTGCTCGATGCCGGCAAGCAGCTTGTGCTGGTTTACCCATTGGTCGAGGCGGGCTGGAATGTCCCCGAAAAGCTCAACAGGGAACGCCCTGAAGATCTCGCGGACCTGAAGCAGTGGCTGAAGGAAAATCCGGTGACGGTGAGTTTCGACGCATACCGCAACCGCGCACGCGAAACCTTCGAGGTGTTCGATTCAATCGACCACCCGAATATCCACCGCGTGTATCCGCACACGCTGTTGTGCAATACGAAAATTCCGCACCGCTGCGTAACGCATGACCAAGACCATATCTACTATGCCGACGACGACCACCCCACCGGCAAGGGCAGTGAAATGATCAACGACCTGATCATCAACAAGATACGAACAATCAAGGATCCTTAACCCGCCCCACATTTCCCGTCATCCCGGACGCGCACAGCGCGATCCGGGACCTCGAAACGTTACCCCCACCGCCATCTATCTACCCTTTCCCCGTCATCCCGGACGCGCACAGCTCGATCCGGGACCTCGAAACGTTGCCCCCACCGCCATCTAACCGCCCCACACTTCACCGTCATCCCGGACGCGCGCAGCGCGATCCGG
>JBBDSL010000062.1:0-37121 GCA_040904965.1 Wenzhouxiangellaceae bacterium
GAAAATCAGATACTTAGCGCAGTTCTGTACCCACCAGAAGAGCAATAGAGCCAAAGAAGTTACCTAGGATACCTATGCCGTATCCGATTTTCTTCTTGGCTTGCAGGTAACGCGAGGCGGATCGTCCGTCTTCAACACAACATCGGCATTCGCCGTAAAGCTGCTGAGGCAAGTTGGCATCGTTAGCGCGGCAGCGGACGCAGCGCCATCGACGTTACGTGATATTCGCGCAACGCTGCGCGCAGAGCTTTTAGATTCAGACTTGCATGCTGCGCGCGGCCTTTTCAAGGCAGGCCACTTTCGATCCGCTGGTATCGTGTGTGGCGTAGTTCTAGAAACTCATTTGCGGTCCGTTTGCGACCGTCATGCAGTAAAGGTCGCAAAGAAGGATCCGGGTATTGGCGACCTCAATGAGCTGCTAAAAGCAGCAAGCGTCTACGACGTGCCTACGTGGCGTCTTATACAGCGTCTCGCCGATATTCGTAATCTTTGCGGCCATCGAAAAGAGCGGGATCCAAAGCCGGATGAAGTTGATGACCTGATCTCAGGAGCAGAAAAGATCACGAAGGAGGTTGCATAAATAGAGAACAAATGGCGAAACAAGTGAGACAGGCACTTTTTGAGATGAACAAATGAGACAGGCACTTTTTGAAGTGAGCACCTAGTCCGTAATTGGCTGGCCGGCTGCTCAAGTCGGGCACGAATTCCAGGCCAGTTGCAGGATTTTCCGTGCCGTTGTTCGGTGATGTAGAACCGAAGTGAGGTTTCCGAACAAAGAACAAATAAACAAATGAGACAGGCACTTTCTGAAGTGGGCACCTAGTCCGTAATTGGCTGGCCGGCTGTTCAAGTTGGGGACGAATTTCAGGCGATTTGCAGGATTTTCCGTGCCGTTGTTCGGTGATGTCGAATCGAAGTGAGGTTTCAGGCGCGCAAAATCTGGCAGCGAGGCCATGAGTGGGTTTGAAGTTGGTGTTATGAAGTATCGGCCGGGGGAAAACAACGCGGCGGCTGCGGTCTGACCTTTCATGAAGGCTTTTCCGAAGTGTTCGGCGTATTCCTTGAGCTTGTCCAGCGCGCCGAGCGCGTTGGCGAATCCGTACTTCGGAAGAACAAAGGAGACAGGCACTTTCTGAAGTGGCCAGCGGGTATGGACTGTCTGCGCGCTGATTTCAGTCCAGTTCCGCCCTGCCTGACTGCTCAGGCGGCGATTCCATCCACAGCATCGCCTCGATCGCCATGTTGTAGTCCATTTTCTCGCCTTCCCACAGTGGAATGATTGTGTCCGGTGCGATGTCGAGGCCGGCCTTGCGGTTTTCGTGCCGTAGTGTAAAAACGTTTCCGCGGAGATTTTTTTCACCGACTTGCGGGATCGTGCAGCCGGCCGGGTCGGTGAATTCCGGGATGCGCTGATCGTTCATTCGAACACTGTAGCCGCCTTCGTGCATCAGACGGTGATGATGGCGGCAGAGCAAAACCAGGTTGGCCATTTTTGTCTCTCCGCCGTCGGCCCAGTGCTGGATGTGGTGGGCATCCACGTATTTGTGTGCAGTGCAGCCGGGGAAGCGGCATCCCCGGTCGCGGCGCTTCAGCGCGCGGCGAATGGCGGGCGGAATGCTGCGGCTCTTGCGGCCGATATTCAGGGTTTCGCCGGCTTCATCCTCCTGCCAGTACACGATGCCGCAGTCGCAGGCCAGCCGGCGTGACGTTTCCGCGGAGATTTTTGCGCCGGACTCCAGCCGGCTTTCCGCACTCTCGCCGTCCTGGCGCAACGTGTCGAGATCGGTGTGCACGTGAATCGTTGATCGCTCGCCACCATGGGTGCCGGCCTCGCTGCCGAGAAATCCTTCGGCCACACGCGCCAACGCGTCAGCCCGGCGTTGTGCCACCGGCTCGCTGACGCGGCAATCAATTGGCACCGTGGATTCTTCGGCGGGCGTGCGCTGGCGTTCGTTGAATTCCTCGTCCATTGCCGATTCAACGGCCTTGAGAACGCGCTCGCCCTGTTCCGGTGTGAGTCTGGCCTTGATCACATAGCTGCCGTCGTCGTCGACGTACCAATTCATCTCGCGCAGCTCATGGCGCTGGTTTTCCGCCTCCAGCGCTTCGATGCGTTTGACCTTGCGAAAATACCTTACGAGGCGTTCCAAGTGCGAGGCCGTACCATGACGAGCGATCATCATCAGGTATTCCTCGTTCTCCGGTGTCGCAACGCGGGTCATGGCGCGGACCTTTGAGAAACTGATCTGCCCCTGGCGGAATGCATCGCTGATTTCCGGCAAGTCTTCCAGCGCATGCGCCACCCGGACCTTCTCCCGCGCCGCGCCCAGACCGATGCCGCATTTCCAGTTCAACCAGTGCGCGCAGGACTTCAGTCCGGGGCCGACCCAGCCATCGCGCTGGTCGAACTCACGGATCAACTCCAATAGCCGGAACGTTGCGGCATGAATATGCGTGGCCAGCTCGGTGATTTCGTTCTCGATCTCACCGAGATTTGGGGATGGAATGACAGGCTGGAGTGTGGCTGAAACAGGCATGGCGATCTCCGTGAAAAACACTATACTATTATATAGTTTTTGGCCACGAAAAGCAATGAAAACAGCCACCTAGATTGCCTCGATGGGTCTGCTCGTCTCAGCCGCGGCGTCGATGTTCGTCCTGAACACGAGCGCGCCGCGGCCGACTCGGCCAGGTGCTGGAATTTGGGAACCTGCCGGATTTAACACTGACCTACTGCGGAAAAGCCGGATTGGGCCAGATTTCCCGCTCTTTTTCGTTAAATAGGCCCACTATTCGCCTCAAAAGGTCGAAGAATCTGACTCCAACCGGACTTTCCCTCGCGACGATCGGTTAAGTCCGACAGGTTCCGAGGCTCAGAATCGGGTACATTGAGCCCAGGCAAGCCATTTCAGGCACGGGGAAATGCCCAAAATGAACGCAAACGCCCGACCATCGGCCACGATTTCTCCCGAAATCGGCACTGCACCAGCCGGGCCGAAAATACAACCCCTTATAGATAAGTACGCGCAAGTCTGATGGCCGGCTTAGTCCAACAGACATTCACACGCCATGCTGCGCACGGCGCATAAATGCTTATAAGTTATCCGGGATACATAGGCAAATGTTGAAAGAAGCACTCTACCGATACTGGTTTCCCAAAATTCTTGAGCGCCGATGTCCCTCGGTAATCTCCCGCTCTGGCGAGAAGGGGGAGGAAGTGAATTGCTTTTCAGTTGCAATCGACAAGGGAGACGATCCGTATCTATTAGTCGAAGCCTATGATGATGGCGATATTACCGCGTCAGAATGGGACGGCAAGAAATATTCGAAAAGAACACGCATTCCGGTGGAAGATGTTCTATATGGGGATCTAAGGATTACCCACTTCTACGGTCTAGCGGAAATCATCTATTCCAGCATTTATGATTTCACGTTCCACCGAGTAACCGGATTGGAGTATATAAAGATCCATGCTCACTGGAGTAGCCGCAAGCTTGGCCAGTTCGCTTTTAGCTATAAAAGACTTCTTACCAGGAAGAGAATGAAATTACTCCGACTTTTAATCGAAGATCACCTTGATCGTCGCCATAAAGGAATTGACTCTATGGAATTAATGACGAAGCTATACTCAATTAAGTGGGTGTTGCATCCGAGATCAAGTTATCAGCATGAGAAGGTAAAACTCTACCTAGATTCTCTAGCTGAGACTGGCGATGTGCGCAAGGTGAATAGCACGTATATCGTTACAGGAAAAGCAATTAGCACACTAGAAAGATTTGAGGAAGAGGAAAAACGACACCGCCAGTCAACATGGCTGCAGGCTCTAATAGTCATCCTTACTTTACTAATTGCGCTTTTTGCAATGCTACAGACTGAACTGATAAGAGTCCCTACTTTGCTGAATCTGGCAACCGTTCCTGAAGTGGTTCAGCAGTCTAATGACAATGGCCTCAACACGGACGCGGTCAATGCCCGCGCCGCTTAAGCCAAACGTTATATGAAGAAGGCGTCTTGGCTTGTGTTTATACCAGCGACAGTGACTGCATCCGGCTTACTCGTCTTTGGCTGGGTTGCTACAGTAAAGGCGCTACTCACGGCCGGATCGTGGATTTACGAACCATCTTTGTGGCTAAGCGCTAGCTCACCAGCAAGCGTACCAACTCTTCTATTTTTAGTGACAATAGTGACGATTTTAGTGCTATGGAAGGCGCGCCCATGGTAGGTTACTCAACTAACAAGAAGGCTACGACAAGTCCTTCATCTAACGAACAACATTCTATGTTGAAAGTCAAGCGATTTTGATGCGCTTTGGGTCGAACTACTCGCGGTTTTTCATCAGAGCGAACGCAACCCGGATTAGTTGACGTCCCGGGGCAATATAGACTTGGGTGGACTTCATTCCGCGATCCTTAAACCGCTCCAGGTAAGGCTTGAAGCCGGAGCGCCGGCGGCTCTGGCCGCATTGAAGATCAGTTGCCGATGCGCAGCACCGCCCTTGTTTGTAAACTTGCGCTGACCGGTGACCTTTCCGGACTGGATGGGCTAAATGACTATATTGGACTGACTGGATTGAACAGGCACCTATTTAGGTCATAAATCAATGAAGTCGACGTGTAACATGGAGCCGGAAACGTTTCCAATTGAAACGTACGCTATCCTTACATTTTCTGTGGGGTTCTTGTTCAAGCTGTGTTTCATCCTGTCAGTAACCCAATTCCGTTGTATACAGCCTGCCGAATTTTGGGGACAACTTGGGGGACCGGAGCCCGGGCTCTTTGAAATGTTTGCAGTGACGGTCGGCCTTCTGTTTATTTTGGGAACTTTGCCGTTGATATTTCATTTTTCCGGATTGCAGCGCTATGAACACGCCTCCCTGGTTGCATCAGCGATAATTTGCTCGTTCACTATCTATTTGGGAATTGGGTTGGTGGTTTTATATAAGTTCGATCAAGAGATGAGGGATATCGCCGTGGGTGTTCAAAGCGATTGGATTGACCTTGATTCGAGAATGATTGGAAACGGTCACTGTCATCGTTCCGAACGCCATGATCGGCTCGATGCCGTATCCGGCGTGGCTAATGATCGGTATCAGACATAGACTATGAACGCGGCCAACAGCGAACCGCCGCCAGTCATTGATTCCGCGCGCACGCTCTGGTATGCGCTGAACGATGAGACCGTGCGATTCACGGATCGAATAAGCTTGTTCGTTGGTGATGTTGGCGACCTGAGCAAGCTCGACGAAATGCCACACTTGGCAATATGCGAGAACTTTTGTGCGCCTGGCGAGATACTGCTGTTCTTCTGTAACGAGGACTGGCAACCGCAGGGAACGGTCGCGCTAGACTCGGTCAAGGCAGCAAAACAGAAAGCGGAGGTTGGATATACGGGAATTTCTGCCAAGTGGGCGCAAGCCAGTTCTTCCGACAATGAGGTAGATGAGTACCTGCGCGACGTGTACGATGTTGACCCGAGCACTGAATGGTGGCGTCTAAAATGTGCTTTTTGCGGCAAGGACGACTCTGAGCTTGACCGGCTGTTCGGGAGTCCAAAAGCATATATCTGTGATGGCTGTATACGGTCGCTTTATAGAACCATCGCTGACGACTAGGTGGTAAAGATGAAAGACTTTTTGGGTCGATGCCATTGCGGAAAGATTGAGGTGTCGTTTACGACTGAATGCAATCCAATCGATATTAAGCCAAGGGTCTGTGACTGCACATTCTGCGTCAAGCACGCCGCGGCTTATGTTTCCGATCCCGATGGCCGACTTGTTGTCAAAGCACTGAGCGGTGGCTTTCCGGGCCGTTATCGACAGGGAACAGAAACGGCTGAGTTTCTGTTCTGTAGATATTGTGGTGCGCTCGTTGGGGTCGTGGCGGATGTAGACGGCCAGCTTGTCGCAGCGGTAAATGCTCGCTGTCTGGATGATTGGGATTCGTTTGCTGAAGGAGTCACGGTGTCTCCTCAACTGCTGGATAAGGTGGAGAAGATGGATCGCTGGAAGGCGGTTTGGGTCAAAGATGTTCGGATTATGGAATCTGGGACTTAGACCCCCAGATATCTCGCAATCTCGTCAATGATGCGTTCGGAAGCATGGCCGTCGCCGAACGGGTTGGAGCGTTGCGCCATGGCCTGGTATTGCGCCGGATCTTCCAGTAGCGCGGAGACGGCGGTCACAATACCTTTGCTCTCGGTGCCGATCAGCCTGGCCGTGCCGGCTTCGACCGCTTCGGGCCGCTCGGTGGTGTTGCGCAGCACCAGCACCGGCTTGCCCAGGCTGGGGGCTTCTTCCTGCAGGCCGCCGGAGTCGGTCATCAGCATGTAGCAGCGCTGGATGGCGCCGACCAGGGCGGCGTAGTCCAGCGGTTCGACCAGGAATACCCGCGGGTGATGATCCAGCGCGGCCTTGAGCGGTTCGCGCACCCGGGGGTTGCGGTGCAGCGGCAGCAGGAAGGCGAGGTCGGCGTGGCGTTCGAGCAATTCGAGCATGGCCCGGGCGATCTGCTCGATCCGCGCACCCCAGCTTTCGCGTCTGTGGATGGTCGTCAGCACCACGCGGTGGCGGTTCCAGTCCAGTTCCGGGATATCGCACGCCGGTTCCCGGGCGGCCATTTCCAGCAGCGCGTCGACAACGGTGTTGCCAGTCATCAACACCCGGCCGAATGCGCCCGAATGCTCAAGGTTGCGCGCCGCCGCCGCGGTGGGCGCAAAATGAAGCGCGGCCAACTGCGATATGAGCCGGCGGTTGACCTCCTCGGGAAACGGGTCGCGTGGATTGTCGGTGCGCAGGCCCGCCTCGACGTGCGCGACTTCGATATTCAGGTAGAACGCGGCCAGCGATGCGGCGAAAGCAGTCGTGGTATCGCCCTGGACCACGACCAGCGCCGGCCGGATTTCGGCCAGCGCCGCTTCCAGGCCGAGCAGGCTGCGGCTGGTGATTTCGGCCAGACTCTGCCCAGGCTGCATGATGTCGAGATCGCGATCGGCGCGCAGGCCAAATTGGCGCATCACCTGGTCGACCATTTCGCGGTGCTGGCCGGTCAGCAGTACACAGCACTCGAAGCGGTCGTCGCGCTGGAGTCGGGAAATTACCGGCGCCAGTTTGATGGCTTCAGGGCGTGTGCCGATCACGACACAGATTATGGGCCTCGACATGCGGCAGGAATCCGGAAAGGGCTATGGGCAGCCGCGCAGACTGACAGCAGAAGGCGGGAAAGTCAAGCTTGAATCCAAAACCCGAAAAAAAGTATTGCACAAACTGCTACATGCACATAATTTGTGCGAATATGTGATTTATATCGCATTATAGGCCATTTCCAGGGAAGGTCACCGGCCGAAAAACAGGGGGATGTACGGCATGTTCGTGCCGTGCTCCCGATTAATCACCGGACAACCCAAGAAGCCATCATGTTTCTCGTCGACCTGGCAGCTAATTATCTGCTCCTGCTCAAGTACGTTGCAATCGTCACCGCCGCGTTTTTGGCCATTCTGGGCCTGGACGACCTGTTCGTGGACGTTGCCTACTGGACCCGGAGAATCTGGCGCACGCTGACCGTCTATCGCCGGCACAAGCGCGCCGATGCCGATTCGATTATGCAGGCCGAGCCGCGTCCGATCGTGATCATGGTGCCGGCCTGGCAGGAATCGGACGTGATCGGAGAGATGATCGACGCGGCCTACCGATCGATCGACTACGAGAATTACCACATCGTCGTCGGTACCTATCCGAACGACCCGGAAACCCGGCAGGTGGTCGACCAGCTCGCGGCGCGCCACCCCAACGTGCACAAGATCGTCTGTGCGCGGCCCGGGCCGACCAGCAAGGCCGACTGCCTGAACAACATCGTCTCCGGCGTGTTCGAGCTGGAAAAGATCCTGGGCGTGACCTTTTCCGGCTTCGTGCTGCATGACGCCGAAGACGTGATTCCGGGCCTGGGCCTGCGCATCTTCAACTTCCTGCTGCGCAGCAAGGATCTGATTCAGTTGCCGGTATACCCGCTGCCGCGACCACTGTACCGGTTGACCGGCGGCCATTACCTGGACGAATTCGCCGAACAGCACGCCAAGGATGTGGTCATGCGCGAAGCGCTGGCCAACCAGGTGCCCAGCGCCGGGGTGGGCACCTGCTTCAGCCGCCGGGCCATGCTGAGCCTGATGCGCGAAGGCGACGCGCTTCCGTTCGACATCCAGTCGCTGACCGAGGACTACGACATCTCCATCCGGCTGGCGCGCGCCGGGATGAAAGAGGTGTTCGTGCGCTTTCCCGGCCAGCAGGGCGACAGCGAGGTGCCGGTTCAATCGACCGTGGTGGCTGTACGCGAATACTTTCCGGATCATTTCGGCGCGGCCGTGCGCCAGAAGTCACGCTGGATAACCGGCATCGTGTTTCAGGGCATGCGCAGCCTGCGCTGGGACAATTCCGGCTGGATGAACTATTTCCTGTGGCGCGACCGGCGCGGCCTGGTTGCCCATCCGATCTCGTTCGTGGCCACTTTTCTGCTGTTCAACGTTGCCGTGTTCTGGCTTTACGAGCTGGTCAGCGACAACCCCTGGCGTTTCATCGGCATCTTTGCCGAAGACCGACTGCTGATGGTGCTGCTGATATTCAACGGCATTCTGCTGGCAAACCGGCTGCTGCATCGAATCTATTTCGTTACCACCCAGTACGGCATTGCGCAGGGAGTGATGTCGGTGCCACGCGCACTGTGGAGCAATATCGTCAATTTCGTTGCAACCTACCGCGCAGCGCTGCTGTTCTTCAGGGCCAGGAGCCACAAATCCATCGGCTGGGACAAGACCACGCATGAGTTCCCGCAGATCGTGCGCGGCGGCAATCCAGTCGCACTGGGCAGGCTGGCGATCGATCGCGGCTGGGTCAGCGAACAACAGTTGGAGAAAGCGCTTGTCGAACGCAGGCCATTGGAGAAGCTGGGCCAGGCACTTCTCCGCCTGGATCTGATCACTGCCCGGCGACTCGCCGAGCTGATCGCCGAACAGGCCGGGCTTGCTGCCGAGGACTTCGATCCGCGAACGATTACTGCCGGGCAACCGGACCTGCTGCCAAGGCGCTATGCACGCAAGTACGGCGTATTCCCGCTGCGCCTGGAAGGCAGACGCACGCTGGTGGTCGGGCGCGAGACCGCGCTGCTGCCGATGCAGGTGCGCGCGCTGGAACGGCGAGCCGGGCGTGGCGTAAAATGCGTGATCGTGCCCCAGGGCACTGTCACCGTCGCACTTCGAATGCACTGCAGCGACCAGGGCCAGTATGAAAACCCGATCAAAGTGCTTGAAGCCGCCGTGGCCGCCGGCCGGCTCAATGCGCACCAGGCCGAGGCGCTTTGGCACCAATACGTTCACCGCCAGGTGCTAATCGGCGACATTTTGCTGGGCACGCACGTCATCGCTCCGGGCACGCTGCATCAGGCGCTGATCGGTTACGAGCAAAGCGATCTCCCGCTGGGGCAGTACCTGGTGGAAAAAGGCTACCTGGCCGAAACCGCAGTCGAAAAGGGCCTGGAGGTCCAACGCGAATTCCAGCCGACCATGCAACAGTTGATCGAGGATGCCGGCGCTGCAAGCAACACGCCGAGCGCCCAGGAGTCAGGGTCATGATTGTGGGGAAATCAATACGGAAATCAATCCTGACCACCGCCCTCATGGTGCTGGTATTGCTGACTTGCGGCAGTGTCCAGGCGCAGCAAACCGCACAGACCGACGCGGTCGATTCCGGTGAGTCGTCGATACTCGAAGGCCTGCCGCCGGCGGTAGAGCGTCGCGCCTACCCGTACGTGGAAAGAGCGCTGCGCGAGCAGCGCGCTGGTGGCGATATCGAGTCAGCCATTGCGCATTGGCACAATGCGCTGGAACGCGCCCCCGGCCATCCGCCGATCATCCGCTCGCTGGCCGAAGCGCTGCTCGCGGCCGACCGCCCGGAACAGGCCTTGGCGCTGCTCGGGCAATACCCGTCAGCACCGGCCCTAGCGCCGGTGCGCAGGCGCGCCCGCATAACCTGGCTCGCCAGCGCCAACCCCCCGCCGGCCGGGATATGGCTGCAGTGGCTGACCGATGCCGGTGCCGATCAAGATCAAGATCCCGATCACGCCCGACAACTGGTCGAAACCTTCGCGTTCGCCGCGCAGCAGAACGACAACGTGGAAGCAGCACTTGCCGGACTGCGGCGAGTGCCATGTCCCGGACCGGGGTGCGTGCCGTCGCTTCGCTTGCGGGCTGCCCTGGCCGAGCAGGCCGGGCTCCCGGCCCAGACAATCGTTGCGCTGGAGCAACTGGCTCGACTGGACTCCTGGAACGAGGACGACGAACGTCGCGCCATCATGGCGTGGCTGGCACTCGGCGACTGGGATGCCCTGGGCAATGTGCTGGGCCGGTCCGATCCGGCCGCCAACGAGGCCCTGCTGCGTCAGGCGGCACAGCGTGCCATCGGCCAGGGCGAATGGCGTCATGCACTAAGCTTTATGGAGCGGCTGCGCGGCGCCGGGCGACTGACCGACAAAGATCTGGACCAGTTGACCGAAGTCTACAGGCAGCTCGGCGATCTAGAACAGGCGGCAGCCACTGCCCGGCGCCGCGGCAACTGTCTTGAGGCCGTCTCTCTCGCCGGTCAAAGCGGCGCGCGCGAGCGCGCCCGCGACTGGCTGGCCGAATGCCCGCGCAACCCGGCCGGGACCTGGCTTGAACTGGCAATCGGCCTTGAAGCGGTCGAGCTGCTGGCCGCTGCGTCGTTCAACGAAGATTCCATCGAAGCGCGCAGGGTCGACGCACTGGCCACGCTGCTGTATCGCCAGGGTCACGACGACCGGCTGATCGAGCTGGTTCGCAGCCATCCGGGCCGGCGTACCGAGGCCGTTCTGGTCCAGGCGCTGGAGCGTCAGCAGCGTTACGCCGAGGCCGCCGACATCCTGGCCGCGCGCAACGCGCGTTCCGGCAATGTCGACGACCTGGACCGGGCAAGCTATCTGTACCTGCTGGCCGATCGGCGCGAGCGGGCGGCGGAAATGCTGCTTGCCGGGATCCCGTTCGAAGATGACGAACAGGGCCGCGGTCTGAGCCGGCGCCTGCTGGAGTTGTACCCGCTGCCGGAGCTTGATCCGGACGGCGAAGTCCTGACCCGCATCGCCAACCGTGCTGACGACCCGGCAATCCGGCTGGCCGTTGCGCGCACCATGCAGCGCATCGGTTTGTGCGACCGGCTGGACACGCTGGGCACCCTGGATGCGACCGATGGCGAAGTCTACATGCTGCTTGGTTTCTGTCTGCAGCACACTCGCCCGGGCCTTTCGGCGCACTACTTTGCCGAGGCCCGGAAAAGCGGGCTGGCTCAGGCCACCGAGCCACTGGCCGTGACCCTGCTGCAGACGGGCCAAGCCGAAGCCTCGCTGCCGCTGTGGTCAACACTGAACGATGCCGATGCGTTGACTGACGAGACGCGCGCGATGTGGGTGGAAGCCGCACTGCAGGCCGGGCAATTCGAACTGGCCGCGACGCAATGGGAAAAGCTGGAACCGGCCGACGACCCGAACTGGTGGTCGATGCGCGCGCGCATCAGCCAAGGCCTGGGCGAGACCGAATCGGCGGTCGAATACTGGCACACGCTGCATCGGCGCTGGCCCGACGGCGAGGCCCTCTATCAGGCCGGCGTGCTGCACAAGGCGCTGGGCAACACCGAAGCGGCCGTGGATGCGTTCGCCGAGGCCGTGGCGATGGACCCGGAGAATCCGGATTTCCTGGCCGAGTACGCCTATGCGCTGGAAGAGGCCGGATCGGAACTGGCGGTCGATTACTTTGCCGCGGCCGCCGCGCGCGAACCGTGGCGCTACCAGTTGCACGAACAACTGGGTTATCTCAACGCAGAGCTGCGCCGCGACCGGGCCGCGCGCGAATCGCTACGCGCGGCAATCGACCGGTTGCAGCCCGAGCTGGCACCACCGGATCTGGATGAAAACGAAACGCTGGAGCGGCGCTACGCCGCCCGGCGCACCCACGAAGCGCTGGGCCGGCGCTGGAGCGTGCAAGCCAGCGGTTGGGCCGCGACCGGTGCGGTGCCGGGCGAGTTCTTCTTCGACGCCGATCCGCCGCGCAACTACGCCCAGATCGCCGTATCGCGCCGGCTCGGCGAGCGCACCGCGCTGGGCAGTCTGAACGTGCGCGGTCGACTGCTGGCCGACGGCAGCGCCGATTCGCCGCTGACCCGGCGCGCGGCCACCATCGGCCTGACCTGGCAGCCGCCGGTGGGCATCACGGTGATCGGCGTGGACTGGATTGCGTCGCGCGACCGGCGCGAGGAATTCCTGCTACACGCGGCCACCGAGCTTCTCAGTGGCGGCCGGTTCAGGCGCGACTGGCGGCCGGTCGACGCCAGTTGGCAGGAACAGCGGCTTTTCCTGGAGGGCGCCTGGTGGACCCGCAGCGACGACTACCTGCTTTCGGCGCGCTACGATCGCGCCTGGCACCGCGCCATCGACGACTGGGCCGGCGCCAGTTGGTATCCGTACCTGCTGGGCGAGGCGCGCGCGGTGCGCGACGGGCACGATATACGCGTCGGTGCCGGCATCGGCCTGCGCCGCTGGACCGGCGAGCGCAAGTACGACGCCTACCGGCGGGTGCACAGCATCCGGCTGGAGTTCCAGCGCGCGCTGGAAACCAACATCGCCGACGATAACGGTTTGTTTCTGCGCATCGAAAGTGAGTGGTGACCATGAACAGTTTCTCTAGCCGCATCACTACAGGCACCTGCGTGCTGATGGCACT
This sequence comes from Wenzhouxiangellaceae bacterium, assembly GCA_040904965.1. Taxonomy (GTDB): domain Bacteria; phylum Pseudomonadota; class Gammaproteobacteria; order Xanthomonadales; family Wenzhouxiangellaceae. The sequence goes on from JBBDSL010000062.1 coordinate 12,769, forward strand.
GATTGTGCTGACCAGCACCGGCGCCAGCGCCGCCAGCGTGTTCTATCAACCGCAGAACGGCGACGCACAACTGACGGACGCCGCCTGGCAGCAGACCTTTGCCGAACTGCAGCGGGCCGGCCACGACGAGCTGGTGCTGCAGTGGACCCGTTATGACGACGAGGATTTCGGCGGTGTCGACGGCTGGCTGGCCGGGGTCGTGAATGCCGCACTGGCCTCCGGCCTGAAGGTGCGCCTGGGACTGCACGGGCGGAGCGACTGGTTCGCCGCCCTGGAAGCTACCGGAGGTGCCTGGGACGAACGGCTCAATCAATGGCTGCAGCTCAGCCTGGAACAAGCGCGCCAATGGGCTGAGTTCAGCGAACATCCCGGGTTTTCCGGCTGGTACCTGCCGCTGGAATTGCCCGATCGCGGGCTGGAGCGGGCCGCCCGCAGGGACGCACTGCAGCAGCAGCTCGGCCGCCTGGCCCGCGCGCTGGATGCGCCGATTGCGGCAAGCAGCTACTTCACCGGCTTTGTGCCGCCGGCCGCCTACGGCGACTGGCTGGCCGATCTTTCGGCCGCAACCGGCGTCGAGATCTGGGTCCAGGACGGCGCCGGGGTTGTCGATCTGGATGGCACCGAACGCGCGCTTTATCTGGATGCACTGGCGTGCAATATCGGCATCATCCGCGAGGCGTTTGTCCGCACCAGCGTCGATGAAGAACCTTTTCAGGCCCGGGCCGGCACCCTGGACGCGCCCAATGCCCCGGGCTGCCACCGCGAACTTGTCTTTTCGCTGCGCTACCTGCCGCAAGGTTCGGCGTTGCCGAACGGCCGATAAACCGGGCGCGATGAGTCAAATCGTCAGTCGTGGTTGCGCGGCGGCAGCGGGACGAAGGCCGAGGTCGTGCGCTGGTATTCACGGTAGGCCTCGCCGCGCGACTTCAACGACTGTTTTTCGGTATACGGAATGCCGCTGACGCGATACAGAAACAGCAGCATCACGACCGGGCCCAGCCACGCGAGCCACCAGTTCGGCGCGCCGACCGCGATCAGCGGGTAGGCAAACCAGTGCAGCCATTCGAAAAAGTAGTTCGGATGGCGAGAATAGCGCCACAGGCCGACGTTGCAAACCTTTCCTTTGTTTCCCGGATCAGCCTTGAAGGCCGCAAGCTGCCGGTCGGCGATGGATTCGCCGACCAGCGACACCAGCCAGAAGCCGACCCCGGCGATCACCCATGCATCCAGCGTCGCATTCGGATCGTTGGCCACCACCCAGGCTGGCAGCGCGAACAGCCAGGCCACCAGCGCCTGGACCATGAAGAACCAGAACAGCCAGAAATCGGCGCGCTCGCCCCAGGTCTCGCGCATCGCCTGGTAACGGCCGTCTTCATCGTCGTGGCCGCTGAGTCGCTGCCATAGATGGAACGCCAGCCGGAACGACCAGGTGCCAGTGATCAGCACCACCAGGATGCGCTTCTCCACGCTGCCCTCGCCGCCCAGCGCATAGAACACCGCCAGCACACCGATCAGCACAACCCAGGCAAAGTCCACCCAGTCGGCACGGCCGGATTTTCGCTGCCAAGCCCAAAGCGAGGCCATGATCGAAAGACAAGCTGCCAGCGATGAAATGAGCGTCATGGTTCGATGATGCCTCCATCAAGGTGAAGACTTTCGCAACACGTATCGTGCAGGTACGGCGACGAAGAACGATTCGGGCCGACACGCGCTCATCGGCCGGTAACGGGTTCCGGCGGTCAGTCCACCGGCATTTCTTCGCCGCGCTCGGGCTGGAAGCTCCAGTGCCTGGCGTGCGCCCTGTTCCATTCCCGGCTCAGCGAACATTCGGCTTCTTTCGACACCAGCACTTCGGCTTCCAGGAACTCGTAGATCTCGTCGAAGCTGCGAATGTGCAGGTCGTCGACGCGCCTGAACACATGGTCCGGCCGTACGTCGGCCGGCGCCTCCAGCCCCATGGCGGCCAGCATTTCCAGCAATGCGTTGATGGTCGCACGGTGAAATTGGTACACCCGCTCGGTCTTGCTAGGTACGTGCAGGCCCTTGACCAACGCGGGATTCTGCGTCGTGATGCCGGTAGGGCAGGTATTGTTGTTGCATCTGAGCGCCTGGATGCAGCCCAGCGCGAACATCATGGCGCGCGCCGAGTTGCAGGTGTCGGCCCCCAGCGCGAAGGCGCGGATCATGTGAAACGACGACAACACCTTGCCCGAGTAAATCACCCGGACCTTCTCGCGCAGGCCGGCACCCACCAGCGCATTGTGGACAAACACCAGGCCGTCGCGGCCGGGCATGCCCAGAGAGTTGGAAAATTCCAGCGGCGCGGCGCCGGTGCCGCCCTCTCCGCCGTCCACGGTAATGAAGTCCGGCGCGGTACCGACCTCGATCATGGCCTTGCACATGGCCAGGAAATCGGTACGCCGCCCGACGCAAAGCTTGATGCCCACCGGCTTGCCGCCGCACAGCTCACGAAGACGGGCAACGAACTCGATCATCTCCACCGGCGTGCTGAACTCGGAATGCCACGGCGGCGACAGGGCCGCCTCGTATTCCGGCAGGGCCCTGGCTCTGGCGATCTCGGGCGTGACCTTGGCCGCCGGCAGGATACCCCCGTGACCCGGCTTGGCACCCTGGGACAGCTTCAATTCGATCATCCGGATCGAGTCGTGGCAGGCCATCTCGCGATAACGCTCCGGGTCGAAGCCGCCGTCCTTCGCCCGGCAGCCGAAATAACCGGTGCCGATCTGCCAGATCAGGTCGCCGCCGGGTTCGAGATGGTATTTCGAGACCCCGCCTTCACCGGTGTTATGGGCGAAACCACCCTTCTTCGCCCCGCCGTTGAGCGCCAGGATGGCGTTGCTGGAAATCGAGCCGAAGCTCATTGCAGAAACATTGAGATGCGACGCCGAATACGGCTTCGAGCAGTCATCACCGCCGAAATGCACCCGCGGCTCCTCGTCCAGTTCCTCGACCGGCGCCAGCGAATGGCTGGCCCACTCGTAGCCGACCCGGTAGACGTCGCGCTGGGTGCCGAACGGCCGGGTCTCGAGCTCGTTCTTGGCCCGCTGGTAGACCAGCGACCGAAACTCGCGCTCGATCGGAAACGCATCAAGATTGGATTCGATCAGGTACTGCTGAATCTCCGGCCGGACGCCCTCGACCATGTAACGGCCGTGGCCAATGATCGGGAAGTTCTTCAGCACGGTGTGCTTGTTCTGAAGCGAGTCGCGTAGCCCCAGCGCAAACAACGGCCCCAGCACCACCAGGCTCCAGAGCACCGGCGGCCAGACCAGCCAGATCAGGCCGATGAGCGCGAATACCGCCGCGGAAATACCGTAAAACCAGTGTCGGACCATCAAGAATGCCTCGGGATATATCGAGTGGATTGTAGCAACCGACCGGGGCGCCGGCCGATTGCTTCCATCCTGTGGGAGCGGTATCCGACCGCGATCGCTTTGAACCCGAACCCATCGCCGACCGATTCGCTACGGTACTCCCCTCGTCGTCCCGGAAACGACGCGCGCAGCGCGGCGTTATCCGGGACCTCGATCTACAACGCCGTCCACCCTCCGTCCAGCGAAATCGTCGTGCCGGTAATCTGGTCGGCGGCCGCCGAACACAGGAACACGGCGGTGCCGCCGATCTGTTCGACGGTGACGAATTGCTTCGATGGCTGGCGCGCCAGCATCACCTCGCGGATGACCTGCTCGCGATCCATGCCGTACTTTTCCATCGTCGCAGGGATCTGCTTTTCGACCAGCGGGGTCAGCACATAACCCGGGCAAATGGCATTCGCGGTGATGGGGTCTTCGGCGGTCTCAAGCGCGACAGTTTTGGTCAACCCCACCAGGCCGTGCTTGGCCGCCACGTAGGCGACCTTGTAAGGCGACGCAGTCAGTCCATGTGCCGAGGCGATGTTTACGATTCGGCCCCAGCCTCTTTCCCGCATACCCGGCAGCGCCGCGGCCGAGGTGTGGAATGCCGAAGACAGCATGATCGCGATGATCGCGTCCCACTTCTCGCGCGGGAACTCATCAACCGGCGCCACATGCTGGATACCGGCGTTGTTGACCAGAATGTCGACCGTCCCGGCCTGCTCGATCAGCCGCCGGCAGGCGTCCGGGTCGGCCATGTCGGCAGCAATGTAGCGAGCACCGACGCCGTGCTCGGCAGCGATGCGCCCGGCCAGTTCATGATCTTCCGACGAATCGGTAAACGAATTCAGCACCACATCGGCGCCGGCCTTCGCCAGTTCCCCGGCCACCCCCAGCCCGATGCCGGAGTTGGAGCCGGTCACTACGGCGGTTCTGCCTTTCAGAGACATTGCTGGAATCCTCGGGTCAAAATCGACAATAGCCCAAGACTAACGCTCCCGCGACCGCGCGCCAACTGGACTTTCGGTCAGGAGCCCAGAAACGCTGTGAGTAGAAAAAGCAGAGAAATGTGTGTAGGGTGACCCCCTAATCTTCGTGTTAGGGGTTTTGCCATGTTAAGAATACTCGCGCCATTTGGAATATCGGCTGTGGTTGCTGCGATTGTGAGTACACCGCTTTGGGCGGAGGACTACAAGGGCACGATCGGGGAGTCAAAAACGCCGCCGGTTAACTATGCGGATAACGAAGCACCGCATAGCCGGCGTGTCGGGGCCCCCTATGCAACGTTGGTTCCGACCCTGAAACCAGAAGTGCCGCTTCACGTGCGCCCTCATTCCCGTGACGTCATGACGGATATTGAGGACCGGCCATTCTTTGACTTCAACGGATGGCAAACGTTTGTCGGTCTTATCTGGCCGGCGCAGCAGCAGGGTGGACAGGGTTACGTCCGGGGCTTACCGGATATGAACCTTACCGCGGACGACTTTAAGGAGATCTACAGCGTCGACAACTTCACGCCCGGTGCCCGGGTGGCTGTGCTGGAGACACTGCGTACAGATGACGATCTGTTTACCGAGCCCGAAGATGGTCAGGCATTATCTATGCCGGTGGCGCCCGTAGACTGGTTCGCCGATTTCTATCAATTACCGCAAGACCTTAGTGGTTTTAGCGCAACCGGTACGCTGGACGAGGCGTTTTCCGGACCGCTGATTGATCAGAATCGCCGCTACGTGCGCTATGAGGTTGGTGTTAACAGGGTTTTCTATGAATTCATTCGTGATAATGGCTACTACTGGAAAGGCAACTTGCCCAAATCGCCGTCTCCCGTGCCGATTCCGCCGTTGGCCGTACCTGATGCCTGGATGACAACACACGGAGATGATCCGAGTGCGCCGTTGACGCTGAAACTTCAGCCGCAGACGCAGACGGTGGTAACGCAACGTGTTCACGGCAACTCCATCACGACCAAGACAGCCTGGCGGATCATGGTCACGGATCCTGCCCAGCCATGGGAACAGAAAGACGATCTATCGAGGTACTACACAACCCGGGCAAAGGTTTTAGACCCGTCCAACCCGGATGCCCCGCCGCAAGAGGTCATTGTGGGTCTGGTCGGATTGCATGTTGTGGTGCGTACAACGCAATTCCCCCAGGGGCTTTGGTCTACTTTCAGCCATGTCGATAATCTGCCGCCGATCGGGCAGAAAAACCTGCCGGATAACCGCCGCGCATCTTTCAACAGCGATGGCACAGTGTTCCATCCCGACGGGTATAGCTATCAGCCTGGAAATGAATTTCCGGCGATGGATGACCGTCAGCCTGTTGAAGTCAGCCGGATCTGGAAAATACCGAACACCCCGGTGGCGCTGCCGCAGGACAATGGCGTAAGTTATTCCACGCAGGCCATGAATGGTCAATTCCAGGAACTGCTGGAGGGGACTGTGTGGCAATACTATCAATTGGATATCACCAACTGGCCAACAGACCCTGGCGTTTTTTATGCACGCCCGTTCTTTCAGATGCGCGGTATGACAAACTCAACAAGCTCCGACATGCCACCTGCGCTGCAAGCGATCATCAATCGTAACAATGCAGCACAGACCAATGCATTTCCGCGCTGGGCCGGGCTTCCCATACCACAGGTTGGTGCGCTGAACCCGATCCTCGAGACCTATTTCCAGAATTCCGACATCCCTGAAGACACCAGCTGTATTGGATGCCACTACGGCGCTTCTGACGTGGGTTTTGTCTGGGCATGGCGCAACGGCGTGTGGCCACAGCTCTATAAGCAGGGCAGGGTCAATCCGCAGGATACCGAGCGTGCGCTAATCCCCTATGTCAGAGCGTCCGATTACGATAACAGCCAGTGAGAAAATGCATCCGTCGTGATTTACATGGCGCGGCCTGTGCTCGCGTTGCCAACCGGAGCGTAGCTCCACTCTGCTCTTTTATAACAAACGCACCGCCGGCTCCCAGGTGCCGCGCCATTCGTCCTCGCCGCAGTAGCGCCATTGCGCGGTGAACGCGTCGCGGCTGGGCGATTCAAACTCGATCCGCAGCGGACCCCAGTGGTCGCTGCCAGCCTTTTTGGTATCGCAGGCACGGCGAGAGCCATCTTCAACCCACCAGCCCTCGAAGACCGTATCGCTGACGAACTCGCCCAGGAGCCGGCCGCCGTCGGAGGTGTATTCACCTTCGAATTTGCCGCCGACAAGGCGCATTTCGAGGATGCCGTGGCCTTTCGCGTCCCAGACGCCGAGGATCTCGACGCTCGGCGCTTCGTCGGGCGCGTCGGTTCGCGGCGTGCGGACGGTTAACTCGACGCGCCGGTTCCTGGCGCGACCCGCTGCCGTGTCGTTGCCGGCCACCGGCCGCGACTCCCCAAACGCTTTCAGCGTCACGCGGTCTTGCGAGAACCCGGCATCGTCGACGAGATAGTCGGCCACGGCGCGCGCGCGGTTGCGCGACAGCGTTTCGTTGTCGGACTCGGCACCCACGGCATCGGTATGGCCGGCAACGACCACCGAGGTCTCGGCCCGATTGCCGATCGCGCCAAGCACTTCGTCGATGGCGGCGAATGCTTCAGGCTTGAGCGTGAATTCGCCGGTATCGAAGAGCACCGCGCTGTCCAGCGCGATGCGCTGCGCCGAGCCGATCGCGCCTACGGCGTCGATGTCCGCACCGGGGGTCTCGCCGCTTCCGCACGCGCTCTTGAGGTCGACCAGCTTGACGTAGCGGAACTCGGCATCCGGGGCAACGTAAGGCGCAAGATCGATTTCGGCCTTGCCGCCGGCGATACGCCCAACCCGCGTCCAGTCGTTGCCGTCCGCGGAAACGGCCAGTGCCGTGGGCTCGGTATCGGGCCCGATCTCGAACACGTACAGGTCCGGGCCGGCGACGTCGACGAGCGCGTTGTCTTCGAAGATCAGCACCAGTTCGCCGGCGCAGCCCAGCGTGACGTACCCGGCGTTGTCGTGCTCGGCGATATCGGGCACCCCCAGCGCGGCTTGCGGATCGGCGGCACGCTCGGCCGGCGAAGGATCACCGTCACTGTAGGATTCCACCGCATCGGCGAACGACACATCGCCCATCGGAAACAGAACCTGGCCGCCGTGGCCGTCGGGATAACTGCGGCTGGTCGCCGATTCGGACTGCGCGATGGCCGATGGAGCGGACAGAACGATAGCGCACAAAAACGCGGACAGGAATTTCATCGGAGCCTCTTTGCCTGTGAATTCGACAGTACGGTGCACGAAATACACCGATTCCTTACTGTCTACGCAATCAGCCGACACCGTCGGCCACGCCGGGCCGACCTACGACTCGCAGGGCTCACAGGGCTGCGCGCTGTGGGATAAGCGGCGGCGAAGGGCTGGAGCCGGCCTCAGGCCGGGTCGACTTTGGCCCGGCCGATAACCTGCACTTCCTGCCCGGCTCTGAGGCGCTCGTTGCCGCGGGTGACGACGCGGTCGCCGGGCTGGATGGCGCCCTTGACTTCGATCATGTTCTCCGAGCCGATGCCGATGGCGACGCTGATTCTGCGCGCGGTGTTCTCGGCATCGATCACGTAGACGGATGCGCCGTCGCCCCGGAGCACCAGTGCGTCGCGCGGGACCGCGAGCACTTCGCGTACGTCGGCGGTGGGCACGGTCACGCGCACGGTCTGGCCGACCGGCAGGCGCTCTTCGAGGGTGAGCCGCAGTTCGAATACGTGGCTTTGCTCGCTGCCCTGGCTGACCACGGTGCGCAGCGGCGCGGCGATGACCTGATCGTCGAAACGCACGGCCAGTTCGTCGCCGGGTTGCACGAAGCGGTAGTACGACAGCGGCGCGCGGGCGACGACTTCCAGATCGTTCGGATTGTAGACGCGCATGATTTCGGTGCCCACCGAGACGCGCTCGCCGGCCTGGACCAGGCGCCGCGCGACCACGCCGTCGAACGGCGCCCGGATGCGGGTCCGGTCGATCTGGTCGGCCACCTGCGCCAGGCGGCTGCGCGCGACCTGCAGATCGCTTTGCGCGACATCGCGGTTGGAGCGGGTCTCGTCGATCTGGGTGCGCGAGGCCAGGTTGCTTTCGACCAGGCGCTGGTAGCGCTCCAGTTCGGCATTCAGGAACATCAGACGGGCTTCGACGCTGTTGATCTCGGCTTCGAGTTCCTCGACGCGAAGCTTCAGTGAGGTGTCCTCGACCCGGGCCAGCACGTCGCCTTCCTCGAAGCGCTCGCCAGCTTCGGCGATTTCAAGCAGGCGCCCGTCGACTTCTGTCGAAAGCAGCGCATCGGAGCGCGACAGCACGGTGCCGGCCACCTGCATGGTCGGGGCCATGGCAATCAGGCGGGCTTCGTCGATTTCCACCGGCGCGGCCTGCGCACCATCGAATTGCGCCTGCAATTGGCCCGGCGCGAATGCGACGATCGTGATCAGCGTTGCGACAAGAATTCTGTTCATGCGTATTGTTCCCTTCCAGCCGGTGCACCGGCGACCTGCGGGCTCTGCTTTTCCTCGTTCATTCTCAGCAGGCTGGGCAGCAAAATCAATGTGAATAAAGTACTGATCGCCATGCCGCCGACGATGACCGCGGCCAGGCCGCGATACAGCTCGGTGCCGGCCCCAGGCAGCAACAACAGCGGCAGCATGCCGAACAGGCTGGTGAATGTGCTCATGAGAATCGGTCTCAGACGCAGGCTGACCGCCTGGTGCACCGCTTCCTTGCGGTCGATGCCGTCGCGCTCGGCGTCTCTGGCTCGATACACCAGCAAAATGGCGTTGTTGACCACCAGCCCGAGCAGGATGACGAACCCGATCATCGTCAGCATGTCCATGGGCTGGCCGAACAGCGCGTCGACCAGGCGCAGCCCGAGTACGCCGCCGATTGTCGCCATCGGCAGCGTCATGATCACCAGCAGCGAATCCTTGAACGAGCGGAACAGGGCCGAAATCAGCAGGTACAGGATGACGATGGCCAGCAGGAAGCTGCCCGACAAGTTGCGCAGCGTCTCGCCCAGGGCTTCGGCCGTGCCGCGGTAGGCGATCACGCCGCCCGGCGGCATGGCGGCGCGGATATCCGGCTCGACCTGCTCGCGCAGAATGTTCAGCGCGGTTTCCATCGGCATGCCCGACGGTGGCGTCACCTGCAACGTCAAGGTGCGGCTGCGGTCCACGCGCCGGATCTCGTTGGGCCCGGCGGTGCGCTCCAGCCGCACCAGTTCGCCCAGCGTGACGATTTCGCCGGTGGGCGAGGACAGCGGCGTGGCCAGCAGTTCTTCCGGCGTGCTCCAGCGCTCGCCTCTCAGGATCACGTCCAGTCGCCGCTCGCCGTCGAAGTATTCGCCCAGGAAGGCACCGCTGCCCAGGGCGCGGATCATGGTGGCAATCTGGCTGCGGGTCCAGCCGAGTTCGGCAATGCGCCGGTCGTCGGGGATCAGCCGCAACTCCGGCTCGGCCATTTCCAGGCCAGGCTCGGGGCGGATGTTGGCCTCCGGCATCACCTCCGATATCCGCGCAAAGCCGACCTGGCCGGCTTCCAGCAACTGCTCGAACTCGCCGGCCTGCAAATCGACATCGATCCGTCGGCCGCCGCGGCCGCCGAATATCGCGCGCCGGGTCGCACGGCCGAAGGTGTCGGGAAAGCCGGCCAGAATCTCGTCGTTGATGATGCCGATCATCTCTTCGGCGCGCTCTGGGTCCTCGGCGCGGATGCCGAGAAATGCGCCGGTGCCGAAAAAGCCCAGGAACAGGTTCTTGATCTGCGGTTCCTTTTCACCGGAAATATAAGGTTCGAAACGCTGGTTGATCACGTCGACCAGTTCGGTCTGGGCCGTCTCCGGGCCCATTCCCGGGGGCGTCTGGACGAAGGCCGAGACGAAGTTGCGCTTGCCCTCGGGCAGGTAGTCGGCCGGCGGCAGCAGAAAATAGCCGATCGCCAGCGGCACCACAATCAGGCCGGCAATCCAGCCGAATCTGCGCTTGGGCGTGGCGGTCAGCGTCATGATGAAATCGGCCGCGTTGCGCCACCAGTTGGCGTGCCGGTCTTCCATCGAACGATCGCCCAGCAGCCGGAAGCTGGCCGCCGGCAGCACCACCGTGGCAACCAGCAGCGAACACACGATGGCGGCGGCAATGACCACCGCCAGGTCGGCAAACAACTGACCGGCTTCGTCCTTGAGGAACAATACCGGCAGGAAGATCGCGACCGTGGTTGCGGTAGAGGCCACCAGCGCGCCCCAGACCTGGCTGGTGCCGCGGTCGGCCGATTCCAGCGGACTGCGGCCCTGTTCGCGCTGGCGCACGATGTTTTCCAGAACAACAATCGCCGCATCCAGCACCATGCCGGTGGCAAACGCCAGCCCGGCCAGGGAAATCACGTTCAGCGAGCGCCCGACGCCGTCGAGCACGATGAATGAAAAGCACAGGCACAGCGGAATGGCCAGCGCCACCATCAAGGTGGCACGCAAGCGACGGAAGAACCACCACAGCACGCCCACGGCCAGCATCATGCCGATCAGCAGGTTGGTCACCACCATGCTGACCGACTGCTTGATGTAGATGGTGTCGTCGGAAGTCTGCAGCATTTCCAGGCCCTCGGGATCGAGGTGGCTCACCTGAAGTGCGGCGACCGTGGCCTTGAGATCGTCCATCACATTGAGGATGTTCACGCCCGGTTCGGCCACGACGTTCATCATGATCGAGCGGGTGGTGTTGTAAGTCATACCGCCGCTGGAGTCGCGCATCACGCGCTCGATCGTGGCGACATCGCCGAGGAAAACCGGCTGGCCTTCGCGCCAGTCCAGCACCAGGTTGCCCAGGTCGGCAATCTCGTACTGGCCGGCGAAACGCACCGTGTACTGGCGCTTGCCGACTTCCTCGAAGCCGGCCGACACGTCGGTGTTCTGCCCAAGCTGCTGGCCGATGCGGGTCAGGTCGACACCGATCGATGCGGCCCGGAACGGGTCAAAGGAAATCCGCACTTCGAACGGCCGGCCGCCCCTGGGATTGGCCGAGGCCACTCCCGGAATGCGCTCGATCCGTTCGCGAAGCGTTTCCTCGACGAAATCCTGATACTCAATGATGGAGCGGTTGTTGCCTTCCTTGGGCATGATCGCAAACCACGCCATGGTGTCGCCGAACTGATCAGTACCGACGCGCACGGTGGGCTCGTTGACGTCGGCCGGATAGCTCGGCACCTGGTTGAGCCGGTTGATGACCTCGATCAGGGCGCGATTGAGGTCGGCGCCGACATCGAACTCCAGGGTCACCGAACCGCGCCCCTGGCTGGCGCTGGAATTCATGCGCTCGAGTCCCGGCACGTCGCGCAGCTGGGCTTCCTGCGGCTCGACGATTTCGGATTCCACCTCGCTGGGCGCGGCGGCGCGCCAGCTGGTGGAAATCGAAATGGTCGGCCGGTCGATGTTGGGCGTCATTTGTACAGGAAGGCGCGACAGGCTGAGCAGCCCGAAGATCACCAGCAGGATGCAGCCCACGGCGACAGCTACAGGATTGCTGAGTCCAAGGCGAGTTAGGGGCACGATTTCGTCTCGATTGAATGGGAAACCGGCCGATTATGACCGGACCCGGGTGAATCCGCTGTCGAATATCATGAATATGCGATATTCAGCACAAAAATTGCGCGACCGGTCCCGACGCGCACCAGATTGACAATGAATTGTCCCGAAAGTGCCGTGAATTTATATACGATTCATGATTTCGCAACGCCGTTTGCGGTATTGTTTGTTAGTGGCCCTTCAACCTGATAATTACGGATTCAGTTGGTCTGTCAGCGTTCAGGGCAAGGCGCGGCCCGCAGTGAATGGCCATCCCCCTTTACAAGGGCCGGAACGCCGCCATGGACGCTGACAGGCCAACCCTTCGGGCGCTCCTGTGGCGCTGCGCTGCGGCGTTCCCGAGCTTGCCAAGGGCGAAGGCCATTGCCTGCGCGCGGCGCCTTGCAGCGCAACACCACAGGAACGCTGAACCCGCAATTATCAGGTTGAAGGACCACTAGTTCGGGGTAGAAACTGAACGCACGAAATTCGCGCAAGCTGTCGCGAACGCCGATTTCCGTGCACGATTGCATTCGTTTTGGCAGCGCGCTGCCGGACGACTAGACAGACTCTTCCCCGAGTCCAGGAGTTCTAAATGCCGGAAAGTTTCGATTACGTCATCGTCGGCGCCGGTTCCGCCGGCTGCGTGCTGGCCAACCGGCTCAGCGCCGACCCCAACTGCCGGGTGTTGCTGCTGGAGGCCGGTCCGCGCGACTGGAACCCGTTCATCCACATGCCGGCCGGACTGGCCCAGTTGATCCGGTTCAAGTCGCTGAACTGGAACTACGAGACCGAGCCCGAACCCAACCTCAACAACCGCAGGCTGTACTGGCCGCGCGGCCGGGTGCTGGGCGGGTCGAGTTCGATCAACGCGATGTGTTACGTGCGCGGCCATGCCACCGATTACGACGACTGGCGCGACCTTGGCAATCCGGGCTGGGGGTTCGATGACGTGCTGCCGTATTTCCGTCGCGCAGAGGACCAGGCGCGCGGTGAATCCGAGATGCACGGCACCGATGGACCGCTGAGCGTTGCCGACCTGCAGCATGTCAACGATCTCAGCCGGGTATTCATCCAGGCCGCCGAGCAGGCCGAGTATTTCCGCAACGTCGACTTCAACGGCCCGATCCAGCGCGGCTTCGGCTTGTACCAGGTCACCCAGCGCGATGGCCGGCGCTGCAGCAGCGCCGCCGGTTACCTGCACCCGGTGCGCAGCCGGGCCAACCTGACCGTACGCACCGGCGCGCTGACCTTGCGCATCCTGCTCGAAGGCAGCCGGGCGCGGGGCATCGAATACCGGCGCATGGGCATGACCCGGCAGGCGTTTGCCGAACGCGAAGTACTGCTGTGCGGCGGCGCAATCAACTCGCCGCAACTGCTGATGCTGTCGGGCATCGGTCCGGCTTCGTCGCTGGAGCGCGCCGACATCGGTGTTGCGCATGAGTTGGACGGAGTCGGCCGAAACCTGCAGGACCACCTGGACGTAATGACCCTGACCCGCTGCTCGCAGCCGGTGACCTACGATCGCCTCAACGAGCTGATGGTGGGACTTAAGTACTACCTTTACCGCGAAGGCATCGGCACCTCCAACATCGCCGAGGCCGGCGGCTTCCTGGCCAGCAGCCGGAGCGACGGCAGCCGCCCCGACATCCAGATGCACTTCGTGCCGGCGCTGCTCGACGATCACGGACGCAACCGCTTGCCGGGCGATGGTTACACGCTGCACGCATGCAACCTCAGGCCCGAAAGCCGCGGCCGGCTCGAACTGCGCTCGTCCGACCCGTCCGAGGCTCCGGCCATCCACGCCAACTACCTTTCTGAAGCCATCGATGTGGAGATGATGCTTGAATGCATCCGCTGTTCGCGTGAAATCCTTGCGCAACCGGCGTTTCGGCCGTTTCGCGCCCACGAAATCCATCCCGGCAATGAAATCACCGACCGTGACGGGTTACTGGGCTTCATCCGCAGCAAGGCCGAATCGATCTATCACCCGGTCGGCACCTGCCGGATGGGCAGCGACGACGAGGCGGTGGTGGATCCCGAATTGCGCGTGCGCGGCATCGACGGCCTGCGCGTGATCGACGCGTCGATTATGCCCACGCTGATCGGCGGCAACACCAACGCCCCGACCGTGATGATTGCCGAGAAAGCGGCCGATATTCTGCTCGGACAACGGCTTGAACACGAACATGGCAGGAGCGAACCGGAAAGTTCGCTGCAGGCTGCGTGATCGATTCGGGTAATGCGCGGTCTACATGGGTCGAACCGAGCAAAAGAGAACTTCATGAAGCCACTGCTGCAATCGCTGATTCTTGTCTGGGTAGTGATCATTGCCGTCGCCGGTGCTCCCCGCGCCGCTGCGGACCAAGCCGCCGCCGACGAGGTGGTGGCTCGTCTGGAGACCACGCTGATCGAAAACATGAAGGCGGGCGATTCGATGAGTTTCGACGAGCGCTTCGAGACCTTGCGCCCGCTGCTCGGAGAGATCATGGCGGTCGAACGCATGGGCCGCTTTCTGTTCGGCCGTGATTGGGCATCTTTCGAACCCGGACAGCGCGAGCGGTTCGCGCAGGCTTTTCTCGACCTCAGCGCAGCGACTTATGCCGGCCAGTTCAAGGAATTCGGCGGCGAACGCTTCGACCCGGCGGAAGTGGTCGAACAGGCCGAGGACCGGGTCGTGGTCAAGCGCCGGCTGACCACCGGAAGCGGACGGAAGATCGCTTTCGACTACCTGATGACCCGGACGGATTCGGGCTGGAAGATCGTCACCATCATTACCGACGGCGTCAGCGACCTGGCGGTCAAGCGCAGCCAGTACCGGCGCCTTCTCGACAGCGATGGCTTCGACGCGGTAATCGAACATATCCAGGACGCGGTCGAATCCCAACGCAGTGACTGAACACGGCAAGCCTTCAACCCGCCTTATTCACCACCCTTCCGTCGCGAGGGGTCGTCAGAGCCTGCCCCGGACTCGATCCGGGGTCCCGTGGCTGGGGCGGTTTGCGACCGAGCGGACCGGAGGCGTACTCGCTCCGATTGTAGATAACGGCGGGGTGAGGATGCGCGACCGAGTAAAACGCCGCAGCCGCGGGGCTTGGCGGCACCGCAGTAGGAAGGGTGGTGAATAAGTCGGGTTCAATGTTCATGGAGCACTGGCTGGTTCAGGTCGCGCGGCACCCGGCCCGGGTGCTGGTCGCGACTGTAGCGGTCGCGGTACTGGCCGGGGCGGCTGCGGTCAGCCTGCTCGGCGTCGACAGCGACCCGATCGCGATGCTCGACGAGGAATTGCCGTTTCGCCAGACCGACGAGCGCATGCGCGAGGAGTTTCCCAACCTCGACAACACGCTGCTGGCGATCATCGAAGCGCCCACCCCCGAACAGGCCGCACTGGCCGCGCGGCGCGTCGAGCGTGCGCTGACCGAACGGCCCGATGTGGTCCGCTCGGTCAACTGGCCGAGTGCAAGCCTGTTTTTCGCCCGCAACGGGCTTTTGTTTCTTCCGCTTGAGCAACTCGAAGCGCTCGATAGCCGTCTGACGGCTGCACAGCCGCTGATCGGCCGGCTGGCCCGGCAAACCAATGCCGCCGCACTGTTCGAGCTGCTCGAACAGATCGCCGAGCGCGGCGGGTCCGAGGCGGGCGGTTTCGATTCCGACAGCGTTTTTCGCCAAGTCGGCGAAACCATCGATGCGAGCATGGCCGGCGCGCCGGCCATGCTTTCCTGGCAACGTCTGTTGAGCGGAGAAGACTCGCGCAGCTCACCGGCACGCGAGGTGCTCCTGATCGATCCGGTGCTCGATCATGGGCGGGTGCTCGCGGCGCGCTCGGTGATGGCCGAGATGAAGGACCTGCGGCGTGAGCTGGGCCTGGACCGGGGACCGGTGCGGCTTGTTTTCACCGGCAGCACGGCCCTTCGCTACGAGGAGATGAAAAGCGTCATCGAGGGTGCCGGACTGACCGGCATGCTGGCGCTGATCATGGTCAGCGCAGTCATGCTCGCCGGGTTGCGTTCGATACCCCTGAGCCTGATCGCACTGGCCAACCTGGCACTGGGCCTGATCATCACCGCCGGGTTCGCGGCCATAGCAATCGGGCGGGTCAACCTGATCTCGGTCAGTTTCGTCGTGCTCTACATCGGCCTGGGCGTGAACTACGCGGTGCACTATCTGCTGCGTTTTCGCGAAATCGTGCTGTTGGAGCCGCCGGGCGCGGTGGCGGCCACGCGCGCGACAATCATCGCGGGACGCTTTCTGCTCTATCCGCTTGCGCTCAGCGCGATAACGACCGCACTGGGTTTCTTCGCCTTCGTGCCGACGGCATTTTCGGGCGTCGCCGAACTCGGCCTGATCGCCGGGGCCGCGATGATGATCACGCTGGCATTGAGCTACACCGCACTGCCGGCAATGCTGGCCATGTTCAAGCCGCGCGTGACCGATTCGCCGCCGATCCACGAGCAGGGCTGGCGACGCGGGCTGGAATGGCCGCTGCGCTTCCGCGCGGCGGTGCTGATCGTGGGCGCACTGCTGCTCATCGCAGCGCTGCCGGCGCTTCCCGATCTTCGTTTCGACAGCGACCCGCTCAACGTGCGCGATCCGGGCTCGGAGTCGGTGATTGCCATTCGCAGCTTGCTCGCCGAGGGCGAGGCCGGCTACCGCAACATCCAGGTGTTGCTGGACCCGGGTACCGCCAGCGAACCCATGCGGCGCCGGCTTGATGCGCTGCCGACGGTTGCCCGTGCCGTCTCGCTGCAAAACCTGGTGCCCGACAACCAGGACGACAAACTGCTCATCATCGACACGCTTCGCTGGGTACTGGGCCCCGACATCGTCGCTGCCGACTGGCAGGTGGAGCCGGTCGCCGCCGGCGCGCTGGCCGAACGTGCCGCCGCACTGGCCGCCGCGCTGGACCGCCACGCCGGGGGCGCGGTCGCGGCCGATCTTGCCCAAAGCCTGGAGCGCTTGCGCGCGCAACTGACCGACGACAAAGACGAAGCGCTTGCCACGCGCGTCAATCAGGCGTTGACCGCCGGCATGCAACCCACGCTGGGTCGGCTGAGCCGCGGCCTGCAGGTCACCGACCCGGTTACGATCGATGATTTTCCAGCCTGGCTGGTCGACCAATGGCGGGGTCGTGGCGGGACACAATTGCTGCAGGTCTATCCGGCGGTCAACGTGCTGGATTTCGCCCGTCAGGCCGAATTCACCGGGGAGGTTCTCTCGGTGGCCGGAAACCGGGCCACCGGCGGACCAGTGATTCAGATGGCCGCCGGCCAGGCGATAACCGGCGCATTCCGCCAGGCGCTGGTGTGGGCGGTCATCGGCATCGCGCTGGTGTTGCTGATCACGTTGCGGCAACCGCTGGCGGTGGCCAAGGTCATGGCCCCGCTGGCCGTCGGCGGGCTGCTGACCGTGGCGGCAATGACGTGGCTGGGCATCGACTTCAACTTTGCGAATGTGGTTGCGCTGCCGCTGCTGCTCGGCGTGGCGGTGGACAACGGTATCCACCTGGTCGCACGCCACCGCGCCGGCTTGCTGCCAGACGGCAACGTGCTGCGAACCGCGACCGCGCGTGCGATCGTCGTCGGTGCAATGATCACTGCCGGCGGGTTCGGCAACCTGGCATTCTCGCCGCACAGCGGCACCGCCAGCCTGGGGGTTATTCTCGCGCTGGGACTGGGCCTGATGGTCATCGCGACGCTTGTTTTCCTGCCGGCCCTGCTTGGCCGGGGCGACTGATGCGCTCGGGTGCTAGACTTTCCGGCTGCAATCCCGCCGGAAAACATTTAGCCGCATGAATCTCCGACGCCTGCCAGTTCCTGACCCGGGCCGGGCCGAAACCCGATGACCACGCTGGTCACCGGCGGTACGGGTTTTGTCGGCACGGCGCTGATTCGCCGGCTGCTGGAACGTGGCGAGTCCGTGCGCGCATTGGCACGGCCGTCCAGCGATCCCGACAATCTGGAAGACCTCGAACTGGAGCGGGTATCGGGCGATCTGGCCGATCCCGCCTCCCTGGCCAACGCGGTTCGCGGCTGTTCCCGGGTGTATCACGCGGCGGCGGACTACAGACTGTGGGTCCCCGATCCCAAAGCCATGCACCGGGCAAATGTCGACGGCACCGTGGCCCTGATGCGCGCCGCGGCCGAGGCCGGCGTGGATCGCATCGTGTATACCAGCAGTGTCGCAACGCTGGGCCTGCACGCCGACGGCTCGCCGGCCGACGAGGACACGCCATCAAGCCTGGACCAGATGATCGGGCCCTACAAGCAGAGCAAGTTTCTGGCCGAGCAGAAGGTGCGGGAAATGGTCGAGCGCGACGGCCTGCCGGCGGTCATCGTCAACCCATCGACCCCGATCGGCCCGCGCGACCTGAAACCCACCCCGACCGGGCAGATGGTGCTGGATGCGATTAGCGGGCACATGCCCGCTTTCGTCGATACCGGGCTGAACATCGTGCATGTCGACGATGTTGCCAGGGGCCACCTGCTGGCGATGGAACACGGACGCATCGGACGGCGCTACATCCTCGGCGGGGAAAACCTCTACCTGCGCGAAATCCTGCGCCTGATCGCCGAGATCAACGGCCACAAGCCACCTCGGATCCGCCTGCCCAACGGTGTGGTATTGCCGATTGCCTACATTGCCGAAGCCTGGGCCAGGCTCAGCGGCAACCCCCCGCGCCTGTCCGTGACCGGCGTGAAGCTGGCCCGCAAGCACATGTTCTTCACCTCGGCCCGCGCCGAGCGGGAACTGGGCTACCGCGCCCGCCCCGCCCGGGAGGCCCTGCAGGCGGCCATCACGTGGTTCAGAAACCGTGGCGGCGAACCTTCCCGACAGTGAGCCATGCGAATCGTGGTACCCGAATGACCAGAATCCATCTGACCGCACGAATTCTCGGGTTGCTGGGCGTTGCGCTTTTTGTCGGCCTGATCTGGCATCAAGGCGCCGCCGAGCTTGGGACCGGACTGGCCAAGGGCGGCTGGGCGCTGTTGCTGGTGCCCGCCTGGCATCTGCTGACCATGAGCTGCGACGGCCTGGCGCTGAAATTGCTGACAGCGCCGCACAGGCGACTGGGGGCCGCCACTTCGGTGCACCTGCGCTGGCTACAGGAGTCGGTTAACAACCTGCTGCCGGTCATGCAGATTGGCGGCAACCTGGTCAAGATCAATGCATTGACCCGGCGCGGCATGGCCACCGACCTGGCCGGCGCGGCAGTGGTTATCGATGTGACGTTGACGGTGACCAGCCAGATCGTGTTCACAATGTTGGGCCTGGTGTTGCTGGTGACCGTGCTTGGTCCGGGAGACACCGCCGGGACTGTGCTTGTCGGCGCGGTCGTGATGAGTCTGATGCTGTTCGGTTTTTACCTGTTGCAGCGCCGCGGGCTGTTTTCGCTACTGACCGCGATGCTGGGACGCATCCGGCAGCGTGCCGACTTCTCCGCGCTGGCCGGCGGCGCGGAGGCACTGGACCGGATGATTTCGAATCTCTACCGTCACCGCGCCGCACTGTACGGCGCCACCGCCATGCACCTGCTGGCCTGGTTTGTCGGCATTGGCGAGGTCTGGGTGGCGATGCAGGTGCTGGGCTATCCCATCGGCTGGGTCGAGGCGGCGCTGCTGGAGAGTCTGGGGCGTGCGCTTCGCACTGCTGCGTTCGCCATCCCCGGTGCGATCGGCGTTCAGGAAGGCGGCTTCATCGTGTTCGGCGCCTTGCTGGGACTGCCGGCCGATGCCGCGTTGCTGCTCGCGCTGGCCAAGCGCCTGCGCGAATTGATCCTCGGCCTGCCCGGGCTGCTGGCCTGGCAGATCGAAACCGGGCGCGCGGCGCTCAGCGACCTGCGCGACCCGGACACGGTGAAGTAATGCAGGCGCGACCGAAACCGCCATGGTGGGTGCGCGCCCTCAACGCCGGTGCCGGACTTGCCCGCGGCACGGGCATTCGATTCGCCTCGCTGGATCCCGACCGGATCGTGAATGCTGCGATCGAGCGCACCGGTTGCGACGATTTCGGTCCCGACGACGGCTGGCGAACCGGCCTGGAGCGGCTCGTCGCCGACTACCGGCAGCACGCCCGCCTCACGCCTCTGGGCCGCGTGGCGGCGCGCAGTCATCTTGTCGATCTGCTGGCCAACCGGCTGTGGCTGGAGCGCGACCGCGCGAAGTATCCGGAAATCGGTACGGGGCTGGTATCCGCGCCGCTGTTCATCGTCGGGCTGCCGCGCACCGGCACCACACTGCTGCACATGTTGCTGGCCCAGGACCGGCGAAACCGCGTGCCCGAGACCTGGGAAGTCATGCATCCGGCCCCGGCCGAGGGCCCCGAGCACCGGCGCATCGCGCGCGCCGCCCGCGAACTGGCCTGGATGGAGCGACTGGCACCCAATCTCAAGGTCATGCACCCGTTGGCCCCGCGACTGCCGCAGGAATGCATCGCCATCGACAGCCATACGCTACAGAGTTACGAGTTTCAGAGCACCCACAACGTGCCCGACTACCAGCGCTGGCTGGAGCAGCGCGACAAGCGGCCGGTGTATCGTTATCATCATCGCTTCCTGCAATATCTGCAATGGCAGCGCCCCGGCGCACACTGGGTGCTGAAGGCGCCGGCTCACCTGTTCGGGCTGGCCGAACTGCTGGCAGTGTATCCCGACGCGGGGATCATCCAGACCCACCGCAATCCGCTCGAAGTCATGGCTTCGCTGGCCAGCCTGAGCACCATGTTGCACGCGGCTTTCAGTGAGACCGCCGACCCGCGCGGGATCGGCCGCGAAATGGCCCGGCGCTGGGGCGACGGCCTGCTGCAGTCACTCGAAATGCGCGACGCCGGCCGGCTGCCGGCCGACCGGTTCATCGATATCGATTATCGCGCCATCGTGCGCGAGCCAATCGACACCGTCAGGAAGATTTACGCGCGCTTCGGACGCGAGCTCGGCAATGAGGCCGAACAGGCCATGCGGGATTTCCTGGCCGCCAATCCGAAGGACAAGCACGGCGCGCATCGCTACTCGCTGGATGAATTCGGTCTGGACGCCGATGAACAGGCGCAGCGATTCGCCGACTATCGCGAGCGGTTCGGCTGCTACTACTAATGCAACCCCATCGGGTGCAAATTCCCGGCTCAGCCGACGTTGGGCGGCGGTTCGGCGTCGGGGTCGAGCGAGGCCAGCACACGTTCGCGGTAAGCCTTCTGATCGGTGGTCCGGCCTTCTTCGTCCCAGTGCTCCCAGTGCACGTAGACATCCATATTGATCGAGATGCGCAAACCCTTTGCCGTGGGGGTCGGCTGCGGCCTGTGGGTGAGTGCTGACGGGAACATGATGAAGTCTCCCTGGCGCGGGGCAACGCACTGGATCTGGCGCACGAAACCGTCGGCAAGCCCCGGGCGCATGAACGCCAGCGCGCCTTCCAGATCACCCTCGGTCTCTGGAATCTGCAGGTAGTAGCAGCCGCTGATCAGCGCGGGCGCGTGATTGTGCCAGGCATTGTTGACCCAGTCCTCGCCGGTCTGCACCAGGACCCATGCCATGAACGCACAGGCTTTTGGCGGCAGGTGCACGTAGTGGTTGGTGCGCTGTTCGAGTACTTTCAGCGCGCGACTGGCAAATGCCTGCTTGAGTGTGGCCAGCGCCGGCTGGCGCGCCATGATGGTCTTGTCGAACAACGTCGGCGGTGACTGGTAGCCGTAGCCATAGGCATGGCGGCGAAACTCGCCTTTCTGCCATCGCGTGTGTATCCACTTGCGCAGGCTTTCTTCGTGCGACTGCATCTCCGGCAGGCGCGTGCGCCAGACCGGGATGCTGAACAGTTCCAGCCGCTCGATGCTTTCCGGTGTTGGCGAACTCATGGGTCGTTGTGATCCTGCTCTGGTTCGAGTTCGGGTTCGACTGCCTCCGCTTCACGCGCCGCGGGTCCGGGCTCGGCAAAGCGTTCGACCCAGTCGCGCACTTCACCGTACCAGTGCAAAGAGTTGTTCGGCTTGAGCACCCAATGGTTCTCGTCCGGGTAATAGACCAGGCGCGATTCCACGCCGCGAGTCTGGAGCGTGCGGAACAGCTCAAAGGCCTGACCGACCGGCACGCGCAAATCCTTCTGGCCGTGGATGATCAGGCTGGGCGTATCGAACTCGTCGGCAAAGTAGTGCGGCGAGATCGCCCGGTACAAGCCAGTATTTTCCCAGTACGGCCCGAAGCGTTGGTCGTGGACGGCGAAATCGCCCGATGCCTGGGCGTACAGGTCGTAGACCGCGGCGTGGATGACCAGCGCGTTGAACGGATGCTCGCGGCCCAGCAGCACGGTCGAAAGATAGCCGCCGTAGCTGCCGCCGCCGGCGACCATGCGCTCGGTGTCGATCCACGGTTTCTCCATGAACCATTCGGCCGCAGCAATCGTGTCCGCGTAGGGCCTGGTCATCCAGTCCGGGTTGATGGCATCGGTGAAGTCCTGGCCGAAGCCGGAAGAGCCGTGGAAGTTGTGCCAGGCGGTCACGTAACCCCACGAGGAGAATGTCTGGGCATTCCATCGGAAATGAAACATGTCGGAAATCGCACCGTGCGGGCCGCCATGGATGAGCAAAAACAGCGGGTATTTGCGGTCCGGATCGAAGCCCGGCGGATAGTGCACCCACATCTGGATCTCGGCACCCTCCGCGCCGGTATAGGTCACCGACTCGTAGGTGCCCATGTCGATATCGGCCAGCGCCTCGTCATTGAACGTTTCCAGCCGCCGGTTCGTGCCGCCCTCGACATCCAGATGCACGATGCGCGGCGGATAAACGAAACTCTGGTTGCGCGCGACGAGCGTGCCGTCTTGGGCAATCGAAAGCGCATCGTAGTTGGTCGCATCGGTAATCGCGACCGGCTGGGCGCCACTCAAGGGCAGGAAGAAGACCCGGCGGGTGCCGGCATCGTCGATGGCGCCGAACAGCCCGGCCGAATCCGGCGACCAGACCAGACCGTCGGCCGAGCGATCCCAATCGCCGTGCACCAACCGGGTGCGGCCGGTGGCCAGCTCGTGCAGCATTAGTTTGCGCTGGTCGCCGTAGAAGCCCGGGATGTGCTGGCGCGAAAACGCCAGCAATCGTCCGTCCGGCGAGAACATCGGCGTGCTGTCGGGCGCGGCGTTGCCCTGAGTCAGGTTGACGGGAGCGCCGTCTCCGCCGGGTTCGACCAGATAGACATCCGGGTTCGGATAGATGCCGTCGGTGGCACTGTTGGAAACAATCGCCAGGCGCTGCCCGTCGGGCGAGACATCGTAATCGCCGGCGCCTGCCCCGGATGGCGAAAGTTGCAAATCGGCAGGCTGGGTCAGCGGCTCGATTTCGCCACCGGCGGCCGGAATGCGGAACAGGTGGTTCTCGCGCTCCTCGTCCAGCCAGGTATCGAAATAGGCATACGGCATCTCGTTCCAGACGTGCGCCGAGACCTTGTCTTCCTTCTCGGCCTTCAAAGCCTCGGCCATCTCTTCGAAGCTCTTGTCGGGCCAGACGCTGGAGATGAAGTAAATATGCTCGCCGACCCACTTCAGCGCCGAAACGCCGGTCGGCACATCAGTCAGGCGCGTCGCCTCGCCGGGCCCGTCCATGGGCAGCAGGTAGACCTGTCCGGCATCGTCCTCGTCGCGCTGGCTGACAAACGCCAGCGTCGAACCGTCAGGCGAAAACACCGGGCTTGACGCGCTCGCGCCGGCGGCCGTGATCGCGCGCTGGCCCGGTTCATCAACGCTGCCGAGCAGCCACAGCCGGGTCTCGGACTCGTCGGAATCGACCTCCCAGGATGTCGCAGGAACGACCACGTAGCGCCCGCCCGGCGAGACCACGGGTGCGCCCAGCCGGTCGATCTGCCAAAGGACTTCAGCCGACAGGCGGCTGGGCTCGGAGCCATCTTCCTGCGCCACAGCGGTATCGATGAAGACCAGCAACACGGCCAGCAGGTAGAAAATAATCTTTTTCATTTCGCGGAACTCGCCTGAGAGGACAGGGCTCATCATAAGAGGTTCGGGTTCTGGATGCAGCAGGTAGCCCCGCCGGGTGCGGGCGTTTAAAGCGGTTTCGCCTCGCGCTGCGCGCTTGCAGGCGACCTACTTTTCACAAGCGCCTGAAAAGTAGGCAAAAGCGCTTCTTACAGGCGGCAGAGACTGGCGGTGCGGGTTGATCGGACCGGTGGTTTGCTGTTAGATCGTGGCGTTGATCCAGGATCTTTCTGTACGATCGCCCTGTTCTTCTTTGGCTCAGTGGCGATGACAATATTCCGGCTTCGATGGTTATCGGAGGTGGGGTGTTTCGATTGTGGCAATTGCTTGGTTTCCGTTTGCTGAAGTGGGTTTCAGCGCCGTGGGCGTGGGTGCCGCCGTGGCCTGGTCGGTCACGGCGTGCGTAGATGCACGATGCCCGCCATCGGCGCCCGAGCCCACTCATTGCCCGGATCCGGAACCCTCTTCAGAG
>JBBDSL010000063.1:0-23293 GCA_040904965.1 Wenzhouxiangellaceae bacterium
AAAATCAGGCCGCGTGAACATGGATAAGGCGACATCTATCTTGACAATCACCGCCCGGCGGCCCAGGAGACAAGGCCGCCAGTGTAGTTGTTCCAATTTCTCCAACTGCTGCGCTACTTATGTTTCCGACGAAAAACGGTAAACCCGCAGCGACTAGAATCGGTGATGTTTCCAAGGAATCAACTCGATTTAATTCTCTGGTGTACCCAGAAGCAGAGCGATTTGTCCTTTCGAGGTCGGGCAAAGCACGTTATATCTAGGGCTTAAAAAGGGGGTTCCGAGCGCCTGTTTGTCACGCGCATCCATAGTGCTGAAAGCAGGGCGCGCACTGGTCAGATGGCAAGGGTAGGGTGTGATTAAAAATTCGGTGGTATTCTCGTTCGCGGTCCGAGCGAAATTCGTCTGGAGATCAGTATACTGTCCCAGGAATTCCTGGACCAACGCAAAGGGGACATCTCGCTTCGCTTAAAATCGGACATCTTACGTTGGTATTGATATCGGTCCACAGGCGCACTTTGCCTATTGACATGGCTGGGCTGATGGGTGTCCAGCAGTCCGCAGACCTTCGGCGATCCGGGCCACAAGGTCTTGCAGAAGTGTCACGGCGCGATCCCTAATGCTCGGAGCAGTTCAGCATGTGCCTTTCTTAGCGCAGAAGCACCGTGCGGGCTCAGCGCCACTTCGTCGAGCTCAATGAGGTAGTTTGCGATTTCTTGCTTGCTCGGCACACGCCAGCCGTGCTCGCCGCCCCAGGTCTCTAAGGCAGTCGACCACGACGCGACTGTCGCCTTGGGCAGTGCCGGTGGGTCGCCTATGGGCGCGTTGGGGTTTAGGTCACGAAGAAGTGTGACGAAGGTATCCCGATACAGGTCCGGCCCAATTGTGTTCTCGATACCAGGCACGTCGAGCGTGACGATCCGATCGCCGGGAATAGCCCGGCCAATTGCTTTGGCGAGCCGGTCACCTCCACGATCTCCGTCTACTAAAAACGCAACCTTTGCGGCTTGGAAATCGAGTTCTGGGTATGAGTCCTTCGGCATCTCCGAAAGGCCTGGAGTCACCTGATACGGTAGGCATTCATGCGCGGTTGCGGCGCGCATCAGCGTGGGAAGCAAGATCATGTCGGTGGCGCCTTCTGCGATGACCGCAAAGCGTGCGGGCGTGAAGGCAGCTGCCGACGCTCCCATGGCGAACATTAGAGAGTTGAAGCCGTCGCCTTCTTGCCGCCAGAAGCTGTTCTCGACGTAACTCGTCTCATCGGCGTCGGGTACGACGGCTCGTATGCCTACACCAAGGTCGGCGGGCAGGCAGGCCGGCGAGTGCGTGGTATAGATGATCTTGTCAGCCTTCTCTTGCTTGGCGAACATTTGCACGAGGTCCGCCTGGGCATTGATATGAAGGTGTGTCTCGGCCTCGTCGATCAGTAGGATCGTCGCGCGCCCGCTGTTCCGCGCCGCTAGGAAGGCTGTAAGGGCAACGAACATTCTAAGCCCAGCGCTGCGCTCGTCGAAGACTGAGGCATGCACGCCGTTTTCGACCAGGCCGATACGGAGGGTTTTGTTCTCGAAGTTCAGTACTACCTTGAGATCAGACTGCTGCCATGCCTTATCGTAGTAGTCAGCGAGTGCGATGTTCGCTTTGTTCTTGATAGTATCCCGACGGGCCACTTGCCCGGTATTAATTGCCTGAACAAGGGTTTTCAGATCGAGATCGGCCAGCCGCGCCAGGTTCGCTAGCGCTGGAGGGACGTCGGCGATAAGATTGTCGTCAAGGGTGTAGGTGGAAGCCAGTGTGCGGTCCGCCTGTGCGAACATTACAACATCGGGAGTGCGATTCCAAAGAATATCGGTAACCTTCTCCGAGGGATCCTCGCGATCGACCCACGCTCCCAACTCCGGAAGCAATTCACGCAGGCGACTGGTATCAGCGAATGCTTTCAAAGCCTGAAGGTTTTCATCGGCGCGTCGGCGCAGCACGTCGATCGAATCTCGCTCACTGATTGGTGCGGTGAGATAAGCTTCGAGGCCTTGCTGCAACACATGGAGATCATCGAGCAATGGCGCACCATTAGGCGGCTCAGGCGAATCCCCGTCCTCACCGCCTTCGACAGGCAACGGACTCAAAGAGTCGATCGTTGACAAAGCTTCAACCAGATTCACAGCCAGTTGTTTCAGCGGCACCTCGGACTTACGTGGCGCGGGCTCGACCTTGAAAATCGGGCCCACCCCATCTGCTCGACGGCTGACATAGAATTCTGAAGGGATTTTTTGGAGATCAAGATTCTCTAGCTCCTTCCGGTCTTCGTAGTCGACGCGGTAGCGTAAACTGACCACTTGCGTACCATCAGAAACACTCTCCGCAGCGCGCGATCGCTGAGCAGGCGGAAGGGCATCAGATGCCTCCACGTACGCGAGTGCCTTGAGGAGCGTGGTTTTGCCGGCCTCGTTTGGTCCGACTATCGCAACAAGTTTCTGGTCGAGCTTAATCATGGTGTCAAGGAGCCGACCAGCTCCACGGACTCGTGCGGATATGAGTCTCATTCGACATACTCCTGGACTTCCGTCCATTCGTCGTTGACGCGGCGCTTAGCCTCGTCGATCGTGGAGAAGTAGTCGACCTTACCTGCCGGCGTTCTCTGGAAGTATTTCCAGGCAAACCGAATTCGTATCGTCTCGTCCAAATCCAGTTGATCGAACTTGGTTGTGCCCTTGGTTTCATGAACGAGATATTGGCGCTCGGCCTCATCGTCGTAGGCGATGGGCCAGATAGGTGAATAGGTCATTTCTTGAGACCCTCGGTTTAGATCCTGCCTCATGCCTTGTCTTTCATACGCGCGATTGTGCTGGTTGTGAACTGGTGAATTGCAAAATGCCGAGTGATTATGGTCAAGCTCTAGGTGCTGGGCCGATATTCTCAGGTGATTGTCCGGTCCCGATGGAACAATAACATTCCGCTCTGATGATGGTGAGGTCGGAGCTGCTTTTGACCGGTCTGCGGTTTTTGATACACTCTGTGCTAGGTCTTCTTTTGAGGAACCGGGGCTCAGGTTGGTGCGGTGGATTCTGTAACGAATCGGCATATCAGGCAGCCGCTCGGTTGCGCGCTTCTTGAGCTAACGAGTCATGCAACAACACTTCGAGCAGTCGGGCACGGCTGGAGTCGGCACCGTCAAGGGCGCTATCAAGCTGGTTGCACAGGCTCATCAAAGCATCGACCGTCGCCAGGATGCGGTGTTGTTCGGGCAGGGGTGGGAGCGCAACGGGGATGCTGTTCATTTTCGCTTGGTTCATCTTCGGCTGCGCTGTCCCCGTAACAAATGGCTTCAAGTCTATAGCATTGATGAAAAGCGCCAAGAAGCGCAGGTATTCTTCGTCTAGCCCGTCCAGCACATGAGCGTGGTTGTTGACCCAGTATTTGCCGCGCGCGATGAAGGCGATTGGCGTCGAGCGGTTGATGAGATTTGCGCCATCTTCACCGATCAGTAGGAGTGGCCTATCGAACAGGTAGCCGTCGATCTTGTCAATGACCCCGGACGCGCCGTAATAATCGTATATCTTTGCTCGATTTTCTCTTTCGGCCTTTGAAACTGGAACTCTTTCTCCGTCGCGTGAAATGGTAATGTCACCAAAGGCAGCCCAGACCCAAGATAGTGGGATATCGAAAGGTGCATCGGTACTGACTATAGGCTTGATCAGGCTTGCCCGCCGATCGCGGGCTGAGACTGCGCGATGTTCTTTATCTTGTGCAATTTTCTTCAACAACTCCTCCGCCGGCTCATCCGCTGGGTCCTGCTCCACCAATTCCCCCCGAACCGCCAGATTTAGAATTGTCTGTCGCAGCACCTTGATCTGCTCAGGCCGGCTGATTAGCTCTTCCAGGTTCTCAAGCGCAAACCGAGCATGACCGGGAAAGTCCTCTTCCGTAGTGTCGGGGGCGGTCAGTCGGGTGAGGCTGGCGGTGGTGAGGCGGTCGCGGGTAGTTTCTCGCTTAGTCCGGGTGGATTCCAGGCGGTCCAGCAGGGCCATCAGTTCGTCGAGTTTTGCGACGATTCGGTGTTGTTCGGGTAGGGGTGGGAGAGCCACCGGAATCGTATCCATTCGATATTTTGGCAAACCGCCTCTACCTGCTCCTGTCTGACTGCTGAGAATATGCGATTGAAAATAGGGGGCTAGGATTAGGTTGTGCAGATACCGTTCCAACCCACGTATTGCCGGCCGAATAATCGCCACATGTTGACTCACATTGGCATCGCCGAAGTCTTCTGGCACTTGAGCGCAACGGCCAATTGAGCCACCAGTGATATTCAGTAGAAGGTCGCCTGACAGTACTCCAGTGCCAATCATTCGTTCATGGGTATGCTGATCGATGTAAGCGACATCGTCCATTCGCAGGCCATCGTTGTGGACGTTCTGAGAACGTAGGAAGGGTATGCCCGACGACTTGTAGACGCTCTTTCCACCGCGAGGTGTGCTGCCAGAACCTGTCTTTGCGCAGATTGCACCGACGCGCGTCCAGCGCCAATTCTCGGGAAGTTGGAAAGGTTCATCTTCACTGGCCAAAGGCGATTTCTTGCATTTTAAATCGAGCTGTTTCCGCTTTTCAGAAATCCGCTTCAACAACTCCCCTGCTGGCTCATCCCCCTCATCCTGCTCCACTAGTTTCCCGCGGACGGCGAGGTCCAGCACGAATTTGCGCAGACGCTCGATGGCGTCGGGGGCTTCGGCGACGCGGTCGTAGAGGTCGAGCAGGCGGGTTTCGGGAGTGGTGGTCATAGTGTTTTTTGCCCCCACGCCGGCCCTTCCTTGTATACGGAAGAGGAAAGGAAAGTGGCGCGCTTTTGCCCCCACCCCGGCCCTCCCCCGCAAGCGGGGGAGGGAGATGTCCCGGCGTTCTTTGCGGCGAATTGCGGTTCGGAGTTCGGGCCGGGGCCAGAACTATTCTGGTTTTTAAGGCGCTGGATTCCCGCGTGCGCGGGAATGACGGAAAGAGGTGCGCTTGCGGAAGTCATGATTCCGGTGGCACAACGGAGTCCAGGGTCTTGATCAGCGCTGGAATTTCGTTCTGAACAACTTCCCATACCAATTCCAGGTCGACCTCGACGTAGTCGTGGATGAGGCGATGCCGCATGCCGGTGACCTTTCGCCAGGGTATCTCCGGCAATTTTTCCGTACTGTCCCTGCTGATCCGGCCGGCGGCTTCTCCGATGACCTCCAGGGAGCGAATGACGGCGTTCTGGTGCAGCGTGCTGGTGAGGAAGGCGTCCTGTTCCATCCCACTGACGAATTCCCGTGCGTCACGCGCTGCCAGCAGCATGTCCAGCACTAGTGCCTGGTCTCGTTCGGGCAGGTCAGCCATAGACCGACTGCGCATCTCGAAGAATGGAGCGCCGACGGATGTAGTTCCGGCTACGCCCGACGGCGCCGCGAGACATCAGGTCGACCGGCCGGCCCAGCAGAGTGCTCAACTGGTGCTCAAGGTCCAGGATCTGCTCCAGCGTGTGCAGCTCGTCCGCACTGAAGTCCACGAGAAAATCAATGTCGCTCCGCCCGGGCTCGAAGTCGCTCCCGCGCGCGGCCGAGCCGAACAGTTCCAGCCGCTTGACGCCGTAGCGGCGGCAGAGTTCGGCGATCTGTTCGCGGTGGGTTTCGATTTCCTTGAGCATGGGGCCTCCTGTCTGCCAACCATATCCTACCGCAGCAGGGCTTCGGAGAGGATTTGCTTGAGTTCGGCCCGGAGTTCGGCGACTTCCGCCTCGGCCTGGTTGAGTTCGGCCAGCAGTTGTTCGGGGTCGCCGTGGTCCTGTTCCTCGGTGTGGGGGTTCTTGATGTCGAGGTTGTAGCCGCGTTCTCTGATTTCCTCGGCGGTGACTTTCCAGGCCCGCTCGGTTTGCTTGCGGCCATTGCGCTCGGCGCCGCCCCACCATTGAGCGCAGTCGTCCAGGTGTTCGAGCTTGATCGGCCGGGTCATGGAGTAGGCTTTCTGGCCTTCGGGGACTTGGTGTTGCCAGTACCAGATTTCCCGGGTCGGGCTACCTTTTTCGAAGAACAGCAGATTGGTGCCGATGGAAGCGTAGGGGCGGAAGACGGAGTTGGGCAGGCGCACGATGGTATGCAGGTTGCACTCTTCCATCAGGTGTTCTTTCAGCCGGGTCTTGACGCCTTCGCCGAACAGGCTGCCGTCGGGCAGGACCACGGCGGCGCGGCCGCCGGGTTTGAGCAGGCGGATGATCAGGGCAAGAAACAGGTCGGCGGTCTCTCGTGTGCGGAAATGCTGCGGGAAGTTGGTCTCGATGCCGTCTTCTTCCTTGCCGCCGAACGGCGGATTGGTCAGCACGATGTTGACGCGGTCTTTTTTCTCCCAGGAGATGTAGGGCCGGGCCAGGGTGTTGTCGTGGCGCAGGAAGGACGGGTCCTCGATGCCGTGCAGCAGCATGTTGGTGACGGCCAGCATGTGG
The DNA here is from genome assembly GCA_040904965.1 of Wenzhouxiangellaceae bacterium. Classification (GTDB taxonomy): domain Bacteria; phylum Pseudomonadota; class Gammaproteobacteria; order Xanthomonadales; family Wenzhouxiangellaceae. The sequence continues at coordinate 6,455 of JBBDSL010000063.1, forward strand.
GGCATTTGCTTCTTTTCTACAGCACGCAGGCCGGCCTGCATTTTTACGTCGTCTTTCGGCCGCTTGACGTAGTGGTTGCGCATGTGGCGGATGGCGCAGGTGAGAAAGCCGCCGGTGCCGCAGGCCGGGTCGAACAGCGTTTCGCCGGGCCTCGGGTCGGTCATCTGGACCATGAAGGCGGTGACGGCCCGGGGCGTGTAGTACTCGCCGGCGTTGCCGGCCGATTGCAGGTCGTTGAGAATCTGCTCGTAGATGTCGCCGAAGTGCTGGCGCTCGCTCAGGTTGTTGAAGTCGATGCCATTGATCTTGTTGACCACCTGGCGCATGAGCTGGCCGGACTTCATGAAGTTGTAGGCGTCCTCGAACACGTCGCGTACGGTTTTCGCGCGCGGGGCTTTCGGGGGCAGGGCCTTGAGCTTCGGGAATAACTCGTCGTTGATGAAGGCCAGCAGTTCGTCGCCGGTGATGCCCTCGGGGTCGGCTGCCCAGGTGCGCCATTGCAGCCGCTTCGGGATCGGCGAGCGGTAGCCGTCCCGGAGCAGTTCCAGCTCCTGGTCCTGGTCGTCGATGATCTTGAGAAAGAACATCCAGCAGAGCTGGCTGATGCGCTGGGCATCGCCGTCAACGCCGGTGTCCTGGCGCATGATGTTCTGGATAGTCTTGACTAGGGTGCGGACGGACATGATTAAAAGCGGTTTCCTGGTTGGCTGGTTGGTTCGTTGGTGAATCGGGCGGGGTGGGGTTCCGCTCGGTAGCGTGCCGATCAAGCCGATTGGCCATCTCGATGGCGATCGCGCTTCAGCAGGCTCTCGGCTGGAATGGAGAAGGTTTGATGCAGGCCTTCAATCATCCTGAGCGTCAGCGGGCGCTTGCCGGCCAGTACTTCATAGACCCGATTCTTTCGACCGATCACGGGCACAAGGTCTTCAACCGTTAGGCCTTCCTGCTCCATGCGAAATTTGATCGCTTCCACCGGATCCGGGAAATCAATCGGATAGTGTCGCCGCTCATACGCTTCGACCAACGTCACCAACACATCCAGACGATCGCCTTCCGGACTCCCGGACTCGGCCGACATCAGCCCCTCGATTTCCTTCAATGTTGCCCGATAATCGGTTTCATTCTTGATCGGTCGAATATCCATAAATCACCTCTTCTGGATCAGGCGGGCTCCCGGTAGAGCTCGGTTTGCAGGTCGTGGATGGCCTGTTCGAAGCCGGGCTTGCCGCCGAAGGCGTTGACCAGCTCTACCGGGGTGCCCAGGCGGTCCAGCGGCGGGATCCTTAAGACGTTGGTGTCGTCGAGGTTGAACATGCCTTCGTCGGCGTACTTGGTCAGCAGGGCGTCCAGCACGGCGCGGGCCTGGTCGCCGTATTGCGCGAACACGTCGCGCTTCTTGACGTTGTCGGCGCGCTCGCGGCGGGTCAGCGGCCTGGCGTCGAAGGCCACATGGCAGATCAGGTCGAACGGGTCGAGATCCTTGCCCAGTTCGTCCAGGATGGGGTCGAGCGGCAGGCCCTCGTTTTCCAGTTCGTCGACAATCGCCTGCTTGCGTTCGGTTTCGTTCCAGCGCCGGAGGAAATCGTCCAGGCTGGCGAAGCGTTTCTTGAGCGCGCGCCTGGTGAAGTCGCGCAGCGATTCGGTGACCAGCTTGCCGTCGGCGTCCAGGTATTCGACGCGCTCGGCCACGATTTCGGCGCCGACACCGTCGATGTAGATCTTCTTCTGCCGTTCCCTGCCTTCCGGTTCGGGTGCGGCCGGGTCGACGAGGATGGTTTCGTACTCGCCGGGCTGCTCCATCACCGGCTGGCCTTCCTCGTCGATGGGCGGAGTTTCGGGCGGCTCGACCGGATCGTTCGCGTCGGGCTGGGAGATCTGCACCGGCTCGCCGTCGAAGTCCGGGTCGGCGAAGTGGCTGGTGGCGCCGCGGAAGTCGATCAGCGTGAAGTAGTACTTGCCGGTGTCCTCGTGGACCCGCGTGCCGCGGCCTACGATCTGCTTGAATTCGGTCATCGAGCCGATTTCGCGGTCCAGCACGATCAGCCGGCAGGTCTGGGCGTCGACGCCGGTCGAAAGCAGCCGCGAGGTGGTCACCAGCACCGGCCATTTCGACTCCGGGTCGATGAAGTTGCCCAGTTGCGCCTGGCCTTCTGCGTCGGCGCCGGTGATGCGCATGACGTAGCGGGCATTTTCCTGCACCAGGTCGCCGTTTTCGTTGATCAATGCGCTGCGCATGCGCGCGGCGTGTTCCTGGTCGACGCAGAACACGATGGTTTTCTGGTAGCGGTCTGCGGTCTCGCGCAGGAATTGCGTGACCTTCTTCGCCACCAGTTGCGTGCGGTCGTCGATGACAAGGTGGCGGTCGAAGTCCTTTGTGTTGTAGATGCGGTCCTCGACCGGGTTGCCGTTGCGGTCGAGCTGGCCTTTTTCCGGCCGGTAGCCTTCGACGTCGCGATCAATATGCACCTTGACGACCTTGTAGGGGGCCAGGTAGCCGTCGCTGATGCCCTGCTTGAGCGAGTAGGAATACACCGGCTCGCCGAAATAGGCGATGTTGGAGACGTATTCGGTTTCCTTGGGCGTCGCGGTCATGCCGATCTGGGTGGCGGCCGAGAAGTATTCCAGAATCTCGCGCCAGGCCGAATCCTCGGCCGCGCTGCCTCGGTGGCATTCGTCGATGACGATCAGGTCGAAGAAGTCGCGCGAGAGCTCGCGAAACAGCTTCTGGTGGTCTTCCGGGCCGGTAATGGCCTGGTAGAGGCCAAGGTAGATCTCGTAGGCGGTGTCGATCCGGTGTTTCCGGTCCACGGCCAGCGGCAGATCGATTTCAGTGCCGTCGGCGCGCTCGATGGTTTTCGAGCGGGTCGACAGCTTGGCCATGGCGCCGCCGAACGGGCGGAAATCGTTGACCATGGTCTGGTCGATCAGCACGTTGCGGTCGGCCAGGAAAAGAATGCGCTTCTTCTGCCCGCCCTTCCACAGCCGCCAGATGATTTGAAATGCGGTGTAGGTCTTGCCGGTGCCGGTGGCCATGACCAGCAGGATGCGGTCCCGGCCCTTAGCGATCGCTTCGATGGTTGCGTTGATGGCGTTGAGCTGGTAGTAGCGCGGTGTCTTGCCGCCGCCGTCGTCACGCCCGTCATCATAATACTCCTGCAGGACGATGTCGTCGGCCTGGGCGTCCAGCCCTTTCCATTGCCGGTAGCGCGCCCACAGATCGTCGGGGGAAGGGAACTCGTTCAGGCCAAGTCTGGTTTCGGTCCGTTCGCTCTGGCCGGTGCGGTCGTGGAACACGAAGCCGTCGCCGTTGGAAGAAAACGCGAACGGCACGTTCAGGGTTTCGGCATAACCCAGTGCCTGCTGCATGCCCGCGCCGACGCTGCGCTGGTTGTTCTTGGCCTCAATGACGGCGATCGGGATGTTGGGCTTGACGCACAGCACGTAGTCGGCGCGCTTCGGGTGGCCGCGCGAGACCAGCTTGCCGCGCACGATGATCCGGCCTTTGCTGATCTCGAACTCCTCGCGAAGCTGCAGCATTTCATCCCAGCCGGCCTTCCTCAGTGCCGGCAGGATGTACTTGGTGCAGATATCGCGTTCGGTGAGTTCGCTTTTGTTCGGGTGTGTCTTGATCAGAGGTTTCCCCGCCCGATTGTCGTTGGCGAACCCATTCTGCCTGATTTGGCGGGGGATTGGAAATGCGTTGCAAGGTGCCCTCACCCCCTGAAACACTGCTCTCCAGACTCCTGCATCCGGACATTTATGCAATAGCGGGTTCGTTTTCCTACCGCGGCAGGGCCGGGGGAACGATGGGGCAGGTCATGTGGCTTCCCATGGATTGATGACGGTCAGACCGGCGTTTCGAAAGTGGGAGGTGTCGCGGGTGGCAATGGCAAATGCGTGTATTTTGGTAATTGCGACAATCTGGCCATCGGCCGGTCCGATGGGAGCCTTGTCACAGGCCGAAGTCGTCGCGGAAGCGCTCGATCTGATGCATGCGTTCGTGCAGGATGGTGACGATGCCGATATCGTCGTTGGCCAATCGCTTCCAGTACACAAAGTGTTTTTCGTAGCGGTAAAAGAATCCCTCTACGCCAAATTCGGCCGGGACCGGACGGGAGATCACGCCGTGGGTGTCAATTCGGTCGAAGGATTCGAAAAGGCCCGTGATGTAGCGATCGGCCTGAGCTTCGCCCCATTTGGAGACTGTATAGCGATAAATTTCGTCCAGCCGGATGGAGGCCCGCTCCTGAACCCGGACCGCGGTCATTTCGCTGGCTGGTTGCGTCGAATCACTTCAGCCGAGGTCAGAGGGCGATAGCTTTCGTCCGGCTGCTGGAACGCCAGGCTCAGTTCTGCCCGCAGCCTTTCGAAATTCTCCTCTTCCTTGCGTTGCTTGTCGCGGCGAATCAGGTCACGAATGTATTCACTTACGTTCTCGTAGGAGCCGTTGTCGCCGATATTGGAGGTGACATATTCGCCGAGTGCGCCGCCGAGGCGGACGGTGAGGGTGGTCTTTTCGGGCATCTCGTTGCCATCGGGCTTGTTTGTCATCATTCTACTCAAAAATGAATACAATCGCAAGGGCAGTGCTTGATCCGTCAACCTGTGGCCTACGCTGACCCGCGTGAAATGGAAGCCGATCTGAAATTGGTGCTGGCCGGTCTCGAAAATGGCGTTTCACCGTAGAACCGGAGTTGCTGCAATGAGCGACAAGATCGGTCGCAACGACCCGTGCCCCTGCGGCAGCGGGCGCAAGTACAAGAAGTGCCATGGGCAAAGTTCCCGGTCGTCATCTTCGGATGATCCCGCACAGGCGGTTTCGCAGGCCTTGCAGTGGCTGGAGGAGCGGCACCGCAAGCCGCCGTTCAAGAACGAAATGGAGTCGCTGCTGTTCGAAGCGCGGGCGGGGGACAGCGTGCATCATCTGACGCGGGAAATTACCGACCCGGCCGGTGCCATGGCCGCACGCGGGGATGTGGGCTCGCCGCTGGAAACCATGCCGCCGGGCAGCGAAGATGCGCCGCCCGAGTTGCCGCCGGAAGTGTTGTCGGGGCTGCTCACGGAAGTGGTGCGGCGCAACTACGCCGACTGGGCCGACGAACCCGTCCCGGCACTTGGCGATCGCACCCCGCGCGATGCCATCCAAACCCCGGCGGGCCTGGATCGCGTCAAGGGGCTGTTGCGCAGCTACGAACACGGCGAGGTGCGATCGGTCCACGAGCAGAATCGCGACCCGGTTTCGTTTCAGTTTCTCTGGGACGAACTGGGTATTTCAAGAGATTGAAGGCGGGGTTGGTATGGTCCGCCCACACCCTCCCCCGTGGGCGGGGGAGGGGATTTGAGGCGGTGCCGGGCAAAGGCTTCAGGGCCAGAAGATGCTGGATCCCGGATCAAGTCCGGGATGACGAAAATCCGCTACCAGGCGATGCCGTAGTCCTCTCCCTGATCACTCGCCCCGCCCTGCATGGTGCCGCTTTCGAAGTCGAACCAGATCGCCGTGGTCGGGTTGTAGGTGCGCTCGACTACGTCGACGTCATAGCCCATGTCGCGCAGCGCGTCGAGCGTGTACGGTGTGAGCCGGCCGGGCACTTCGATGCGACCGGGCTCGGCCTGGTGGGCGCCGAACGAACTCTGCATCTGGTAGCTCAGGAAGCTGCTGCGGCCGTCGGCGGCCTGCTGCACGTTCATGTTCCATTCGACCATGTTGAGGAAGAACTGCAACAGATTCTGCTCCTGGGTGTCACCGCCCTGGACCGAGAACGCCATCAGCGGCTTGCCGTCCTTCAACGCCAGGCTGGGCGTGAGCGTTACGCGCGGGCGCTTGCCGGGGGCGACCACGTTGTACGGGTTCAGCGCTTCGTCGAGCACGAAGCTCTGCATCCGCTGGCTGAGCCCAATTCCCGATTCGCCGGCGATGAACGCCGGAATCCAGCCGCCCGAAGGGGTGACCGAGACCACCCAGCCTTCGGCATCGGCGGCCTGGATGGAAGTCGTGCCGGCCTTGAAGCCCTCGTCGTGGCTCATGACCGAAGCCTGCTGGAAGCCTTCCTCGCCGAGCGCTTCGGCATCATCCGGCGGCACGAGCTGCCAAGCCCGGCGCAGTTCCTCGAACGGATTTTCCCCGTCCTGGAACCGGTAGGGGTCGCCGGGCTTGTAGTCGGTCAGATTGCGGTCTTCCCGGATCAGCTTGCGCCGCTCGGCGGCGTATTCCTTGGACAACAGGCCGGCGATCGGTTCTTCCGGCGGGAAGTAGGGGTCGCCGTAATAGAAATCGCGGTCGGCGAACGCCAGATTCATCGCCTGGTACAGGGTGTGGATATAGCGCGCCGAGTTGTAGCCCATCGCCTTGAGGTCGAAGCCCTCGAGGATGTTCAGCGCTTGCAGCAGTGCCGGGCCCTGGGTCCAGGTGGTCAGCTTGTAGACGTCAATGCCGTGGTAGCTGGTCGTGACCGGCTCCTCGATCTTGACTTCCCATTCGGCCAGGTCTTCCATCGTGAACAGACCGCCGGCTTCGCGCGTGGCCTCGACAATCTGCTCGGCGATATCGCCAGAATAGAAGCGCTCGTAGGCGGCGTAGATTGCTTCCTTGCGGTTCTTCCCGGCTCCCAGCGCCTCACGCTCGGCCTCGACCAGCTTTTCCAGCGTGGCCTTGAGGTCGGGTTGGCGGAATACCTCGCCGGCGCTGGGTGCGGCGCGCTTGTCGGGATTTTCCGGATCGAGGTGGGGCAGAAAAACTTCGGTTGACGAGGGCCACTGTTCAAGCACCTCGCGGCGGCGCTCCATGTTGTCGGCCTGGGATTTCTCGATCGGATAGCCTTCGGCCATCTCGATGGCCGGCGCCAGTACTTCGGCCAGGCTGAGCTTGCCGTATTCGGCCACCATCACCATCAGGCCGCCCGGGGTGCCGGGCGTGGTGGCGGCCAGCGGGCCGAACTCGGGCGGGTATTGCATGCCCTGTTCGCGGAAGAATTCGGACGTGGCGCCGGTGGGCGCGACGCCGACGGCGTTGATGCCGATGACCTTCTTCAGTTCCGGGTGCCAGATCAGTGCCTGGGTTTCACCGCCCCAGCCCAGCGTGTCCCACATGGTGGATGTGGCCGCCAGCATGGCTGCTGCCGCGTCGACGGCGTTGCCGCCTTTCTGGAAGGTCATGGCCCCGGCGGTCGCGCCCAGCGGCTTGCCGGTCACCGCAACCCAGTGCTTGCCGTGCAGCACCGGCTTGTGCGTCTCCTGGGCTGCGGCAGGGTTCATCGCCATGGCGACAACAAGACAAAGCGCCGGCAGCGGCGCGCATGCTCGAAAGACAGAAAATGGTCGGATGCGCATATCGGGCTCCAGGTCGGGTTCATGGAAGAGCATAGCAATTGTGGGTTGCCGGCGGGCATGGTCTATTCCGGATCAATCTCGAGCAGCACGATATCGGCCTCCACCAGCTCCCCTGCGTCGACATTGATCGCCTTGACCTTGCCGGCGACGTCGGCCTTGATCGAAAGCTCCATCTTCATCGCTTCCATCAGCGCCACGGTTTGTCCCTCGGTGACATCGTCGCCGTCGGAGACCGAAATCTGGATGACCTTGCCCGGCATGGGCGCGACGATCCGGCCGCTGCCTTCACCAATCGCGGCGACCGCCTCGAAGCGGCGATGGCGCCGCACGGTCCAGCGACGGTCGGCCCAGACGATTTCGAGCCTGAGCTGGTCGCCGTGAACGACCAGGCGGCGTGTCTCGCCGTCCAGTGCCAGCGAGCATACGGCGCCGGGCTCGACGCGCATGCGCGCGGCGTGATCGCGGCCCTGGTATTGGAAGCTGAAGCCATCGAAGGCATCTCCGGTGCATTCGAGTTCAATGCGCTCGCCGGCGATCTCCAGATCCAGCCGTTGCGGCGCCGGACCGGCCGGGCGCCAACCATCGGCGATGTCCCATGGAGAATGATCAATTGGCGTGTTTTCCGCGTCGTCGGGCCGGGCCAGGAACGAACCGCCCGCCACCGCCAGCACTTCCACCGGTGGCTGCGCGTCGCGGTCCAGGATTTCGTCCAGCGCGCGATCGAGCAGACCGGTGTCTATGGATGCGTCGGTGAACGCGTCGCTGGCGGCCAACTGCAGCAGGAATCCAAGGTTGCTGGTCAGGCCGGCGATATGACAATCGGCCAATGCGGCCTTCAGGCGCGCCAGGCATACCGTGCGGTTCTCGCCCGAGACGACGAGCTTGGCGATCATTGGGTCGTAGTGCACGCTGACGACATCGCCGGTATCGACGCCTGTATCGATGCGCGCCCAGGGTTGCGTCGGAAATTCCAGCGCAGTCAGCGTGCCGGAATCGGGCAGGAAGCCAGAATCCGGATCCTCGGCATAGATCCGGGCTTCCATCGCGTGGCCGCGGCAGGTCAGATCGGACTGGGCGCAGGGCAAGGGCTGGCCGTCGGCGACCCGCAACTGCCACTCGACCAGATCCTGGCCGGTCACGCATTCGGTGACCGGATGCTCGACCTGCAGCCGGGTGTTCATTTCCAGGAAATAAAAGCCCTGGTCGTCGACCAGGAACTCGACTGTGCCTGCGCCGATGTAGTCCACGGCCTGTGCTGCTTTCACCGCGGCTTGCAGCAACTGTTCGCGAATTTCGGGGTCCAGGCCGGCGGCCGGGGCTTCCTCGATGACTTTCTGGTGGCGTCGCTGGCTGGAGCAGTCGCGCTCGAACAGATGCACCACGTTGCCGTGGCTGTCGCCGAATATCTGCGCTTCGATATGCCGCGGATGCTCGACATATCGTTCAATAATCATGCGGTTATCGCCAAATGCTGACGTAGATTCTCGGCGGGCGGCGGCAAGCGCGTCGGTGAAATCCTCGCCCGAGCGCACGATGCGCATGCCTTTGCCGCCACCGCCGGCGGCCGCCTTGAGCATCAGCGGGAAGCCGACCTTCCCGGCCTCGGCGACCAGTGTGTCGTCATCCTGGTCATCGCCGTGATAGCCCGGAACCAATGGAACGCCGGCATCGGCCATGATCGCCTTGGCGCGCGCTTTGGAGCCCATCGCGTCGATGGTCTCGGGCTTAGGCCCGATCAGCGCGATGCCGGCGTCGGCCAGCGCACGCGCGAAACCGGCGTTCTCCGACAGGAAGCCGTAGCCGGGATGCACCGCCTGGGCACCGGTCTGCTGCGCGGTCTCGATGACCTTTTCGGCGACCAGGTACGACTTGCCCGCCTCGGCCGGCCCGATCGCAACCGCCCGGTCGGCCAGGCGTACGTGGCGCGCAGCGCGATCGGCTTCCGAATACACCGCGACCGTCTCGATGCCCAGCCGGCGACAGGTCTCGATGATTCGACAGGCGATCTCGCCACGGTTGGCGATCAGAATCCGTTTAAACATGGCATCATCTTGTGAAGTTCAGAAGTTGGCCGCGGATCAACGCGGATGGGCGCGGACAAAAGACACGGGGAGTGTTAATTTCACACAGACAGAGCAACGCCGCGCAGCACTTGCACGTCAAGTAAAGATTGCTGACTTTAACCAGAATAACGCTTTTCATCCGTGACGATCCGCGTTCATCCGTGGCGCGTTTTTCCAGATCATAAAATTAACCTGCATTCCAGGAGGGATTGCGTTTTTCGAGGAACGCACGCAAGCCTTCCTGGCCTTCGTCGCCGACGCGCAGGCGGGCGATCCATTCGGCGGTGATGGCGTCGAGTTCGCTTTCCGGGCCTTCGAAAGTCCGGACGCGGCGGATCAACTGCTTGCACTCGGCGACGGCGCGCGGTCCGCTCGCCAGCAGGGCATCGGTGATCGATGCCAACTGTGCATCCAGCCCTTCGGCGGCACATGTTTCATGCACCAGCCCGACCGCGTTGGCCGCGTGCGCATCGAATCGCTCGCCGGTCAGCATGTATCTGCGCGCGTTGGCCGCACCGATGCGCGCAATCACGAATGGGGCGATGGTTGCAGGTATCAGCCCGAGCCGCACTTCGGTGAGGCCGAATTTCGCGTGATCGGCCGCCACCGCAATATCGCAGCACGAGACCAGCCCGACCCCGCCGCCGAACGCCGCACCGTTGATGCGGGCAATGGTCGGGCAGGGCAGTTCGTCGAGCTTGCGAAACATCGCAGCCAGGCGCTCGGAGTCGGCCCGGTTCTCGGCCTCGTCCGCATCGGCCATCGCGCGCATCCAGCCGAGATCCGCGCCAGCCGAAAAAGACTTGCCCGCGCCGGTCAACACCAGCGCCCGTGGTGGTTGCAAGGCCAGTTCGTCCAGCGCCTCGCTCAACGCGCCGATCAGCTCCGCGTTGAAGGCGTTATGCACCTCGGGACGGTTGAGGGCCAGTGTGGTTATGTTTTGATCGTCGGTATCTTGTTTGAGTATTTGGTTCATTAAAAACCCTTTTGCCACGGATTAACGCGGATGAACACGGATTTCAATAAGACTTATTCTAAAAATATTATTTCATGGTTATCTTCAGTTTAATCCGCGTTTATCCGCGTCGATCCGTGGCAAGGTTTTCTTGACTTGTGGCTCCTGACTCATTAAAGGCTCCTTTTGCCACGGATTAGCGCGGATGGACACGGATTCAAAAAACTCGCTAATGGCGCGCCTGTTCTGGAGCGTCGGTGAACACAAGTCGCTTGAACTCAGGGCGGTCGCCGAAGTTGAGCAAAAGCCCGACTGGAATTCCGGTTGCTTTCAGATAATTGATTAACTGAGCTTCATGCGCGGGCGTCAGTCGAGTGACCGCTTTCAACTCCGCAACGAGTCTGTCGTCAACCAGCAAATCAACACGAAATTCTCCGACCAGTTTGCCTCGAAACCACACCATCAGAGGATGCTGTTGGCAGAATGGCAATTCTTCTTCTGTCAATGCAATTGCCATGGAGTTTTCGTAGATGCCTTCCGAAAATCCTCGATCTAGTTCATTGTAGACCGAATAAAAAACACCGATCACCTGCCTGGTCAGGTCGGCATCAATCAGGCTGGAATCTTTATCGGCGTTCATCTGCGTGGATCCATAACAAAATGTTTTCGGTTCGTGATGGCTTGCTTGTTAAGGCTGTTTCTGCCGCCGATTGACGCGGATAAACGCGGATTTGTAAAGCTATTAGAACTGATTTTCCCGGTTTCTGTATTTTTATCCGTGTTCATCTGCGTCAATCCGCGGCAAAAAAAGCCTTTTTTCCCTACATCCGGAACACGCCAAATCGATCGCGTTCGATCGGTGCGTTCAGCGACGCGGCGATGGCCAGGCCCAGCACGCGGCGGGTGTCGGCCGGGTCGATGACGCCGTCGTCCCATAGCCGTGCAGTGGCGTAATACGGATGCCCCTGACTTTCGTACTTGTCGCGGATCGGCGCCTTGAACGCTTCTTCGTCGTCGTTGCTCCATTCCTTGCCGGCGGCCTCCAGGCCGTCGCGCTTGACCGTGGCCAGCACGCTTGCGGCCTGCTCGCCGCCCATGACTGAAATCCGGGCGTTCGGCCAGGTCCACAGAAACCTGGCGCCGTAGGCCCGGCCGCACATCGCGTAGTTGCCGGCGCCGAACGAGCCGCCGATGATCACGGTGAACTTGGGCACGTGCGAGCAGGCCACGGCGGTAACCATCTTGGCCCCGTCCTTGGCAATGCCGGCTTGCTCGTACTTCTTGCCGACCATGAAACCGGTGATGTTTTGCAGAAAAATCAACGGGATGTTGCGTTGATTGCACAATTCTATGAAGTGCGCGCCCTTCAATGCGGACTCGGCAAACAGGATGCCGTTGTTGGCGATGATGCCGACCGGGTAGCCGTGGATATGGGCGAAGCCGGTCACCAGCGTGGTGCCGTAGCGCGCCTTGAATTCCTGGAACTCGGAGCCGTCGACGATGCGCGCGATGATCTCGCGGACCTCGAACGGATAGCGGGTGTCGTCCGGCAGGATACCGTAGAGGTCCTCGGCCGGGTAGGCCGGCGGCTTGGGCGCTTTGCGGTCCAGCTGTTCGTCGCGCGTCCGGTTGAAGTGCGCGACGATGTCGCGCGCCATGGCAAGCGCGTGGGTGTCGTTCTCGGCGAAGTGGTCGGCCACGCCTGACAGCCGGGTGTGGACGTCGGCCCCGCCGAGTGTTTCGGCATCGACTTCCTCGCCCGTGGCGGCCTTGACCAGCGGCGGGCCGCCGAGAAATATCGTGCCCTGTTCCTTGACGATGATGGCCTCGTCGCACATCGCCGGCACGTAGGCGCCGCCGGCGGTGCACGAGCCCATGACCACGGCGATTTGCGGGATGTTCTTGGCCGAAAGCCGGGCCTGGTTGTAGAAGATCCGGCCGAAGTGCTCCTTGTCCGGGAACACCTCGTCCTGCAGCGGCAGGAACGCACCGCCGGAATCGACCAGGTAGACGCACGGCAGGTGGTTTTCCAGTGCAATTTCCTGCGCCCGCAAGTGCTTCTTGACCGTCATGGGATAATACGTGCCGCCCTTGACTGTCGCGTCGTTAGCCACGACCATGCACTCGACGCCCTGGATGCGCCCGATACCGGCGATCACGCCGGCGGCCGGCGCTTCGTCGTCATACAGCCCGTGGGCGGCCATGGGCGAGACTTCGAGAAAGGCGCTGCCCGGGTCGAGCAGGGTGCGGACGCGCTCGCGTGGCAGCAGCTTGCCGCGCGCCAGGTGCTTTTCGCGTGACTTTTCCGGTCCGCCAAGCGCTGTGCGTTCCAGCTGTTCCCTCAGCTGTTCGGCGAGCTTGCGATGATGCGAGTCGCGCGCGCGGAAGTCCTCGTTGTTGCGGCTGATCTGGGTTGGAAGCTTGGGCATCTGCAGACTGCCTGCGGCAAAACCGTTAGTGTAGCTGCTGGTCGGTAATCGCGGTGCACGAAGCCCACGCCGGATCGATTGACTTGACGGAGGTTGAGATGAGCAACAGGATTGTGAAATTCGCGGTCGGACTGCTGGCGCTGCTGGCGGCTTCGGCATCCGCGCACGAGGGGGATTCGGAGTTCATCGAGTCCTTTGCCACCGAGCTGCGCCTCGACCGGCAAGGGTCGCTCGCGGTGACGCACCGGGTCGAGGTTCACCCGCACGGCGATGAAATCCGGCGCGGTGTCTATTTCGAACCGCCGGACGCTATCGGGCCGCGGTCAGGCTATGCGGCCACTGTCGACGGGCGCACGGTCGAGCCCGAGTTCGACGATGGCGCCGTGATTCTGGCTGCAGCCGACCATCTGGCGGTGCATGAGACCCATCGGCTGGAGCTTTCCTATCGCGCCGAAGTACCTTTCCGGCAGCTCAGCGACGGCCAGGTGGTGCTGGAATGGACACCCGTCATCGGTCAGTTCGAGCTTCCGTGGCGAACGTCGACCGTGACGCTGAGCTGGCCTGAAGGTGCCATGCCGGTTGGCCTGCCGTCGGCCGGCGAGCGAACTGACGGTGCCTGGCGGATCCGCTTCGACGGCCCGCTGGCCGGAGCCGCGGAGTCGACCGACATTGGTGCGCTGAATTTCGAATGGAATGCCGGGACGTGGCCGGACCAGGTGGTCCGCAGGAAGGGCGTGCACTGGGTCTGGCGCGCCGCACCTGTGCTTGCAGTACTGGCGTTGTTCGGTTTTCTGCACAGCGCATGGCGCGCAGTCGGGCGCGACCCGGAAATCGGCCAGGTCAGGGCCGTCAGCGAGCCGCCGCAGGGCATTTCGCCGGCTGCCGCGCGTTACATCGAAAAGATGAGCTTCGACATGACCGCTTTCGTTGCTGCGCTGATTTCGATGAAGGTCAAGGGCCGCCTATCCATGGAAGTGGACTCGGCAGGCAAGAAACTGTCGTTGAAGCGCGCAGCGCATGGCCGAAACGACGCCGAACGGCTATCGCCGGGGGAAAGGGCGCTTGAGCGAACATTGTTTGCCGACTCATCGAAGGCCGAACTCCAGCCGGGTGGTTCGCTGGGCGCGAAGGCGGCCGGGGCGTTGAAAAAGGCACTGGGCCGCGAGCACCGGGGCCGTCATTTCACAACCAACAATCGCCAGCGCGTCATGGGTCTGGTACTCGGTGGGCTGGTTGTCGCGCTGGGTATCGGCGTGCTTGTTGCAGAACTCGGAAATGTGCTCGAGCGCGATAACATTGCGATTGCACTGGGGTTTGCCGCGATCGCGTTCGGCATCCTGATGCCGATTGTCTACTTCGAGCTGTTCAAGGCGCCTACACGTGCGGGGTTGAAGGTCAAGCGTGAGATTGCCGGCCTGAAAAAATACCTGGAAGATACCGGGCCGTGCAACCGCTCCGCAGACCATTTCGTCGAGCTGCTCCCCTATGCCGTGGCGCTGGAAGCCGAGGGCGCCTGGATGAAACGTTTTGGAGATCGGCTTGACGACAGTGACGGCTCCCGCACGGCCGAGATTGTCGCCTGGTACCGCCGTTTGAGCGACGAGGCCGACTCCGCCGCAGCCATCGTACCGATCATCGCAGCCTCGGCCGGCGCCACAGCGGCCACCTCGGCCGGTGCGAGTGGTGCTTCGGCTGGGGGCGTTTGACGCATCGGCGTCGGCGACCTGCGTGATTGACGGGTGATCATTTTTTAAAAGCCGGACATTGAAGAGCGCGAAGAAGGCACCAAGGATACGAAGGGAACAGGTCGAAAGGCGGTTTACCACGAAGAGCACGAAGAAGACACGAAGGGCGCGAAGGGAAAAAGGCGGGAAAAGCGGAAAGGCAGTGAAAGCAGGACACGAAGAAAAATTCTCCGTCATCCCGGAATCGCCGGCAGGCGATATCCGGGATCTCGAGACGCGCGTAGGTACTGCGTCGGGGGCGTGGCCCCGACCTACGCGACTTTCGGTTTTTTCTTCGTGTTCTTCGCGCGCTTCGTGGTTTAAGCTTTTAAGGATTCCCCTGAAAGGACACTTTCCAGCAACGGAGGCTGAATATGAAATTGCACGGAAGCTACACCTCGCCCTACGTCCGGCACTGTCGGATTGCATTGGCGCAGACCGGACTGGACTGCGAGTTCGTCGAGACTGACTACGAACAAAGCGCCGCGCAGTCACCGGCCTGCCGGGTTCCTTTTTTGCATAATGGCGAGTTGATGCTGACCGATTCGGCCAGCATTCTCAAATACCTGCGCGAAAAGGCCGGGCAGACCTTTTTTGAAGGTGTGCGCGATTACGACCTGTTCCTGCTGGTCAATACCGCGATGGACAGCACGGTCAACCTGTTTCTGCTGGGAAAAGAAGGCTTCACGCCGGAGACCAGCGCGTACCTGAAACGCCAGCAACGACGGGTGGACCAGACCCTGAAATACCTGAACCGGTTGATCGCCGAAACGGAATCCGGTGACTGGAGCGACGGCCGGATCCGGCTCGGCTGCTACCTGAGCTGGGCACTGTTTCGCGAACGGCTGACCCTGGACGATCATCCCGCGCTGGCCCAATTGCAGCGGCAGTTCGAGGCAGAGCCCCTCATGGCCGCGACGCACCCCTCGAAATCGGGGTGAAGGCGACTGGAAAGCGGAACGCGGAATAGCTGAATGCTAAAAGCTGAAAGCTAAAAAGCTAAAAGCGGGACACGAAGATCACGAAGAAGGGCACGAAGAACACGAAGGAAAAACAAAGTCAGTTGAAGGGAGAGGGGACAACCTGGAAGTCAAAAGCGATTAACCACGAAGAAAAACCAGATTCACTTGAAGATAAGCGGGTGAATGCGAAGACAAAAAAGTGCTGAAGTGGAAAGCAGGTGGCCTGTGCGAGGGAAACCAGCCGTCATCCCGGAATCGCCGACAGGCGATATCCGGGATCTCGAGACGCGAGCGGTGGGCGATCAGGAGCAGGTCGGCGCTGCGTCGCCGACGGATTGTTTGGAGCTAATGTTCCTACGCGACTGTTACCCGCCTGTTTTTTTAAGTGTTTCTGGTTCTGGCTTTACAAAGGATTGCTTTCTTTTTGGTTTTCTTCGAGTCCTTCGTGCCTGCTTCGTGCTCTTCGTGTCCTGCTTTTCGGCACTTGATCAATCGCCAGCAAGAACCACATGCACCCGCCGGTTCTGGCGGCCTTTCTTCTCAACCTTGGTCACTTCGGCGCGACCGATTTCGTCGGTGGAGCGAACGTGCGTGCCGCCACAGGGTTGCAGGTCCACGCCGGGGATATCCAGTAACCGGATTCTTCCGACACCGGACGGTGGTTTGACCGACATGGTGCGGATCAGCGCCGGATCCAGGTCTTCCTCCTCGATCCAGCGCGATTCGACCGGATGCGCGGCCTTGATCAATGCGTTGAGCTGTTCCGTGACTTCGGCCTTGTCCGGCGATTCGGGCATGTCGAAATCGAGCCGACTCTTGTCTTCGCCGACCTGGCCGCCGGTGACCGGAAATTTAAGCACGGCGCCGAGCAGGTGCAGGCAGGTGTGCATGCGCATCAGGCGATGGCGCCGGTCCCAGTCGATCTCGGCGACGACCTGCGCCCCGACTTGCGGCAGCAAGGTCTCGGGATCGGGCACGTGGATGATGACACCGTCGTCGCGGCGCCAGCGCGTATCGGTGACCGGCATTTCATCGCTGCCCCAGATCAGACGACCGCGGTCACCGGGCTGCCCGCCGCCCAGCGGATAGAACACGGTCCGATCGAGCACCACCCCCTCCTGGGTCGATTCCAGCACGGTGGCCGTGCATTCGGGCAGGTAGGCGTCGTTCTGGAACAAGGCTTCAGTCATTTCGAATTCCGGGGTAATGGTTCATCCCGGATTCTAGCGCTGTTGCGTGGGGAAGGGCGGATCGGTCGGAAAGGCGAAAAGCTGGACATGAAGAGCACGAAGAAGGAACGAAGAGCACGAGAGAACGAGCAAACAAGCAAACAAGCAAACAAGCAAACAAGCAAACAAGCAAACAAGCAAACAAGCAAAC
>JBBDSL010000063.1:23393-36880 GCA_040904965.1 Wenzhouxiangellaceae bacterium
AAGCAACCCCCCGTCATCCCGGAATCGCCGACAGGCGATATCCGGGATCTCCATACGCGAGCGGTGGGCCGGCTACGAGCAGAAAGTAGGTTGGTGCGGCGTCGCCCACGAATTCGGCAGATCCGGGGCTTCGATCACCAATGCGTCGGAGACGCCGCCCCAACCTGCGCGGGTGTCGGCAGGTCGCTGGCGGCCGTGGGCACGCCGGGCATTTGGCTTGACTTGGATCGGGCTCCGGCCGTACTCTTTCGGGCTTGTCCCCTGATCCGTGGAGCCCTTCCCGATGAATCCGAAAGTATTGTTCCTCCTGTTTCTGACCACCATGCTTGTTACAGCCTGCGGCGACGCTCCTGATACCGAACCGGCAGGCGAGTCGACCGATTCGAATGCGGCCCAGCAGGAAGCACCGGCGGTGGATGAGCCCGCTGCCGAGGAGGCCGAAGCCGAAATCCCGCAGTACACCATCGAGCAGTTCATGAATACCGAACAGATCGGCGGTGCCAGCTTTTCGCCCAACGGCAATACCGTGGCGTTTTCGAGCAACCGCAGCGGCGTCTATAATGTCTATGCCATACCGGTCGACGGCGGGGAAGCCATCGCGCTGACCGAATCGACCACCGACCCCAGGTATGTCCGGTCTTATTTCCCCAACGACGATGGTCATGACGATTGTCATGACAATCGTCATGACAATCGTCTGATCTTCAGCGGCGACCAGGGCGGCAACGAGCTCGATCACGTCTACCTGCGAAATGTCGACGGCAGCGTTGTCGACTTGACGCCCGGCGAGGAATTGAAAGCCAATTTCGCCGGGTTCTCGGCCGACGGCAGCAAGTTCTGGATCTCGACCAACGAGCGCGACGACAGCGTTTTCGACCTGTACGAATACGATGCCGAAACGCTGGAGCGCGAGATGGTGCTGGAAAACACCGCAGACGCCTTTCTCGGACCGATCTCGCCCGACGGTCGCCATGCCGCGCTGAGCAAGGTGCACCTGCGCAGCGACACCGACATCCTGTTGTGGGATCGCGAATCCGGGGAGATCACTTCCCTGGTGTCCGACGAGGGCGAAGTCGCAAACAGTCCGGAAACCTTCAGCGCCGATGGAACGCACCTGTTCTACACCACCGATCGCGGTTCGGAGTTCGACTACCTGGTCTCGCGCGACCTGGAAACGGGCGAAGAAACCGTTGTCCTGCAGCCCGACTGGGACGTGATGTACGCCGGCCGATCAAGAGGCGACGACTACCTGGTCGTGGGCATCAACGAAGATTCGCGCACCACGCTCAAACTGCTCGATGCCGACGGCTTCGGCGAAGTCGCGTTGCCGCGGATGCCGGACGGCAACATCACCTCGGTCGAATTCTCCGCCGACGATTCGCAGATGGCGTTCTACTTCAGCAGCAGCCGGCGGCCCAGCGACCTGTTCGTCGTGAGCATGGACGATTCGGACGCGCAGGCGCGCGCGCTGACCTCATCGCTGAACCCGGAAATCGACATCGAACACCTGGTCGAAGGTGAAGTGGTGCGTTTCGAATCCTACGACGGCCTCGAGATTCCCGGCATTCTCTATCAGCCTCATCAGGCATCGGCCGATCAGTCCGTTCCGGCGCTGGTGCGCGTCCACGGTGGTCCCGGTGGACAGGCGCGCGTCGGCTACTCGGCGCTCAACCAGTACCTGCTCAACCACGGCTACGCACTGTTCGACATCAACAATCGTGGTTCCTCGGGCTACGGCAAGACCTTCTTCGCTGCCGATGACCGCTGCCACGGCGAATGCGACCTGGGCGACGTGGTCGAGGGCAAGAACATGCTGGCCGACCTCGAATGGGTCGACGGCGAACGCATCGGCATCATTGGCGGTAGCTACGGCGGCTACATGGTGGCTGCGGCACTTGCGTTCGCGCCCGAGGAATTTGACGTCGGCGTCAACATCTTCGGCGTCACCAACTGGCTGCGCACGCTCGAAAGCATCCCGTCGTGGTGGGGCCCGCAGCGCGATGCGCTGTTCGCCGAGCTGGGCGACCCGGCCGACGACGCCGAGCGCCTGCGCCGCATCTCGCCGCTGTTCCACGCCGACAACATCACCAAGCCGATGATCGTGCTCCAGGGCGCGAATGATCCACGCGTGCTGCAGGTTGAATCCGACGAAATCGTCCAGGCGCTGCGCGACAACGACGTGCCGGTCGAATACGTATTGTTCGACGACGAAGGCCATGGCTTCCGCAACCGCGACAACGAGATCGAGGGCTACCGCGCGATTCGCGAATTCCTGGACACCCACCTGGCCGATCAATAAAACTGTCATCACCGACCATCCTATGCCGCGCCAGACCACGCTCCGTCGCTCGGACCACGCCACGTCGCCCCGGACTTGATCCGGGGCGACGTCTCTTTCGCTTCAGCCGGCAAAATCAAGCCGATTGGATATCGCGATGGTCGGGCACCCGGTCTATCGACCGCGCCGCCCGGCAACCCCGGCTGCTACGGATCCTCCGACTCGAATCCGTCGGCGAATATCTCGGGCGAGACAAACACATGCAGGCGCCCCGAAAAGGCCGGCTGGTCGGGCGCGAGCACAACGTTGAACCCGCTAAGCGGCGCGCCGGCAATCACGAGGCCGCTGGTGCCCGTAAGAGACGTTCCCAGACCGGACCTAATCTCGGTGACCGGATCAAAGGTCTTCGGGACAAGGATGTTGCGTTGGCGCTGCAGCGATGCGCCGCCGACCCGAAACACGTAGATTGCCTGATGATCCTCATCGGTGGCCGTTGCTGCCGCCAGCGTTTTGTCGTCCAGCCAAACTATGTTCGCGCCCAGCGCGTCCAGAACATCCCGGTCGGATGCGACGAAGGTATGCTCGACGCCCCACTGGTCGGTACCGCCCTGGTCCCTGTGGCGGACGACAACGCCGCCCTCGGTTTCAAAGAGGGGGGTCACGGCACCGACGGCAACCCGATCATCGCGCACCGCCAGCGAAACGATCGAGTCGCCCGCGTGCGAGAAACTGGCTTCCGGCGCCCAGCCGGCAACCCCGTCGAGCTCGCCGCGCCGAAACAGATCGACGATGTCGGTCGTGCCGGTCAGCGAGACCGATTGCCTGAAGACGGCGAGCAGGTCGCCGTCCAGATCCACCAGCCGGCCGGTAAATTCGTCGGTATCGAAGCTGCCCGGCATGTCGACGAAAGTCGCGCCCCAGGCGTCGGGTCCGCCCTGGTCGCGTTCGAAAACAAAGGCGCTGCCGCCGTTGCTGGCCGGGGCACCGACCGCGACCCGGTCTCCCGAGACGGCGATGGCGAAGCCGAAATTCTCGATTAAATCACCCGATAGCGTGGTCGCAAGATTCCAGGTGGACGGGGCGGTGAGATCGTATACATCGACGCTCCCCGCGTTGGCCACCGCGGCCAGCGAGCCCGAGACATCAAGCGGCTTGGGTGTCGTGATGCCGGACGACAGCGAGTGACTGAAATCGGAAGGCCGGGACGAGTGGAATTGAAAATCAGCGAAGTCCGGCCGGCGATACCAGGCAACCGCCGAAGCGCCGGCAGAGCGGACCAGCAACCAGTCGCCGTCCAGCGCGGCTGAGTCCCCAAAGCGGTCGCCGGCGGTCGGAGTCTGGGCTAGAACGATGTCGGTCTCCGGCCTAAGATCGGGGCAGAAATGGCTGCCAACGCCGTCGGCGTTGAATTCCTGGGTCCACACCTTGACTTCGTCCACGGCGCCGGTCCAATGCCGGCCGGTGAACTGGCTGGGTTTGCCGACGAAGTGCTCGGTGGGGGTGCGGCCTTCGAAAGCCGCATCCATCGCCACGCTGTCGACCAACTCGCAGTTCACGTACAGCCGCAGCTCGCCCGGGATGCTCCAGGTCACCGCCACGTGGGTCCACTCGTCGACCGTCACCGCGCCGCCCCTGACCTCGCGTTTGGTCGAAACACCGCCATCCTGCCACACTGCGTACCAGTCGCCGTCGAACAAGCCGGTGTGGATCTCCAGCGCATCGCCGGCGGAGCCGAAGCCGTTGTAGTCGGGCGACGCGGCGCCGGTAAAGTCACTTTCGTAGAGCGCGACTCGGGTACCTACGGCCGTGGTCGATCGCAGCCAGTGACCGATAGTGCCCTGCGTTCTCGGAAGCGGCGCATCGTGCTGCGCATGGCGATCGACGCCATCGAAGACCAGCGCCCGGCCGAGCACGCCGACAATCCACTCGCTACCGTCTTCGGGGAAGTTCTCCAGCGTCGCCGAAGTCCCTGGAACTTCCGTTTCGAGAACGCCGGTGTCCGAGGTCCAGGGCTCCATCGCCCAGTGCATGGCCAATTCCACCGGATCGCCGGCCCAAAGCGCACCGCTGCCCAGTGCAGTACACAATCCCGCGCTTGCCCAAATAAGGAAGTCGGCGGCTCGGCGGCGGGGGCTTATAGCGCGTCGATGGGTCGGGGACACCCGTAGATCCGGTTCGGCCATGCTGGGCTCCAGTATGAAGGTCTATTTAAAGCAAACTCCCTACAAACAACGAAATAAGGTTGAAAACAATGACACGGGTCGAGGTTTAGTTTCTCAAATTCCCGGAGGCTCGCCTGACGGTGCGCCCGCGCCGAACTTGCGGTACCGCTGGCAAAACCAGTATAAACACCTGATTTCCTTCGATACAAGTGTAATTTGCAGCAGCGCCAAGCCCTCGGCGATTGGCGCATTCAACCGCGCTGGAAATGGCCGGGATATCCACAGAAATCGCCTTTTCGGTTAAACTGCACGGCTTACATCAGGCTGAGCACCTCTCAGCCGAAAGGCCAGACTTACAATTTGACAGTTACGGAGAGGTGGCAGAGTGGTCGAATGCGGCGGTCTCGAAAACCGTTAAGGGGTTTACGCCCCTTCGGGGGTTCGAATCCCCCCCTCTCCGCCAGGTACGAGAAACCCCGCCTTGAGCGGGGTTTTTCGTATCTGGCGAAGAGGGGACTCGGGTTCGAATCCAAAAATCTCGAAGCGCCCACGGACCTTTCTCAGGAGCAGGTGCGAAATGATCCAGCCGGGCAATAAAAGAAGGAAGCTGGTTCGAACCGAACCGAAGGCGAGCTCGATGTGCAGCACCCGGCGCGGCCGGGCCAGCCCGCTAGCGGGCGCAGTCAATCCCTCCCTCTCGCGGCCCACAAAGGGCCGCCCGGTCTCCAGATTCCCTGTCGATTCTCTCTCGCGGCCGGCCTGTTCGCAGGCATGAGTTCCGGCCTGAATTATCTGAGCGGATCGTTGTTCGGGAAGCGATCCCTAGCGTATCTTGGACAGGGGCTTTCCTGCCAGCGCTGTGCCTGTCCCTGCCTGCTGTTCCCGCTTGTAACAAGTTGCCGGCCAGGTTCGCGAACTGATCTACTTCATGATTGCCAGCAACTTGTGCAGGTTCTGGTCGTAAACGACGAATCGATCGCGACCCGTTGTTACCGCCATCTCGAAAGGATCGTCTGGCTGTGGAATCGGCGCATGGGCAATCACCACAAAGTAGAAGTCAGCGGCCTTGTAGAAAACCACATCGTATAGATGATAGGGAGACTTCTGCTCGGGCCAGCGCGTGGTTTTCTCGATAAACTCGGCGTATTCGCGACTCAGTTCTTTACACACCCTGGCATCCGATTGCTCCGTCAGGGGCTGGATGTCATGGCGACCGGTCAGGACGGCGAGCCCGGGTGCTTCTTCAGCCCAGATTGGATCTCGGCCCGAAACAGGGAAGAGAAATCGCTCAAGTTTGGTCCGCAAGCGATGTTCGTCCGAAGGACAGATCTTTCCATGTGTATCCGGGGGTGGATTCGCCACGACGTCAGGTGGGAACGTCATCTGCATTGCAATCGACAGGAATATCGCAGCAGCAAGATGCATTCGATAACCTCAATCCGGGCGTTGAAGCGTCGGCCAAACTGCAGAAGGGCCTGCCCTAAATCATGTATTCATCGATCTTGTTGAAGTCTTTATCATAAACAACGATTCGGTCATGCGTTAGCTCTATCACCTTCTGGAAAGGGTCATCGGGCTGCGGAGTGGGTACATGAGATATGACGACAAAGTAAAATCCTGCTGCTTTGTAATAAACTACGTCAAAAACATAGTAAGGTTCAGCCTGATCCGGAAACGTGCTTGTTTCCGAAAGTTCTCTGGCGTGAATCTCATTAAAATGCTTGCAGGCGGTTGTATCGGTTGGGTCCTGCAATGCCTTTATTTCGTGCCGTCCCTCGATAAAGGCGAGGCCAGGGATGATTTTGTCGACTTCTTCATCTGCCCATTTTGGTTCATATCGCGGATCAGGGAAAATAAAGTTTTCGAGCTTTTCTCGGACTCGGGGTTCCACCACCGGGCATGAAAACGAATCCGCTGTACGCGCATCATCCGGCGGATCTGCTCTTACCTCCATTATTGGATTTACGCCTGTCAGATTGCTTGCCATAAAAAGGCATGCAACGACCACCGGCATCAAATGTATATTACTGAATTTTTGCGTTACGTTTCTCATAATGGCAGCCTCTTGATATGCTATCTGCTTACTCACTAATCCCGCACAGTGTTTCTTGCTCGCCTGGGTCTTCGTCGGGCTCGTCGGGACCGAAGCTGATTATCCTATCGCTTGCAAGATCCAGGATAACCCCTCCCATAAAATTGAAATCTCTCAATGCCTGCCGATCCTGTGACGAAGGCGTCGAACCGGGATCCGCGCACCAGTCGCCGTGCGTATGCACAAGGATGGAGTTTGAGAAATCAGTCAAGGGAGATGCGCCAATTCTCACTGATGTACAGGTCTCGCTCACGCTGTCCGCGAACTCGGATGCCGACTCAAATCGAACCGAAAAGGCATCCGAAGCCGGCCTTCTTTCGACCACAATGCGTCCCGCTGTTTCTACTTCTTCAGCCTGACTTCTGTTAACTAGTTCCCGCAGACCTTCAAGCACCCGAGGAGTTAAAAAGGCGCGTCGGATAACTTCATCAGTAATGTTTTCCCAGTCACCAGTATCACAGAGACCGAGTTCTTCCGGCCTGCCGATCCCAACGCCTGTCGGGAAAGTACTACCAGAAGATCCGCCGCTGGACCCGCCGGTAGCGCTGGCCGGAATATAAGCCAACATCCAACTCCTGGACAGTGCTACGACTCCGGTAACAACAATCGGTGGAAGCGTTACTGGCCCAATACTAGTAATAGTCTGAACGCTCATATCGCCAGTTTCTCCCAATGCACAAAGCTCGTTACCGGGGAGTGGGTCGGAACTGCAACCACCTTCACTACCGCCCTCCAACTGAATGGGCACATCTCCCGGCATTGGTTCTTCTTCTGCCGCTTCCGGGAGATAAGTTGTCCATTGCAACTCCCAGTAAGTGCTTGTTGCATCCTGTCCGATACGTTTGTACAATCCGAAATTGTCTTCGCCTGCAAATGAATTGCTGGACAGCAAGAACAACATCGGCAAGGCCAAAACTGAAGTCTTCCATTTGCTGCACACTTCAATCCTCCTCTGTCATATCAATGACACTCCCCCCCATTGGTTACTGTCAGATGTTGCTTTGAGATCAATTATTTCATTCGATCTCGCGCGTCTTCGCCAGCTGCGGCGTGGGAAAACATGTGCCATGCATGGTGCCTTAACGTATTCTACTCAGCCCAATTTTTGATGTCAATAACTGGAGTAAGGGATTTGTTGGAGTAAGAGATTCTGCGCGGCCGGGGTCGAACTTTAACCCGATTGTGAAGCGCATCCGGTTTTCAAGAGATGGCCCAGTAACACCTGGGTCCGAACTCGGGCCCCGATTTGCGTTATGATTCCCGGGTCGATTACAAGGTGCCGGAGTGGTCGAATCGAGCTCACGAGACTAGGCGCTGTAAGCGGCTGGCGAGCCCGGAGGGCCAGCGACCATAGGTCGCGCAGTAATTCCCCCTCTCTGCCAGATACGACAAGCCCCGCCTAGAGCGGGGTTTCTCGTGCAACCATGTTCCCGCAAAAGAAATTTCTTCCTACGTTGTGCCTGTCCTGGCTTTCTTTGGCTTTCTCTACAGGCGTACTCGGATGTTGAATAGGGGCCCTCCTGGCCCCGCTTCCTCAACTATAGTTGAGTCATGATTCTCCGCACTGAACGAAGGGTTATCCAATGCAATTGAAAGATGCCGCCTTACTGCGCGATTCCTGCTACGTCGACGGTAAATGGACCGGAGCGGACAACGGCCTGGGCTTCGACGTCACGAACCCGGCCACCGGCGAGGTGATCACCCAGGTGCCCGAGTGCGGCGCCGAGGAAACCCGCCGGGCCGTAGACGCCGCCAACGCAGCCTGGCCCGGGTGGTGCGCGCGGACTGCCAAGGAACGCTCGGGCATCATGAAGGAATGGTTCAACCTGATTATGGAAAACCAGGAGGACCTGGCCCGGATTCTGACCGCCGAGCAGGGCAAGCCCCTGACCGAAGCGCGGGGCGAGATCGCCTACGCCGCCTCGTTCGTCGAATGGTTCGCCGAGGAAGGCAAGCGCGTGTACGGTGACACCATCCAGCACCCGCTGCCGGGCAGGCGCATCGTGGTGCTGAAGCAGCCGGTGGGGGTGACCGCGGCCATTACGCCATGGAACTTCCCCGCCGCCATGATCACCCGCAAGTGCGCCCCGGCACTGGCGGTGGGCTGCACGACGGTCATCAAGCCCGCCGAGCAGACGCCGCTTACCGCCCTGGCGCTGGCGGAGCTGGCCGAGCGCGCGGGAATGCCGGCGGGCGTGCTGAACATTATCACCGGGCAGCCCGAGGGGATCGGTCGGGTGCTCACTGGCAGCCCGCTGGTCCGAAAGATCAGTTTCACCGGGTCCACGGAGGTGGGCAAACTGCTGATCGAGCAGTCCGCGTCCACCGTGAAAAAGGTCTCCATGGAACTCGGCGGCAACGCGCCGTTCATCGTCTTCGACGACGCCGACCTGGACGCCGCGGTTGAAGGCGCCATGGCCTCCAAGTTCCGCAACACCGGTCAGACCTGCGTGTGCGCCAACCGCATCCTGGTGCAGGAAGGCGTCTACGACGCGTTCGCCGATAAGCTCACCGCGGCAGTGGGCAGACTCAAGGTGGGCGCCGGAACCGAGGAGGGCGTCCAGCAGGGCCCGTTGATCGACATGGAGGCACTTTCCAAGGTGGAGACCCACGTCCGTGACGCCATCGGAAAGGGCGCCAGCGTCATGATCGGCGGCCAGCGCCACCAGCTCGGCCGCACCTTCTACGAGCCTACGGTGCTGCGCGACGTCACGCGGGAGATGGTGCTCAACGACGAGGAGACCTTCGGGCCCGTCGCGCCGCTGCTGTCATTCCGCGACGAGGCCGAAGCCGTCCGCATTGCCAACGACACGCGCTACGGTCTGGCCTCCTATTTCTACAGCCGCGACATCGGCCGCGTGTGGCGGGTCTCCGAAGCTCTGGAGTTCGGCATCGTGGCCATTAACGAAGGCATCTTCTCCAACGAGGTAGCGCCCTTCGGCGGCGTGAAGGAGTCCGGCATCGGCCGCGAGGGATCCAGGTACGGGATCGACGAGTACCTGGAGCTCAAGTACCTGTGCATGGGGGGTATAGACCCAACAGAAGGTAAACGGTAAGAAAAATATGCAATCAAAAACTCAAAAAGAAACTCCCGGCCACAATAAAATGTGGTTCGTGTTATTCGCCCTTATAATCACTGGCTATCTCATAAATTTTGCCTTCTACGGCCAGCATATTCGCGACATGGCCGGGGCGACCGGCTTTGTTCTCATGGCTTACGGAATGTACAAAGATCATAAAATTGCCGGGTTGTCTGGCGCTGCGCTGGTCCTCGGATCTATCGCAGTCAAGTATCTGCCCTGAGAGTTGGCAGATTCGAGGCTGGGGCTGCTCACAGCGGTCTTGCTCCAGACCGCCGCACTGCCCCACTAAGCCTCAGCCACTCCCTCCCGCTTTCTCTGCGCCCGCCGCCGCATCATATTCAAACCCTCGATCAGTGCCGAGAATGCCATGGCCGCGTAGATGTAGCCTTTGGGTACGTGTGCGCCGAAGCCTTCGGCGATCAGCATCGTGCCGATCAACAGCAGGAAGCCCAGCGCCAGCATAACGATGGTGGGGTTTCTGGAGATGAAGTTGGCCAGCGGGTTGGCTGCGAGCAGCATGACGGTTACGGCAACCAGTACCGCGATGACCATGATTGGGACGTGCTCGGTCATGCCGACAGCGGTGACGATGCTGTCGACTGAAAATACCAGGTCGAGCAGCAGGATCTGACCGATGGCTGCACCGAAACTCATGCCTGCTGCTTTGCCCGCGAACATGTCGGGGCCGGGATCGGGATCGACGTTGTGGTGAATTTCCCTGGTGGCTTTCCAGACCAGGAACAGTCCCCCGGCGATCAGGATCATGTCCTTCCAGGAAAAGCCGTGGTCGAATAGCTCGAACACCGGCTCGGTCAGCTTGACGATCACGGCGACCAGGCTCAACAACGCCAGCCGCAACACCACGGCGAGACCGATGCCGATGAAGCGTGCGCGCGCCTGCTGGTCTTCCGGCAGCTTGTTGGTGAGTATGGAAATGAAGATGAGGTTGTCGATGCCGAGGACGATCTCCATGGCGATCAAGGTGAACAGTGCGGCCCATACGGCGGGGTCCGAGGCCAACATCAACAAGCTTTCCATGGCGTGTTCTCTTTGCGAGGCGACCGCATCGGCGGTCGGTTAATGGGTGCGCCCGGTCCAATTACCTTGGGCTGAGGCTGAATGCTAGCAAAAGCCCGTCCACCGGTGTCATGGGGCGCTTGGCACAAAGCGCTTTGGGCGGCGCGAGGGCACCGATGGCTCTGCACGGTCGTCGGAAAATTCGGTAAGGTGGAGATCCTTTTTTATGACGGAAGCTGGCCATGCTGAAATTCACGCTCCGTGTCGCCACCGTATTCGCGGCTCTGGCTTTTTTCTCAGCCGCATTCGGACAGGCCGCCACGGCTGACGAAGGTACGCTCACCGGCACGGAGCAGGCGCTCGTAGAGGCCATAGACGCCCGCCAGGCTGAGGCGCTTGATCTGCTGGAGCGCGCCGTGAACATCAACAGCGGTTCGTTTAACCTGGACGGCGTTCGCGAGGTGGGCGCGCTGTTCGATGCGGCGTTTCGCGAGGCCGGACTCGACACCCAGTGGCTGGACGGCAGTGAATTTGACCGCGCCGGCCACCTGGTGGCCCGTCACGGCGACCGCGGACCGCACTTCGTGATGATCGGCCACCTCGATACGGTGTTCGAGCCCGACAGCCCGTTCCAGCGTTTCGAGCGCCTGGACGGCAACCGGGCCAAGGGGCCGGGTGCGACCGACATGAAAGGCGGCAACGTGATCATTCTCGAGGCGCTCAGGGCGCTGGACGGCGTCGGCGCGCTGGAGGATATGCAGGTCACGGTCGTGATGATCGGCGACGAAGAGTCGTCGGGACGGCCGCTGTCCCTGGCGCGCGCCGCGCTCATTGAGGTCGCCACGGAAGCCGACATCGCGCTCGGTTTCGAGGACGGCGACGGCAATCCCAAGACCGCGGTAATCGCCCGGCGCGGCTACACCGGCTGGCAACTCGACGTCACCGGCACGCCGGCGCATTCGTCGCTGATCTTCCGCGAAGATATCGGCTACGGCGCGAGCTTCGAAACAGCCCGCATTCTCGACGGCTTCCGGCGCGAGCTGGCTGGCGAGCGCTATCTGACATCCAACGCCGGCCTGGTCTTGTCCGGCACGACGATCGAGCACGACGCCGCAAACGCTGCCGGCCAGGCCTTCGGCAAGCCCAACGTGATTCCCGAGCGGGGCGTGGCCACCGGCGACCTGCGTACCTTGTCTGGCGAACAGGAAGCCTCTGCGCGCGAGCGCATGCTGGCGATCGTCGATGCCCATTTACCCGGCACCTCGGCGACCCTCGAGTTTACGGAAGGCTACCCGCCGATGGCCCCGTCGGACGGCAACCGGCGCCTGCTGTCGTTCTACGACAAGGCCAGCCGCGACCTGGGTTTCGGCCCGGTCAGCGCCGTGGACCCGGGTGCGGCGGGCGCCGCTGATATTTCTTTCGCCGCCGATCGGGTCGAGATGGCGCTGGACGGCCTGGGCCTGATGGGCAGCGGCGGGCACACGGTGGATGAGACCGCGGATCTCTCAACGCTGCCGTCGCAGACCAAGCGCGCCGCGTTGTTGATGTACCGCCTGGCGCAAGAACACGATTGACATTTTTCGAGCCCATCGACTTGCCGACGGGAAGCCTTGGGTGAGATCTTGTTTCATGCACCAGGCCGATCGAGTGCGTGAAACAAGACTCCATGACTCTCGTGACCCCATGACTCTCGGGTGCGCCACTACGGCTTTCTGGCCAACCGCTGCCGCAAGCGCAAACTGGCGCGCGGGCTGCGCTGGCGCGGGATGAAGAACCCAGCGCCAGGAAGAACTGGCCACCGCCACCGGTGGAACTGACTTGCCGGATCTGTGGCAAAGGACGTCTGAAGGTCAGCAAACAACTCCCGACGATCCGGCCCTGGCGGGGTAGACCTCCCGCGTAGCCGCCTGGACCGGCCGGGAGCCGGCCGGACGAATGCCAACGAAGACGGGCCCGGCCGCGTTCGGCCCGGTGCTGGAATCCCGGCTCGGAATCGGGTACATTGAGCCCAGGCAAGCCATTCAAGGCACGGGGAAATGCCCAAAATCAACGCGAACGCCCAACCATCAGCCCGGATTTCTCCCGAAATCGGCACCCCTGCGACCGGCTCGAAAATACAATGCCCTATAAATAAGCCCGCGCAAGTCCGATGGGCTGCTTTGCCCAACAGACATTTCTACGCCAAGCTGCGCACGGCGTATAAATGCTTATAAGTTAAGCACCTGAGCAGAATCATGGAAATCGCACCAAAGTTCACATCTGAAGAGTGGAGAAGCCTAGATCTCGACAAGAATGAAGAAGATTGGAGAATCGCTATAGGTGTACTGAATGATAGATTAAATGCGAGATATATTGAGCCAATTGAAAAGCTTGTCGAATCAGAAGCTGAATTAAAAGCAACCGATAGGCGATTTGGGTTCACTATCCTGGCAATTGACTTACTCCTAATGGAAACAATACAGGCATTCAAAGATGGATTAGAAACAACTGATGGAAAGTCTAAAAGTGTTTTTATAAGGTTTCTCGAAGATAGCTCCCATTTCTCCAAGTATTTCACAAATAAAGAACAGCGAGAAAAATTTTACAAAGAGTTTAGGTGCGGAATTCTTCACCAAGCTGAAGTTCAGAGCTCAGCTTTAGTTTGGTCTATAGGTGATCTTTACGAACGGGTTGACGGTATGGAAATTCTAAATAGAAGTGCAGTGCATGAAGCACTAAAGGCTGATCTGCAGGATTATATTGCTCAACTCAACGATCCTGAATCAGAAGCATTGCGGTCAAATTTTAGAAAGAAGATGAATTTTTTGCCTCTCCTGCTTTTCTAGTGGGCTGGCAGCGGTGGGTTTAGCTTGATT
>JBBDSL010000064.1:0-6531 GCA_040904965.1 Wenzhouxiangellaceae bacterium
GCGCAGCGCCACAGGAACGCTGAATCCTAATTTATCAGGTTGAAGGACCACTAGGATGAATGGAGGCTAGGCCCGGAGTCGAACCGAGGTAAACGGCTTTGCAGGCCGCTGCATGACCACTCTGCCACCTAGCCATGGTATGTGTGACCGAGGACGCGATTGTACCGTGATTTCAACGTGCGCGCGACCGGGTCTGGAAAAGGAAAACCCCGGCTGCGCCGGGGTTTCGAACATATCTGGAGCGGGAAACGAGACTCGAACTCGCGACCCCAACCTTGGCAAGGTTGTGCTCTACCAACTGAGCTATTCCCGCAGACAAGACCCGTGATTTTAAACCGACATTTCTTTCTGTCAATACCTATTTCGGGATTTTTGGTCGAATAAGCAAGTCAGGCTCGGCTACACTTCGCGCCAGTTCTCCGATCCGCGGTCATCCAGGCCCCTGTCAACTGCCGTGAGCCCACACGAACACCAAGCGTATCCAGCCGGCTCCTGCCCGTCTCCGGTCTCCGCTGCCGCGCCAGGCGATCCGGGTGTTTCCATCCTGGTGCCCACGCTCAACGAAGGCGGCAACATCGGCACGCTCATCGACACCTTGCTGGCAGAGCCGGGCCTGGCCGGCCGCATCGAAATTGTAGTCGCCGACGACGGATCCACCGATTCCACCATTGACGAGGTACGCGCGCGTTGCGATTCGGGCCCGGTGCGCTTGCTGGAGCGCGACGGCAAGCCGGATCTGACCGGCGCCGTGCTCGAAGCCGCGCGCATGGCCAGGGGCCGCTTCTGCGTGGTCATGGATGCCGACGGCTCCCACCCGGCTGCCGCAGTGGCGCGCCTGTTGGAGCCGCTGGAACGGGACAGCGCGGACGTGGTGGTGGGCAGCCGGCACGTGGCCGGCGGCGCGATTGCCGAGTGGCCGCGCTGGCGACGGGCGTTGTCGCGGGCAGCGGCTTTGCTGGCCTGGCCGTTTACCCGGGTCAGCGATCCGATGTCCGGATTCTTCGCCACCACGCGCGAGCGGCTGGCATCGCTGCAACCGCTGGAAGCCGGTTACAAGGTGCTGCTGGAAGTGCTGGTGCGTACTCGGCCCGATCCGCGCGTGGTCGAGGTTCCGTTTCAGTTCAATGATCGCGATATCGGCAGTTCCAAGATGAACGGCCGGGTGCAGTGGCTGTTTGTGCAGCGCCTGGCCGCCCTCGGCGGTGCGCGACTGACCCTGGGCAATCTGTCGCGCTTCAGCCTGGTGGGCCTGAGCGGCGTGGGTGTGGATCTGGCCGTGTTCTGGTTGCTGCGGTCGTTGGAAGCGAGTCTTGCGACCGCGCATTTCGGTGCGTTCCTGGTCGCGACAGTCAGCAATTTCGTGCTCAATTACCGCTGGAGCTTTGCCCGCCAGTTCGATCCGGACCGTTCGGCAATACAACGCTATTCGGCGTTTCTGGTGGTGGCACTGCTGTCGCTGACGCTGCGCGGCGGCGTGCTTGCCGTGCTGACCGACGGGCTGGGCGTTGCGGCCTGGCTGGCCATTGTGCCGGCGGTGGGGCTGACCGCCCTGGTCAATTACCTGGGTTCGATCTACTACGTGTTCCCGGCGCGCGAAGCCGAAAACAATCCCGAAACGCGCTGGCGCATGGCTGCACTTGCGCTGATCGGTTGTTCGCTACTGCTTCGCTGGCTGTACCTGGGCCAGGCCGAATTGATTTTCGACGAGATGTATTACTGGGTCTATGCGCTGCATCCGGCGTTGTCGTATCTCGACCATCCGCCGCTGACGGCCTGGCTGGTCTGGCTCGGTTCGACGTTGTTCGGCGACAATGCGTTCGGCGTACGCGCCGCCACACTGCTGCTTGCCCCGGCGTCGATCGTGTTCGCCTACCTGCTCACGCGCGATCTGTACGACAAGACGCGCGGCCTGCTGGGCGCGATGCTGGTGGCGGTGGTGCCGGCCTGGCTGGCGACGGGTTTTCTGATGACCACCGATGCGGCCGCCACCACGGCCTGGCTGGCGGCGCTGTATTTTCTGCAGCGCGCCTTGCTGCAGGGCCGGCCCGGAAGCTGGCTGGGGGCCGGGGTTGCCATCGGCGCCGGTGCGCTGGCCAAGTACAGCGTGGTGCTGCTCGGCCCGGGCGTACTCGCGTTCATGCTGGTCCATCGTCCGGCCAGGAAGCACCTGAAGACCTGGCACCCGTGGGCGGGCGCGTTGATCGCGCTGGTCCTGTTCAGCCCGGTGCTGGCCTGGAATGCCCGGAACGACTGGAGTTCGTTTGCATTCCAGTCCACGCGCAGGTTTGTCGAGGAGCCAACGGTCAGCAGCCACTGGCTGCCGATCCTGACCATCGTGGCATTCGCGCCGCTTGCCGGACTGGTGATGCTTTACCTGCTTGGTCCTGCAAGCAGGCGCCTGTGCCGCAATCCGGCCGCTCGCCGGTTCATGCTGAGTATGGCGCTGGCGCCGCTGGTCGTCATCGCGGCATTCGGCTTGCTCACCGAAATCAAAGTCCACTGGCTGGTGCCGGTATGGCTGGGCATGCTGCCGATGATCGCGGCCACCATCCATCCGCCGGCCGGAGTGGAGAACCCGGCAGTCGCGCGATTGATTCAGAAGTTGTGGCGACCGCTGCTGCCGTTGTCGCTGGTGGTTTTCGGCTTCGGCCTGCACTACGTCTCGATCGGCTTGCCGGGCGTGCAGTGGCAGCCGAACCGGCTCGGTTACATGGGCTGGCCCGAGCTGGCCCGCGAGGTCCACCGGATCGAGACGGAACTGGAAGCCGCGAGCGGCAAGCGCCCGGTGGTGGCCGGCATGGCCAAGTGGGGGATTTCGGCGGCGCTGGCGTTCCACGATGTCGATGGTCGGCGCGACAACATCACGGCGCGAAATCTGGTCGGCATGCGCGGATCACAGTGGGAACGGTGGTTCGATCCGGAGACCGATCCGAATCGCCCGGTGCTGCTGGTCAGCCACGAACCCAAGCTGATCAACGAGGACTGGCTGGAATTGGCGCTCATCGGCCTGGGGCCGCTGAAAACGCGCACCGTCTATCGCGACGGCATGCCGATCCAGCGGCTGCACTATCGCATCGGTGAAGGCTTTCGTCCCGAAATGCTGCGCTACCCCGGCCATATTCCGCCTTAGCCCGCCTTATTCACCACCCC
This sequence comes from Wenzhouxiangellaceae bacterium, assembly GCA_040904965.1. Classification (GTDB taxonomy): domain Bacteria; phylum Pseudomonadota; class Gammaproteobacteria; order Xanthomonadales; family Wenzhouxiangellaceae. Next base: position 3,151 of record JBBDSL010000064.1, read on the forward strand.
ACCTACTGCGGCACCGCCATGCACCGCGTCTGCGGCGTTTCGCTCGGTCGCGCATCCTCACCCCGCCGTTATCTACAATCGGGGCGAGTACATTTCCGGTGCGCTCGGTCGCGAAACACCCCAGCCACGGCACCTGGCGACACCTCGTGACGGAGGGATGGCGAATAAGGCGGGCTTAGCCGCCGCATGAATGTTGAAACAAGCTTGGCATTGGCACCGAATGGTGGCAGAATAACGGGGTTTTAACACCCTGATGGAGCCCCATGGCAAAAGACGAACATATCGAGATGGAAGGTCGCGTACTCGAGACGCTTCCGAACACGATGTTCCGTGTTGAACTCGACAACGGCCACACGATAACCGCGCATATCTCAGGCCGCATGCGCAAGCACTACATCCGGATTCTCACCGGCGACCGGGTCAAGGTCGAGATGACCCCTTACGACCTTTCCAAGGGTCGCATCACCTACCGCATGAAATAGTCTGCTGCTCCGGGCTCCGCCTGGGCCACCATTTCCCGACTCAGCTCGGCAGCGCTTCGACCGCGGCGCCGTTGAACGTCAATGAAAGCCCCTTGCCGGTATCGTCCACGTCGATGTGGATGGTGCCGCCCTGCTCGCCCAGGTCGCCGAACAGCAGTTCATCGGCAAGCGGTCGCTTGATGTGTTCCTGGATGACCCGTTTCATGGGTCGGGCACCCATGGCCGGGTCGAATCCATGCTTGGCCAGCCATTCGCGCGCGCTGCCGGAGACTTCGATGTGCACGTTGCGGTCGGCCAACTGGTTCTCCAGCTCCATAACGAACTTGTCGACCACCTGCAGAATGACCTCGAACGGCAGCGATTCGAACTGGATGACTGCATCCAGCCGGTTGCGGAATTCCGGCGTGAACTGGCGCCGAATGGCTTCCATGCCGTCCGGCCGGGCATCGGCATCGGTGAATCCGATTGAGCGCTTGTTCATGTCGGCCGCCCCGGCATTCGTGGTCATCACCAGGATCACGTTGCGGAAATCGGCCATGCGGCCATTGGCATCGGTCAGCTTGCCGTGATCCATCACCTGCAGCAACAGGTTGTAGATGTCCGGATGCGCCTTTTCGATCTCGTCGAGCAGCAGCACCGCGTGCGGATTCTGCGTGACCGCCTCGGTCAGCAGGCCACCGCGGTCGAAACCGACATAGCCCGGGGGCGCGCCGACCAGGCGCGAAACCGTGTGCGCTTCCATGTATTCGGACATGTCGAAGCGGATCAATTCGATGCCGAGCGTCATTGAAAGCTGACGGGTAACTTCGGTCTTGCCCACGCCGGTGGGACCGGCAAACAGGTAGGAGCCGATCGGGCGATCGGTGTCAACCAGCCCGGAGCGCGCCATCTTGATCGCTGATGATAGTGTCCGGATGGCCGCGTCCTGGCCGAACACGGTCAGCTTGAGGTCGCGTTCCAGGGTTCTCAGTGCGTCGCGGTCCGAGCGCGAGACCTGACGCGGCGGAATGCGCGCCATGCGCGCGACCACGTCTTCGATCTCGTGCGTGCCGATGATGTCGACGCGACCTTCGGGCTCCAGCAGGCGCTGGCGCGCGCCCGCCTCGTCGATGACGTCTATGGCCTTGTCCGGCAGGTGCCGGTCGTTGATGTGGCGGGCCGAAAGCGTCGCGGCCGCCTCCAGGCTCTCCGGCGCGTACTTCACACCGTGGTGCTCCTCGAAACGGTACTTGAGGCCGTTCAGGATTTCTATGGTTTCGGAAATCGTCGGTTCTATGATGTCGATCTTCTGGAATCGGCGCGCCAGTGCGCGATCCTTCTCGAACACCCCGCGGTATTCCTCGAAGGTGGTCGAGCCGATACAGCGCAGTTCGCCGTTAGCCAGCACCGGCTTGATCAGGTTGGAGGCATCCATGACGCCGCCGGAAGCCGCGCCGGCGCCAATGATGGTGTGAATTTCGTCGATGAACAGGATTGCGCCCTCGCGCTCGCGCAATTCGGCGAGTACGGCCTTGAGGCGCTTTTCGAAATCGCCGCGATATTTGGTGCCGGCCAGCAGTGCGCCCAGGTCAAGCGCCCAGACTTCGGCGCCGGCCAGCACTGCCGGCACCTGCTCCTCGACGATGCGCAGCGCCAGGCCCTCGGCCAGCGCGGTCTTGCCGACACCGGACTCGCCTACATAAAGCGGATTGTTCTTGCGCCGGCGACACAGAATCTGCACCGTGCGCTCCAATTCCGCCTCGCGCCCGATCAGCGGATCGATGCGGTCGGCCCGCGCCCGCTCGTTGAGGTTGGTGGCAAAACTCGCCAGGGGCGATTTCTGCTCCTGGTTCTCGCCTTCCCCACGCGCCGCCCCGGTCGCCGCACCCGATTCGGCCTGCTCGTCGCTGCGGGTGATGCCGTGGGAAATGAAATTGATCACGTCCAGGCGGTTCACATCCTGCTTGCCCAGCAGATAGACCGCGTGCGAATCCTTCTCGCTGAACATCGCGGCCAGTACGTTGGCGCCCAGCACTTCGCTGCGCTCGGCCGACTGCACGTGGTATAGCGCCCGCTGCAGAACCCGCTGGAAACCGACCGTGGGCTGGGTATCGCGCTGGTCGCCGGCCGACAGAACCGGAATGGTCTCGTTGAGTACCTGCTCCAGATCACCGGCCAACAACTTGAGGTCGGCGCTGCAGGCCAGTAACACCGAGCGCGCCGAGGGGTTGTCGATCAGCGCCAGCAGCAAATGCTCGACGGTGAGGAACTCATGCCTGCTGCTGCGCGCGGCATGGTACGCCTGCGAAATCGATAGCTCGAGGTCTTTGCTGAACATTGGCGGCGTTCTCCTGGCTGGTCGGCCGTAGATGGACTCGCATTCCCATTATGGACCACTTGGGCAATGGTCGGTTTCATATCCGGCCGGTATTTATGGCCGACGGCGCGGGTAGCACCCGATCAGGACTCCTCCAGCGTGGACTGGAGCGGATGCTCATTCTCGCGTGCGTAATCGTTGACCATGATGACCTTGGTCTCGGCAATCTCGTAGGTGTACACGCCGGCCACGCCGCGACCCCGGGTGTGCACGTTAAGCATCACCTGGGTCGCTTTTTCATGAGCCAGCCCGAAGAATTTCTTCAGCACGTCGACGACGAATTCCATGGGCGTGTAGTCGTCGTTGAGCAATACCACCTTATACAGCGGCGGCTTCTTGGTCTTCGGGCGTGCTTCCTCCAGGGCCAGCCCGTCCCTGGGATTTTCGGAGTCGCGCGATGGATCGGTCATGGGTTTGGTTGCGGTCAGTAAAACTACACCGTCAATATTAACCGAATCCGGCCGTCTTGAAAGTGAAGCGTGCAGGTATTACTAATGCAATCAGAAGTATTGCCTCATTCAGCTTGTCTCTCGGCGCGTGTGG
>JBBDSL010000065.1:0-36210 GCA_040904965.1 Wenzhouxiangellaceae bacterium
AAACAGGTGTTCACGTTGGGCCGGAATCAGTGTTCACGTTCACCGGAATACGCAGTTTGGGGAAAAGAAGACCGCATTTAGTATGTGGCTGTCCCTCGATAAGAACGTGTACCGAAGATTTCATGACGTAATAATCCCGGGAAATAACGGGTCGAACCAGATAGACCATATTCTCGTATCGCCATATGGAATTTTCATCGTAGAAACTAAAGAATAAAAAGGGCTGGATTTTCGGCTCGGAGAGACAGTCGAAGTGGACACAGTCCATCTATGGGCGGAATTATTCGTTCCAAAACCCATTACGTCAAACCTTCAGGCAAAAGAAAGTCCTTATAACCAGAAGGATTGAAGGCTACGTTTCTGTGGCCCGGCTCAATACGAGAGATCATATTGTTTCCTTGCGTCGTAGATTCAGTTCGACCACCGCTTGTCCGAAGTGCGGCGCGCGGCTTATAGAAAGAACGGCAAGGAAGGGATCTAACGCAGGCACGAAATTCTTGGGGTGCCAAAACTATTCGAAATGCAAGTTCACTCGGGACAAGTAGCGGTCTTCATTGTTTGCCTGTCCCGGCCTTCTGGCTTTCTCCCATGCTGATCGTCTAGACTGTAGATCAACTACAACGGAATAGATGTCTGGGGAGTCGGTTTATGCCTTATTCGAAAGCACACTGGTTCATGCTGGCGTTGCTCCCGGTGACGCTGCTGGCATTCTGGCCCAGCTACTTCGGAATCCTGCGCGATGCACCGCTGGCCCATCACCTGCACGGGGTGACGGGCACGCTGTGGATCCTGCTGATCGCGGGGCAGAGCTTCGCGATACATTCGGGCCGATTCTCCCTGCACCGCACGGCCGGTCGGCTGGTGTTCGTGCTGGCGCCGCTGCTGATCGGTGCATTCAGCCTGGTGACGTGGGCCGGGGCACAGAAAGCTGCGGTGCAACATCCGTTCTACGAGGCCTTCGGGCGGCCACTGCTGACCGGGGATGCGCTGCTGGTGTTTGTGACCGCGCTACTCGTCTACCTTGCCCTTCGACTTCGCCGTCGGGTTCACCTGCACAGCGCGCTGATGATCAGCACCGTGATGGGGCTGTTGCCGCCGATTCTGGCGCGCGTGTTCAATGTCTACGTACCGGGCCTGATCATCTCGGGCCCGGAGACGCTGTACCGATTCGGCCCGTCCTTATTGCTCAGCGTTGCGATTACCGCGGCCCTCGGGATTGTCCTGGGGCTGTGCTACCGGCGGCACGGTTGGCCCTGGTGGATGGCATCCGGAGTCGTGGCGCTGCTGTATCTCCTGTATCTCACATTGGGACAAACGGCGTGGTGGTCAGGGGCAGTGGCGGAGATCGCGACCTGGTCCCCGATCGCGGTGTTTGCGTTCGGTGCTTTCCTCGGGGCAATCGCGTGCGTGCTCGGGTGGCGTCACGGTAAGGCGATCGAGGGTTTGCGTGGACACCCTGCGCCCTGATAGTTCACTCGATGGATGTGGCGCTGGGCGTCGATGAAGACCTTGCGCAGTTCTACCAGGGGAAATCCGTTCCAGCGATTCCGGGCGACGAGAGTTTCAAGCAGCGAATGATTGAGCCGCATGTGAACGACGATCCGGAAATCACCGAGCGCAAACGCGTCCGCGAGCCTGCATTACTGGACAAGATCAAACAATGGCGTTCACTTCGACTCGATCTCGACCGCCCCGTTTGGCCAACAGGAGCGCTGCATCGGCACGTTCGAACCAGCTTTCGAAGTCGTCTTCAGGCACGGCTTCGGTCACCCCGATGCTCGTCGTCAGGCGTTCGCCCTCCGCAGCGGTACTCGACCGGATCTCGTCGCGCAGCGCGTTGAGTCGTGCGCGCGCAGCTTCGAGTGAAGTATCGGGAAGGATGATCACGAACTCGTCGCCGCCGTAACGAGCAACGACATCGGTACCGCGCGTCTCCCGACGCATGATCGCCGCCAGCTCGATCAGGGCGCGGTCACCTTTAGCGTGACCGTGGTGATCGTTGATGGACTTGAGCCGGTCAAGGTCCACCACCGCCAGGCAGCTGGTGGCACCCCGCCGAACGCGCGCAAGTTCTCGGCCGGCCTGGAAGAGCAGAAGGTCGCGCGAAGTCGCACCCGTGAGCCGGTCGAACATGAGCCGCTCGCGCAGCTGTTGGTTGTCCGAGACCAGCAGCGGAATCGCGAGGACGAAATAGGCCGTTGTCGCGACGATCGCAATCGCGAACTGATACAAGAACACGAACTCCGTGAGGCCCAGCACGCCCAGCCAGATGATGATCAGGAAACTGACCGCGCCCAGGCTTACGGCGGTCCTCAGCGGCGATTCCGAGAGGGTCAACCACATTTGGGGAATGAGCAGGAAGAAAATCAGAAATGCGCTCTCGACGGTTCCGAGCGCTGCGGCAGCGAATATGGCGGAGCTTGCGACAAGTGCACTGACGAGGAGCTTCAGTCCAAAGGTGCCCGTCAGGTCGTCCTGGCGCACGACGTTCAGCGGTTCGATCCAGAACACCGGCGATCGGGCCAGCTTGATCAGCAGCGCCCCGAAGAGCGGGCCGAGCACCACTAGCGCGACGAAGTCTCCGATCCAGAATGCCAGCCAGGTTTCGGCAATCGCCTGGGCTTCGAGGAGGTCGAAGACCACCAGGCTCGTGATCACCCCGACGGTCGTCGCCATGGACGCGGCGGTGGCAATTCCAAGAAAGGCGATCACGATGCGTGGGAGGCTGTGCTGCTGTTGATCGGCGACGCGCCGCAACGCAGCGGCGCCGAGCCCGTAGCAGCCGATGTGGGCTATGGCATTGGCGATTCCGGCGCCGACGATGTCCGGCCAGCCCACGCTGATGTCGTAGAGCCAGACCGACACGAGCGTCGCAAGGAAGTTCGCGGCGAACAGGTAGGGTACGGCGCGGAAGCCGATCACCAGAAGGGCCGCGAAGGTCAACGCGGATGGCGGATACCAGACGCTGGCGTGAGCCGTGAACTCAGCAAGGTGCCCGAGTGCCCACACCGCCAGCCATGTGACGCAAAGCGCGACACCGCGGAGCCAGCGGGGAGTCCCGGCACGGTCGTTCATGACTCTCTTGCAGCCTCGCCCCGACGATCAGTCTTGGCCCAATAAAACAGACGGCCGTCGCCGCTACCGCCGACAATCGCGCGACCGTCCCCCGAGATCGCCATCGGCCAGTTCATGGTCCCGGTCTTCCGGAACCATACGATGCTGCCCGCTGCGGTGTCGAAGAGATAGACGTGACCCGCGCTTTCGTCCGGCGTGATGGCACAGGTGTTGATCTGGTTTCCGCTGGCCGGGACACAGCTCCACTTCGGCTCGGAAGGAATCGTTGAGGTCATGGCGGTTCCAGTGCGTGAGGAGCTACGTGATTCTAGAACATCAGCTCGCTGGCTGCCGATGCACCGCCCTGCCAGCGCGACTGGATCGAGGCGCTGGCCACCCGTTATGCCGAGAATCCGCCCGCCGATCGCACCGCACTCAATCCGGCCTACGCGCAAGCCATGACCGAGCTGTTCGCGCAAGAGGGAATAACGGAATAGCGGCTTTTCAAAAGAAGAACGCCGACTAACCCGGACTGAAAAGCGCCTCGGCTGCGGCTTGGCCCTTCAAAGAGGATCTGCCGAAATCTTCGCCGAGACTCCGCAGCGATTTGACGCTGCCGAGAAATCCGTGAAAATGGCTTTACACAGCCAAATTCTGGAGCCGGTTAGCAGGCACGATCGAGACCATGAATGACTTCATTTTCGAACATTACGTGGGAGTGGCGCAGCTCACGATTGTCACCGTGTTGCCGCTGATGCTCGGGGCTGTACTGATGACCAGGAAGACCGGTAAGTTGCAGGCGGCTGCCGTGGCGTTGGTCGTCTATCTCGCCATTGTTGCGTTGGGAATGTCCGACAATATCAAGCATCTGAGCCTGATCGGCGTCAGCCACGGCCTGATTGCGTTCGCGATCGCGGCGCTGGCGGCGAGGCACTTAAACGTCCGGGCAGGCTGGCTGCTTTTTGTTCCCTGCTTCTTCATTGTCGTGGTGGTGCTCTTCAACTTGGTGAACGAGGACATGGGGCTCGAGTTGATGGGGCGCTGGACCGATTCGGGGTAGCATAGCTCGGGAGCAACGAGGTGAATAACAAAGACACCCATATCGGAAGGAGAGCATCGCCCTCTTCGCCCAGCCTCTGAACGGCGTAGCAAAAAATGCTCGCAAGCCTCCCGTCGCCGAGCGCAGCTACAGCGGCCTGCGGCTTGCCGGGTCGCTGGCCAGGCGCGAAGAGGAAAAGGTGCTGGTGTTCCCGATGGGCGACGCGGCCGCCTGTGCCCGCCGCGGCCAGAAGACGCCGGACGGCTTCTTAATGACCCGGCATTCAAACAGGTATGCCGGGCTAATGCCCGGCCGGTAAGGCCGGGCCGCAAATCGCGAGCAGCGAATACCGCAGGTATTTCGCTGCCGGATCAATAGGAAAGCTTTTGAGCATAATTTCGCTGATCGGCAACACGCCGCTGATTGCGCTGGAACGTATCGGCCGGGACTTGCCCGTGCCGGTGCTGGTCAAGTGCGAGCATCTCAATCCCGGTGGTTCGGTCAAGGACCGGATCGCGCTGGCGATCGTCGAGGACGCCGAAAGGCGCGGTGCACTGCGCCCGGGCATGACGATCATCGAGGCCACGGCCGGCAATACCGGAATCGGGCTGGCGCTGGTCGCCGCGGCGCGCGGCTACGGTCTGGTATTCGTGATGCCGGAGAAGATGTCGAGCGACAAGCGCGACGCACTTTCGGCGCTGGGCGCGCGCGTGATCGTGACCCCCAACGCACCCCCGTCGGCACCGGAGAATTTCCAGAACGAGGCGCGTCGGCTGGCCGGGGACAACGGCTGGTTCCTGGCCGACCAGTTCAACAACCCGGCCAATATCCGGGTACACCAGGATCGCACCGCCGGCGAGATCCTGGAGCAGGTCGACGGCCCGGTCGGCGCGTTCGTCAACGGCGCCGGCACCGGCGGCACGATTACCGGTGTGGGTCGACGACTCAAGACCGATAGTCCGGGCGCGCGGATCGTGCTGGCCGACCCGATCGGATCGGTGCTGGCCGACTGGGTGGAAACTGGCGAAACCGGCCCCGACGGCAGTTACCAGGTCGAGGGCATCGGGTCGAGCAACATACCGGGCAATCTCGATCGCTCCGTCATCGACGCGGCCGAAAGGGTCAGCGACGCGGAAAGCTTCGACATGGCCCGCCGGCTGGTGCGCGAGGAGGGTTTGCTGGTTGGCGGTTCGTCGGGCACCAATGTCGTCGCCGCGTTGCGCGTGGCCGCGCGTGGCGACCTGAACGGCCCGGTTGTGACCGTGCTCGGCGACGGCTGGGACCGCTATCGGGCCACGCAATGGATGAAGGACTGGAGCGAATCGTGAGCCACGGTCAGGACCCCATCTATCTCGACTACAACGCCACGACCCCGATTCTGCCGGAGGTCGTCGATGCCATGCTGCCTTATCTTCGCGCGCATTTCGGCAATCCATCCAGCAGCCACGTGTATGGCGTTCGGGCGCGAAAAGCCGTGGACAGGGCGCGCGAACAGGTCGCCGCGCTGCTCGATTGCGATCCCGGAGAAATCATCTTCACCTCCGGGGGCACGGAATCGAGCAACCTGGCGATTCACGGCGTGCTCGACGCGGTCTCGTCGAGTGACCCGAATCGCCGCGGCATTGTGACTTCGGTCATCGAGCACCCGGCTACCGAAAAGCCCTGTGCCTGGCTGGAGCGGTCCGGTCATCCCGTGGCCCGCGTGGGCGTCGATGAATTCGGCCGCATGCGCGTCGCCGACGCCGAAACCTTGATCGACGAGACAACCGCGCTGTTGACGGTGATGCATTCGAACAACGAAACCGGCGTAATCCAACCGGTCGCCGAACTCGCCCGGCTTGCGCGTGCCGCCGGCGCCCTGGTGCACACCGACGCCGCCCAGTCGGTCGGCAAGGTGCCGGTCAGCGTCGGCGATCTGGATGTGGATTTGCTGACGGTTGCCGGCCACAAGCTGTACGCGCCCAAGGGCATCGGCGCGCTGTACGTTCGCAAGGGCACGTCGCTTGAACCCTTCTTGCGTGGCGGTGGGCAGGAAGGCGGCCTCCGGCCGGGCACCGAAAACGTCGCCTCGATTGTCGGCCTGGGCGCTGCGTGCGCAGTGGCGCTGCGCGATCTCGACCGGTCCGCAGCCCGCATGCAGCAACTGCGCGACGCTTTATGGCGCCGGCTGGCCGACGCAATTCCCGGCCTTGCGCTGAACGGTCATCCCGAACTTCGCCTGCCGAACACGCTCAACGTGCGGATTCCCGGCGCAGCGGGCGACGCGGTGCTGGTCGGGGCGCCCGAGATTGCGGCATCCACCGGCTCGGCCTGTCACGCGGGGAATACATCAGCATCGGCAGTGATCCGGGCGATGGGTGTTGATCCCGACCAGGCGCTCGGCACGGTTCGCCTCACTGTGGGTCGCAGCACCACCGAAGACGACATCTCGCGAGCCGCCGAAGCATTGGTTCGCGCCTGGAAGCTGATCACGGAATGAGCGGCCGGCGTGTCACCAGCGTGTCACGCTATTCGGCTGCACCGGTTTCATGTGTCCAATGAGGGGCAATGAGGTGGGGGGCAATGAGGTGGGTGTCCGGGCTCTACGGTGCTCGCAATGAGGTGGGTGTCCGGGCTCTACGCGGGCTCTACGGTGCTCAGCGCGTTCGGTGTGATGTATGACCTGCCGGACATTCCGGAAACCGGGAGATGGCGATGTCGTGAAGTCGTCCGCTTGGACGTAAGAAGGATTGGGTAAAGTCAGGCGCCGATTTGCAGGTCAGGCCCTGTGCGCGCACACTTTGGACCAGTTCATTCACTAAAGGGAGGATCCGTATGAACGAAGAAAATCAATCGAATGGTACGCAGGAACGGCCGGAGCCGGAATCCGGCACTTCGGCCCAGGCTGCCGCGGAAGGCTACATCGAGCACGTCCGCGAGGTCGTGACCGCCCCCGACGCATTCTTTGATCCGGGCACTCGAAGCAACACGCTGTTCGGCTACATCAGCATGGTGGCATTCCTGGTGCTCGTGCTGCTCGAATCCCTGTTCGGCCGGATCGCCCGATTCAGCAACTGGAGCTTCGAATTTTCCTACGTGATCCAGGCACTCAAGACGACGCTGACGATCGGTATTGCGATTGCCGCTGTGTTGTTCGTACTGAACTGGCAGGCGGGTCGTGGCGATGGACGGGGCTCATTCGCGTTCTACGCCGAGAAGTTCGGTGCGGCCCTGATCCTGCCTTGTCTGTTGCTGGTGCTCGCAATTCCGCTCGAATTGCTCGATATCACGGTTCACAGCTGGTTCCGCGGCGCGGCGCTGATCCTGGTCTATGTTGCCGTCTTCATGATGAGTTACTGGTATGCCGCGCCGAAACGCCTGAACATTGCGGTGCTGTTTTTGCTCGGTTTCTATTTCACCTATCGGCTGCTGCTGTTGTTGTTCTGAGACGCTGATCGGCCTGCCTACGGGCGGGCCTGCCGGCACCTTCGTTGCCGGATAACAATCGCAATTCAGCGTGTATGGTCCGGGCGGCCGGAAGGTGAAGTCGCCGTGGAAGGCGATGTTCAATGAAGCGATTACCGGCGGGTTGGGTCGATCGACCACGGAGACCTTCCCGCGGATGGTTCCAGCCAATCGCACGGCGTTCTCGTCCCCGGACGACAGCGGCTCGCGCTGTGTGATGCTCACCTCCAGCGGATCAAGTAGTTCTCCGTTGGACATGTCGCGTTTGGGTGAATTTGTCCGTAACCAGTCCTATTGACAACCCGGGCAACATCGCAATTCATGTCGAGATCCGTTCGAGTCACCCTGCTTCTGGCAAGCTTGCTGTTCCTCGGACCGGCGGCAGCCTCCCCGCGCGCAGTGTTCGACCGCGAGCCCAACAACACGCCCGACGCTGCCGAGCGGTTTCGCGGAGAAGCGGTGTTGATCGGCACACTGTCGGCCGACGATGTCGACGTGTACCAGTGGTCGATCGACGATGCCGAGTCGGATCGTCTGTGGACACTGGAACTGACCGGTGAGACCGACAGCGAAGTCCGGGCCGAGCTGATCCGGCCGGCCGAGAACGAAGCCGAGCCGGCGTCGGTCCAGCAGTTCGGCGCTGAATCGTCCGACCAAGTCTCCCAGGATGTCGTTCTGTTCGAGCTCGAAATTGCCTCGAGACGGCCGTCGGCGAAGTCGGATCCGCTGATTGTTCCGCCCGGCGAGCACCTGGTGCGCATTTCGGGAGAATCCGGCGACAGCGACTATCGGCTTCGGCTGGTCGAGGCCGGCCCGGCCCGGGTTCGTGGCAGCGTCGGGCCGGACGATACCGATCCAACCGAAATCGACCCCGGGCGTTCGGAGATCCATCAGCTCAACGTCGAGGCGCATCGCTTCGATCTGGCCGTGGATGATGAAGAGCTGCTCTGGCGGGTTCGGGTGTTTTCCGAGCTCGGACGGGCGCTCGAAGTGGTGCTGGAAGATGCGCAGGGTGAATCGGTCGCCAAGCCGGTGCGTAGTTCGCCGATCCGGCAGCAGTGGCTGGGTCGCGAACTGGGTCCAGGCAGCAGTCTGCGCGTACGCGCCGTCGATGATAAGGCGATCGGTCGCATCGGAGTGGCGCTCGAGTCCGATGGGCAGCGGGCCACCGATGTGGAGACAGAATCCGGCGAGATTGCCGCTGGATCGGAGGACACGCCGATCTGGCGCGAGATCGGCGAGCCGGTCGATCTGGAATTGCAGTCTCGGCAACGGGTGTGGCTGGCATTCGAAGTCGACCCGGCGCAGGCCGGGCGCGCGCTGGATGTCGAACTGAAGGGCGCGGAGGAGTCGTCGGTGGAGGTCTGTCTGTCGCGCCCCGGACAGCGCGCCGACATCTGCCGTGATGGTTCGGCCCAGGCTCTGTTCTACGACATGCAGCTTGATCCCGGCCGCTACAGCCTGTCGCTGCAGCTGGGCGGACGCGACGAAACCGCTTCGATCTCGGTGGCGGTCCGGGATACTGGATCGGCGACCGCAGGCCGCGCAGTCGAGCCCAACGACGAACGGGCCTGGGCCGCGCCTCTGCGCTCCGAACACCCGGTCGAGGGACGGATCAAGTTCCGGCGTGCGGCCTGGTTCGACTGGCACGTGGCCGGCGAGCCGCAACTGTGGCGGATCGAGGCGACCGGGGAAAAGATCCAGCAGTTGAGACTGCACCGCGACGGCGAGCGCTCTGCGCTGGTTGAACAGCGCCAATCCGGCCGCTCCGCGACGGGCGAGCCGTTGCTGCTTGATGGTCAATGGCTGCTCCCCGGTCGCTACCAGGTCCGGATTTTCGGCCAGGACACCGACTACCGACTGGAAACCACCGCGCTGGGCCAGCCCGAGCCCGGTTACGAGCTCGAGCCCAATAACAACCGAGACGGCGCCAACCCGATGCAGATCGGCGAACCGATCCGCGGCACGCTGCACGTCCCGGACGACGAAGACCATTTTCATCTTCAGTCGCCCGGGCGCAACCGGCTTGTGTTCGAGCTGGTCCCACCCCCGGAAGGCCAGGCCCGACTCGAAGTGGCCTGGGAGGGAGAACGGGTCTTGCAGACCCCCGAAATCGACCAGCCGACGCGCTTCACCAGCATTCTCCCGTCCGGTGACTTTCAGCTCAACGTCACCGGCAGCGGCGCGCGTGAGGCCGAGTATGAATTGACCGTCGGGTTTGCCTCGCCCTGGCAGGTCGGGGACGCGCATTCGTTCATGCCGACGCCGTCGCTGGCCAGGGATTTTCCGTCCGACGGCCGGTACCACAAGCAGCTTGGATCCCTGGGCTCGAGGGAGGAATACCTCGCCCTGCCGCGTACAGGCCACGATCGCGAGGTCTCGATCGAGGTTTTGAACAGCCGATTGTTCGATTTTGTCGATGCATCGGGTAACAGCGTCGAACGGCGCGAAACCGAAGCCGAAGATACCTGGCAAGTCGCAATCCCGGGCGGCACGCAGGTGTTTCTGAAACTACGCGCCGGGGCGAGCGATCAGTCGTTCCGGCTCGATGATCCGGCCCTGCCGGAGGCTCTGCCGGATGGCATCACGTCCGCGTTGACCCTCGATGCAGGCGAAGCGATTGCCGCGTTCTCGGAATATGCGCAGCGTGTGCCCGCGCGGCTCGAGCTGACCAACGGCGCCGGGGATGCCGCCGTGCTCGATCTGGATACGCACGCAAGCCATCACGGCACGCAGTTTGAAGGCCTGGATGCATCGGTCGAACTAGCGGCCGGTCAGACCCGGACAATCGAGTTCGACGTGCTGGCCCCGCCCGACCTGCCGGACGACACGCCGTTTGCCGTGTTTGTCGGCGGCAGCGGCATGACGGCACCCGCTGAGCTCAAGATCGAATACGCCGTCGATCCGGTCGGCGCGGAGTCGCCGCAGCGCGAGGCCGAACGCGTTCACGGCCTGGTCGACCTGGCCTGGAGCAGCCTGGGCGGGCGCTTCCTGGATCCGGAAAGCGGTGAAGCGGTGACCGAGAGGTACGCCGGCAGCAGGGCCGATCTGCAGTACCTCAACGACGGCATGGCGGCCGGCGGCAGCTCGATGACGTGGCTGGGACGACTCGGCGAGCCGCTGCCCCCGCTCGAGCTGGCCGGGTCCGGCGGCGAACTGCACGCGTTCGTGTTCAATCAACGCTCGAAGCATTCGGAAAGCCAGCGCTGGCGCGAGGTCGAAATCCGTTGGGGCGATGCCCCCGACGACCTGCAGAACCGGATGCGCGTGGAGTTGGCTCCCGGCGACGGCGAACAGGTCTTCAGCCTCGATACGCCGGTCGATGCGCGCTACGTGCAGATTCTTCCGCTGACCGCCTGGGGCGATTTTCGGCAAACCGGCACCGGCCTGTTCCGGGCCCTTGGAAAGCCGGCCGGCGCGCTGGCCGCTGAAAACCGCAACCTGCTCGACTCGGCGCTGGGTGGTCACTGGATCTATACCCGTCCTGACGATGCCACGCAGGTTGATTTTCCCTGGGGCCGGGGGCGCAGCAGCGGTAATCAGCGGATCCGCGGACGCGAGGTCGACGTGGCGTTCGGTTTTCTGCAGCATCGGGTGGCGCGCCTGCAGCGACTGGTCTGGGAAGAGGATCCGGAACATGAGGGCGCGCTGGTCGAGCGCGTGAGCGTATACACGAGTACCGAAAGCCCGGTCGGACCGTGGGTCGACCACGGCCACTGGCCGCTCGAACGTAACGACGATCTCCAGGCCGGCTTCGAGTTTGAAGGCGATGCGCCGCGCGCGCGCTACCTGCGGCTGGTCTTTGCCGAACCCGAGAGCGATGAACACCGGTACTGGCGAATTCCCGGAGATATTCGCGCGATCGAGGCCGATGCCCTGGGCAGCGGAAGATCGGCAGTGGCGTACTGGGGCATGGACGACCAGCACGGGCCGTGGGAGCCCGATGCGGTCGAACCGCGCCCGGTCGATGATCGTCGCAGCGGGCCGGCCGATCCCTGGGTTATCGATGGCCCTGTGCTGGCTGAACTGGCCGAACCCGGCGACGTGCGCAGCTATCGGGTCAAGTTGAACGATCCCGACAACACGCTACAGGTGCTCATCGACGAAGGCCGTTCGGGCCGGCTTCGCGCTCGCCTGGTCGATGATGCGGATCAGGAAATCGAACTCGACCTGAAAAGCCGGGGCGGCAAGCGACAGGCACGGCTCGTCGGCCTGGAACCGGGCGAGTATCGCCTGGACGTCGAGATGCCGCCGCGCTCGATCGCGTTCCTGTGGGACGGAAGCGGCAGCGTGGCTGCCCACCAGCCGGCGATATTCAAGGCGCTCGGGCGTTTCGCCGACGGCCTGCAGTCCCGTAAGGAAGTGGCCAACGTGATGCCGCTCGACGGCCCGCTTTTGATCAACGACTGGGCTGAGTACCCGTCGGAGATCACGACCACGCTGGGCAGCTTTACCGGCAACCCCAAGTCATCGAACTCCGAGCCGGCGCTGATCGCCGCCAGCCGTGCGCTGGCCCGGCGCGATGGCGAGCACGTGATCTTCCTGATCACCGACGCGCAGTTGACCGGACGCGAACTGGCCGTCTGGAAGCATCTGGACCAGGTGCGCCCGCGCATCTTCACGTTGGAGATCAGCCACGGAAAGGAAGTCGAAGTCAGCGAGAACCGCTGGTACCAGAACCTGATGAAGTCCTGGGCCAACGTCAACAACGGCCGCTACCGCTACACCACCGATCGGACCGAACTGATCCGTGGGTTCGAGGCCGGGATGCGCGAAGTGCGCCAGCCGACGCGATTTGAACTCGACGTGTCGACCGCATTTGAGGAACCGCCAAGACCGGGCACGCTGCGCGTGATCGGCCAGGACGGGCCGGTGGTCGGCGCCGGGGCACTGCACCTGATTTTCGACGCCTCGGGCTCGATGCTGCGACGCATGGAGGGCGGCCGCCGGATCGACGTGGCGCGCGCAACCGTGCTCCAGATTCTCGGTGAACACATTCCCCCGACGGTGCCCATCGCGCTGCGCGCCTATGGCCATACCGAGCCGAATTCGTGTGAGACCGAACTGCTGGTTTCGCCCGGGCCGGACAGCCACGGCGACGTGGTCTCGGCGGTGGCGGACCTGCGCGCGATCAACCTTGCGCGCACACCGCTGGCCGCATCGCTGGATGCCGTGCTCGACGACCTGGCCGACTACGAGGATCGACCGCGCCTGGTCGTGATGCTGACCGACGGCGAAGAAACCTGCGACGGCGATGTGGCGGCCGCGGTCGAATCGCTGGTCGATCAGGGTGTGGATATTCGGCTCAACATCGTCGGCTTCCAGATCGACGAGGACGAACTGCACTCGGAGTTCGAACAACTCGCCGCGCTTGGCGGCGGCGAGTACTTCGACAGCCAGGACGGCGCCGAGCTGGCCGACGACATGACCGGCGCGATGGCCGCGCCGTTTCGCGTCATCGACGAGGCCGATGAGGTGATCGCGCGCGGCCGCGTCGGCGGCGAGGCGATCGGGCTCCCGGCGGGCGACTACGAACTGGTCGTCGAGACCGGCCAGGGCGACGTGCGCCGCGAGGTTCGGATCGGTCCGGGTGCGTCGAAAACAGTCCGCCTGGCATCCGACGATTCAGACCAATGACTGGAAATCCTGATATGCGAAATCGTGACGCTTCATCCATCCCTGCCGTTGTGCTCGGCGCGGCGCTTGTCGCGGCGCTGATTCCGGGCCTGGTTGCCTCGCCGCCCGCACTCGCGGCATCCGAATGCGAGGTTGCCAGTCAGGATCGCTTTGCCCGCACCGAGGCCGAACTGCGCGAAACCTATGCGTTGATTCGCGACGGCCTGGCGATGATCCGCGAGCAGGAGTTCGATGTGTCGGCGCGCCAGCGCGCGATCGGCGACACGCCTGGAGCCCTGTTCGGCTGGGTCCGCGACAACACCAACTGGGTTGCCTATCGCGGCGTGCTGCGGGGGCCGCGCGGCACGTTGATGGACGGCTACGGCAGTCACGCCGACCGCGCCCTGCTGCTCGCAGCCTTGCTCGAATCGGCCGGACATGAAGCGCGCATCGCGCGCGCCGAACTCCCCCGCGAGACGGTGGACCGGTTGATGGCGCGCCTGCCAACGGCGGCCCGCGCCGGGTCGGCGCGGGCAGACCCGGGCGGATTGAACATGAATGCATTGGACGCGGACATATCGGATTCGGACTACAGCTCAGTAGCTCAGCGAATGGGTGTCGATGCCGACGAGATTCGGGATCGGGTTCGGCAATCCGACCGGCGCGCGCAGGACCTGCAGCAACGCGTGGTCCGGCGCGCCGAGACCCAGAGCCGGGCGCTGATCGACCGGCTGGACTTTTCGTCGAAGGGCGAAAGCGACGACGGGCATCGGGCCGCAGCGCTGGCCGACCACTGGTGGGTCCAGGTGCGGGTCGGCAACCAATGGCAGGACCTGGATCCGGCCTGGTCCGATCACGGCCCCGGCGATCGCCTGGCTGACACCGTTTCAGACACCTTCTGGCCCGAGGACGTGCCCGACGATTCGATCCATGAACTGACCGTCGAGATCGTTGCCGAGCAGCTCGCGGGCGGTCGGCTGCGCGAGCACACCGCGCTGACCCGATCCCTGGCGGCGCCGGACCTGCTCGGTCAGATCGTGACCGTGGACCTGCACCCGATGGACCTTCCCGGCCCGGAGGAACTGCTGGGCGAAGCGCCAGGGGGCACGCTATCGCAATTGCCCGAGCGGGTGCGCGCGCAGAACGACTGGATGCCGCTGATCACGGCCGGCGGTGCGCCCGAATACGACAAGCGCATCCTGGCAGATGGTCGCGTGGTTGCGATGGCCGCGACCGCCCAGGCCGAAGCGCTGGAAGATGCATCGGGCGTGCTGGGCGGAATACTCGCGGATCGACGCAGTGGTAACCAGGCCGCGTCCTCGCCGGAGCTGACCGCGGTAATCCTGCGCCTGACCGTGCGCGCGCCGGGCGCCGATCCGGTGCACCACGAGCGCGCCCTGATGGACGTGCTCGGGGCGGCCCGGCGGGCCGGCGCCATCGGAGACTTCGAGATCACCGACGAGCGCCGCGCCGCGCGCGCGGTCGGCATGCTGGCGTCGACCGAGATCCTGGCCCAGGGCAACTGGTGGCCGGTCAGCTACACCATGGGGCATCTGCTCGACGGTGCGCTGAAGAACCGCAAGGCCGCGCTCGGCGCCGTTCACGCGGTGCGCCGCGACAGCGCCGCGCTGATGGGCAAGGCGATCGAGTCGACTTCGGCTTCCGGCACCGATCTGGTCGCGCTCGCGCATCATCGCCACGCGCGCAGTCCGCACCGCGATGCCATCGTCGTGACCCGGTTGAACCTGCTGTCCACCATCGAACGGATGGACCTGGTCGATGGCGAACCGGCCGTGACCCGGGGCTTCGACATCATCGACAACCGGATCGACGTGCGCACGAAGGACCGGGACGCCGCACGCCGGGTGCGCCTGGACCAGGGCGTGCTCGATACGGTGCTCGAGGCCGAGCTGATGCGCGCAGGCGCCGCTGCGCGAAACACCAGCATCGAGTTTGCGCGCGCGCTGGAGGCCGGGTCCGACTGGCGGATGGTCGATGCGACCGACCTGCCCGACGGGCTGGATGCCGACGTGGCCGCGCACGTCAGCCAGGCGCTGGCCGCCGGCGACTGGATCGTGATGCCGGAACGCGGCGGGGCGTCGGCCCGACCCGGCTGGTGGCGCATCGATCCGGAGACCGGCACAACGCTGGGCATCGGGCCGGACGGTCGCGGGCAGATGACCGAGCAGATTCTGACGTTGATGAATTCGATCGACAACGCGGTATCGGCAGTGGCCACCGTCCAGGCGATCTGGAACTGCATCCTGACCCGGCCCTCGCCGTCGGGCATGCAGTGCTGCATCGTCAAGACCGGGCTCGATGTTGCCGCCGGTAACGCACTGGGCAAGCTGTCCGACCAGTGGGTCGAGATCGCCAGCTGGGCGATCGACTCGAAGATCTACCTGGCCGCGCTCGACTCGGTGTTCGGCGAGGTCAACGGCACCATCGTCGACGGTCTGATGCCGGACCCCTGCGGATAGGAGTGAACATGAATAAGCCGTATCGCACGATCGGTACGAACTGCGTCGCAGCAAATGTCACCGCGATTGTCACCGCGATTGTCGCAACGCTTGTCGCAACGCTTGTCGCAACGATCGTCTCTGCAATCCGCACAGCGGTCTTCAAGAAAATTCCCGCTGCCCTGCTGGCGATATCGACTGCAACACTCGCGGCCGGCGCGCCGACGCCGACCGACCTCGAGCGTCCCGGCGTCCATGGCGCGCTTGACCTGGCCGGCTGCAACCGGGCCATGCACTTTTCGGTCTCGCGACTCGAGGTCGCAGACCGGATCGACGACCGACCGGCGCCGGCCGGGCACCGCTGGCTGGTCGTGCAGCTGGAAATCGAGAATCGCATGCCGGCCGATCTGATGTTCGATCTCGACTACCGGGAAGAGCTGCTGGTCGCATCGGTGGCGCGCCAGACGTTCCTGCTGGTCAACGGTGATGTCGTGGCCCGGTCGTCACCATCGCTGAACACGCTCGATGACAGCTTCATCCTGCCCCATATCGGGGCCACCCAATCCGGCACCGTCGTCTACCCGGTGCCGGAAGACGGCATCGAGTCGCTGTCGCTGCGCTACTACCATGATCAGTATGCGCCGGTCACCGTATCGCTGGCCGGGCCGGATTCGGTACGGGCCGACACGCCGCCCACTGACGTGCAGCGCAACGATGTGCTCGAACTCGGGGTGGCCGAGCATTCCCGCGAATCGAGCTGGCAGGGACGATCGGCACCCGAAGGCATGCAGTGGCTGGTCGTCGAGCTGCTTGGGCGAAGTCGCTGGACGCTCGAGGCGGATGCACTGGCGCTGGATCGGGAGGCCGAAATCGACGCCCGCGTCCAACTCCCCAAGGCCATGGAATACGTCGAAGCGGCCGGGTTGCTCCAGGTCGTCGTCGACGGCCGGCATGGCTATCCGCGCGAGCTGTCGCTGGGCAGCCTGCCCGCCGAACCGCCCCTGTTGCACGAGGTCTGGGCCGGCGGCCGGGCGGTATTCCCGGTCCCGATTGATGCCGGGCATATCGAGCTGGCGGTGCACTTTCCCCAATTCAGGGGCGAGGGCATCGAGGACGGTACACCCGAAGCGATGCGTTTCGAACTGTTCGACGAACCCGCGGCCGGCCCGGCGCCACCCGAGGCGATGGTCATCGACGACGATCCGACCCCGCTGACCATTCATCGCGCGCGGCTAATCGAAGCGTTCGCCGATCACCAGCCGGATGATGACCGGGCTCTGCTTCAGCTCGATGCGTCGATGCGCAACACCAGCGATACCGGCGGCATGATGGCCGTCAGCGAACGCCTGTCGCTGGCCGGTCCGGACGGCGAGGCGATCGAACTGCTGGGTGCCTACCTGCATGGAGCGTTGATCCTGAAAGAGCCGTTCTGGCTTCCGGCCGGCGGTCAACCGCGCGCATTCAGTCTGATCTATGACGTGCCCGACGGCCTGAGCACAGTGGAGCTCGACTACGGCGGGGTCTCGGTGAATGCGAGCGAGCAACTCCATTTGGAACAGCCGTGACCCCGCACATCAGGTTGAACGACCACTAATCCTTGCCATGCAATTCGTTCATGCGACGTTCCATTTCATCGGGCGCGATGTCCTCGATGTGGGTTGCGATGTGCCAGCGATGACCGAACGGGTCGACGATGCCCCCCATGCGGTCTCCGTAGAACTGATCGGACGCCTCGCGTGCCAGGGTTGCGCCGGCCGCGACCGCCCGCTGGATGACGTCATCGGCGTCATCGACATACAGCATCAGGCTGACGGCCGAAGCGCCGTCCGGCGACGGGCCGGCAGAGCCCATTTCCGGATGCTCATCGGCAAGCATGAGTACCCGGCCGCCAATGCGGATCTCGGCGTGGCCGACGCGGCCGTTGTCGTCCATCCGGAACAGTTCCTCGGCGCCGAGAATGTTGCGATAGAAATCGAGCGCGGCGGCCGCTGAGATGGGTGTCCGGGCTCTCTCCCCCTCCAGGCTCTCCCCCCGATGTGAGTGTCCAGGCTCTCTCCGCTCGTGCATCAGAGATGAATGGAAACCAAAATACCACCCTATTGCAGCAGCAATGATCGCGGGTCGGTCCGATTCGGAAATCGCAAAGGAATTCGAATACTCCCCGTCCGCGATCTGGAAGCGACGGCAGCAAATGCAGATGCATAGCTATCTGCGTTTGCGCTCCTTGCTGCTCGATATTACCAACCATGAGCTGATCATGGCCCTCGACCGCGAAATCCGGAGATAGGAATTGACTGATATCCCGATTCTAAATTTAGCATTCATCATTCAGGCTGGTAAGCTGAAAAGGCCATGAAAGATTGCTGCGACAACAACTCCGACATCGACGCGCTGCGCGAACGACAAAGCGGCACGCTCAAGATCGTGCTCGCGATCAATGCGGTGATGTTTGTGGTGATTGCTGCCGCGGCGTTTTACGCGGATTCCTCGGCGCTTCTGGCCGACAGCCTGGACAATTTCGGCGATGCCTTCACGTACGCGCTCAGCCTCTGGGCGGTTGCGCTTGGCGCCGGCGCCAAGGCGCGAGTCGCCTTGGTCAAGGGAATACTGATTCTTCTGGCCGCGCTCGCCATACTGGCCCAGATCGTGTACCGGCTCATGAATCCCACCGTGCCGCTATTCGAGGTGATGGGCATTTTCAGCCTGCTCGCACTGGTCGCCAACGGCACCTGCCTCGCCCTGCTGTGGCGCCACAAGAGCGAAGACGTGAACATGAGCTCGGTCTGGGCGTGTTCGCGCAACGACATCGTGGCAAACATATCGGTCTTCGTCGCCGCCGGCGCGGTATGGCTGACCGGATCGAACTGGCCGGATCTGCTGGTCGCCGCCTTCCTGGTTGTGTTCCTGTTGCAGTCGGCCCGCAGCGTGCTGTCGTCGGCTCATGCGGAAATCAAGAGCGCCGGCTGACCGCGACCGTACAGGCACCCGGAGTCGCCACCCGGCTTGATCCCGGCGCGGCACCCAAACCGTATTGCAACTCACTCGCATTTGCGGTAGACTCGCATTCGCATTTATAATCCGTCGCCCTGACGGAACCGTCGAGTCGCCAAGCCAGCGGATTGCCGCAAGCCAGGCGATCGCCTAAAAAACGATCACCTGGAGAGAATTGTGCGCAGCATTGTTGTTTTTCTGCTTGCTTTCGGCCCTGTCTGGAATGTGCCGGCTGTCGATGCCAGCGAGCCCGACGCGCCGGAAAAAGCCGTTGCCGGGCAGCCGGAGAAATCCGCTTCCGATTCGGGCTCCGGGCCAGTGGAAACGCTGGACCTTGACGCCATCGTGGTTTCGGCCACCCGCACCGAGCGGCCCCGTTTCACGACCCCGGCGGCGGTATCGACAATCCGTCGGGAACAAATCGAAACCATACAGCCCTACGGATTCCAGGACGTGTTCGAATCCATTCCCAGCGTCAGTATCCAGGGCGGCCCCCGTCGCATCGCCGAGGAGCCTTCAATCCGCGGATTTACCGACGAGCAGGTGGTCATCCGGCTCGACGGTACCCGCCAGAACTTCAACAAGGCCCACGGCGGACGCTTTCTGCTCGACCCGGACCTGATCCGTTCGATCGAAGTCCTGCGCGGCGCCAGCTCGGCGGTCTACGGCAGCGGGGCGCTCGGTGGCGTGTTCGTTACCGAAACAGTCAACGGGCGTGATCTGACAGGCGACCGCGACGGCGCCGGCGTTCGGCTCAAGGGTGCGTTCGCGTCCAACGGCGAGGAGTGGAGCAGCTTCAATACCGTATATGGTCAGGCCGGCACGTTCGATTTCCTGGGAAGTTTCATCTACCGGGACGTCGGTGAAAATCTCGAAGACGGCAACGGCGACGACATTCTCGCCACGCGCGACGAGATCACCAACGGACTGGTCAAGCTCGGCATCGAACCGGGTCGGCACCAACGCATTGAGCTGGCCTGGGACGCATTCGACAACACCGGAATTAACCCGCCGAATGCCAATGACTTCGCGACGCCCACCAATATCGTCGACCGCGACACCGAGCGTACCAACACGCGCGCGCGTTACCAGTTCGATGACCCTTCCAACCGGTGGTTCAACGTGGACACGGCCGTCTACCGCAACGAAGTCAAGACCATTGAATTCCGTTTCGACGACGAACGCATCGATCGCACCGATTTCGAAACCACCGGCTTCGAACTGACCAACACCAGCCGTCTGACCGCGATTGCCGGCGACTGGCTGCAACTGACCTACGGGATGGAGTTCTACACCGACGAGCAGGCCGGCACGCGCAACGGCGGCGACCGGCTTCAGTTTCCCGACGCCGAAGTCGACTACCGGGCCGGCTTCGTTCAGGCCGAGATCCCGCTGCCGGCCGGTTTCTCGCTGATCCCGGGTTTACGTTTCGATTCGTTCGAGTACACCTCGGACGGCGATTTTGCCGAGCGCGACGACGAAGAAACCTCGCCGCGCGTCGCGCTGGGCTGGCAACCGGTCGAATCGCTGTATCTGTGGACCGAATACGCCGAGGCGTTTCGCGCGCCCAGCCTGACCGAGCTGTTCGCCGACGGCGTGCATTTCACGGCGCCGCTGGGTCCGGGCCAGGTCGTGATCAACGAGTTCATCCCCGCGCCGGAGCTGGCGCCGGAGCAGGCCGAGCAGATCCAGGTGGGCGGCCGTTTCCGCCAGCGCGACCTGTTCGGTACCGGCTTCGGATTCAGTGCCGAGGCGGTATGGCACCGCAGCAAAATCGACAACTTCGTCGACCAGGTTGTCGAGTTCATTTCCGGCCCGCCGCAATTTGATCCGCGTACGCAGACGCTGGTGTTCCCGGGCACCACGACCAGCCTCAGCGTCGACGCCGAGCTGTCGGGTTTCGAGTTCGATGCGCGGCTGGAACACCCGACCGGCTATTTGCGCGCCGCCATCGCCACGCTCGACAGCGATCGCAACGGTGGCGGCAACCTCGCCGGCGTCCAGCCCGACCGCGCCAGCCTCGGCGCCGGCCTGTATGCGCTGGACCGGCAACTGACCATCGGCGCCCAAGTGATTGCAGCCGCCGCCCGCCGCAACGTGCCGCAAGACGCGCCGACCACCCCCGGCTTCGGCAAGACCGACCTTTTCGTCAACTACCTGCCGTACCGCGGGCCCCTGGCCGGGTGGGAGCTTCGGCTCGCGCTGGACAACATTTTCGACAAGGACTACCGCATCCACCCGAACCCGGTGCAACAGCCGGGGCGCAGTGTCCGTATGACGATCGCGAGGGATTTCCAATGGCTTCGTTGAACGCAGCCCGGCCGCAGTGCCGGCAAAAAAATACGCTGCCCGATCCCCAGGACCAGACCAAAGACGAACCGCCGCGCATCGACAGTCGCGTGCTTCTCGGCGAATGCGGCCGGGTGGTCATCGATCATCGCGGCGAACGCTACACGTTGAGCACGACTCGGGCCGGGAAGCTGATTCTGACCAAATGACAGGAATAGAACTTTGAACGCATTGACACGCTATGGCGTCGCAGCCGCGATGCTCTCGCTGATTGCTGCCGGCCCTGCCGCCGCGGCCGCCGACCACCCGGCGCTGGAAGAATCCAAGCCCGGCTTTATTGTCGCCGCGCCCGATCGGGGATTTCTGGGCAACGAGGAAACTCGCGCGGCGTTCGCCGTGCTGGACGAACGACACCCGGCCGCGCTGGTGTTCGTCACCGACGAGCGCACGCGCCAATCGTTGCACGACGCAATTGAAAAACTCGTCGCGACCGGCGTCGGGCGGGCGGTGTTGTTGCCCCTGTACCTTTCAACCGCGCATCCGGACTTTCGACTGTTGCGCGACGGCATTGCCGACGCGCAAATTCCGGTCCGGATCGGCCGCAGTTTCGGCCAAAGTGCACTGGCCGTGGCAACGCTTGCTGACCGCTTCGAGACCCTTCCGGCCGACGCCCGTCGCATTGTCGTTGCCGGAATCGAGGAGGACGGATCCGATCCTGACCCATTGGCTGCTGATCTGCAGCGACTGGCAGCGTCAGCGTCGGACCGCTTCGAGTTCCCGGCACCTGAAATTCTGCTCACCAGCGAGGACCCGGCAGCGCTGGCCCAGCGGTTGTCGGCGCTGGATGACAACACCATCGTCGTGCCGTTCCACCTGGGCAAGAAGCACGACTCGATGATGTCGCATACCGCGCGGGTGCGGTACGCGGCACCGGCCACGATCGCGATTGCCGAGGGCGGCGTGACCCCGCACCCGGCCGTCGGTGCGTGGCTGTTGCGCGAGGCCGCCCGTCATACGTTTGATGACTCATCGAAGATCGGTGTCATCGTGCACGCCCACGGTTCGGACTTTCACTGGAACGAGCGCATGCGCCAGGCGGCTGTGCCGCTGACCGGGCGTTACCTGGTCGAATACGCGTTCTCGATGGCCGATCCGGTCACGCTGCGGACCGCGACGGACCGGCTGGTCCAGCGCGGCGCCGAGGCTGTCGTGCTGGTGCGCGTGTTCGGCATGGCAGAGTCCTTCCGCGCCGGCATCGAGCGCCTGATCGGGACCGATTACGAAAGTTGCCAAATCCCGGCGCATGCCGGACACGCCCATCATGGCCATGGTCATGCCAATCGGGCACCCCGAATCGTGGCGCCGGTCCCGATCGTAACCGTCGGCGGCCTCCAGGATCATCCGCTGTTTGCCCGCGCGCTGCTGGATCGCGCCAGGGCCTTGTCGCAAGATCCCGTCAACGAGACCGTCATTGTCGTGGCCCACGGCAAGCGCGACGACGCCGACAACGCCGAGTGGATGGAGCACCTCGAATCAATCCGACGGCAAATGCAGGAGGTTGGAAGCGAGGCATTCAACGCGATAGAAATCGGAACATGGCGCGAAGACTGGGCCGACAAGCGCGAGCCAGCGGTGGCCCGGATTCGCGCACTCATAGAGCAGGCCGCCGCGCGCGGCGACCGGGTCATTATTGTTCCCGCGCGCACCAACGCCCAGGGTCCGGCGCGCCGGCTGATCCCGGACCTCGACTACGCGCTGGCAGAAGGTTTCGCCGGCCACCCGCTGTTTGCGGAATGGCTCGATGCTCAGGTTCGCGTCGGGGTTGAAGCGATCAAGGCCGGAACTACGGCCGCCGGTTGCCCGGACAATGCCGGCGCCGGAGGCTGATCCCTTCGACCGGCGATGATGCCTATGCTTGGCTTGCCAGCAGGGCCAGTACGCCGTTGCGCTCACGTCTTCGTCGGGCTCACTGCTGGTCGTGCCACTGTCTCGCGTATTGCGCGAATCCTTCCTCCGGGCGGACAAGACAGAAGGCATTGCCGGAAGGGTCCACCATCACCCATCAGCGCTTGATGCGGTACGTTGCCCGCGCGCCACAGGCGAGCATGCGCTCGCGCAATAACACGGATATCCATCAAAAAGAAGGGCGCACCAGAATTATTCGCGAAACAATCGGAGTGGCGCGGGCCGTTCGTTGGCGATGGCGTAGTGAATGTGGATTGATCAATAATTGATCAATCTGGCGAGTTTCAGGCACGCGAAACCTGGAATTGTGACCATAACCACTTGCACAATTTATAGGACAGGTTATACTTGGCCAATAGGTCGTACAAGTAGGTATCTCTCAATGAAAGTCGTAAATTTTTCTGATGCTCGAAATAGACTAAAAAGTGTTCTAGATCGAGTAGTTAATGATGCCGACTACACGATAATTGCCCGGCGCGACGCCGACGACGCAGTCGTTATGTCTCTCGATCAATTTAACGGCCTTATGGAAACAGTTCATTTGCTGAAAAGCCCGGCAAATGCAGCGCATTTAAATAAATCGATTAAGCAATATAGAGCAGGCAAAGTTCACAAGCGCAATCTGACCGATGATTGAGCTATTAACCTGGACCAAGGAAGCTTGGTCAGACTATGTGTATTGGCAAAGCCAAGACAAGAAAACTTTAAGGCGCATCAATAAGCTAATACAAGATTCTCTGCGAACCCCCTTTGACGGTATAGGCAAGCCTGAACCGCTGAAAGAAAACTTAGCAGGTTTTTGGTCTAGGCGAATTGATGATACTAACCGTTTAGTTTATGCGGTTGACAAAAAACAACTCACTATCATTTCATGCCGATATCATTATGAAAAATGATTTAACAAATTTAGCCAGGCAATGCTGAAAAGCGTCGCTCATTCCTTAATAGTGCCGGATTACGCTTCGCTAACCCGACCCGCAAAATTTGCACACAGCAACTCCGTCGGGGATGTGGCCTCAAGCTACGGCAATGTCAGTCGAGTTGTGCCGGGTAGTGGTTGAAGACCGAGGCGCCGCCCGCGTCGTCGAACAGCACCACGTCATAGGCCTGGCGCTGGTTGTTGTATTCCATTCCGGGCGAGCCCAGGGGCATGCCGGGGACGCTCAGGCCTTTTGCGTCTGGGCGTTCGTCAAGCAGCTTCATGACATCGTCGGCGGGAACGTGGCCTTCGATGACGTAGCCTCCGACGGTGGCGGTATGACACGACGGCAGGTTTTCCGGCACGCCCAGCTCCCGCTTGATTGCGCTCATGTTGCTTTCGTGAACGCTCTCGACGGTAAAGCCGTGTTGTTCCATGTGATCGATCCATTTGCCGCAACAGCCGCAATTGGGGTCGTGATAAACAGTCATTGCATGTGACGCCGACGTGGAGGCGGCTTCGTTGTCGTCGTCGGGCGATTGCGCCTGGCAGGCGGAAATCAGTAAGGCGCCGGCGAGCAATGTGCCGGCGGCGAGAATGCGATCAATGTTCATGATTGTCGTCTCCTTCAGGATGTGAGTGCGCGTCTTCGTTCTGGCCGGCTTCCGGCGGTTCGCCACCGGAAAAGAGTTGGGAACTCCAGGCAACCTGACTGATTCGCCAGCCCTCGTCGGTTTCGATCAGCGTGGCGAACTCGATGCTCTCCAGGTCGATCGATTGGTCGTTGACCTGTCCACGAAAGCGCGAGCGGGTCTCGACCGTGGCCTGGTCCTTGCCGAGCTGGGTGTCGCGGGAGAGCTGCTCGATAGCGATCTCCGAGAGAAACGCCATGTCGCTGCCGAGATGGCCGGCGGCATACTCTTCGACTGACTGAACGTGCCCGCTTTCGATGATCGTGGCGCGCGGATGGAAGAAGGTCAGGGCTGCTTCACGCCGGCCTTCGACCAGGGCGTGGCGGAAGCCGTCGATCACTTGCTCCGGGGAATCGGCCTGCATGTCGTGGCGATGACCGCCGGAATCCGCCGCATCCTGATGCCCTTCGTCGTCAGCGCCGTGTTCGTCTGAGTCGTCGCTGGCGCGTGAATCGGTCTGGGCGTCGCTCGAACCGGACCCGTGGTCGTGTCCGTCGCCTTCGCCGTGGTCGTGAGTGGCGTCGGCGGTCAGATTACGGTATGCCTCGGCGCTCATGTCCGGCAATGCCCGAACGAATGCCACCGTGTCCCAGTTCTCTTCGTCGCTGTGATCCCGGTGACTGGGCATGGCCGTCATCTTCAGTCCGTGCTTGACCGTCCAGAACGCCTTGCGTGCTTCCACCTGGTGCCGGTACAGCGCCGGTGGTTTCGGGTCGAAAGAATCGGCCGGCTCCTGCCCGGGCTTGCCGTGGCAACCGGCGCACATGGAATCGTAGTGGGCCGCACCGGCGGCAATCCGCTCGGACGAGTCGAGATCGTTTGGTACGGTCAGATCCGCCGCGCGCGCGGCCACCGATCGTTCGCGTACCGTCTCCAGCAACCAGGCGACCGGCGCGCTGTGGCCGGAACCCGCGGCAACCGGATAAAGGCCGCTCCAGGCGAAGCCGAGCACCAGCAAGACGATCAGGACGGTTGCTGTAACCAGTGTCTTGATGACTGTTGAAATGCTTTTCATGTTGATATTTTCCTTTCAAGTGATGACTGATCAGATGCGACCTGTGCGCTGCCCGAGCCGCCGCTACAAGTCCACGCGACGCAGGCGAAGCGCGTTGCCGATCACCGAGACCGAGCTGAACGACATCGCCGCAGCGGCGATGATGGGCGAGAGCAGGATGCCGAAGAACGGATACAGCACACCGGCGGCAATCGGTACGCCAAGGCTGTTGTAGATGAAGGCGAAGAACAGGTTCTGCTTGATGTTGCGCATGGTCGCCCGGCTGAGCCTGCGCGCCCGGACAATGCCGCGCAGGTCGCCCTTGACCAGGGTCACGCCGGCGCTCTCCATCGCCACGTCCGTGCCGGTGCCCATGGCGATGCCGACCTGCGCCCGGGCCAGCGCCGGCGCATCGTTGATGCCGTCGCCCGCCATGGCCACGAATCGTCCCTGGTTCTGCAATTCGACGATCTTGTCGGCCTTTTGCTCGGGCAGGACTTCGGCGAATACCTCATCGATGCCCAGCTTCTCGGCCACGGCCCGGGCCGTGGTCTCGCTATCGCCGGTGAGCATGACGATTCGGATGCCGTCGGCGTGCAGGGCCTCGATCGCCTCGTGCGAGGTACCCTTGACCGGGTCGGCAACCGCAACCAGGCCAACGGCCTTACCGTCGACCGCAACGAACATCGCGGTCCGGCCCTCGGCACGCAGCGATTCGGCCTGATCGGCCAGCGCCCCGGCCGGTACTTCCAGCGCATCCATCAGCGCCTGGTTGCCCAGGGCTACCTGCCGATCGCCGATCCGGCCCTTGACGCCCTTTCCAGTCACGGATTCGAAGTCGGAGTAGCGGTCGATCGGGACACCCCGTTCCTCGGCGCCCTGGACGATGGCCGCCGCCAGTGGGTGCTCACTGCCGCGCTCCAGCGTGGCCGCCAGGCCGAGCACCTGTTCCCCGTCGAAGCCCTCGACCGCCACCACCTCCTGGAGCCGTGGCCGACCCTCGGTCAGGGTGCCGGTCTTGTCGACGACCAGGGTGTCGATACGACGTAACGTCTGGATGGCCTCGGCATTCTTGAACAATACGCCCATCGATGCACCCTTGCCGCTGGCGACCATGATCGACATCGGCGTTGCCAGCCCCAGCGCGCACGGACAGGCGATGATCAGTACCGCCACGGCGTTGATCAGCGCATAAGCCATTGCCGGCTCCGGTCCCCAGATGCCCCAGACAATGAACGTGACGACGGCCACCACCACCACCGCCGGGACGAAGTAGCCGGCAACCTCGTCCACCAGGTTCTGAATGGGCGCGCGGCTGCGGCTTGCCTCGGCAACCATCTGCACGATCTGCGCAAGCAATGTTTCGCCGCCGACGGCCTCGGCCACGATCACCAGCGAGCCGGTGCCGTTAACGGTGGCGCCGATGGCTTTGTCGCCTTCGGCTTTTTCGACGGGAACCGGCTCCCCGGTGAGCATGGATTCGTCCACCGACGAGCGGCCTTCGACGACCCGCCCGTCTAC
Source organism: Wenzhouxiangellaceae bacterium (assembly GCA_040904965.1). Taxonomy (GTDB): domain Bacteria; phylum Pseudomonadota; class Gammaproteobacteria; order Xanthomonadales; family Wenzhouxiangellaceae. The sequence continues at coordinate 26,984 of JBBDSL010000065.1, forward strand.
CGGCAGCTTCTCGCCCGGCCGCACCCGCAGTCGGTCGCCTTGCTGGATATCCTCAAGCGGTACATCCTCTTCGGAGCCGTCGGAGTTGATGCGCTTGGCGGTCCTGGGCGCCAGTCCCAGCAGGGCCTTGATGGCCGCGTTGGTGGAGCTTCGAGCCTTGAGTTCCATGACCTGCCCCAGCAGAATCAGCGTGACGATGACTGCCGCGGCCTCGAAATACACACCGACCTCGCCGCTGTCTCCGCGAAACGAAGCGGGGAAAATCCCCGGAAATAGGGTTGCAACGATGCTGTAAATGTAGGCCACGCCCACGCCGAGTGCGATCAGCGTGAACATGTTCAGGTTGCGACTGACCACCGAGCGCCAGCCTCGAACGAAAAAGGGCCAACCGCTCCACAGCACGACAGGCGTTGCCAATAGCAACTCCAGCCAGACGCCGAGTCGGTGGGGGACCAGTGATTCCATGTCTACACCCGGAACATACTTACCCATGGCCAGAATGAGTACCGGGACGCTGAGTGCCGCCGCGAGCCAGAAGCGTCGCCGCATATCGCGTAATTCGGACTGGTCGTCGTCTTCCAGGCTGACGGTTTCGGGCTCCAGGCCCATGCCGCAGAGCGGACAGGACTCGGGCTCGGTCGAACGGACCTGCGGGTGCATGGGACAGGTGTAGACCGTACCCGTGTAGCCTTCGGGTATCGTATCGAATTCCCGATCCGCGCCGCCAGCCGCATCCTTTTGTGGCGTATCGTGATGGCAGTGTTCGTGGTCATTGTTCATTCTTCGATTCCTTCAGTTCGCGTTGACTGATGTCGATGTCTTCGGCGCCCGACTCATCCAGACATTCGTTCTCGATCTGAAGTGTGGTGAAGAAGAAGCCGTAGTCGAACTTCAGCATGCGGTATGCCGCTTTCAGCATCGCATCCGTATCGGCGCCATCCCGCGCGCGCAAGTGCGCCGAGAACACGTATCGGCCGCTGGTCAATGCCCAGGCATGAATGTGATGGACATCCGCAACGCCGTCGATGTCTTCGACCGCCCCGATGATTTCGGGCAGATCGACATCGGCCGGCGTACCTTCCATCAGCAGATGCATCGAATCCCGGAGAATGCCCCAGCTGGCCCACAGCAGGACGACACCGAAAGCGATGCCCAGGACCGGGTCGATCAGCAGAAAACCGGTGAACTTGATCACGACCGCCGTGACAATGATCAACAGGCTGCCGATGAAGGTCTGGATGATGTGCCAGAGCGCCCCTTTGACATTCAGGTCGCTGCGACTCTCCTTCCAGATCAGGCCCAGAGAAATGAATTCGGTGACCAGGCCGCCGGCAGCGGCAAGCAGCATGGGTGTTGTGGGAAGATCGATGGGCTCAGCGAGGCGCATGGCGCCCATCACGATGACGACCAGCGCCATGCCAAGCAAAAAGCCGCCATTGACCAGCGCGCCGATGATCTCGGCGCGATACCAGCCAAAACTGCGTTGCTCGTCGGCAGGACGACGCGCCATTCTGGCGGCGACGATGGCTACCAGTACGCCGCCAACCGCCGAGAAGGTGTGAAACGCATCGGAAATGACGGCGATCGAACCGGTCCAAAGGCCGATCGCCATCTCTATGAAGAAATAGACACCGGTCAGCCACGCCGATATCGCCATGCCGCGTCCGCTCGACGGCAGATGACTGGCGTGTCCAGCCGAGCCGTGACCTGATCCGGCTTTCGGGCGCTGAGTCATAGCCGGGAGTCCTTCATGACCGTGGAGCTGGGCGACGCATCGACAACCGGCGGTACAGTGGCACGAACACGATTGCGACATACCAGCCGTAGGCGTAGCTTTCGCTCGCGCCAATCAGAAACCCGCTCCAGGTCAACCACTCAAACCCGGGCAGCAGCGGCGCCCAGGCCGTCCACATTCGCATACTATCGGGCGCCATCAGGCCGAAACCGATGCAGAGCAGATAGGAAATCAGGAACAAGCCACCCAGCGCGTTCGCAAGCGACGGAATTGTCGGGTTCAAGACTACATTTGATGTCTGTTGCATGATTTGCTCCTCAAGAGGCCTCGTGGACCTGCAACGACCGCCGTTCGCGGATCCGGATGATTTCCTCGGCCCGCTCGATGGCAACAATCCCGTCTCCGGGCTGCCCGGTATGGGCCGTCTCGACGATCGCGTCGGCGACGGCTCGACCCCGGGCGGTGAAGATTTCGATCTTGACGAACGGCTTCATCCAGTCAGCCGCGAAGAAGTTTTTGTAATCGCCATAGCCTTTTACCGGCGTGACGGTGATCCCGCGGATGTTGACCCGCCGCAGATTTTCTTCCACAGCTTCCAGGCTGCTCGAACGGATGATTGCGCTGACCTTGTAGAACATGACCGTCTCCGGGGTTACTCCTTGATTGCAGGATAGTGATTGAATATCTCGGTCCCGCCGGCTTTGTCGAAACTGACGACATCAAAGGCGTGTCGTGTCTCGCCGTATTCCATTCCGGGCGAGCCCAGGGGCATGCCGGGGACGCTCAGGCCTTTTGCGTCTGGGCGTTCGTCAAGCAGCTTCATGACATCGTCGGCGGGAACGTGGCCTTCGATGACGTAGCCTCCGACGGTGGCGGTATGACACGACGGCAGGTTTTCCGGCACGCCCAGCTCCCGCTTGATTGCGCTCATGTTGCTTTCGTGAACGCTCTCCACGCTAAAGCCGTGTTGTTCCATGTGCTCGATCCATTTGCCGCAACAGCCGCAATTGGGGTCGTGATAAACCACCATCTCCATGGCGCCGGCAGACGGGGCCTCCGGCGGCGTTTCGGCGATGCAGCCGGTGGTAACCAGCGCGACCGCGACGGCCGTGGTGCAGCATAGCTTGTGGATTGCATTAATCATTGTGAGCGAACCTCTTGGTTGTTGGATTCAAGACCCATTCTCTTCCAGAGAAAATAGATCACGGGTACGACCAACAGCGACAGCACCGTGACGCTGATCATGCCGCCGACCATTGGCGCGGCGATTCTTCGCATGATGTCCGAGCCGGTGCCCGAGCCGAGCATGATGGGCAAAAGACCCAGCACGATGGTGGCGACCGTCATCAGAATGGGGCGCACGCGCATGAGCGCGCCGTCGGTGACAGCCTGCATCAGTTCGGTTAGCGTGAGTTGTCGATCTTGTGAAGCCAGGGACTCGCGCATGGATTTCAGCGACTGGTCCAGGTAGACGATCATGAGCACGCCGATTTCGACCGCGACCCCGGCCAGCGCGATCATGCCGGCGCCGACGGCCACCGACATGTTGTAGCCCAAAAGGTACAGCAGCCAGTAACTGCCGGCCAGTGCCAGCGGCAGCGTGCCGAGGATGATGGCCACGGACACCAGGTTACGGAAGTTCATGAACAGCAGCAATACGATGATGGCGACGGCGGCCGGCACCACCAATTGCAGCCGGGCCGCGGCGCGTTCCATGAACTCGTACTGACCCGACCAGGCGATCGAGTAGCCGGTCGGCAGCTCGACCTGGTCGACTACCGCCCGGCGTGCGCGCTCGACGTAGCCGCCCAGGTCGTCGTCGGTGACATCGACGTAAATCCAGCCGTTCAGGCGCGCGTTTTCGGTGCGGATCACCCCGGGGCCGGATTCGACCGCGATGTCGGCCACCGCCGAGAGCGGGATTTCCGCACCGTTGGGCGTGATCACGGTCAGTTGTCTGAGGTCGGTCAATGACGCTCTCAGATCGCGCGGGTAGCGCAGGTTGATCGGGTAGCGTTCCAGGCCTTCCACGCTCTGGCCGACGTTCATGCCGCCGATGGCCGATTGCACGATTTCGTGGACATCGGCAATATTGAGCCCGTAACGGGCCGCCTCGGTTCGCTTGACGTCGATGATGACATAGCGCCCGCCCACGACCCGGTCGGCGTACACCGAGGCGGTGCCGGGAACCTTGCCGACGGCGCGCTCGATGTCCTCGCCGATGCGGTTGATCACCTGCAGATCCGGACCGGAAACCTTGATGCCTACCGGGGTCTTGATGCCGGTGGCCAGCATGTCGATGCGGTTCTTGATCGGCATGATCCAGATATTGGCCAGGCTGGGGATCTGCACCAGGGCGTCGAGTTCGGCCTTGAGCTTGTCCATGGTCATGCCTTCGCGCCACGCCTCGCGCGGCTTGAGCCGGATGGTCGTCTCGACCATGGTCAGCGGCGCCGGGTCGGTGGCGGTGTCGGCACGTCCGGCCTTGGCATAGGTTGTCTCGACTTCCGGCACGGTCATGATCAGGCGGTTGGTCTGGCCCAGGACCTCGGCCATCTTCCCGGCCGAGGCGGCCGGAAAAGCACTGGGCATGTAGAGCAGATCGCCCTCGTCGAGTTCCGGCATGAACTCCGAGCCCATGCGCTGGTACGGCACCAGCGTGCTGACAACAATCGCAAGCGTTGCGGCAAGCGTGACGAACGGATGGCGAAGCACCAGCGCGAGCACCGGCCGGTAGACGGCCATCAATCCCCGGTTGATCGGGTTGCGCGACTCCGGCGTGATGCGTCCGCGCACCAGGTAGCCGATCAGCACAGGTACCAGTGTGACCGCGATACCCGCCGCGGCAGCCATGGCGTAGGTCTTGGTGAACGCCAAAGGCTTGAACATTCGGCCTTCCTGGGCTTCCAGCGCGAAGATGGGCACGAAGCTCAGCGCGATGATCAGGATCGAGTAGAACAGCGCCGGGCCGACCTCCACGGCCGAATCGGCCACTGCGTCCCAGCGCGCCTTGCCTTCCAGCCTTCCGCCGGTCTTTTCCAGGCGCTTATGGTAGTTCTCGATCATCACGATGCTGGCGTCGACCATCGCGCCGATCGCAATCGCGATGCCGCCCAGCGACATCACGTTGGCGTTGATGCCCTGCAGCCCCATCACGATGAATGCCGCCAGTATCCCCAGCGGCAGCGTCAGCAGCACCACCAGCGACGAGCGGAAATGGAACAGGAACAGCATGCACACCACCACTACGATGATGAATTCCTGCACCAGCTTCTCGCTCAGCGTGTCGACCGCGCGCCCGATCAGATCGGAGCGGTCGTAGGTGGTGACAATCTCCACGCCCTCGGGCAGGCCCCGTTCGAGTTCGGCCAGGCGTTGCTTGACCCGCTCGATGGTGGCCATGGCGTTGCCGCCGAAGCGCATGATGATGACCCCGCCGACCGCTTCGCCCTCGCCGTTGAGCTCACCGACGCCGCGCCGGAGATCCGGCCCGAAGCGAACTTCAGCGACGTCGCGGATCAGGACCGGCACTCCCTGGTCGGTGGTCTTGAGCGGGATCTGTTCCAGGTCGTCCAGCGAGTCGACGTAGCCCGTGGCGCGAATCATGTACTCGGCCTCGGCCATTTCGATCACCCGGCCGCCGGTTTCCATGTTGCCGCGCTGGATGGCGCTACGCACCTTCGAAAGCGGGATGGCGTAGGCGCGCAGCTTGTCGGGGTCGACTACGACCTGGTACTGGCGCACCATGCCGCCGATGGAAGCGACTTCGGAAACGCCTTCGACGGTCTGCAGCTCGAACTTGAGGAACCAATCCTGCAGCGATCTGAGATCGGCCAGGTCGTGCCTGCCGCTGCGGTCGACCAGCGCGTACTGGTACACCCAGCCGACACCGGTTGCATCCGGCCCCAGCGCCGGTTGTGCGCCGTCGGGCAGGTTCGGCGCGACCTGGCTGAGGTATTCCAGCACGCGCGAGCGGGCCCAGTACAGGTCGGTGCCGTCTTCGAAGATCACGTAGACGAAGGAGTCGTTGAAGAACGAATAGCCGCGCACCGTGGTGGCACCGGGTACGGCCAGCAGCGCGGTGGTCAGCGGGTAGGTCACCTGGTCCTCGACCACCTGCGGCGCCTGGCCGGGGTAGCTGGTCTTGACGATGACCTGCACGTCGGACAGATCGGGGATGGCGTCCAGCGGCGTGCGCAGCATGGAGATCACGCCCCAGCCGGCCACCAGCACCGCCAGCATCAGCACCAGGAAGCGGTTGGCGACCGACCAGCGGATGATCGACTCGATCATGGCGTGCCTCCGCCGGAACGCGCCCCGGCACTGCCCCGCGAGCGGGGGAGAACGCTGGAGGAGGCATCGTGGTCCATGCCTTCCATCTCGAAATCATCATCATCGCCCTCGCCCAGCATGCGCAGCAGCGAGGGGTTGGTGCTGGCCTCCGAGTCGATCAGGAACTGGGCGGAGATGACAATGCGTTCGCCCGGGGCAAGACCCTCGATGATTTCGGTGCGGCCATCGCTTTCCAGGCCGGTGACGACCTCGGCGGGCCGAAACCGGCCCGCGCCCAGCGCCAGGACGACGCGCTCCTGGTGGGCGCTACGAATCACCGCTTGGCTGGGAATGACGACAACATCGTTCCGGGGGGCCGCATCGATCCGAACGTTGGTGTACATGCCGGGCTTGAGCACGAGCTGCGGGTTGTCGAACACAATCCGGGCGCGCGCGGTCCTGCTTTCCGGCCGGATGGTCGGATAGACGTAGTCGACTTCACCCTGCCATACCCGCCCCGGTGCGCCCGGCACGGTCATGCGGACAAGCTGACCGGCCGCAACCCAGCCGGCCTGGTTCTCGAATACATCGGCCTCGACCCAGACCGTGGACAGATCGGCGATGCTCATGATCATCAGCGAAGGCGTGACGAACATGCCGTGGCGTACGTTCAGCTCCATCACGTAGCCGTCGTGGGGCGCCTTGATATCGACCAGGCGCCGTACCTGGCGGTCTTTCTCCAGCCGCTCGATTTGCTGCGGCGACAAACCCAGTGCCACCAGTCGTTCCGCGCTGGCATCGATGATCGCGCGGCGATTCTGCTCCAGCGCCTGCAGGTACTCGCGCTGCGCGCTGACCAGCGCCGGTGCGTAGAAGCTGAACAGCACGTCACCGCGTTCGACCCGGGCGCCTTCGGCATGCACGTTCAGGGTCTCAATCCAGCCTTCGGTGCGCACGTGGACATGACCGAGGCGGTGCTCGTTCGGTTCCACCCGCGCGACCGATTCAATCCGACGCGCCAGGTCGGCGCGCTCGGCGGTGGCGGTCTTGACGCCGATGTTGTTGATCACGGCCGACTCGATCCGGATCGACGGCACCGACGGCTGGCCATCGGCCGGATCGGCGTAGACCGGCACCAGGTCCATACCCATGGGCGATTTTCCGGGTTTGTCGCGCCGGTAGTTCGGATCCATCGGTGCGACCCAGTACAGGATTTCGCGATCGCCGCCCGATTGTGATTGGCCAGATCCCGATCCATCGCCCGACGCCGGGCCCGGGTCGCGCAGCCACCAGGCTGCACCAAAACCGACCGCCCCGGCGACCAGCGCAATAACCGCGATGCGAATCGCCATGCCAGTCTCAACGCGTGTGGCATTCATGGTGTTTCTCCGGCCAGGTAGACAATGCGGGCCCAGGCCTGGCCCGCCCGCGTTTCCAGCTCGGTGCGCTTGAGCAAGATCTCCAGCTCGGCCAACTGGCTGCGGATCAGTTCGGCGAAATCGGTCTGGCCGTTGGCGTAGGTGGTAATCGAGGCCTCGGCGGTGCCGCGCGCGCGTTCGCTCAGAGCGCCGGCATACAGCGCCAGCCGCTCCTGCAGCCGCTCCCAGTGGGCCCGTTCCTGTTCCAGGTTACGTCTGAGATCCATCAGCAGACTCTGGCGATCCGCCTCGACGGCGCTCATCTGCTTGACTGCCGCCGTCCGGGTTCGATCCTGGCGCTTGTTGGTGAATAGCGGTACCGAAAGCGTGACGCCGATGGTTGCAAGATCCGGACGGTCGACACGAAATCCATAGCCCCCCTCGAGCGCGAATTTCGGCTTGTAGGCCTGCTCGGCAATCGACACATCGAGGTCGGCCGACTCGATCCGGTGGCGCTCGGCCTCGACCGCCGGGTGCGACACAAGCCGATCCTGCAACTGCCCGAGCGCGGCCGGTGCGGGGAACGCGGGCAACGATTCCGGCATGGGCCGAAACGCCGCATTGCCGATGTAGCGCGCCAGCGCCGCGCGGGCCACATCGGCCTGGCGTCGGTGTTCGGTCACCCGGTCGTCGATCAGTGCCAGTTCGAGTTCCGAGCGCTGCATATCCTGGGCGTGCACCCGCCCGGTGGCAAAGCGCGAGGTCAAAGAATCAATCTGTTCTTCGACCGCATCGCGGCTTGTTGCAAGAATGGTCTGGGCGCGCTGATGCCAGGCCAACTCCAGCCATGCGTTGCGCACCGAAAGTTCGATCTCGCGCTGCTTCAATTGCCGGCGCGCACGCTCGATGGCCGACTGTACGTCGCGCTTCTCACCGCGTAGCGAAAGCGTACGCCCGGCCGGGAATTCCTGGCGCAAGCCCAGGCGCAACGCCTGGGTCATGCCGTCCTGATCGAACTCGAATGAGTCGGTGGGCACATTGGCGATCTGCCCGGTGATCATCGGATCGGGCAGTTGGGCATCGGCCACGGCGCTGTTCTCGAACGCCTCGGCGCGCCGGTCGAACGAGACCAGCGACGGATCGTCGGCTTCTCGGGCCAGGGTGACGGCTTCGTCCAGGCGCAACGGCTGCTGTTGCGCCGAAAGAGCGCCGGGGCTGGCGGCCGCGGCCAGTAACGCCAGCGACACTACGATTGAAGACAGACTGTTCGGGTAAGACATGTTCGTTCTCCGCAATGACTACACGCCGGCCGGAAACGTTTCCGGCCGACGGATTCAGTTACTCGGAGGACGAACTACTCGTTGAATTGAGCGTGGAGCAGATGCGCGCGCGGCCCGGCACGCGAGGGCGGATGACTGGTGACGGCCGGGGTGGCGGCCCGAATTGTTGGCACCAGGGAGACCGATATGGCCGGGGGTGGTGCCAGCGCCATGGTCTTGGCCTGATCGCCGAACCGGAGTGCGTCGAGCAGATCGGGCGCATCGCAATCTTGTGCCGCGACTTCGTGGCACGGTTCGGGCAGGCAGTGAGGGCAAACGTGTTCGGCTTCCGGGGCACCGGCCTGCATCGCCATCACGCATGGCGTGGCGACGAACGCGAGCCAGACCAGCGCGAACAGCGCAGCATTGACCCGTGACAGGGTGCCGGAACAGCGACGAATGCGGTGCAAGACGTTCATGTTGCGACGAGTATACGCCAAGCGGTGTGTTGCAGAAGTTGACCTCGAACAACTCCAGGAGTTCCCCGCGGTTACTAATGCAATCAGAAGTATTGCCACATTCAGGGCTCCGGACGGATTCGCC
>JBBDSL010000066.1:0-3674 GCA_040904965.1 Wenzhouxiangellaceae bacterium
AGGTCCAGACCTACAACGTCGCCGGCAACATGCTGACCAAGACCGGGCTGGGCACCTACACCTACGGCTCGACCCGGCCGCACGCGGTCACCGCTGCCGGGGGTGTGACCTATACCTATGATGCCAATGGCAACGTGACCAGCGACACCAGCGGAAGAGCCTTCCACTACACCGGCTACGACCTCGTGCGCCGGGTCAGCCAGGGCACCGCCCACACCGAGTTCCACTACGATGCTGGGCGTTCGCGCACGCTCAAGCGCGAGCTGTCGGGCACCACGGTCACCTCCCGGACTCACTACCTGGGTTCGGTGGAAGTGATCTGGAACGGAAGCAACCCGACCACCAGCACCGGCCAGTACCGCCGCACCATCGGCGGGGTGCTGATCGCGACCTTCTACCAGTCCACCGGCGTCACTCAGCAGCGCTACCTGCACCGCGATCACCTCGGCAGCATCGTGGCGATCTCCGACGAAGCCGGCCAGGTGGTCACCTGGATGGCCTTCGACCCGTGGGGCCAGAGAAGAAACGCCGACGCCTGGCACCCGTGGAACGCCCCGCCGAGCGTCTATCTCAACGCCATGCTCGCGATCACCCCCAGAGGCTTCACCGGCCACGAGCACGTCGACTCGGCCGGCATCATCCACATGAACGGGCGGATCTATGACCCGAACCTGGGCCGGTTTTTGCAGGCCGACCCGTTCGTCGAGGACACCAGCACGCTCAACCGCTACACCTACGTGCACAACAATCTGTTGGCGTATACCGATCCCAGTGGGTATTTCAGCTTGAAGAAGATATTCAAGCTGGCGGCAGTGATCGGCCTGTCCATTGTGACCTACGGCGCGGCCGCAGCATATTTTGGCACGCTGACCACCAGCACGTTATTGATCAAAACCGCGGCCGGTGCTGTAGCTGGCTTTGTCAGCGGAGGCGTTGCGACGGGTACCCTGGAGGGTGCCTATCTCGGGGCGCTGGGTGGTGCGATCATGGGCGCGGCAGCAGGCGTGAATTGGAGCGGATCGATTTCCCGTACTCTGGGAACAGCGACCGCCGGTGGCGTTCAAAGCAGCTTGACCGGCGGCAAGTTCGGTCACGGGTTCCTCAGCGCCGGCATCACCAGCGCCGCCTCGCCGGCACTGGCACGGGTGCCTGATGGCGGCCGGATCATTGCCAATGCGGTTGTGGGTGGAACGGTTTCCAGGATTACGGGCGGGAAGTTTTCGAATGGGGCGATGACGGCGGCGATGAGCTATGCGTTCAGTTCAGCTTTCGATGCAGGCCGAAAGCCTACGACTCAAGAAAGGACATATGCGAGATTGGCGGATGGCGTTTATGATCCCGAGTTCCAAGGGGTTGATGGTTACGTTAAATCAGGTGATACGTTTATTGATCAAGACACGGGATTGCAGTCAGCGTTATTTGTTAATGGGGAAACGGGACATAGTGTTTTAGCTTTCGCAGGCACTAATGGTAAAGGAGACTGGGCGGCCAATATTGGGCAGGCATTTGGAGGGGATACTGCTCAATATCGTCAAGCTTTGCGCCAAGCGGGGGTCGTTTATAAAAACACAGGCGGAAATGTCCATTTTGTGGGTCACTCTTTAGGTGGTGGATTAGCCGCCGCATCAGCAATAGTGACTGGCGGTAGCGCCACTGTTTTCAATGCAGCGGGAGTTCATCGAAATACAGTTGGCGGACTTGTTCCTACCCCTGGGTCAATAACACACTTCCGGAGTTCCTTTGATATTTTACAACCAGCAAATGCTTTGACTCCAGCACGTATCCATGGCCAGCAAGTTTCATTGGGCGTGGCAGGTTGGCATCCAATGGGTGGTGTTTGTCGAGCAATGGGGTGTTGACAATGAACGTGACTAACATAAAATATACATTCATGATTGCTTTAGCGGTATCTTTGTCGAGCTGCAAAGCTCAAGATGTTGATTTTTATGATATGGAATCATCAGAAAAATCATTTAACGAACGTCATGACAGAGAGCTGATTATTTATATGTCGCTAGAAACTATGTTCCCGGATAGAAAAGTCCGCGCTCTGGCAGAAGCAGCTGGTAAGGGAAAAGTCCAAGAATTGGAAGAATTGGTTTCGCAAGGGGTTGATGTTAACTCTCAAGGTGCAAAAGGTGTTACACCATTATTTTGGGCCCTGCGAAACGCCAATGTCGAAGCGTTTAAAAAGCTATTAGCTTTAGGTGCAGATCCAAATATAATTTTTGCGGATAGTTCGGTTATGCACTGGGCTGCGAGGCAGAAAAATACAATATTTTTACGGAATGCACTGGATCATGGCGGGAATGCCAATCTTGTAGCTGGGAAGCTGGGCGAAACTCCTTTGTTCGAGACTATTGGAGTCGAAGGAAGCGGCAATGTAGAAGCAATGCGTATCTTGTTGGATTCGGGTGCAGATATAAACGCGGTTACTGGCGGGGAAAAAGTATTTAACATGTCTATGGGTGGGATAACCCCGGTAATGGCGGCCGCTGACGTGGTTAGATTCGACATTGTGTATGAATTATTAAAGCGTGGTGCAGACTATCGCTTTGAAGATGATAGCGGGCGTGATTTGGTGGACCGTATTGTTGTACTGAAAGGCCGGTTCGCTGCTGGGAGTAAGCAACAAAGATACATGAAAGAAGTTGTGGTTTGGCTAAAGGAGCGTGGAGTGGTTATGCCTGAAGGTTAACGCGTCAGGCTGTGCTGTCTTCTATTCCGTTTTTCCGGATGCGTAATGTATGTGTTGTATCACTTTCCGATGGAATAGATTGACCATTGCGCACTGAATCCGGATGAATTGTATTTCAGCTCGCATTAGGAGGCCCTTAAGGCCGACAAGCGGGTTATTTACGAGGCCAAGACCGCTGCAGCCACGCGCACTTTTGCCGACCTGATTGCGGCCGAGATCCGCAAGACCGGCGCGTATGCGGAAGTGTTGCGCGAGCCGACCGGGGAACCGGCAGTCATGGTGACCGGTACGATCATTGCTTACAAGGAAGGCAACGCTGCGGCGCGCTTCCTGGTGGGCATGGGTGCGGGCAGTTCGTACTTCGATGCCGAAGTGTTTTTCTCCGATCTGATCTCCAGCGAACAGCTGGCCGAGGTCCGGGTGGACAAGAATAGCTGGGCCCTGGGTGGCGGGCTTGCTGCGGGTCAGACCGTAGAGCATTTCACGCAGGGCGCGGCCAAGAAGATCGCCCGCGAGCTTGCAGAGGCCAAGGCCGGTGCTAATGACACTCGGCTTGCCCGGGCCGGTGGCACGAAGTAGCAAGCTGAAAGGCGGCAGCCCGACCCAGCGCCGGGCTGCTTGTTCATTTCGGTTGCCAGCAACTTACCGTTCGTTGATCGCTTGAACACCGTCTGCATTGCGGCCGACTGGCGCACCACCCACGCCCACACCAACGCCAAGGGCCAACTGTACCGCAGCGACCGCAACGCCTTGGGGCAGAAGATCGGGGAGACCGCCGCCGACGGCGGGGTCACCGCGCACACCGAGTTCCACTACGATGCCGGGCGTTCTCGCACGCTCAAGCGCGAACTGTCGGGTGCCACGGTCACCTCCAGAACCCACTACCTGGGCGGTGTGGAAGTGGTCTGGAATGGAAGCAACCCAGCGAGAAGTGGGTGTCCGAATTTCACCGCCACTTGGATACGGGCTCGGGGGG
>JBBDSL010000066.1:3709-35824 GCA_040904965.1 Wenzhouxiangellaceae bacterium
CCCCCCCGAACGCGTATGCATTGCCGAAAGCCCGCGCGCGCCGGATGTTCGTATTCCAGAGATCAGGCCAGTTCGGGAAACAAGCTGGACCAACCGGCGTTAACGGCGCTCGAATGCACGACGACGCTGATATCTTCAAAATTGTAGAATGACCCGGCCGTCCAATTGTGGCTGCCGACTACGCTGATGCTGTCGTCTATCACCACGAGTTTGGCATGCAAAAGCGTTTCGTCACTGTCAAACGTAACATCGATGCCATTGTTTTCTAGAAGCTCGAAAGCCGCCTTGTTGATCTCCCGCGAATTATAAACATCGCCCTCGCGATCTTTATCGAGAACGACTTTTACTGCGACGCCTCTCGCTTTCGCGTCCACCAGTTTTTGCAGCAGCGAATCAACTCCGGAGGACCCCGGGACGATATAGAACATCAGAATCTTGATTGAGGTTTTTGCCGCGTCGATCAGCTCGCCAACCGCCGCAGGATATTGGCTGTTAAATAGAAGAGACGCGGTTGCATCCGCAAGGTTGTTTAACCGTGGCAGTTGTGCTTGAGCGGCCAATGCATGCTGGATTTTTCCGGCCTCGCTGGCCAACATCCCCGGCAATGCTCCGCTTTTCCACCGCGCACCTTCGGTTTCATCCTGGATTACTTCGAGTTCGGCGTGCAGCCGAGTCATCAGATCGTCATCGCTGTCAAAACGTGCCCCGCTGATCGAGATCCCGGCCGAAATCGCTTGAATAAGTCCGGCGAGGTTCGGATGGGATCGAAGTTCCTCGAGAGCGGGCACGAAGATCCCGTTCGGTTCGCCGAAAGAATCCTTATAACTGATTGCGTGTCGAATCTTCTTGACGGTACTTCCGGAAATTCCATTCACATTCGATAGCTTATTGACATCGCCTTCGCGATCCTCTTCATGAAACCGGCCATGAATCGACCGATGTTCCACGATTCGCTCCGCAAGTGTCTCGCCAATCTCGGGCAACGAGGCCAATTTCTTCGGGCCCGCCGTGTTGATCGAAACCCGTTCGCGTATCTCGATCGCTTCACTTCCGCTTGCCTGACTGCCACCCAGTCGATAAGCGTAGCCGCCCAAATGACTCGGCTTCCTGATGCGGGCGCCAATGGCCCGGGTAAGCGCCTGCTCGAATCGTCTCAACGCGTTCGCTTTTTCCAGATCCTGAGGTTCCGCATCCGGTGTTGTGCTGAAAACATTTCCTCCTGCAGCGATTGCGATGTTCTTCGCGATTTCGGCGGCCGATGGGATCAATCGGTGATCCTTGTGTTGGTCACCCAGGTGCTGCTGCAAGTATTCCTTAAACCATGCCTGTTTCATAGCTCTATTACCCTTTCAATAAGTAGAATCAGTTACCAGAGAATCATTCCGTTATTTCCCAATGTTCCTGAAAACTTCCGGCCAGCCACTCGGCCAGTTCTTCTGACTGCAGCGCTATGGAGGCCTGGTGAGTTTCCCGAAACCCAACGGTGCTCCAGTTATGACCGCCGATAATCGCAGTGTCTTCGTCTACCAGGACGTATTTCGAATGCAAGAGATTCTGGGCTCCGGGAGTCCCCGGCTTGCCCAGAATCCGACAGTCGATTCCGAGTGCCTGGGCATAGCGTAGAGTGACGCTGGCGCTTAGCTCGATATCGAAAATCCTGGAGTATCCAATGAGAAGTCTCACGTCAACGTTGCGCCAAGCAGCCCTTCGCAATGCGTCCAGGACGAGGCGGACTTCCTCGCTTGCATCGGATTCGAGTCGAAGCTCGACCAGGAATACGGCCGCCCAGATTCGACTGGTCGCATTTTCGATCTGGCTGATAAGTTCCGTCAGATAACTGCTTCCCTGCAACGGCGTCGCGCTTTCGATTTGTACATTCGCTAACATCAGTCGCTTCCTCCGTTGTCGTCAAGCGCCGTTTGCTCGTAATAGTCTGCGTTGGCCAACATGTTCTCAGTGGCGCTGTTGATATCGATGAGCCGCTTATCCAGATAACTGAGAAGCTCGCTTCGCTGGAGGTCCAGATTGATTGCGCCGTGGACTTCCTCTCGTAGCCTCAACAGTCCTTCCGCACCAGTCTTCAGCTCTGCGGCCTGTAGTCGAAATTCAGTGGCAAGCTGCAATCTGGCGTGACTTCTCGAAATTTCTTCTGTCAATTCATGCATGGTCAATCTCCGTAGCAATCCCTTTGCGCTATTCGCTTCGGCCGCCTACCCGGCGGATCTTCTTGATGTGTCCGTCATCATCCGTGACAACCTCCCAATTTGTGCCCTGGTCATCGGTGATCGTGGTTACATGATCGTCATTGTCGATAAATTCGTCGTAAATCCACGCTGCCGCGACACCCGCAGCCACACCGACGATAAAACCACAGGTAACGGTTTCGACGCCTCCTCCAAGATCTGCATCATCCTGTGCGTCCAACTCAAGGTCCAGGCCGGCACCAATGAGTTTGTAGCCCCGAATCAGAATATTGGTTAACTCCTCCTTGGTATGCGCGGCAGAGACCAATTGCCCGATGCGCCGATCGGCGGGGGAAGCTGCGTTCTCCCAGTTCAGAAGTTGGTTGATATCTGTTTCCAGGATTTCCGAAAATGATTCGGTGGAAAGCCGGTCAATCAATATGTCTCTTGTGAATATCTGCGATGCTGCGGTTAAGCCCACGAATTGAGGGTATTGAATATTCAATTTAGGTCTCCTCTTGCGTCATGAAAAGTTTGCAGGGCTGGAAGCCTCTCCTCTCGTCACCTCGTGCCGCCTGGAATTTCCACTGGCCGTACCTGAGATCCGATCTGGAAGAAAAGCGCCCGGGTTGTGGAAAACCAATCACCCAGGGAATCCTGGAACGAATGATTTGCTTTCGATCCTGAGCGGAAAAGGTCCGGGAGATCGGGTGCGAATGGAAGAATGCAATGGCGCCATCCAGGTCCTGGCTGTCGACAATAAACTGGCGGTAAGACCGTGCCTTATTGGCGATACGTCGTGCCGAAGAAATAATGAGTTCGCCGAAACGGGAAATTCCGTAAAGGGCCGCAGCGCCTTCCCGAGGTCGGGCTTGCTCAGATATCGCCGCAAGTTTCCGCAAAACCACGCTGGGAAAAACAAGCACCACAGGGTCATCGGAGTTGCGCGAATCGTGGACAGTCATTGCGTGTCTCCATAGCCGAGACGGATCAGTTCGGCATTGATTGATTTTCCTTCGCTGAAGAGTTCACACAGATAGCGTCCGTATTTCTCGCGATTGGCGGACTTAAAGACCCTCACCTCCAACCACCCGGACTGCGGAAGCAAACCCTCGAATTCTTCCTTTGCTTTTATGCCGCGGCGATATTCGTCGGAATCGTGTCGTACCCCAAACATTTCCGGGGTATCGATGCCGACCAATCTGAATCGGTTGGAAACCGTGGTGTTGAAGCCCACGTCGATGACAAGATCGATCGTGTCTCCATCAACAACTTTGGCGATCTGCGCCCAGTATTGATACGTGGAAATCGTTTTTGCCGGAAAGGTGGATTTTTTGATTGACTGCATGTTCCGTCGTGCCTGAGTAAACGTCGTTTTAACAAGACCGATGCTCAAAACCAGAATCGATCGCTGAAATACCACCCTCTGCCAGGGGGTTTGAGCTAATAACGCACGATTCCAGGATTTCCCTCACGCACTTCGATTTGTTCGGTGACATCGCCATCTCCACCGCGCCGGCAGAACACTCTTCAAAGGTGCAGGTTCGGCTGTTCCGTTTCTGGCGACCGCGGCCGCGCGATCCGCATCCAGCGCGGATATCGATTCCGCCGAAGGCAAACCTGAAGCGCGGTTGGGCGACAGCTTCGCGCCCTGGAGGAAGCGGGTTTATTGAGCAATCAGGTGAGTTTTTGGCGCGCAACTGCGCCATTGGGGGCGTGCTGAGCCAGGCGGAGTCCACGCGCATTGATCTGATCGGCTGCTTTGCCATCCGGCGCGCATGACCCGCATGCGCGCCGGGGCGTGGATGTCGAACCTTGTGGTGGCGGGCCAGTCCCTGGGCATCTGCAACCAGAGCACGTGCTGCACCGGCACCAGGGTTACCGAGGGCGCTGGCAACCGTTTTTCATCAGGTCCCGATCCGGGGCAGGCCTGGCGGCCTGCCTCGGACATATGGGTTGTTCAAATGTACTGCGTGCCGGTCTATCGCCTGCCGGCCGGGACCGGGCTGCCGGGTGTCCAGGGGGCACCGGCTTCGAACAGTGCTTCCTCCAGTGCCGGTATGCGCTGCTCGACCAGGCGGTTGAGTTCGGCGCGCACTTCGGCGAACTGCTCTTCGGCGATTTCCAGGCTGCGCTCGTGGGTGGGCGTGGGGCCGTAGGTGGAGCGGCTGGTGCCGATCATTGCCACGAACATGCGTTGGCCAATGGTCGGGCCCTGCGGCTCGTTGAGTTCGTTCAGCGATTGCTTGCCCTGGAGTTGTTCCGCGATTGCGTACAGGCGCTGGCTGACGGCATGGATCTCGGCGTCCAGCTCGCCGGCCGGGGCGGTGCTGCGCTCCAGTGCGGCTGAAAGCGAGTTCAGCTTGGTGCGTGCTCCGTCGATGACCTGGTTGGCCGCCGAGACCCTGCGCTGCATGTCCGACAGGCGCTTCCAGAACGCCACCGTGTCGGCGGGCTCGGCGCCTTCCAGCGCGCCTTCGCGCATGCGCACGACGTCGAACGAGCGCGGTTCGGCCAGCGGCGAGACTTCGCCGTCTACGCGTTTGGCCAGCTCCACGCTATAGCTGCCCGGGGCGACCAGGAAGCCGGTGGGTTCGCCGAACCCGCCGCTGTCGCCGATTGCATTGGGCGCGGGCATGCGCAGGTCCCATGCGACTCGATGAAATCCTTTCTTGACCGGGCCCTCCAGCCTGCGCACCACGTTGCCGTCGGCATCGCGCACGGTCAGCAGGATCGCCGGGTCGGCTTGGTGACGTTCGGCCTCGATCTGCTCCCATCCGGGGAATGGTACGTCGTCGCGTGCTTCGATCAGTTCCTTTTCTTCTTCCCGGCGCTTTGCCTCGTCGGTCTTGTAGGTCTCGGCCAGGTGGTAGGTGAACACGGCGCCGAACGGGGGGTTGGACGCGGTATACAGGCCGTGGCCCTGCGAGCCCTTTGCGTTGTTTCCGAGTACGCCTCTTTCGATATACCACCAGGCGTCGCGCGGTTCGAACAGCGCGGCCTCGCGCGCCAGGGTCTGTTCGTCGACTTGGCGCAACACGCTGTAGTCGTCGAGGATCCAGAAACCGCGACCGAACGTCGCCCCGACCAGGTCGTCCTCGCGCCGCTGTATGGCCAGGTCGCGGTAGGAAATGGTAGGCGCCTCGCCGGTCAATTCGATCCACTTGTCGCCCCCGTCGAGCGTGAAGAACATGCCGAACTCGGTGCCGGCGAACATCAGGTCCGGATCGACGTGGTCCTGGACAACGCGCCAGACCAAGTGGCGTTCGGGCAGGTCGCCGGCAATCGAGGTCCAGCTCCGGCCGCGGTTGGTGCTCTTGAGCAGGTACGGGGTGAAGTCGCCGTACTTGTGGTTGTCCAGCGCCACGTAGACCGTGTCGGCGTCGAACAGGTCGGCCTTGATGTCGTTGACGAAGGCGGTGTCGGGAACGCCGGGCAGATTGCCGACCTCGATTTCGCGCCAGCTCTCGCCGCGGTCTTCCGTGACCTGGATCAGGCCGTCGTCGGTGCCGGCATACAGCAGACCCTCGACCACCGGCGATTCGGTCAACGAGGTAATGGTGTTGTAGGCCGACATGGCGAACGTGTCCCAGGGCGCGTCCCAGCTCCACTGGCGGCCCATCACGTCGAGCTCGATGCGTTCCTGGTCGCGGGTCAGGTCGTCGGAAATCATGGTCCAGCTGTCGCCGCGGTTGTCCGAGCGCCAGACCCGCTGCGAGGCGTGGTAGATGCGCGCCGGGTCGTGTGGGCTGACCAGGATGGGCGCGTCCCAGTTGAACCTGTTGGGCGCCTGGCCGGGTTCGACCTGCGGCTGGATGTAGACGATTTCGCCGGTGGTGCGGTCGGCGCGGACCAGGTTGCCCTGCTGCCAGTGAGCGTAGACGATGTCCGGGTTGCCGGGCTCGGTGGCCGGCTGGTGGCCGTCGCCGAACAGCACCACGAACCAGTCGGAATTGCGGATGCCTGAGAGGTTGTCGGTGCGCGACGGGCCGCCCTGGGTGTTGTTGTCCTGGGTGCCGCCGTAGACGTTGTAGAACGGCTCGTCGTCGTCGACGGCCACCTTGTAGAATTGGGTGACCGGCAGGTTGTCGATGTAGCGCCAGGTCGCGGCATGATCGAAGGTCTCGTACAGCCCGCCGTCGGTGCCGATCAGCAGGTAATTCGGGTCGTCCTCGCGAAACGCCAGCGCGTGGTTGTCGACATGCTTGCTCTCGCTGGCGATCGAGGTCCAGGTCTTGCCGCCGTCGTCGGAATACGTCGAGCGCACGTCCATGAAATAGATCCGGTCGAACTGGTGCGGGCTGGCGTAGATTTCCTGGTAGTAGTGCGGGCCGGTGCCGCCGGCGATCTTGTCGGACATCTTGTCCCAGGAAGCACCCCGGTTGGCGCTGCGCCACACACCGCCCTCGCGCCGGTCGGTCTCGATTGCCGCATACAGCACGTCGGGGTCTTGCGGCGAGATGGCCAAGCCGATCTTGCCCATGTTGCTGTTTTTATCCGCGCTGGGCAGGCCTTTGGTCAGTTCGGTCCAGGTCTCGCCGCCGTCGGTGGAGCGGTGAATGCCCGAATTCGGTCCGCCGCCGACGTAAGCGGCCACGGTGCGGTGGCGCTGCCAGGTCGCGGCGTACAGTACGTCCGGGTCGCGCGGGTCGATGACCAGGTCGGTCACGCCGGTCCAGATATCGTCGCCCTCGTCCCCGACCAGCGTGCGGGTCCAGTTCTCGCCGCCGTCGGTGGTCTTGTACAGCCCGCGCTGGCCGCCGGAACTCCACAACGGGCCCTGCGCGGCGACCCATACGGTGTCGGAATCTTCCGGGTGAATGACGATCCTGCTGATGTGCTCGGAATCGGCCAGGCCGACGTTGTCCCAGCTCGAACCGCCGTCGTGGCTGACGTAGACTCCGTCGCCGTAGCCGACGTGCCGGCCGCCGACGTTCTCGCCCGTGCCGACCCAGATCGTGTTGGCGTTGGATGGGTCCAGCGTGATCGCGCCGATGGAATACGATCCCTGGCCGTCGAAGATCGGCTCCCAGGTGGTGCCGGAATTGACGGTCTTCCAGACCCCGCCGGAGCCCACGGCGATGTACCAGACGTTGGGGTTGTCCGGGTGCAGGGCGATATCGGCGATGCGTCCGGACATGAATGCAGGACCGATGGTGCGCAGTTCGAGCCCGGCGAATGTTTCGCCATTGAGCGCATCGTCGTCCTGGGCTGCCGCCGTGATCATCCAGCAGGCCAGGGCCGCCAGTGCGAACAGCCTGATGCTCAGGCTGCGATAGAACTCGGGTCGAGGAATCATTGCTACCCTCCGGGATTGTCGTTTTGATTCATGAATCTGCGTACATCTGTGTAATCTGCGGTTGCGCTTTTCGCACGATCGGCCGGAACTACTGCAGGAATTCCAGGCGCGGCGGCGCGAATCCGCCGGCGGCATGCTCGAAACCGCTGGCGATTTCGATCAGTACCGGCTCGCTGAATTTTGCACCAAATATCGACAGCCCGACCGGCATGCCGTGGATCCGGCCCATCGGCACAGTGATGTTGGGATAGCCCGATACCGCGGCCAGCGATGAGCTGCCGCCGATGAAGTGATCGCCGTTGATCAGGTCGATGGTCCAGGCCGCCGACCCGGTCGGCGCGATCAGCGCGTCGAGTTCGTGTTCTGCCAGAAGTTTGTCGATGCCTTCTTCGCGCGTGGCCTCCTGCGCGGCGGCCAGCGCTTTCTTGTACTCGTCGTCGCTGAGCGAGCCCTTGGCCTGGGCCTGCTCGAAGATTTCCTGGTCGAACCACGGCATTTCGGCCTCGGCATTGTTCTGGTTGAACACGATCAGGTCGGCCAGCGTCATGCGCCCCAGGTCCGGGTCGGGCAGGCCGGCGAGATAGGTATTGAGGTCGTGCTTGAACTCGTACAGCAGCACGTCGTAGGCCTGGCCGAAAAAGCCGTCCGGCGTTTGCCATTCGATATCGTCGACGATCTCGGCGCCGCCTTCGCGCATCGACACGATGGCCGCTTCCAGCAGTTCGTCGACTTCGCTGTGGAAGCCGGCCGAGGAGCGCAATACCCCGACACGCTTGCCTTTCAGACCGTCCGGGCCGAGGTGCGCCGGCAGATGGTCGGCCGACCATTCGGGCCGCTCGGTTGTCGCCGGGTCGGCTTCGTCGGCGCCGGCCATGGCGGTCAGCAGCACGACCGCGTCGTGCACGCTGCGGGCCATGGGCCCGGCGGTGTCCTGACTGTGCGAGATGGGCACGATATGGGTACGGCTGACCAGCCCCACTGTGGGCTTGATGCCGACAACACCATTGGCCGAGGACGGGCAGACTACGGATCCATTCGTC
Organism: Wenzhouxiangellaceae bacterium; assembly: GCA_040904965.1. Classification (GTDB taxonomy): domain Bacteria; phylum Pseudomonadota; class Gammaproteobacteria; order Xanthomonadales; family Wenzhouxiangellaceae. Next base: position 12,232 of record JBBDSL010000066.1, read on the forward strand.
TCGGTGCCGATTGCCAGCACCGTCATGCCGGCGGCCACCGCCGCGCCCGAGCCGGAACTGGAGCCGCACGGGGATCTGGACGGATCATACGGATTGCGCGTCTGGCCGCCAATACCGCTCCAGCCGCTGGAAGAACGCTCGGAGCGGAAATTGGCCCACTCGCTCAGGTTTGCCTTGCCCAGGATGACCGCCCCGGCCGCGCGCAGGCGCTCAACCAGCGGTGCATCGCGCCCGGTGTTGTTGTCGGCCAGCGCCAGCGAACCGGCGGTGGTCGGCTGGTCGCGGGTTTCGATGTTGTCCTTGAGCAGCACCGGAATGCCGTGCAGCGGGCCGGCCCATTGGCCGGCGGTAAGCCTGGCGTCCAGCGCGCGCGCCTGGGCGCGGGCGGTGGGATCGAGCGCGATGACGGCGTTCAGCTCCGGGTTGAGCAGCTCGATGCGCGCAATCTGGCGCTCCACGAGCACCGCCGCGCTCAGCTCGCCGTCGCGCATCGCCTGGTGCAGCGCCGCGACGCCGGGCCAGGCGCTGAAGCCCTCCTCGGCATGGGATTTCGCGCTGCCAATGGATACGCAAAGCAGTGCGGCGGCAATAATCGTGCGGAAACGGGTCTGGAACATGGTCGAAATTCCCCTGGTGAACGGACAGACCGGGTGGCCCGGGTCGATTATCATGCAACAAGCCGCGCAGCATTACAACGCGGCCGAAAGCCGGCATACTTCCGGTTGCATGAGTAACCGGCAAGCCCGGCCCTGCTATGATCGCCAATTGAATATACGACTTCATCGACAACCACCTAGCGGAACAAGTCATGCGAATTCCTGCCGCCACTTCGATCGCATCAATCGTCGCAACAATTGCCGCCATGGCGACAATGGCAATCCTGGTTTCGACCCCGGCGCTGGGCCAGCAATCGGCCGCCGACTGCGCCAACGTTGAAGACGATCGCGAACGTCTGGAATGCTACGACCGCTTCTACTCGGGCGCCCGCGACACGGGCGCCGATGAATCCGCGTCATCGTCCAGCCCGCGTTCCCGCGATTCCGCCGCCTCGCGTGACGGCGGTCGTGCGCGAAATGCCGCTGCATCATCAAGTCGTGATCGCGCCCCGGCCCGCGTGGGGAGCCGCGATCGCAGGTCCGAGCCTGAACCCGAGCCGGAAACGGCGGAAGATCGATTCGGCAAGGAAAAGAAAGTGCTCGAATTGGGCGGCGACCAAATGTCCAGCACAGCGATCGGCCAGTTCGATTACTGGAACAGGGGCCAGCGCATCGAGCTGGAAAACGGCCAAATCTGGGAGATCATCGACACCACAAACCTGTTTCACAAGTCCACCGATCCACGGGTAACCATCGAGAAAGGGCTGTTCAGCTCGTTCTACATGCGCATCGACGGGGTTTCAAAGGGCCTGAAGGTCAGGCGCATCCGGTAATTCCCGGATTGGCGTTGATCGCAATCGGAGCGCAAATCGCGTTCAGCCCGGATTGTGAATCATCCGGGTTCAGCGCACCCGCCACACCGGGAGCTTGTTCCACGCCGCGCGCAGCGGCACCGACAAATCCCACCAGCGGGCGCGCCGATTGGCGGCCTTGAGTTCGTCGATCAGCGCCAGGGTGGGGCCCTGCCGGCGATATTCGCGCTGGATTTCGTGCCATTTTCGCCACAGTTCCCGGTTGTCGGTATCCTCGGCGTCGCGCGCCATTGCCGACAGCAGCAGCGCGGCTCTGCGCACCAGCGGATGCAGCGTTTCGTCGGCCTCAAGGTCGGCGTCCGTGAATTGGGTATGGCGCCAGTCACGGCGCACGAAATTGCCGGCGAACCGTTCGATTTCGTTCGAGATTTCGGGCGTGACTTCAATGCCGAGCCGCCCGGCGATGCGCAACAGCTCGCGCTGCGGCGCATCGAGCAGGCGGTCGTAATCGACCACGATCAGCCTATGACCTTCAAGCCGGTCGATATGCGGCACCACGTTGGCAAGCCATTCGAGCTGGTTGTACGCCGGGTGCCCGCGCTGGCGGTTCAGCTTCGCGCGCGACTGAGCGATGCTCAGCGGATTGCGGTAGGCGAACACGAATGCCGGTTCGATTTCCATGCGCTCGAGCAGGTCGAGCCAGAATGGCAACAAACGCCCGGATCCGGCGTACTTGAACGCCCACACCGGCGCGTTGCCAAAATACTGCCGGATCGCGGCTTCCATGTGCTTGCCCAAGCGCTGCGTTGCCGGGTTGTCCCAGACGCTTTCATCGACGATCCGGACGCTGTCGGCGCGCATGCCCACCGAATTGCGCACTTTCTTGGAAAGCTTGAGCAGATGCACTTCTTCGTAATTCCCGCGCGGGTTCTTGCGCACCGGGCGGCGGAAATGCCGGCCCAGGTAGATCCCCAGTGCGCCCAGTCCGCGGGTCAGGGTGCTGGTGCCGCTGCGCCCGGGGCCCAGCACCAGGATGGCCTGCTGGCTTGCGCGGATTTCCGGTTGGCCAGGCTGTGGATTGTCGTTTTTCATCAAGCCGTTCGATTGCGTGCAGGTTGCCGGGCGAAAGACACAATCGCGCCGGGCGCCAGACGGCGCGATGCAGTAGAGTAAACGAATCCATGTGGGCGCGCATGGAGCGCGCGCCGCCGCGCTGGACGCCCGATCATTACTTTGAAAGAACGGATTCGCAATTGACAAGCGGCGCAAGCGACATCACCACCCACCCCGACACCCTGGCCAGCCCGTCGATCTGGATGCTGCGATCCACCGGCATCGGCGCCGATCGCCAGATGGCCAACCTGGCCGGCGCCCTGAGCGACCGGGTGCAGGTTATCGATACGCTGGATTCCATCCCCCGGGCGCTTTTCGAACGGCTGACGGGCGCTGACCGGCGACCGATTCCCGCGGCCAAGCAGCACCTGCTGCAACCGCCATGGCCGGACGTCGTGTTGTTCAGCGGCGGCCGCTCGCTGGTCGATGCGCTGCGCATTCGCCGTGCCTCCGGCGGTCACAGCAAAATTGTCTGCATCGGGCGCACCGGCAGCGCGCTGGACCGGGTCGACCTGGTGCTGACCACGCCGCAGTACGGTCTGCCGGAACACCCCAACGTGGTCCACCTGGATCTGCCGCTGAATTTCGTCGACGAGACCACGCTGGACCTGGGTCGTCGGGCATGGCGGGAACGCTTCCAGGCATATCCGCGCCCGTGGCACGGTGTGCTGGTCGGCGGCGATTCCGGTTCCTACCGGTTCGATGCGGCAGCCGGCCGGCGGCTGGGCGATGCGTTGCAGGGCCTGGTCGAGCGCTGCGGCGGCTCGCTGTTGATCACTACCAGCCCGCGCTCGCATGACGACTTGATCGATGCCATGCAGGCGCGTATCGACGGCGCGCATTATCTCTACCGCTTCTCGCGCGGTGACCGGAAGAATCCGCTGGCCGGCATTTTTGCCCTGGCCGATGACTTCGTGGTGACCGCCGACAGCGCATCCATGCTGGCCGAGGCCTGTTCGCTGGGTCGCCCGGTGGCGGTGTTCGAACCGCCGCTGCAGTGGAGGTCGCGCTTGATCGAGCGTTTGTCGTCGGAGAGGCCGGCTGCGGCCAACAAAAGCCGGATCACCTGGCGCGACCGCTGGACTGCGCGTGGCCGCTGGGTTCCCGCGCGGCGCATGCATCGGATCCACCGGCAGCTCGAATCGCGCGGCCTGATCACACCGATTGACCAGCTCGGCCCGAACGCCCGCCCGGCGCTGGGCGGCTCGGGTAGAGGCGACCTCGAACGCGCCGTCGACGCCGTGCGCCGGCTTCTGGATGGGCGGAAAAACATGAAACCGCAGATTACGCAGATGGACGCAGATTGAAAGCGAAAATTTGTTGCAGTGTTCGTTGTGATCTTAGCCGAATGCCGCTGACTGGATTCCACGCCCTAGGAGCCTGCTTGGAGGCGAACATCCCCGGGGACTTTCGCCAGCTCCATTCGCCTGCAAGCAGGCTCCTACGGGGGGTTCTGCTTAATCCAGTGCCATTCGTGCAACAGTTGGGCTTAATCTGCGTTCATCCGCGTTCATCTGCGGTTCAAATCGACTCTGCGGTTCCAACCGGTTTTCAGTGGCTACAGTTCGAAACTCATATGCGATGCGAGCGTGAATCATGACCCGAGCTTCCGGAAAGAGCGCCAACCCGTGGTGGCGCAGACTGCACCATGCCTGGCAGGCACTGATCGGCCGGCAGCGGCACAAGTCCAACGAAACCCGCTTTGTGGACTACGGTGGCCTGCGCTGCAAGCAGGTGGTGTTTCCCGACAGCGCCGAGGCCCGCCGCGTCGAGTTGCTGCTGCGCGAATTCGAAGCGCCGGGCCTGTTCCCGGGTTTCGTGTTTCAGCTCGAAAGTACCGTCTGGGTGCGCTTCGTCGAGGGCCGCGCGCCGCGCGCGGACAATCCGCAGGACGTGGCGTCGTTAGGTCGATTCTTTGTTGGCCTGTACAAGGCCAGACCCGTCCGCTGCCGGCTCTCCGAGACCGATTTTCAGCCGCGACTGATCGCAAAGCTTCGCATGCTGGGCGAGGCCGGCTGGCTCGATGCCGCGCGGGTCGCGGCATTGGAGGTATTGGCCGAACGACTCCGGCCGGAATCGGTCTGGACCGGTCCGGACTATGTCGACGCACTGGCGAAGAATTTCATCATTGCCGACGGTGCCGCGGGCCACCGGGCCGGCGAGGACATGAGCGCAGTCGGCATCGATATCGAAGCCATTCGCGACGGCGAGCTGCTGGGTACCGGCCTGGCCAAGGCGCGGCATCGCTGGCTGGGCGAGACGGCCGACCCGTTCCTGGACGCGCTTGCAGCCGAAGGCGGGCCGGATCTGCGACCGCAGTATGCTTATACGCAACTTCAGTTTCTCGCCAACTACGGTGTGCAGAACCTGGTCCGCGGCAAGCCCGGGCGCGTCCGCGCCGGCGACTTCGATGCCCTGCTCGACGCCGCGCGAAGTCGGCGAGGCTGAGTCCGAGGCGGTGTTCGGTTAGACTTCGCCGACCACATTCCAACCGGCATGCCAGATGCAACACGCGGTATTCATCCAGACCAACCACAAGCAGATGACCGGCGCGATCGTCGCCGAGCATGCGCTCAGGCGCTATTCGAAGCACAACGACAAGTTCGACGTCAGGCTGATCAACAATCAGGACTATGCGTTCTTTGCCGAGCGCGAGGGCCAGCCGTACCTGCGCGACGGCGCGCACTGGGAATGGCTCAACGAGGATCTGCAGTCGTTTACCCCGACCCGCTTCATGCCGCCGGAGTTGATGGGTTATAGCGGCCGCGCCTTCGTGATCGATCCCGACATCTTTGCCGCGGTCGATGTCTGGGACTTGTTCAGCCGCGACATGGGCGATTACGCCATCATGTGCCGGATGCGCTCGGGACCGAAGGGACTGATCGACAAATGCTATGCCAGCAGTGCGATGCTGCTCGACTGCAGCAAGCTCGAACACTGGAAGGTCGAGGAGCAGTTCAACGCGATGTTCCGCGACGAACTCGACTATCACTCCTGGGTGTGTTTGAAGAACGAGAATCCGGCGTCAATCGGCATGTTCGAACCCGAATGGAACGATTTCGACCGTTTCACCACGGCGACGAAGATGCTGCATACCACGCGTCGCCGGACCCAGCCGTGGAAGACCGGGCTGCCCGTGGACTGGCGCCTTTCAGAGAAGTTTCGGCTATTCCCGCCGCTGGGCTGGCTGGTCAAGGCCCACCGCAAGATGTTCGGCTATTACGGACTGCTGGGCAACTACTGGCGTCATCCCGACCGCAGGCAGGAGTGGTTTTTCTTCGCGCTGCTCAAGGAGTGCCTGGAACAGGGCCGGATCAGCGAGGAATTCCTGCGCGAAGAGATGGCGGCCAATCATGTCCGCCACGACGCGCTGGAAGTGCTGGAGAAGACCCCGGATCTGCCGCCACCGGAGCAGCACCCCGCGGCGGACTGATCACCACTAGTGATTATCGCGCCCGCCTTCCTCGCGCCACTGGCGCAGCAGGCGTTCGCTGAAAGCCAGGGTTTGCGGGTTATCGACGTCGATTGGCGCGTGGGCCCACGGGACCTCCACAGTTGTGGCCTTGATGCCGAAATTGCGTCCGATGCGGTCGATACAGGCGTTCATCGTGGTCAGTCGAAAGCGGTACAGCAGCAGGTTGATCAGCCCGAATGCGCCCAGGATGCGCCACGGCCGCTTGCGGAACTGGCCGCCGGAGCGAAACACCTCGGCCACTTCCAGCGCAGCAACGCTGCGCAGCATGAACAGGTTGCAAAAGGAATAACCGCCGTCGCGAAAGCGGAAAAAGCCGATCTGCTCGTCGGGAAATTGTTCGCGCACGGTGGATTCGCTGGTCACGCCGACGGTGATGTCCGCGCCGCCGGCCAGGCTGCGATCGATGAAGTGGGTCACGATCGCGCCGGTGTGCAGCGCATTGTCGGCGGTTGTGACCAGCAGGGGCACGGGCGATTCTTCGTGCTCGCGCAGGCTCATCACGCTGTCGGCCAGGTTGCTGGCGCTGGGTGCGATGCCGATCCGGCCCTGGTCCAGCCACTCGGCAACCTTCGGTACCTGGCGCAGGATGTCTTCGGACTCGATCGAGACCAGGATGTTGCGGCACAGTCCGCTGTCGATCAGCACCTGGATGACGCGTTGGATCATCGCGATCCCGTCGACCTCGACCAGGCATTTGTGGGTGGTGCCGGCGTGGCTTGCGACCGGATCCTCGGTGCCCTTGCGGCTGGCGGCCAGCACCAGTGCGGTCAGGCCGGGGCGGATGTCCTTGTTGCGGCTGTCGATGTCGTTGTGGTTCATACGGGTCCCGATGGGCCGGCCGCGGTCATGTCCACGGCCATGGCCTTGGCGATGTCGCCGGCGTGCTCCAGCGACAGGAAATTTTCCACCAGGCGCCTGAGTCGGGCCTGGTCGTCCGGCTGCATGACGTAGCCGGTGCACTCGTCGAATTTTTTCCAGTATTGCGAGGTCGGATACGGTGCGGCCTTGCTGCCGCGTGGCATGAAGCGCGACTTCTCCACCGTGCGACCGTTGGTCAATGTAACCCGGATCGTGGTGTCGACTTCGGTTTCGGGCCGGTCGATGGGAAAGCGCTGGATGCGCTCGAACATCGCGCGGTGCGCCGGGCGGTGCAGCGCCTCGTCGCTGAAGTCGGCCAGCGTGCAGTTGCCGGAAATCAGCAGGCAGGCCAGCGGATACTCGATCGAGAATTTGCCTTCCAGCCCGGTGACCGGGCGCTGGTACATCAGATTCTTCAGGTGCATGGCCGGCGCGTGGACCTCGATGCGCTCGATATCGTCGGCGCCGAAGCCATGTTCCTCGATCAGGTCGGACAGCGCGTCCAGCGAGCGGTGCGCGCTGCCGCAGGTCGGGAAGCGCTTGACCCGGAATCGGTGCTCGACGATCAGCAGCGGCTCGCCGATGTTTTCGGTCTCGAAGGTCAGCGTCTGGCCGTGTTCGGGTTCGCGAATGGCCGCCCGCAGTTCCTCGCGATCGGGCCCGACCATTAGCGTGTTCATGCCCTGCGGGCCGTCCAGCGTATGCCAGCCGGCGGTCACGCCGGCGCGGGCGAAATACGCCGACTGGATCCCACCGCGTGCGGCGTTGCCGGCGTGCAGCGGCTTGGCCATGGTGCCGAACTGCGACATGAAGCCGCCCGCCACGCTGGTGGCCAGCGAGATCGCCATGGCCGATTGCTCGGCGTCGAGTTCGAGCATGCGTGCGACTGCCGCGGCGGTGCCGAGTGCGCCGATGGTCGCGGTGGCATGCCAGCCGCGCTTGCGGTGCGGCGGGTTCACACCCTGTCCGATCCGTCCGACGATCTGGATTGCCGCCAGATAAGCGTCCATGCACTTGCGGCCGGAGCTGCCGAGATCCTCGGCCACGTTTAGGATGGCCGGCCACATCACGCACGAAATATGCGCCTTGGCCGGATCGAAATTGTCGTCGAAATCCAGCGCGTGCGCGGCCGTGGCATTCAGCATTGCCGCCGACGGCAGGCTCAGGCCCCGGGTGCTGGCAATCGCGCTGCAGTCGCCGGGTCCCCATTGCTCCAGCAGGTCGCGGATCTTGAGCGTCACCGGTGCCACGCCGCCGGGCACCATTGCCGCCATGGCGTCGATGAACTGGCGGTAGGCAATGTCCACGGCTTCATCGGGCCAGTCGTCGGGTACCGACGCCAGCCATTGCCCGTAAGCGGCAAGCGGGTTTGTCTTATCGGTCATCTGGAATGCTGCAGTCCCGGGGCATCGGGGTGTTGTTACTCGCCGGACACCTGCCAGTAGCCGGAAAGAATGCGCTCGCCGCGGCTTCCGCGTTCGGCCTCGGCGGTTACGCGTTCGCCGATGCCCGACATGTTCTCGCCGTGCATCCGGTAGTAGAACAGCGGTTCGTTGATGTAATGCCCGATCCATCCGTTGGCGACGATGCGACACCATTTGTGATGCTTGGTCGCCTGGCGGATGCGCGCATCAAACGGGGCGGCCTGGCGGATGGCCTCGGTCAACGTCAGCGCCGGTTCGGGCAGAAAGCTCAGTCGACCGACCAGGTCGCGGTCGAACGGTGTGGAGCAGCCGCGATCGATGTACTCGCCGTCGGCATCCATCAGCTTGCAGTCGCTGTAGATGAAACCGATGGCTTCGTTCTGTTTGCGCCTGTGGCGCAATTCGTTGATGCAGCGGCTCGCATAGTGGCTTGTCAGCCAGTCGTCGGCGTCGAGAATGATGAAGTACCGTCCGCGGGCTTGTTCGACGGCGGCATTGAGCGCGCCCAGCTTGCCCTGATTGTGGTCGAAACGGATCAGTTCGGCGCGGTAGAGTCGATTCGGGGCGGCCAGCGCCTGCTCGACGACCTGCACCGAATCGTCGCTGCTGCCGTCGTCGACGACGATCAGCTCGATGTCGGCGTAGTCCTGGGCGAAAACGCTTTCGATGGCGCGCTTGATATAGCTGCCGTAGTTGTAATTCGGGATCGCAACCGTCAACAGGTGCGGCGGGACTTGTTGCCCCTGGCTGGCCTGAGCGAAAACTGCGTGGCTGTTGTTTTGTGTCGACATTCTTCTATTTACCTTCTGACTGCGTTTGTTGCCCGCGCCTGTAATCGCCGCGCTCGCGGTATGCACTTTCCGCTGGCCGGAACCCGGGTCGGGTGGCCGGTAGACCGTGACAGCAGGCAATCGATTTCACTCAGGATCCCCCCAAACCTCGATTTCGGGGTTCAAGAGACCGTTGATCATTGAGCAATATACCGGCAAGAACCCTTTGATTTCAAGAATTTTGGAATTTTATGGCTCGATTGGCAGCGATTTCCGAGGTATTGCGCACGGAGTCACAAGCCTGGTCGTGCCAATCAGGCCTGATTGCGCCGGCCGAAAAGATTCTGCGCCGAACGGTCCAGCGCCCGGGCCTGCGCGCCGGCAATCGCATCCACACGCTCCCGCCCGTCGGCCCCGAGGGCGTCTTCCAGGTCGGGTTCGCCCCTGTAGCGCGTGCTGTTGGAATCGTCCTTGGAATAAAATGCGAACTGCGCCCGCATCCGGTCCAGGGTCGCCTCGTCCGGCCGCCAGTCCAACCCGCGTTCCAGCACCGCGGCGAAGCATTCGGGCCGGCGCATATTGCGGTAATTGACCAGGCCCAGCGACAGTGCCTCGGCGCGTTCGGCCACGACGGCGTAGTAGTGGGCGTAGCAATGGGCCAGGAAATCGATATCGTCCATTGCAGCGGTTGTTTCGCCGGGCAGTCCGGTCAGCACCCCGGCCAGCGGCGTGCCGCGTGCGTGCAGCGCGGCGGTTGTCTCCTGCAGCACGTTGGCCAGCACCTCGGCCGGGTCGCGGTACAGGTACAGCGCGTGGCTGTCGGGAAACGCGGCGCGGATGAAATCGGCGTACACGGTGTTCCAACTGATGAACTTGACGAAACAGCGCTCGAAGTCGCCGTTGCGCCGGCGCGTGAGCAGGTGAACCAGCCGGCGCAGGCGCGCGATATTTTCGTCGGTTGCCTCAAGCGGTTTGTGCCAGTGATCGGTCAGCGCGGCCCAGAATCCGGACTGCAGCGGGCCGCCCTGGTTGATGATCATGTTCGATTCCAGCCGCGCCAGCGCCTTGCAGAAAAGCGTCGACCCGCAGCGCGAAACATGCAGCAGCAGGCCGTCGGGCTCCATGCCGTCGGCCACCGGCAGCGGCTGATCGAGCAGCGCGAGATCGGTGGCGAAGAATCTTTCGATGCGCCCGGTCTCAGCCAGGCGCTGGATGGTGTAGATGTGCTTCCACTCGACAAACGGTGCGCTGCCGATATCGGCGAAATAGATCGCCGCTGCCTGGCCCGGCCGATTGTCTGGCCGATTGCCTGGCCCATCGCCCGGGTGGATCGCGATGGGCACCAGGCCGGGATGGCGCGCGATGAGTTCGCGCGCTTCGTCGGTGGCGACACGCTGTTGGGAAATCCCGGGCAGCAGGTCTTCCATGACCCGGTGGTCGGGCAGTGCATATAGTCCCGTCTTGTCCACGACGTCTCCGGGCTCAGGGTGTTTTAGTAAATCGGGCTATTGTTCGCCCGGACCGATTACTCAGGCGCCGGAACAACCGGTTGCAGTTCGCCGATCTCGAACGATTCAAGCGCGCTATTGTATTGCGCATGCTGTTGGCCGATGGCGCCGGATGGCGCGCTATGGTCGAATTCGAGGATGCGGAAGTGCGCCGGGTGGTAACGCCCGCCCAGCGCCGTAGCCGAGCCGGTACCGAGTACCGGGATCGGGTTCGGCGTTCCCGCCAGCGTTGCCTGAAGCGGGCGATGCATGTGACCGTGCAGCATCAGTTCGACCCGCTGGCCGGCAATCATCTGCTGCAGTGCCGAGCGGTCCAGCAGCTGCTTGCTGCGACGTGCCGCTCCATCCTGGGGTGGGTGGTGCAGCAACACGATGCGCGGCCGGTTGTCGCCGGCGGTTTGTTCCAGGAGCTTGCGGGTGCGCGCAAGCTGATCGGCGCCGATGCGGCCGACGGTGATCGGCAGACGCAGCGGAATTGCGGTCGACAGGCCGATGATGTCGACCGGGCCGCGCCGCTGCAGGTAGGGAAACCGGACCGCGCCGGCGTCGTCGTCGCGCATCCAGTCGGCCCAGCGCTCCAGCGCGTGTTCCAGGGCGCCTGGAACGTAGGCGTCGTGGTTGCCCGGCACCAGGCTGACGTGCTTTGCCGGGCCCAGCGATTCCAGCCAGGCGCGCGCCTGTTCGACCTCGCCCGGGTGGGTGGTGAAGGTCAGGTCGCCGGTGATGCAGATGTGGTCCGGGGCAATTTCGGTCAGTGCGTTCCCCAGCGCGGCGAGGATTTCCGGGCGGTGCTCCTGCTTCCACTTGTAGTGCCAGGATCGCAATCCCAGCAGACGCTTGCCGAACAGGTCGCGCAAGCCCAGCTTCGGCAGCGGTGGAATGTGCACGTCGGTAATGTGGACGATCCGAAACGTGGTCATGAAGATTCCTGTGGGGCTCGGCTCAGAGCCGGGTCTGGCCGCTGCCGCGTACAAGGTACTTGAATGTCGTCAGCTGTTCCAGGCCCACGGGGCCGCGCGCGTGCAGTCGGCCGGTGGCGATGCCAATCTCGGCGCCGAAGCCGAACTCGCCGCCGTCGGCGAACTGGGTCGATGCATTGTGCACGACGATGGCGCTGTCGACACGATTGAGAAACGCTTCGGTCACCGCCGGATCCGAGGCGAGGATGCCGTCGGTATGACCCGAGCCGTAGCGGGCGATGCAGTCCATGGCCTGGTTCGGCGACTCCACGCAGCGAACCGCCAGGATGGCGGCGAGATACTCGGCGGCCCAGTCCGATTCGGCGGCCGGCACGATGCGCTGGTCCTGGCGGCAGGCCGCTTGATCGCCGCGCACTTCGCAGCCTTGGGCCGCCAGCGCGTCGATCAGTGCAGGCAGATGGTCCAGGCAGTCGCGATCGACCAGCAGCGTCTCCAGCGCGCCGCAAATGCCGGGCCGGCGCATCTTGGCATTGACGATCACGTCGATCGCCATCTCCGGATCGGCCGAGGCGTGCCAATAGAGATGATTGTTGCCGTCCAGGTGGGCGAATACCGGCACCCGCGCATCGCGCTGCACCCGCTCGACCAGCGAGCGGCCGCCCCGGGGCACGATCACGTCCACCCATTCATGCGCGCCCAGCAGCGCGCCGACCAGTGCGCGGTCCTGATCCGGCACCATCTGTACCGCGGCAGCATCCAGCCCCGCGGCATTCAGGCCCGAGACGATCACGGCGTGAATCGCCCGGTTGCTTTCCACCGCCTCGCTGCCGCCGCGCAGGATCACCGCGTTGCCGGCCTTCAGGCAAAGTGCCGCGGCGTCGGCAGTCACATTCGGGCGCGACTCATAGATCACCCCGATCACCCCGATGGGCACTGCGACGCGGGCAATATCCAGATCATTGGGCCGCTTCCAGCGCGCCAGCTCGCGGCCGATCGGATCGGGTAGATCGGCCACGGTCTCCAGTCCAAGCGCAACAGCCTCGATGCGTTCGCGATCCAGCGTCAGCCGATCGACCAGGGCCCCGGACAGACCCCGGTCCCCGGCCCGTCGGCAATCCACCGCGTTGGCCTCGAGGATCCGCCCGACCGCGGCACGAACGGCCTGCGCCGCTGCGCGCAGCGCTTCGTTGCGCACCGGCGCCGGACAGCCGGCCAGTGCCTTCGCCGCACCGCGTGCGCTTTGCCCGAGTTCGGCAATCACATCGTTCGGCATCTTGTCAGTCATGGTCATGCAATGCTTTCCTGGCATTATCTTTCGAACAGCACCAGGTCGTCGCGGTGCACCATCGGTCCGCGGCCAGCGTATCCGAGAAGCGTGTCGAATTCCGAACTTTGCCGGCCCAGGATGCGTGCGGCCTCCAGCGCATCGTAACCGCACAGGCCCTGGCCGATGGCGCCCGACTTCGCGCGTAACTCCACCAAGTCGCCGCGCCGGAAATCGCCGTCGACACGTCTGATGCCGCTGGCCAACAAGCTGGCGCCGCGGCCGAGTGCCGCGGCCGCGCCGTCGTCCAGGTGCAGCGTGCCGGCCGATTGCTGCAGCGAACGCAGCCATTGCTTGCGCCGGACAAGCGGCTTTTCGGCAGCATGGAAACATGTGCCTGTCCCGGTTTCGCAGAATCGAGCGATCGGTTCGGAGTCGCCGCTGCCGTTGGCCAGCAGCACAGGGCAACCGCCGGAAGTGGCGATGCGCGCGGCGGCCAGCTTGCTGACCATGCCGCCGGTGCCGAAACCGGTCGCCCCGGCGGCGCCGGCCAGCGCCTCAATGCCGGCGTCGATGACCGGGACGTCGGAAATCAGCTTCGCGCCCGGCACTTTGCCGGGGTCGGCATCGAACAGGCCGTCGACGTCGCTGAGCAGCAGAAAAAGGCCTGCGCCGGCCAGCAGCGACACGCGTGCCCCCAACCGGTCGTTATCGCCGAAACGGATCTCGCCGGTCGCCACGGTATCGTTTTCGTTGACAACCGGCACCACGCCGCGTTCCAGCAGCATCTCGATGGTGTTTCGCGCATTGAGGAAGCGGCCGCGGTCTTCCAGGTCGTCCAGCGTCAGCAGCAACTGGGCGGCGTCCCGTGCGCTTTCGGCCCACACGTCGGCCCATGTCCGGGCAAGGCGAATCTGTCCCACCGCGGCCGCCGCCTGGGCTTCGGCCAGGCTGGATGGCCGGCCCGCAATGCCAAGCGCCGAGCGGCCAAGCGCAATGGCGCCGGAAGAAACGATCACGACCGGACCCGGGCGGCTGGCAAGCTGCCGTGCCAAGCCCGACATCCACTCGCGGCGCGGGTGGCCGTCGCCGCCGATGAGTAGCGAGGAACCGATCTTGACCACCAGCGGTGCGGTCCCCTGGAGCAGAAAATCGCGAAGCGCCGCCGGGTCGTGATGGTTCATCGCCGGCGTTGCCGTGCGGTGGTGGCAAGGGGGAAAAGCGACGTTGTCATGCACCGAATGTTAGCCGATTGCTCCAACGCGGCGGCGGCGTTCATGCTCGGGCGATCGCGTATCATCCAGATCTTGTTCGTCAGGGTATTTCCCAAGCGCAATGACCGATTTCAAGCACCTGATCCGCGACGTACCCGACTGGCCGGAGCCCGGCATCGTGTTCAAGGACATCACGCCGCTGCTGGCCAGTCCCGAGGGCATGGCCTGGGCGGTTGATCGGTTGTATGAACCATTCGCCGGCAAGCATATCGATCTGGTCGCAGGCATCGAGTCGCGAGGGTTTCTGTTCGGCGTCGGTGTTGCCCGCGCGCTGGGCGCCGGCTTCATTCCGGTGCGCAAACCCGGCAAGTTGCCGCGCGAGACCATCCGTCGCGAATACGCGCTGGAATACGGCACGGACGCGGTGGAAATGCATTCCGATGCAGTATCCCAGGGCCAGCGCGTGCTGGTCATCGACGACGTGCTGGCCACCGGCGGCACCATGACCGCGACCTGCGAGCTGTTCATGGAGGCCGGCGCGGATGTCGTCGGTGCCGCGGTCCTGATCGAACTCGAATTCCTGTCCGGCGCCGAAAAGGTGCCCTACGCGGTGCACTCGGTGCTGCGGTACTGACAAGTTTACAAGTCGGCCATCCGCATCCCGGTTTCCGGAATTGATGACACATATCAAGGAAAGGCCCGGGCGTTTGCTAGAATCCCCGAATCGTCAGTCGAATTCACGTCGAACGGGAGTCGGAAATGATAGAGGGTCTCACTCGAAACGCTGCCCGCAACATCTTCTTCGGCGGTTCGCTGTTTTTCTTCCTGGCCTTCATCGGCCTGACCGCGCACAGCCACTACTACGTCGTCACGACTTCCACCGACCACGCCGGGTTGACCGATTCGGTCAAGCGCGGCAAGCACATCTGGGAAGAGAATTCGTGCATCAACTGCCATAGCCTGCTGGGCGAGGGTGCCTATTTCGCGCCTGAGCTCGGAAACGTCTGGAAGCGCTACGGTGGAGAGGGGAGTCCGGCCGGTGCGCGCAACGCGTTGAAAGCGTGGATTCGCATCCAGCCGACCGGGGTCGAGGGCAGGCGCCAGATGCCAGCCTACGACTTCACCGAGGACGAACTGGATGCATTGATCGATTTCCTGGAATGGACCAGCCGCATCGATACGCAGGGCTGGCCGCCGAACATATCCGGTTAAGTCGCGCGCTCGCACATTCGCATCCGAATCCAGGGAGCCCCGACCAGGGACCAAACCAGGGAACACTCAATGAAATACCAGACCCAGAAAGTCGCCTATCCGTTCTTCATCGCCGCGCTGGTGCTTTTTGCCGGGCAGGTCATTTTCGGTGTAGTCGCCGGGGCCATTTACTTCTGGCCAAACCTGTTGACCGAGATCATGCCGTTTCACATCGTGCGCATGAGTCACACCAACCTGCTGATCGTGTGGCTGTTGATCGGTTTCTTCGGCGCCACCTATTACCTTTTGCCCGAAGAGGCGGAGACCGAAATCCATAGTCCGGGACTGGCCTATATCCAGCTCGGGATTTTCGTCTTTGCCGGCGCCGCCGCGCTGGTGGGCTACCAGTTCGGGATCCACGAAGGGCGCGAATTCCTGGAGCAGCCGTTGTGGGTCAAGATATTGCTGACCATTTCGTTCCTGATGTTTCTCTACAACGGCACCATGACGTTGATCAACGGTCGCAGGACCGCGATCTCGGTGGTGTTGATGATGGGGCTGTGGCTGGCGGCGATCTTCTGGCTGTTCGCGTTCTACAACCCGGCCAACTTGTCGCTGGACAAGATGTACTGGTGGTACGTTGTCCACCTGTGGGTCGAGGGCGTGTGGGGTCTGATCATGGCCTCGCTGTTGGCCTACCTGCTGATCAAGATGACCGGCGTCGACCGCGAGATCATCGAAAAATGGCTGTACGTCATCGTCGGCCTGGTGCTGTTTTCCGGCCTGCTGGGCACTGGTCACCACTATTACTGGATCGGCCTGCCGGGTTACTGGCAGCCGATCGGCAGCATCTTCTCGGCGCTGGAAGTTCTGCCGTTGTTTGCAATGGTGTTGTTCGCCTTCTACATGTTCTGGCGCGGCAGCCGCAATCACCCCAACAAGTCGGCCATCCTGTGGACGCTGGGCTGCACCGTGATGGCGTTCTTCGGCGCCGGTGTCTGGGGCTTCATGCACACCCTGTCGTTCGTCAACTATTACAGCCACGGCACGCAGATTACCGCGGCTCACGGCCACCTGGCGTTCTTCGGCGCCTACGTGATGTTGAACCTGGCGATCTTTTCCTACGCCATGCCGCAACTGCGCGGCAAGCAGCCGTACAACCAGATTCTCAACATGTGGAGCTTCTGGTTGATGACCGGCGGCATGGCGTTCATGACTTTCACCCTGACATTCGCCGGCGTCATCCAGACGCACATGCAGCGCGTGGTCGGTGAGCGCTACATGGATGTCCAGGACGACCTGGGCCTGTTCTTCGCCATGCGCTTGGGCGCCGGCGTGGTCGTGACAATCGCGGTGCTGATGTACATCTATGCCATGCTCGGTCCGGTGCGCGAAGAACTCCCGGCCGGTGCCCCGCACCTGGCCGCCGGGGGCGGCGACAGACCAAATAAATGAAGACGGAGGTTGCGCAGCCCGCGGACGAGACCGGAATTCCGTATTACCGTGAAACCGGCTACGAATGCACGCTGTTCGAGAAGGCCTACGAGCAGCATCTGCCGTTGCTGCTCAAGGGGCCGACCGGTTGCGGCAAGACCCGCTTCGTCGCGCACATGGCCGCCCGCCTGGGGCGGCCGCTGTTTACCGTTTCCTGCCACGACGACCTGACCGCGGCCGATCTGACCGGTCGCCACCTGCTGATCGACGGCGAGACCCGCTGGTGCGACGGACCGCTGACCCGGGCGGTGCGCGAAGGCGGCATCTGTTACCTGGATGAAGTCGTCGAGGCGCGCAAGGATGTCACCGTGGTCATGCACCCGCTGACCGACGACCGCCGCGTGCTGCCGCTGGAACGCACCGGTGAAGTATTGCAGGCGCCGCCGGAGTTCATGCTGGTGGTCTCCTACAATCCCGGCTACCAGCACATCCTGAAGTCGCTCAAGCCGAGCACGCGCCAGCGCTTTACCGCACTGACCTTCGATTTTCCGCCGGCCGAACTCGAGATCGAGATTGTCTCGAACGAAAGCGGCTTGTCGAAGGACCTGTGCGCCGGGCTGGTCAACCTGGCGCACCGGATTCGGGCGCTCAAGGGGCAGGATCTGGAAGAGGGCGTATCGACGCGCCTGCTGGTCTACTGCGCCACGCTGGTCCAGGCCGGCATGCCCATGGAGCGCGCCGCCCGCCACACCCTGATCGACCCGCTCAGCGACGAGCCGGACGTGATCGCCGCGCTTGCCGAACTGGTCGCGCACGCGTTCGGTTGACCGCCTGGTACGAATTCGAGGAGCACGTAGGGCGCTGGTGGCATCGCTGGGCGGCATCTGCGACCAGCTACCCCGAGTATCCTGACGCCGAAGTGCAGTTCGAGGCCGTGCGCGACACCCTCGCGGTTTATTTCCGGGCCATGGGCGGCGGCCGGTCGTTGGCTCTGGTCACCGCCAGCGCGCAGGATTCCGGGCATCGGCTGACGCTGCGCCAGCGCCTGGGCCTGGAGCGCGAACCGATGGAGCGCGCCCGGCGCGACGACGAGAGCGTGGTGTTGCCGTCAAGGCTGGCGCTGTTTCCGGACGCTTCGCTGAACCGCGACCTGTATTTCTGGCTCGCAGCGTTCGTGGCCGAAGTCCGCCAACTGCCCGCACCAGCCGATCCGCTGCAATCCGACCTGCTCGAAATCACCGAGGCGGCGCGCGCCGCGGAGATCCTGTGCCAACGCTTTCCCGGACTCGCGGGCCGCTACCGCCGCCTGTGCACGGTCCTGCTGGGGATACGCCCGATGCGCGACTTGCCGCCAGTCGAAGCCGATGTCGAGGCGTTGATCAGGCACCTGCTGGGTCAATCCGACGCGCTGGCATCGCCAGGCGCATTGCTGCGCAGCATAGGTGCGGGTGAAGAACTCGCCCGGTTGACCGCGCCTGGCGGATACCGCCCGCCGCTGCCGGTGCCCTTGTGGGGGCATGCGTGGCTGGACGATTCAGTCTCGCCGGCCGCGACCGAGTCCGATCCCGATATCGAGGAAAGCAATGCCGCCGGCGACTCCGATGGCGTCAAGCGCGCGGCCGAACGGCGCGACCTGGACCAGGCCCGGCGCGACGATCCGCTGATGCTCAACCCGTTCGAGAAGATGTTGTCGTGGTCGGAGATGGTCAACGTCAACCGACCGATCGACGACGACGAGGAAGACGACGCGCGCCAGGCCGCCGAGCAGCTTGACCGCATCACGCTTTCAAAGCACGAGCGCAAGGCCGCATCAAGACTGAAGATGGAACTGGAACTGGCCGGCACCGAAATCGACGAATCCCCGATCACTGCGCCCAGGACATATCCCGAATGGCACTATCGCAAGAACCGCTACCTGGAGCATTACTGCGCCGTGTACGCCGAAGCCGCGCCGGAAATCGCGCCCGACGGCAAGCCCGGTGCAGCGCCGGATGCCGAGACGCGCCGGCGCATCGACCGGGTTCGGCGCCAGTTCGAGGCGCTCAGACCCAGGCGCGAACTGCAGCACCGCCACGTCGACGGCGACGAGATCGACCTGGATGCGCTCGTCCGGTCGATCGCCGAGCGCGCCGCCGGCGGACACCCGTCGGAAAACGTCTACATGCGTTGGCGCGACCAGGCGCGCGACCTGGCCGTGGCCACGCTGGTGGACGTATCGCTGTCGACCGATTCGTGGGTGGAGGATCGCCGCGTGCTGGACGTCGAAAAGGAAGCGTTGCTGGCGCTGGCACACGGCGTCCAGGCCTGCGGCGACGACCAGGCCATCTACACGTTCACCTCGCGCCGGCGGCATCGCGTGGACGTCCGGCGGATCAAGGGTTTCGAGGAACCGGTCACGGCCGCCACCGAGCGCCGCATCGCCGCGCTGGAACCTGGACTGTATACACGCATGGGCGCGGCCATACGACACGTGGCCGCCGAGCTTGTACAGCGCCCGAACCGGCACCGGCTGCTGCTGGTGCTGACCGACGGCAAGCCCAACGACACCGATCACTACGAAGGCCGCTTTGCCGTCGAAGACACGCGCATGGCGGTGCGCGAGGCACGGCGCCAGGGGTTGACCGTGTTCGGTGTGACCATCGACGCCGAAGCGCGCCAGTACTTCCCGGCCATCTTCGGCCGATCGGGCTACGCCATTGTCACGCACCCCGCCGGCCTGGCCAACGCACTGCCGCTGTTGTACCGGCAACTGGTTCGCTGAATCGGCGGCGGAAAGTTCCACCGGCCCGCGCGCCTGACACGTTCACTGCTGCGGCCCCACAATGGCGGTGAATTCGCACGGAAATTCCTGCCATGAGCGAGCCGAAATTCAGCCCCGGACAGGTCATACACCACAAGAAGTACGATTATCGCGGCGTCATCGTCGACGTCGACCCCGAATTTGCCGGCACTGAAGAATGGTATGAACAGGTCGCGACCAGTCGTCCGCCCAGGGATCGCCCCTGGTACCACGTGCTGGTTCACAACGGCGAGCACATGACCTACGTCGCCGAGCAGCATCTGGAAGAGGACCCGTCGGGGCAGCAGATTGCCCACCCGGCGCTGGGACGGTTCTTCGATGCCTTCATCGATGGGCGCTACAAGCGCAGCATGCACTGAACCCCATCGTTGCATCAACGCCGGGGTGAAACGGTGATCGGCAGACTCGAGCGATTGTATGCGCGCACGCCCCGGAAACACAACTCTCCGGCTTTTGCACTCGGGAATTTATGCAACTGATGGGCTCAGGCGACCCGATCCTTGAGCCGATCGGCGAACCAGCGCCGCTTGAGCCACAGCGCGACGGTGACCAGCGAGATCAGCACCGGCACTTCGACCAGCGGACCGATGACCGTGGCGAATGCCACCGGCGAGGCCAGCCCGAACGCGGCGATGGCCACGGCAATCGCAAGCTCGAAGTTGTTGCTGGCCGCGGTAAAGGCAATCGCGGTGGTGCGCGGATAGTCGGCTTTGATCAGCCGACCCATCCAGAAGCTGAGGCTGTCGCAGACAATCGAATCGGCCTTGATCTCGATGGGTGACTGGAGCGCGTTTTCTACGCGCATCCGATAACTGAAAAGCAGGGCGTACGGTTGTTGCGAACCGGTCAGATGGAACCGGGATGGGCGCAAAATCGCCACCGTCGCACTTTGCCTATTGACACGGCTGGGCTAATGGGTGACCCTTTTTTTCCCACTGCTGGCATTCGCGATAATGGGTCTTTATACTGGTGATATAAGGATGTCTGCCATGAATGAACGGCCCCACTCTGAGCGCCCTGGTGTTGAACGTAGAATGCGTTGGCCCCTGGTTCTGGTCCTCCTTCTGCTCGTAGGGGCTGCCCTATTCGCGGATCCGCTGGACCTCATCCGCGAGGGCGACAATGAAGAGCTCAGCCCCGCGAGTCAGCGTTTGCTCGACAAGCTGGCTGAGCAAGGTAGTTGGGATTTGGTCGCCGTAGGAGTGGTCGGGGCAGAATGGTATCTTTATAAGCGACCGGGAAGTATCGGTCAGGCGGGTCGAC
This sequence comes from Wenzhouxiangellaceae bacterium, assembly GCA_040904965.1. Taxonomy (GTDB): domain Bacteria; phylum Pseudomonadota; class Gammaproteobacteria; order Xanthomonadales; family Wenzhouxiangellaceae. The sequence continues at coordinate 32,874 of JBBDSL010000066.1, forward strand.
CTGCCGCGCCCGAGAAAGGGCTGGAAGCGCTTGCTGAAAAGGCGGGCACGAAGGGTCTCATCGGTGCAGCCTACGATTACATAGAAGTAGAGTCAGGGATGGTACCTCCCAGCTCCTTTGAAGCGGCGACAGCCGCCAAAATGATCAAGACACAATATCAACGATCTATTATTATTAACGATCTCACATACCATCAAAACGAGTTTCCGCCCCAAGAGCGCGCGTTTTGGGACTGGTATCAGAGTGAATTTCTCCCCGGATATCACGATATTTACGGCGATCCAGGCTCAGGCACATCCCACGGCGATCCGCATGTTACTACGCTCGACGGTCTACACATCGACCTGCAGTCCGTCGGTGAATTCATCCTCGTTCGATCCAAGATCGACGGCTTCGAGATCCAGGCACGGCACCAGCCCTTTGCAAGCTCCCAATCCGTGAGTCTAAATTACGCCGTGGCCTTGTCTTTCGACGGCCTGCGGCTGGTGGTAGATGCGTACGACTCCGTCCCGCTCCACTACAACGGGCAACCTGTGAATCCGGATTCGGATTCACTAGACCCAAAAAACGGGATAAGTCTCTATCGCAGCGGGGGGAGCACATATGTCTTCTTCCCAGGCGCGGGAGCCCTGATCGAACTGTCGTACTGGTCCCGAGGTGCGATCTCAATCGATGTCGGCCTTCCGTCCGTCTACCAAGGTAACGTGGAGGGACTTCTCGGCGATTACGACGGGGATCCGTCCAATGATTTAAGACTCCGGGACGGTGTGACTCTACCCCCGGAAGATGCCAGGCAATCTGATGTGGCCGGAGATTCGTTGTACGCTGAGTTTGCCGAGAGCTGGCGAATCAGACCGGAGGAGTCGCTGTTCGATTATTCGGAGGGTAAGACGACCGAGGATTACACGGATCGTAGCTTTCCGAGCGAAGGAGTCGACCTCGGGGACTACTCGGCGGAGGAGCATGCGGAGGCAGACGAGGCGTGTAAGGCAGCAGGCGTTGATGAGGATTCTCTGCTCGAAGACTGTGTCTACGATTTACTTGTAACGGGAGATCGACGCTTCGCACTGGGAGCAGCATCTGTCGGAGGAGGTCGGCCTTTATGGGAGGACCTCGACTACTTTTATCGCCTCGATCTCTGCCTGAGGCTTCCCTGCAGTCGCGGTGACGATCCCGTCTGTGAGAGCCTTGGGGTCAACGCCCCGATTTGCGAAGTCCGCTGGCCGGAGCATTCTACTCAGGAGCACCTGTGTGTCCGATCGCCCGACAGATGTGAAAGAGACGACCAATGCTGCGGCTACATGAGCTGCAACAGCGGAAGATGCACCCCTCGAACCGAGGGTGAGCGGTGTGCGGCGACGCGCAACTGCGCAGGCGGGCTGCTGTGCAGTTTCGACGAGCATAGAAGGTGTGAATGATCATAAGACACTTCTGGCATCACCCCAGCAGAAGTTAGTCCGAAGGGGGCATCCATCAGATGGTGGAAGTGCGGGGGAGGTTGACAAGCGGCAGAAGTCGTTAGTTGATAACGTCGTGCACCTCAGAGGCAGCGATGCAGCCCTTTCCTCGGATGCAACGCTTAAATTGTCGGACTAACAGTTTTCCAGTTGGCTCGTCCTAGCTCTCTAGCCCGACTTCCGCTATTCAGCTTACAGAGGCAAGATAACCTATTGATTTTATTGAAATGGACACCAAAGGTCGGCACTACAAATCGATTATTCGGGCGGTCTTGGCTGATGCAGACCCCATAATGCGCGGCGGCTGGCCAGGCAGTCGCAGTTGTAGTTGTAGTTGCTGGAGGAGATGCTTTTGTTCGGGTTCCGGTTGGGTATAGCGCGACAGCACAAGCTGGCGGCCGTCGGTTGTCGGTACATGCACATCGACCATCTGGATGCCCGACAACTCTTCGATGACAGCTCTCGGCGTCAGCCCGGGTGCCAGCGTCCGAAGACACTGCTTCAGAGTGACCTGAAGGCAGTAAGCCATGAAGGCCACGAAGATATGTGCTTCGATGCGCTCGTCGGTCTGGTGGTAGATCGGACGGATGGCCAAGTCACTTTTGAGCTCCTTGAATGCCTGTTCGACTTCGGTCAACTGGATGTAGTACTGCCACAGTTGCGCGGGATCCTCGTGGGTCAGGTTCGAACGCAGCAGGTAACGCCCCTCGCGTCGTCTGACTTGGCGCAGTTTGTCTTTGCGTAACACGTACCGGAATATTTATTCAGTCACGGCCTGATCGGCCTCGGGTAAGCTGATCTTGACCAGATACCAGACCCGCCCTGCTTCCTTCTTGGCAGCCCCCAGCTTGATCAACAGTTGATCCCGGCTTGGCCGCGCTTGTTGAAACTGACCCAGGCACTGTCACAAGCGCTTGAGTCGCCGCTGACGCATGCGGCGCTCTTTCATCATGCGCGGCCGGCTCCGGGCCAGCACATAGAGTTCATCGGACTAATTGAGCAGTTTGACATCCACCGATTCGCGCACCGCCGTCCAGGGCTTGCCAAGAAAGTCTTTTTCCAGCCGAGTCAGTCGACCCTTGGGGGTCCCGACCAGGTATTGCACCGGGGTTGCTGACTGGCGCATGGCTTCCAGCGCTTCTTCGGTCGGAATGCCGCGGTCCATCACCCAGATCCGCTCGGAACGGCCATAGAACCGCTCGATTCGGGTCAGAAAGTCCTTCAGCGTCGTGCTGTCGGCCGTGTTGCCGGCCAGAACTTCGTAGGTCAGCGGCAAGCCTTCCGGCGTCACAATCAGCGCAATCACGACCTGGGTGCAGTCATGGCGCTTGTCGCGGCTGTAGCCATACTGCCGCAGGCCTTCACCCGGTGGGTTGGATTCAAAGTAGGTGCTGGTCAGGTCATAGAGCAATACTTCATAACGCGCACCGAATAAATCCGCCTCTCCTGCTTTTCTAGTGGGCTGGCAGCGGTGGGTTTAGCTTGATTCCACCG
>JBBDSL010000067.1:0-35626 GCA_040904965.1 Wenzhouxiangellaceae bacterium
TCCCTGCTGCGGGAGGAACAGCCCAGAGGGCTTTTTATAACACAGTCGTACTAGGAATCGTTCGAACTGCCTCGGAAGTTTCTGGTCGAACCCGAATCCGGCGCAATGATGTCAACATGCTTCAGGGGTTGCAATGAACAAATTCTTTTTTGCCTGTGCCGAAACTGCACTTGTGGCTGGCTGTGAGGATGTTCGCCCGGAGTTCGCGAGCGACTCTGCCGATGCGGTGTCCTGACTTTTTGCGCCATTCAGCCTGATCAGGCCGCACGAATACGAGGGACCGATGGATATTCAGCGAAACGTTCCTGCAGTTCGCCGCTGGCGACGCACTGCGATTGTTGCCGGTCTCGGCCTTGGATTTGTAGTGTTGATGGGCGCGGCGCTCTGGATGGGCCAGCGGCCGCCGGCGGTCGACGGCGACAGTATCTGGACCGGCGTGGTCACGCGCGGCGAGCTGGTCCACGAAGTGGTCGCGCCCGGCCGGCTGGTGGCCACTGATGTGCGCGCAGTGACCAACCGCAGTGCGGGCGTGGTCGAGCAGTTGACGGTCTTGCCCGGCGACCGGGTCGAGGCCGGCGATGTGCTGCTGGTGATGACCTCGCCGGGCATCGACGAAGACCTGGCCGCGGCCCGCTGGGATCTGGCCGGTACCCGTGCCGACCAGGCGCTGGCCCGGGTCGAGTCGCAGAACCGCCGGCTGGACCTGGAGGCCCAGGTCGCCAGCGCCGAGGCCGACTACACCAGCACAAAAATGGAGCTCGAAGCCCAGGAACAGCTGGGCGAGGGTCAGGTATTTTCGGCGCTGGAAGTCGAGCGCACGCGATTGAAGGCCGCCCAACTCGAAAAGCGCATGCAGGCCGAACGGGCGCGGCTGGATCGCTATGATGAAGTCCAGCAGGCCGAGCACGAAGCCGCCGAGGCGCAATTGGCGGCTCTGGAGGATCGCGTCGCGCGGCTGGAAGCACTGCGCGACGACCTGAAGGTCAAGGCCAGCATGGCCGGCGTGGTGCTGGAGATCACGCCCGAGGAGGGCCAGCAACTCTCGGCCGGCACCGCGGTTGCGAGAATCGTCAATCTCGAACGGCTTATTGCACGGGTTTCGGTCGACGAGCGATCGGCGGCGCGCGTTCAGCCGGGTCTCCGCGTGTCGCTTGAACTGGGCCGGGAGCGGTTGCAGGGCGACGTGCTGCGCGTGGACCCGGGCGTCGAGAACCGGCTGGTGAGCGTTGATGTTGCATTGCCCGACGATGTCGGAGACCTGGATCTCAGGCCCGATTTGAGCGTAACGGCTCGGATTGAACTGGACCGCATCGACGACACGCTGAAGCTTGACCGGCCGGCGCAGATGGCAAAATCGCCGGGGCCGGTGCGGCTGTTCCGACTGGGTCCCGACGGAAAGCGGGCGCACCGGGTGGAGGTCGAACTTGGTCGCGCCTCGATGCGCGAAGTCGAGATCATCCAGGGACTGAGCCCGGGCGATCGCATCATCCTGGCTGACATGAGCGGCTGGTTGGACCAGGAACAAATCCGGATTCGCTGATCTTGTCGCCTGGGCATTCAACTGAAGAAACTCAACCGCAGATTACGCAGATGTACGCAGATTAATGAACCGGAAAGGAAAAATCCGGATGTTCAATAATCTGCGGTTTCATGTTTTCCCGCGTTAATAAATAAGGAACTTGCAGGCCATGAACAAACAGTCTCCGTTGATCGCGCTGCAAGGCGTCGAACGCATCTTTACCACCGAAACGCTGGAAACTCATGCGTTGGATGGTATTGATCTGGAAATCGCCTCCGGTGAATACGTCACCATCGAGGGCCCGTCGGGCTGCGGCAAGTCGACGCTGCTGTCGGTGCTGGGCCTGCTCGACGAGATCGACGGCGGCGAGTATCGGCTGGCCGATGTGCTGACCACTGAGATCGACGCCGAGGAGCGTGCCCGGTTGCGCAACCGCGAAATCGGTTTCGTGTTCCAGAGCTTCAACCTGATTCCGGAAATGAGCGTGCTGGAAAACGTCGCGCTGCCGCTGGTGTACCGTGACGGAATGGCGACCGGCGAGCGCCGCAAGCGCGCCGGTGAGGTGCTCGAACGCGTCGGCATGGCTGCGCGCGCCGATCATCGCCCCAACCAGCTCTCCGGCGGTCAGCAGCAGCGCGTGGCGATCGCCCGGGCGCTGGTGGGTGAGCCCTCGCTGATCCTGGCCGACGAGCCGACCGGCAACCTGGACCATGAAAACGGCGAGCAGATCATGGCGCTGCTGGCCGCGTTGAATCGTGCCGGGGCGACGCTGGTTACCGTCACCCACAACCCTGAGTACGCCGCGCACGCCGGACGCCGGATCGCGATGCTGGACGGCCGGCTGCGCACTCCGGAGGCGACCGCGGCATGAAGGCGCTGCTTCCCGATCTCGTCCACGCCTGGCGGGTACATCGCGCCACGCCTGTGGCCAGTTCTATTGCGGTGGCGGTGCTGGGCATCGCGCTGGGCTTCATGACCGCATTTCTTTCATTGTTCAGCGATCTGTTGCCGCATCCGCACCGAGGTTTCGATGCCGCAGATGGCGTGGCCACGCTGGTGGCGCAGATGCCGGATTCTGCCAATCCGGTCAACATTCGCTTCCTTGAGCGCGCCGGTGACGAGGTTTCCGGGTTTGCCGCCGTGGCCGGCGTGAACGTGGCCGATGTCGAGTGGCGCGATGGCGCAAAAGTCGAGTTGCTAACCGCCGAGACGGTCACGCGCGGATTCTTCGACGGGCTGCGGCCCCGACTGGCGCTCGGCAGCGGGATTGCCGCCGAAGACCATCGGGACGACGGCGCATCGGTGGCGGTGATCTCGCATGCGCTGTGGCAGCGGCATTTCGGCGGCCGGCCAGATGTGATCGGTCAGGAACTGGAACTTCTTGCCGACGCCATGGCCTCGAATGACGAAGAGCAGGTCGAGGTTGGTCCCTACAGGATCGTTGGCGTGGCACATCCCGACATGGAGGGCACGTTCCGAAGCAACGTGGATCTCTGGTTGCCGGCCGAACAGTTCATGCCCAAGCGGCTGACCGGCCCATTGGCCAACGTCGGCCTGGGCAACTTCGGGATGTTTCGTGCACTGGTCCGGCTCGCGCTGGATCGCAGCCTGGAATCGGCCCGGCGCGAACTGGTGTCCGCGCATGGCAACGGGGCGTTCGACGGCCTGGGGCAGCCGGATGACGCCCGCTTGCAATTGCATCCGGGCGTGACGCTGGACCCGGGCCGGCAGGCCGAGGCGCGGCGGCAGGTCGGATTGTTCACGCTGGTCGGTTTTCTGGTGGTGATTGTTGCCGGTGCGAATGTGGGGCTGTTTCTGCTGGCACGTGCGCCAGGACGCCGGCGTGAGCTGGGGATCCGCCTGGCCGTGGGCGCGCCGATGAAGCGTCTGCGAAGGCAGTTGTTGGTCGAATCGGCATTGCTGGTGGCCGCCGCGACCCTTGTAGGGATTGTCCTGGCATTGTGGCTGATGGTCTGGTTTCAGGACCTGGCATTTCTGGAGCGCGCTCGCTTCAGCAGCGTCTCGTTGCTGGACTGGCGAGTGCTGGCCGGGGTGGTCGGTGTGGCCGCGTTTGTCACGCTGCTGGTGTCGCTGGCGCCGATCGCGGGGCTGAAACGGCTGGGGGTTATCGGTGCCACCCGCCAGGTTCGCGCGCGGCCCGGGGCGTTCCAGCGCTTCGGCGGCGCGCTGCAGATTGCGATCGCCGGTGTGGTCGCGTGCGTGGTGCTCGGTTTCGTGGTCTATCTCCTCGACTTGCGCACGCGCGATCTGGGCTATTCCACCGATGATCTGGTCGTCATCACACCGTCGTTCAGCGGCCCGGTGTTCAGCGCCGATTCGGCGGATGCCGAGCGTACCCGGGTACGACGGGAGCGCCAGCGCGAGGTCTTGCTGCAGATCCCCGGCGTCGAAGCGGTAGCGTTCGGCGTCCCGGTGCCGGCCGGGCAGGTTTCGGCGACGTTTTCGTTTCGGTTGTCGCCCCCGGACCGTCCGGATCGCGAGATCAGGGTCGCGCTGGCCTCAGCCGATCGAGTCTTTCCGGAGATGCTGGACCTTCGTGTGTTGCACGGCCGCTGGCCGGATGTCGGGGACGCATCGGGTCACGTCGTCAGCCGGGCGCTTGCCGAGGCCGTGTTCGGCCATGTCGACGTGGTCGGCGAAGTGCTGCCGTCCATCCAGGGGCCCGGACTCTCCGAGCCGAAACCGGTTGTCGCGGTAGTCGAGAACGTGTTCTTCGCTCACCCGGAAAAGCCCGATGATCCGAGGATTTACAGCGAGAGCACATTCTTCAGCGACAACGACCGAATTCTGCTCAAGACACGTCTGCCGCTGGGTACGCTTCGCCCGGAGCTGGACCGGCTGATCGAGGCGGGCGACCTGGAAATCGATATCGCACATTTCTTTCGACCGCGCGACCGGTTCCGTGAACTGCTGGCGCCGGACCGCGGCCGTCTTTATCTGAGCATGCTGGCCGCGGCAACCGCGCTGGCATTGGCGTTGTTCGGGTTCTACGGTATCCAGCGCTTCCTGGTCGACGCCGGCCGGCGCGAATTCGCGATCCTGGCCGCTATCGGCGCCGGGCCGAAGCGATTGCGTCGGCGCGTGATCGGCACGGGTCTGCTGCTCGGGCTGCCGGGACTGGTCTTCGCGGGCCCGCTGGGCTACCTGGGGCTGGCCGCGCTCAAGCCGGAGTTCCTGCCCGACTCGACACCGGCGCTTGCCATCGTCCTGTTCGTGGTCGTGGCGCTGGCCGTGCTGCTGGTCCTGACCTCGCTGGCACCGGCAAGGCGCGCCGCAGCGATTGCACCGGCCGCGCAGTTAAGGGAGGATTGAACCCAACCTATGGCTTTGGGCACTCGATTTGCACGATCGATCGTTCGCCGCCCTCGACCACCAGCGCGGTGAGTTGGCCGCCCCAGACGCAACCCGAATCCAGGCAGATGGCCTGGCTGTTGTGGTAGTCGCCAGGCTTGTGCTCAAAATAGCCCAGCATCGACCAGTGGCCGAATACCACCGTCCAGTCGCGCCAGGATTCGTCCAGCAGTTCGAACCACGGCCGGTACCCTTGCGGCGGATTGTTCATGTCGCCCGAGGATTCGAAGTCGAGTCGGCCGTCGGCGCGGGCGAAGCGCATGCGGGTCAGCACGTTGGTGGTGGTGCGAAGCCGCGTGAATCGTTGCTGTTCCGGTTCCCAGCGATCGGGCCGGTTGCCGTACATGTTGTCGATGAACTTGCCCAGCTTCGGACCGCGCAGCGTTTTTTCCACTTCGGCGGCACTTTTCCGGGCCTGCTCCGGATTCCAGCGCGGGTCGATGCCGGCGTGGACCAGCGCAATGCGGTCGGTCTCATTGAGCCAAAGCAACGGCTGGGCGCGCAGCCATTCGAGTATCCGGTCGCTTTCGGCGTGGTCGAGAACCTTTTCGAACTCGGGGTTGGGTTTGCGCACGTTCGGGTGCATGTGCGCGTAGGCCAGCAGGTGCAGATCGTGGTTGCCCAGCACGGTGAAGTGCGGCTGGCCGAGTGCGACGATGTTGCGCAGTACCTTCAGTGACTTGCCGCCGCGGTTGACCAGGTCGCCGGCCATGCATAGCCGGTCGGCCGCCGGGTCGAAGGCGAGCTTTTCCAGCAACCGTTCCAGCGGCTTCCAGCAACCCTGGATGTCGCCGATATAGATGTCGCGACGCCGGCTCATGCATGCACCTCGCGTTCGTGCACAAGCTGGGCCATGGCGCTGAATTCTTCCAGCGAAACGGTCTCGGCGCGGCGGCCCGGGTCGATGCCCAAGTCCTCCAGGTCGGCCGCGTCGAGCAGTCCCTTGAGCGTGTTCTTAAGCGTCTTGCGCCGCTGGCCGAACGCTTTTCGAACAACGGTCTCCAGCGCCGGGAGCAGTTCGCGCTGACGGTCGGAAAGCGTCCTGGGCACGATGCGCACGACCGCCGATTCCACCCGGGGGACCGGATCAAAGGCGCCGGGCGGCACCCGGAACAGCATGGCCGTATCTGCGCGCGCCTGGGTCATGGCGCCAAGCCGACCCCAGGCCTTGCTGCCGGGGCTGGCCGCGATGCGGTCGACCACTTCCCTTTGCAGCATGAAATGCATGTCGGAAATCGCGTCGGATTGATCGAGCAGGTGAAACATCAGCGGCGTGGAGATGTTGTAGGGCAGGTTGCCGATGATCCGAAGCCGACGGTCGCCGGCCAGTGCGCGAAAGTCGAAATCCAGCGCATCGGCCTGGTGAATCACAAGATTGTCCGGATGCTCCAGCCGGGCCGGGAGTTCGGCGACCAGGTCGCGATCCAGTTCCACCACGTCCAGCCGGTTCACAAGCTCCAGCAACGGCCCGGTCAGCGCGCCCATGCCGGGCCCGATTTCCACGATGCGGTCGTCGCGCGCAGGCGCGATTGAGCCGATGATGCGGCGGATTACCGATTCGCTATGCAGAAAATTCTGGCCGAAGCGTTTGCGCGCGCGATGCGTCATGCGATACCGGATGGCGGAGTGAAGCAGAAGGGTACCGCAGGTTGGCGAACCAGGAATGTTGAATTTTCGCCGTTTACAAGGACGTCTCCGGGATAGCTCGAATCACCGTTAATGGAGGAGTCTAAAGACCAATTGAACCGCAGATGAACGCAGATAAGACCCAGGTAAGTTTGGACCAGGCAGATAAAGGCCAGGACTTCATGAAAGACCGTTTTTTCGACTTTCATCTGCGTTCATCTGCGTCATCTGCGGTAAAAAACACTTTTTCGGTAACGCAGCCTACTTCTGATTCCCGGCCAGCGTCCGTGCCAGTTCGATCGCCGCTTTCATGCTGCCAGAATCGGCTTTTCCGGTTCCGGCCAGGTCCAGTGCGGTGCCGTGGTCTACCGAGGTGCGGATGAACGGCAGGCCCAGGGTGACGTTGACGGCGTGGCCGAAGCCGGCGTACTTGAGCACCGGCAGGCCCTGGTCGTGATACATCGCCAGCACCGCATCGAATCGTTGCAGGTGACGCGGCACGAACGCCGTGTCGGCCGGCAGCGGGCCTTCCAATTGCATGCCTTCGGCCTTCAATCCGGCGATGACCGGTTCGATGATCTCGATTTCCTCGCGGCCCAAATAACCGCCTTCGCCGGCATGCGGGTTCAGGCCGAGTACGGCGATGCGCGGGCGGGTAATGCCGAACCGGCCGGTCAGGTCGCGATCGACGATTTGCAGCGTCTGGCGCAGTCCGCCTTGGTCGATGGCATCGGCCACGTCGCGCAATGCCAGGTGCGTGGTGGTGAGCGCGACGCGCAGCTCGTCGGCGACCAGCATCATCACGACGCGGTCGACGCTGGCCAGATCTGCGAGGAATTCGGTGTGGCCGGAAAAGGCGATGCCGGCGTCGTTGATCACGCCCTTGTGCACCGGGCAGGTCACCAGCGCGGCGGCGTGTCCGTGCATGATCGCCAGCGCCGCTTGCCGCAGCGAATCGAGCACGTATTCGGCATTGGCCCGGTTCAGTCGTCCCGGTACGGCCGTATCGCGAAGTCGAACCGGCAAGCAGCGCAGCACGTCGTTGCCGGCCGGCGCCGGATCATCGCCGGAATGCCACTCCCTGATCGTGACCGACTTGCCAAGCCGCGCGGCCGATTGCGACAGCAACGCCGGATCGGCAACCACGACCAGACCGGGCCGGCCGATTGCGGCGGATACCGCAAGTTCGGGCCCGATCCCGGCCGGCTCACCGGCCGTGATCAGCAGCGGCTGGCTGGACATGTTTACTAATGTGGCAATACTTCTGATTGCATTAGTAGCCCGGGTTAGAGGAGAATTTCGACGTAGGCTTCGTCGCGCATCTGGCGCAGCATCCGGTCGACTTCTTCTTCGGAACGTTGCTGAACGATCAACTCGCGTGCCTCGGCGCGCAGTGCTTCTTCGGTTCGGTCCGACTGGCGCTGGTCCTCCAGCATGACCAGGTGCCAGCCTTCGCTGGTTTGGAAAGGCTCGCTGACTTCACCGGGCTCGAGGCTGTCGCACACGGCCTGGAAGGTCTGGCCGTAAGCGCCCTCGGGAAACCAATCCATCACTCCGCCGATATTCGCGGTGCGTTCGTCGTCGGAGAATTCGCGTGCCAGTTCGCCGAATTCCGAACCTTGCTGAATCTGCCGGTGCAGGTTCTCGATCATCCGGCGCGCCGCCTCCGGCGTGACCAGTTCGCTGGGTTCGATCATGATGTGCCGGGCCCGGAATTCGTCGATGATGACTTCGCCGCGCGGGCGGCGATCGTTGACCTTGATCAGCATTACGCTGTTGTTGGCCAGCATCGGCTCGGAGATGTCCCCGGCCTCGAGATCGCGGATCCGGTCCGCGATCTGGCGCGGCATGGTATTGAGATTGCGCCAGCCGACCTCGCCGCCGTCGAGCGCATCCTGGGCGTCGGAGAAGTTCACCGCGGCTTCGGCGAAGTCCATCCCGTCGACAATCTCCCGGCGGATTTCCATGATGCGTTGTTCGGCTTCGCGCATGTCCGCCGGCGTGGCGGACTGGGAAAGCTGCAAGGCAATCTGCGAGAGGTGATATTCGTCGTTTCCGAACATATCGGATTCCAGCAGCATGTCGACTTCGGTATCGGTCACCTGGTCCATGCTTTCGACGATGCGCTGGTTGAGTTTGGATGTGAGCAGCTGCTGGCGAACGTCCTCGCGAAACTCGTTGAAATCAAGTCCGTCGGATTCGACGGCGCGACGCAGTTCGATCAGCGAAAGATTGTTCTGGCGCGCCACATCCGATAGCGACCGGTCGACTTCCTGGTCGGTGACCCGAATGCCCGTCTGTTCAGCGCGCTGAATCTGCACCTGGTTCATGATCAGGCGTTCGAGCACCTGTTCTTCGAGCACTTGCGGCGGTGGCTGACGTTCGCCGCGAGACTGGATCTGGTTCAGGACGTTCTGCATCGTCGATTCCAGTTCCGAGCGCAGGATGACACCCTCGTCGACGATGGCGACGATCTCATCCATTTTCTGGTAACTCTGCGCGCTGGCGAGTGCCGGCAGTATCAGTGCCAGAACCATTGCGGTGAAACGAATTGCGAATTGGTTCATTTGTATCCTTGCTCCTGATCTTATCGGGTAAACAGGTTATAGGGCCGACGGCCCAGGCTGCCGAGCCCCTTCAAGTGCAGTTCGATGAAGAACGCCGTGCGCTTGTCCGACTCCCGGTCGCGAATATAGCGTCTGATCGAGGCTCGAATCGCCCAGCAGCAGCTCTCGTATTCGATGCCGCCGAGCAGTTCAAGTGCGGTCGAATCCCGGAACGAGAAATCGAACCGGCTGATCAGGTTCAGATTTCGCGTTATCGGGTAACGGCCGCGAATATCGATCTGGTCGACACTGTCGCGCCGGAACCGGTAGCCAATCTGCACCTGACGGGCATCCTGGCCTTTCCATCTGAGACCGAATGCGGCCACATCAGTTTCATTGTCTTCGGCATCCCATTGCAAACCGGCGCTGACCAGGAACCGGGTCGACGGACGCCAATTGATCTCGCCGACAGAGGCCGAGACCGAGCGGCTCTGTCGTTGCTCGTCGCGCAGGCCGACGTTGGGATCGTCGAAAAAGAAGATCTGGCCGACGCTGGCATCGACGATGCTGCGACCATTTTCGTCGTCCAGCAGCCGGCTGGTCAGGGCCAGCGTCATCTGGTTGGCATCCATCTGCCTGTCGGCGCCCGAGAAGCGGTTGGTCTGGAAAAGCTGGGCGAAGCTGAAGGTGAGTTCGCGCGTGTCGAACAGCGGCAGGTCGTCCTGTTCGCGTCCCGGCACGTACAGGTAGAACGCCCGCGGCTCCAGCGTCTGCAGACGTCCGGAAGCGGTGCGCCGCTCGAATACCAGTCCGCCGTCCAGACTGAAGATCGGCTGCACTCGGGCCGGGCTGTCGTCGCCGCTTTCCGAATCGTCCAGATTGTAGGCGGTTGCACGCAGGCCCAGCGCAGGCTCGAAGAACCAGCCCGGGCGCACTACACGCAGCGCCAGCTCCGGCAACGCGTCCAGCCGCAGGCCGGTCACCCCTTCGCTGCGGTCGAAATAGACCGCTTCGCTGTTCAGGCTCATGGTCAGCCCGGCCGGCAGTGGCCAGTCGGCGTCGAATTCGACTCTCGGCAGTCGATCATAGGGCTCTCGTTCCTCGCGCACGTCCCGGTCCAGCACCTGGAAGGTATCGAACGTGGTCTGCATCTGCCAGAACGTGCCGCGCCCGGTGATGCTGAAATCCGAGCGCAGGAACTGGATTGCGCTGGAATCCAGGTCGTTGCCCAGGTCGAGGAAATAATCCTCGTCGCTGACCCGGTTGAAGTTCAGCCGGCTGGACCAGTTCGGCGCCAGGCGTGCCTGGTGGCGAATCCGTCCCAGCCAGCGGTCGCTATTGTCACGACCATCGTCGTCGTCGTCGGGCAGGTAGTCGAAGTTGAAGGTGCCGGCCTGGCGGCGGGTCAGGAAGCGGTACTCCGATCCCAGCATGAAGCCGCGGTCGCCGATCAGCCTGGGCGTTAACGTTGCGTCCTGGTTGGGTGCGATATTCCAGTACCAGGGGGCGGCGAGATCAATGCCGTTGTCGCTGCTCGATCCGAACTGCGGATAGAGAAAGCCCGTCTTGCGCTCGTCGTTGAGCGGGAAACTCAGCCACGGCGAATACAGAATCGGCACCCCCTTGAACTCCAGCCGGGCATTGCGCGCGGTACCCACGCTGCGCTCGAAGTCCAGTTTCACGTCGCCGGCCTTGAGCTGCCAGTCCGGGTCCTCGACATCGCAGGTGGTGAAGTCGAAGCGCTGCACTTGCGCGTGGGACTCGTCGGTCATCAGAATCACGCCGGCGTTTCCGGCGCCTGCGGCACCGGCGATGTAGTAGCGCACTTCATTGAATTGCCCGGCTGACGATTCGGTGTTGTAGCGCGCGCTGCCGGCCCGCAGGCGAACCAGTGCATCGGAATACTCCAGCCAGCCGGGCGCCAGCACTTCACCGGTATCCGGGTCGTAAATCAGCAAATCGGTCTTCAGATTCTGGTCGCCGTGGATCAGTTCGACGTTGTCGCTGAAGCGCATCGGGGCATTGCCCGGCGCGCTCATGTCGTCGGCACGGATGTCCATGGGCAGACTGTTCGATCGCTGGAGTTGCCCCCGGTCCGGGATGGTGCCTGGCGCCTGGCACTGCTCGGCCGGCGCAACCGATTCGCTGCTGGAATCCTGCGCCAGCGTGATCGAGGGGCCGGCGGCCAGCGCCAGGGTCAGCAATATTGAACCCGCCCGGAGTCGGCCAGGCTGGCGGCGGCGCAAAGAGTGCTCGGGTCGGGTCACGGTCTAGTACCGTGACCCATAGATTTCGAAACAACCAGCGAGTCGCTGAGCGGTCAGATGCAAGACGCGCTGGCGCCGGAATGGCAGCCCCCATTTCAAGCCAGCGCAACGCCGCAGATGGCCGCTCAGCGGCTCGCCCGAAGGGAGCCCCCCGGATGCACCAGGACGGCGTTGCAGCGCTTGCCAAGGGATGGGCCATTGCCGGCGCGCGGTACCTTGTCCCGGCACATCCGGGGGGCTCTGGTTGTTCCGAAATCTATGGGTCACGGTACTAGTCCGGCATTGGTTCAGAAAGTCGGCGCGTGTTTCTCGACCGGCTGCGGCCAGCCGTTCAACGGCTTGGTGGAAGCGCTCGAAATCGCCGTCATATTCTGCCAGAAGATGGCCGAACGCGTCGGTCCCGGCCTCGTAGGTGGCCAGCAGCGCCAGGTGGGCGTTGTTCAGCTCCTGCTGCATCCAGGCATCGAATCGATCATCACCGGATTTTCGGACGAATTCGGCGTGGCGGCGTTGCAGGGCCTGGAATACCGCCTGCTTTTCCCGTCGCATGCGTTCCGGCGGAATGTCTCTGGAATACAACGCTTCCAGGTCAGCCCGGGCCCGCAGCAGCAAGCTGGTGAATGCCGATTCGATGCGGCGTGACTCTTCCCATGCCTCAATAGCCGCCTGTCGATCCAGGTGCCGCAGCCACCGCCGTACGCCCTCGCGTTCGACCGTGGTGGCGTAAGCCTCGTTGAAATCGGTCTCGCCCTTGACGAAGACGCGCTGATGGGCGAGTTCGTGGAACAGCAGCCCGGCCAGACGCACTTCGCCGTACTTCAGCATCGGGCTTGTCACCGGATCTTTGAAGCGGCCCAGCGTGGAATAGGCCGCCACCGGCGATACCATGACGTCGTAGCCCTGTTCGGCGAGTTTTTCCGCGCGGCGCTCGGCGTCGCTACGGTCGAAATAGCCGCGATAGGCCAGACAACCGACCAGCGGATAGCACCAGGTTTTCGCAGCCACGCTGAACTCGGGCGCGGCGATCACGTTGTAGACCACCGCATCGCGCTCGAGCTTGACGAAACCCGAATAGCTGCCGTTGTCGGGCAGCCCCAGCTCGTCGCCGGCGAACTCGCGCACGGCCAGCACCAGCTCCAGTTTTCGCCTTCTATCTTCCGGGGTGTCGGGCGAAGCGATCAGTTTTTCAATATCCTTGCGCTTGAGCAGCAATTCCATCTGACCGCGCGCGGCCTGGCCGTACCAGCCCAGCGTGGCGCAACCGCCGGTTGTCAGCAACAGCCCGCAAAGGAACACGATCATGAGCGACTGGTATACCGATGAAGATTTCTGGCGCAAGTTCGGCTCGCTGATGTTCGGAGACGAGCAGTTTAGCGAGGCCGCCGCGCAAGTGCCTGCTTTACTGGCACGAATCGATCTGGAGCAGGGGGGCGTGCTGGATCTCGGCTGCGGCCCCGGGCGCCACGCATTGCCGCTGGCCCGGGCCGGAATGGAGGTTACCGCGGTCGATACCAGCAAATACCTGCTGGCCGACCTGCGGCGTCGCGTGCAGGCCGAATCCCTGTTGCTGGATGTCCGCTGCGAGGACATGCGCGAATTCGCGCGCCCGGAGGCATTCGACGCGGTATTCGTGATGTGGACAACCTTCGGTTACTTTGAGGATGAAGCCGACCACGACCGCGTGCTGGCCAGGATCGTCGAAAGTCTCAAGCCCGATGGTGCCCTGGTGCTGGATCTTCTGGGGCTGGAAACGCTGTGTCGCACGCTTGAGCCGGTGCACCTGACCGAATATGCCGACGGCAGACTGCTGGTCGAGCGCCCGGTGCTGGTCGATCACAACACACGGGTGGAAAACGAGTGGATGCTGATCGACGGCGACCGCGTCGATCGGGCGATGTTTTCGCACCGTGTCTGGTCGGCCGGCGAGATTGCCCGCCTGGTCGAATCGGCCGGCCTCGAACTCGAAGCCATCGATGGCGACCTGGAGGGCACGCCGTACGACTTCGAATCCGAGCGCATGTACGTATTCGCGCGCAAGCCGTGAATGCCGACAGCAATATCAGATCAAGCGCATTCTCCCGCCGAGGCGTCAACGAGAAGCAAGTCAAAGGCGTGCTCGCGCAGAGACGCAGAGCCGCAGAGAAGGGCAGGTTCAAAGGCGAAAAGTCGAAGCCGGCTCTCGCGAAGGCGCAAAGATGCCAAGGAAAAGCAGGGTAAAGGGTTACTTTCCAAAGAGACCCGGAGCGACAGAGAAGAGCACAGCAAAAAATGCATCTTCAAGTTTTTTGAATATGAATTTCTCTGCGTCTCTGCGAGAAGATAAGTTTTTTGCCGTTCGCATTTCTCCGCGAGCCGGCATTCGGCTTTGAATCATCCTTCCTGCCGCAGTTGCTGGTAGGCGCTGCGAACCGCATTTTCCAGTTTTTCGCGGTTGGCTTCGCCGGCCGGGACGGGTTCGAGGATCTTCAATTGAACATGGCTGAAGAAGCCGCGTTCGCGCCGGCGCCAGCGGCCCGGTGCGCGGCTAAAAACGCCGCCCCACAGGCCTTCTACGGCCATGGGCACGACCGGCACCGGTCGGCGCCCGAGAATCTCGGTAATCCCGGAACGAAACGCCTGTACCTCGCCGTCCGGGCTCAGCCCGCCTTCCGGGAAGATGCCGACCAGTTCACCATTGGCCAGCGCATCGTCGACGCTGTCGAAGGCCCGGCGCAGGCACTCGGGGTCGACTTTTGCCGGGGCTACCGGGATGGCGCCACCCAGCCGGAACAGCCATTTCAGGCCGCGGATGTTGTAGATCTGATGGGTCATCACGAAGCGGATGGGGCGTTGCAGGCTGCCGCCGATGATCAGCGGGTCCATGTAGCTCAGGTGGTTGCACACGATCAGCGCGGGGCCGGTTTCCGGCAGCCGCTCGGCACTGTGGCCGGAGACGTGCACCCGGTAGATCAGGCGGCTCAACATCCACATCAGGAACCGGATCGCGAATGCCGGCACCAGCGTGAACACGTAGATGGCCACCAGCAGGTTGATGACGGCGACAATGCCGAACAATTGCGGAATGGAAAATTCGAGCACGCTGAGCAGCACGATGGCCATGACGCTGGCCAGCACCATGAACAGTGCGTTGATGATGTTCATGCCGGCGATCACACGGGCCCGCTCGGCGTTTTTCGACAGGCTCTGGATCAGCGCATACAGCGGAACGATGAACAGCCCGCCGCTGATGCCGATGGCCAGCAGGTCGATGACCAGTCGCCAGCTGCCAGGCGTGGCCAGAAATGCACCGACGCCGGCGTTGACCAGTGGATCGGTGGGGCTGGCGAACATCAAGTCCAGGCCGAACAACGTCATCCCCAGCGCGCCGACCGGCACCAACCCGATTTCCAGCCCGCCGCGCGAAAGCCTCTCGCACAACAGCGCGCCGGTGGAGATGCCGACGATGAACAATGCCAGCAGCGCGGAAAGCGTTGTCGCGTTGCCGCCGATCACGCCTTGGGTCCAGGCCGGGATCTGGACCAGGAAGATCGTGCCGTAGAACCAGAACCAGGACACGCCGAGAACGCTGTGCAGGAGGTTTCGATCGCGTCCCAGCAGCTTGAGATTGGCCCGGGATGCCGTCACCGGATTCAGGTTCAGGGCCAGTTTGCGGTCGCCCACATCCACCCGCGGCACGGCGATCGAGGCCAGGTAGCCTGCGAGCGCGATGAACAGTGTTGCCGCCAGCACCAGCCATGGCCAGTCCAGCGGCACGCCGGCCACAATGGGGCCGAGAATCGTGCCGCCCAGGATGGCCACGTAAGTACCGGCCGCGACCAGCCCGTTGCCGCCGGTCAACTCGTGCCTTTCCAGCAATTGCGGGATAATTGAATATTTAATCGGGCCGAACAGCGTGGACTGGAAACCGAGCAGGAACACAACCGACATCAGCAGGAACATGTTGCCCAGGTACAACGCGAGACCGGCGAACAGGCAGATTGCCACCTCGAACAGCTTGATGAAGCGAATCATGCGCGACTTCTCGAACCGGTCGGCCAACTGGCCAAATACGGCGGAGAACAGAAAGAACGGCAGGATGAACAGCAAGGCGGCGAGGTTGACCAGACCGCTGGGATCCCAGCCGGCCTCGACACCGATGCCGAACACGATCAGCGTGGCCAGCGCATTGCGAAAGATGTTGTCGTTGAACGCGCCCAGCGCCTGAACCGCAAAAAAAGGTCCAAAGCGCCGGTTGCCCAACAATCTGAATTGCTTCATGCACCTCCCCGGGTGATCCGTCAGGACGTCACTCTACCCGACTATTCGGGTGGCCCACCAGCGCGTATTGAAAAGCATGTCCGGGACATCCGGATCGAGCCGCATCGTCATGTGTTCTCTTGTGCATCGGGCGTTGGCTTTTCGGCGCCATCCGGATCTTCGTCCGTCTGGCCGTCGGTGTCCGGCTGTCGTTGAAACTCCTTGCCGAATATCTGCCAGAAGGCAATGAACAGCACTGCGATCAGCGGGCCGACGACGAAGCCGTTGATGCCGAACAGCGCCAGGCCGCCAAGCGTCGACAGCAGCACCATCCAGTCCGGCAGCTTGGTGTCGCGTCCGACCAGGATGGGGCGCAGTATGTTGTCGGCCAGACCGATGACGATCAGGCCGTAGACGATCAGCACGGTGGCGGCAATCCAGTCGCCAACGGCATACAGATAGATCGCCGCCGGCAGCCAGACCAGACCGGCGCCGACTGCCGGAATTAGTGATAGCACCGTCATCACTACACCCCACAGCAACGGCGCGGGCAGTCCCAGGATCCAGAAGATCAACCCGCCCAGCGCACCCTGCACCATGGCCACCAGCAGGTTGCCCTTGACTGTTGCGCGTGCGACTTCGGCGAACTTCCGGAACAGCATGCGCTCGCGGGCATCGCCCAGTGGCAGAGCCCGGACGAGATTTTCGACCAACACGCGGCCGTCGCGCAACAGGAAATAGGCCACGTACAGCATCAACGCCAGCTTGAGCACGAACGAGAATGTACCCTGGCCGACCGCCAGCGCATTCTGGGCGAAGAACCGGCTCGCGGTCATCGCTGCGTCGGCGGTGTGTTCGCGTACTGTGCTCATGTCGATTTCGAACCGGTCGATCAGGGCCTGCAGTGCCGGAAATGCATCTCGAACCTGGTCGATGTACTGCCCCGGTTGAATTTCCTGAGCCTCGATCTGCTGATAGACCGAAACGCCTTGCTGTACGAATGAAGCCAGCAGCAGCATGACCGGGATCACGACCAGCACCACGCAGGTAGTCAGCGTGGCCAGTGCGATCCGGTTCGGGCGGTTGCCCCACCGGCTTTCCAGCCATAGCTGCATCGGATGAAACAGCACCGCGATGATGCAAGCCCACAAAAGCGGGGCAAAGAAAGGCTTGAGCAGGAACAGAAATGCGATGGTAACCAGCGCCAGGGCAATCAGGAAAGTGATTTGTTCGAGTTTTTCTGTCATGGGGTATGGCCGACGCAGGATTGAAAAGGTGCCCAACTATTGGATAAGCAGCGCCGGGCGGCAGTTGCCCGGACCGAACAGTCAGTTGTTTCGGTCGGTGCGTCGGCGCGTTTCCGCTTCGCTGTAACGACTGTACATGTCCATCAATATTTTCTGGAAAGATTTACTGTAGCCGGCGGCCACCCCGAGCACCAGCGTTGCAATGACGGCGCGATCCGGATTGTTGCGAATCCAGTCGCTGAGCACCGGATCGGCGTGTTGCTGCAACAACGCCTCGATTTGATCGGGCATGTCGCGTTGCGACGGTTGTTGCCGCGATTCGGTGCGTGTGGCAATTTTGGTAAATAGCATCACGATCGCGATGACGACAATGCCGCCGGCGGCCGTGACCAGGGCCGACATTGCCGGCGGTAGCGATTCGCGCAACGCAAAATAGCCGGCCAGTGCGAGAAAGGCGATTACGCACAATGCAACCGGCACGATGACGATCAAGGCGATCGCGCGTCGCTCGACGCGGACTTTCAGGCGTTCAAACATGACGGTTGCATACCTCCTGTCTCGCGCACCTCATCTAAAAACCGGCAGTCCGCACCGGCTGCTCAGGGCTTGCGATATCGCAGCGCTATCGCGAAAGAAGCTTGCCGAGAATAAAGCCGAGACCAAGCGCGACCGCCAGGCTGGTAACGGGGCGCTGCTCGATTTCGTCCTCCAGCGTGCCCAATGTTTCTCTGGCCTGGTCGCGCGAATGTCTGGCTGCGCTGCGGATGCGGGCGCGCCCTTCATTCGCGCTGTCCTGTGCCAGTTTCGAGAGCGTGTCGCTCATCTTGGCCAGGTCGGATTTCAAGCTTGCGTATTCGTCCTTGAGTTCCTTGAGGTCTTTTTCTGTTGCTGTAGCCATGGACCAATCCTCCGGGTTGGGTTTTGAGCCAATTGATCGGCTGAATGAGGCAATACTTCTGATTGCATTAGTAAACCTAAGCCGTCAAGAACATTCTCCACCAATCCTGTCAAGCTAACCCTATCATACTACTTTTGCAGTTCTTGTCCGTTTGCCGCGTGCCAGCACGGATCAGCGCCGTTGCCGGCAAAGGTCGGTTCGGTCCGGGTTGTTGTCAGGCGAGGCTGTCTGTGGCCACCGAATTTCCGGGTTGACGTTTGGCCTGGTAGAGGGCGCGGTCGGCGCTGTCGATCAGAACCTCCGGTGGTTGGCCTGCCTGTTTCAGACCGACGCCGATACTGACTGTTATATCCAGCTCCTGATCGTCAAGACGCCAGTCGTGGCCGGCAACCGCCTCGCAGATGCGACGACCAACCTCCAGGGCGCCGTCGGTTCCGGTTTCCGGCAGGATGACCGCAAACTCATCACCACCGTATCGACAGGGCAGATCGGCGTCCCGACAGGCGGCGCGCAGGATTTGGGCGAGTTCCCGCAGTACCGCGTCGCCGGCCAGATGCCCATGCTGGTCGTTGTGTCGCTTGAAGTGGTCCAGGTCGATCATCAGCAACGAAAGTTCGCGGCCGTAGCGCTGGGCCTTGCGGACTTCCCATGACAGCGATTGGCGGAAATGCAGGTGGTTGCACAATCCGGTCAGTCCGTCAGTCACGATATTCCGGTTTTTGGCTTCGAGAACGGAACCGAAAACCAGGCTGATGAAGGCATTGAAAATGCCGCCGTAGACATAGGTCTCGAGCGGAAAGCCGATTTTCCAGAACAGTGTGTCCATCAGCCAGGTGATGAACACGGTGTAGCCGGTTGCCAGCAGGCCCCACCGGCGATGACCCAGCGCCGTTGCGACCACGACCAGTGTAATGTTGATCATTGCCGCCACTTGCGGCTGGATGAATGGAAACAGCAGCAGCATGCCCAGGCACATCGAACCGACCCAGGCGGCAACTTGAGTCTGTGAAATAAAAGCGCGGGGGAAATCGATTTTCATGACGTCAATGTATGCAACATTCGAGCCATGATGTGCGCTGTTGTGGGATTTCCCAGAACAAAAATTGTTCGCACACGGGTCGGGAAGGGTCGCGGTGGCCCGGGAGTTCCATTAGCATAGGCCGGTCCCAGGTCACTATCGGCGCAGTCTTGTCCAAACGTCACTTTCTGATCCTCAGCGAGAAACCGCCGCCCGATCCGCTCCGCCCGGCTACGGGTCTTAGCATACGTCATGCGTTGATGGCGGAGATGATCGCCGGGCGCGGTATCCAGGTGACATACGCCTGGACCGGCCCCGACTCGGATTTGGATTCAGGTACCGGTCCGGTCGATGCCGGCGCACTGCCGTTCGATGTGCTGCCGCTGGCCACTGCCCTGGATCTTTCGGATTGGCTGGCAGTCAATCGACCGGAGATTGTGATCATCGGCTACTGGGAACTGGCCCGCTGGCTGCCTGCGCGGAAGGACTCGGCGCTGGTGCTCGATTACGTTGCGCCGCGCCTTCTGGAGCGCCAGTTCGAGAACCGCGACAGGCTTGTCGAAGAAGCCGCCGAGCTTATCGAAGTGCTGGCCCGCTGTGACGAAGTCTGGGTGGGCAACGCGGCCCAGCGCGATGTCATGCTGCCGCTGTTGTTGCTGGCCGGGCACGACTGCCGCTTTGACAGCCCCGTTCGGGTCGTGCCCCTGTGCGGCCGTGTCGATAAGCGTTCGAGCGTTCGGGGTGAAGATGACGGCGAAAGGCCGCTGCAACTTTTCCACGGGGGCCTCGACTGGCCGTGGCGGAATTCGACCTCCTGGCTGGAAGCGTTGCGCCGCGAACCCGGCCAGTGGCAGTTGATCGACGGCAGCGAAGGCGCCGGTCTGGCCGGCCATGCCGAATATCTGCGGCGTCTGCGCAGCGTCGACATCGCGCTGGAGCTTTGCGACGACAACATCGAGCGCCGTTACAGCCAGTCGTTTCGAATGACCGACGCGTTGTGCACCGGCGTGCCGGTGATCTGCAACGATTTCCTTCCGCTGGCCGAACTGGTCGAACGCCACCAATGCGGTTGGGTGGTCGAACGGCCTGAAGAACTGCCGGCATTGCTCAATTCCATCGCTGCCGATCGACCCGGGCTTGCGCGTCGCGCCGACAACGCGCTGGTGCTGGCCCGTGCCCGGTTCGATGCGGCGCGAGTATATGCAGACCTGGCCGATGGGCTGGCCAGACTGGCCGGGCGGCGGTCGCAGTTTGCCCGGCAGCCGCTGTTGGCGGCAGGTGCAAGCGAAAGCGAGGTTGGCGCCGATGGCCCCGGAATGACCGCTGCGCTTCGCGCCTATCTGGCCGAATGGTTCCATCGCCGGGTGCGAAAGCCCTACCAGAATCTGCTTTCGCGTGCCATGGCCGACCGTCCGATGCCGAGTGCCGATCGCGCCTGCTGGGTGGTGCTCAGTCGCGCCGACGTGTTTCCCACCGACCACGGTGCGGCGGTAAAGATCGAGCGCACCGCCTGGGGTCTGTCGTTTCACCTCGAGGAGGTGATCCTGCTGACCGACCGCCGCGATGGCTACTGGGTATATCGGCGCGGCGCGCGCGAGTTTCGCCGCTTCCCGATCTGGCCACGACTGGCCGGCTGGCCCCGGTCCGTGAACATGATCCGCGTTATGGCCCGCGGCGTTCCGTATTCGAACGCATTCCTGTACCTGCCCTGGGCCGACCGCGGCATGCAATACCGGTTGATGTGGCTGATGAAGCGCCATCGCGTCGAGACGGTGCAGGGCGAATTTCCGGCTTATGTCCGTCCTGCGGTCTGGGCCGCCCGGCTTTTCGGCAGCCGCTGCCTGATGGTCGAGCACAACGTTGAATTCCAGCGAATCGCCGAACAGGTGCCCGATCTCGGCGAGTCAGCCCGCCGACGTATCAAGAAGTTCGAGATCGACCTGGCCAATGCCTGCGACCGGGTCGTCACCGTTTCCAACCGGGATCGGCGCGACCTTGTTTCAGCCGGTGTGCGCGAGGCGTTGGTGCATACCATTCCGCACGGGGTGGACCTGGAGCGTTTCGCAAATGCCGAACCGATCGACTTGCGCGCGCGCTACAACATTCCGGCCGACCATGCCGTGCTGGTCTATCACGGCATTTATTCCTACCCGCCCAACCTTGAGGCGGTCGAGGAACTGGGGCATGTGCTGTTGCCAAAGCTGCGGGCGCTAGGTCGCCCGGCCACGGTGGTCGCAATCGGCCCGGAACCGCTGGCCAAAGCCCTGACGGGCGTGGTCTTCACCGGCGCGGTCGACGACCTGGCCGAACATCTGATCGGTGGCGACCTGGCGGTAATTCCTTTGCGCCATGGCGGCGGGACGCGGATGAAGATCCTCGACGATTTCGCCGCCCGGGTGCCGGTGGTTACGACCGCCAAGGGGATGGAGGGCATCGACGTGACGCACGGCCGGGAGTTGCTGGTCATTGACGACATCGACGAAATGGCCGAAGCCGTCATCGATCTGCTTGGCGACGAGCAAGCCCGCCGCAGACTCACCGATGCCGCGGCGCAATGGGTCAGCCGATTCGACTGGCGCGAGATCGCACGCCGATACGTCGAACTGGTTCGCGGCGCCAGGTAACTGGGCAAGCTACGACGACTCGGCCAGTTCCTTCTTGAGGTCCCTGAGGTCGATTTCCTGGTCGGTGCTGTGCGACCACTTGATCATTTCGTCGATCATGTTCAGCGCTTCGTCGACAGCGCCCTGGTGTGCGAACAGCCGTGCCTCGAAAATCTTGCCTTCGGCGAGGTCGGGGGCCAGAAAGCGGATCGAGTCGATCACGCTTGTCACATTGTTGTCGACGTCCAGATCGTGCTCGAAGGTCAGGTCGGCGAACTGTATCAGTGCAGGCACGTAGGTGGGATCGGCCAGGACGGCCTGCTTCGCCACCCCGCGCAGTTCCAATGCGTGCTCGCGCTCCAATTCGTCGTCGCGCCGCGAGCGTTCCAGCTGGACGCGCGATGTCAACCCCTGGGCACTTTCCGGGTTTTCGGCCAGCAGTGTGTCGACCAGCCGTTCGGCGCGCGACCAGTCCTCGTCGGCCAGCGCCAGCCAGAACAGGCCCATGCGCATGTCAAGCGGCCGGATGTCCTCATCCAGGCATTGTTGGAAGGCCTTGGCTGCGTTGGTTGTGCTGACGATGCTGCTGCGCCCCGTGACCACGGCAACTTCGTAGTCGATGGCTTCGGTTTCGGCTTGCGGCATTTCCCGCACTACGGGTTCGATGGCCGGCATGTGTGAGGCGATCTCGACGCGACCTATCGCCAACTCCTTGCCTTCCCAATAGCGGATCAGTTCCTTGTCGAACTGCTTGTAGCTCATGCCGAAGGAATTGCGAAACACCTTCTCGTCATCTACGTCGGCGCGGTTGATCTGCTGCAGGTAGCGCGGAATGCCCCGCTGCAGCTTCGGGTCGCTGTGCAGGTAATGCACCATCAGCCAGCCCTGCGCGTACTGCAGCCCCTGCCCGCTCTTGCCACGACGCGGGTCGCGCATGACATTGGTGCCGATGTGGCCCAGGTAACGGCCGCGCGAGTCGATCAGCTCGAACGCCCGGACCCAGGCGCGTACCCGCTTGAGCAAGGGCACACGGTGCAGCGCGGGTTTGCCGATGACGGCGTGGTCGCCGTCGAATTCCATGGTCGCCATGAACTCGGCGAAGCCCTCGTCGTACCAGCGCGGATACTCGATCGGGCTGTACTGGTGCAGGATGTGGTGGGTGTATTCGTGGAACAGCACGCGCTTGCCGGACAATTGCCAGTCTTCTTCACCGTCTTCCAGCGAAAGCACCGAGACCGGTCCGGCCTGGCGTGCCTGATAGAAACCCGCCGTGCCGTAGGCCTTGGTCGCGTCGATGTAGTCGTCGGCGCTGTTGTAGGCGTACACCGTGACCGGCACCGAGGGCACGTCGCGGGTATCGAGGCCGGAAAGGTAGCTCACCGTAAAGCGGTACATTTCCAGTTCGGTGGCCAGGGTAACGGCGCGTTCGCGCTCGGCATTGGTGCGTACGACGAAATGTTCGGTGCGTACCTCGTGCCAGGTCTCTTCGTCCGCTGCGTGCAACGTTGCCGGATGCAGCAAGGTTGCAGCCAGAAGTCCGAGCAGGAAAAAGCGGATCAGCAAAGTAATTTTCATCTTCAGTCTCCCAACTTGCCTGTCACCCGGGAAAGCGCTGAACAACCTGAGCGCGAAGTGCGCTTGAATTGGGGCGGAAAAGCACGACTGCATTCGCCAGGACGCCAGGGCAATGCTGTCGAGCCCGTCCCGGTCGCCGAGCAGGGAACTCCGTCGCGCCCGGGCAGAATGGATCCTCCATGCATACCCTACCAGAACCGCTGCCCGGATTTCCAGTCGGAAGCTGCGACCCGGATCGATGGTTTCGGCTGCCTCCGGGCACGAACGAATCGGCATCAACGGTATACTCGGGTTCAATCCAGATGCGATCGAATCCGAGCATGTCCGAACGCGAGATCATGGAATACGACGTCATCGTCGTCGGCGCCGGTCCGGCCGGCCTGTCGTGCGCGATGCGGCTCAAGCAGCTTGATGAAAACCTCAACGTTTGCGTTATCGAGAAGGCCGCCGAAATCGGCGGGCATATTCTCTCGGGCGCGGTGATCGAGCCCGAGCCGCTGGACCGGCTGGTCGAAGGCTGGCGCGACGACCCGCCGCCGATCTGCGTGCCGGCGGGCAGCGACGAATTCATCTTTCTGAAAAAGCAAGGCTCGCACAAGCTGCCGACCCCGCCGCAGCAGAAGAATCACGGCAATTTCATCGTTTCGCTGGGCGCCATGTGCGGCTGGCTCGCGCCCAAGGCCGAGGCGCTGGGCGTGGACCTGTTTCCCGGTTTCGCCGCGGACGATCTTTCGTACGACGACAGCGGTGCGGTGCAGGGTGTGATCATCGGCGACATGGGCGTGGACCGCGAAGGCAGCGAAAAGGACACCTACGTCCAGGGCATCGAGATCCGCGCGCCAATCACGGTGCTGGGCGAGGGCGCGCGCGGCCATCTGACCAAGCGTGCGATCCGAAAATACGACCTGGCCGCCGACTGCGACCCGCAGGCCTACGGCATCGGCATGAAGGAGCTTTGGAAGCTGCCCGAGGGCAGGGTCAGGCCCGGGCATATCCAGCACACCGTCGGCTGGCCGCTGCCCAACGAGATCTACGGCGGCAGCTTCGTCTACCACCTGGACAAGGATCGGGTTGCGGTCGGGTTCGTCTGCGCCCTGGACTACAAGGACCCGGACTTCTCGCCGTTCGAGGCGTTCCAGCAGTTCAAGCACCACCCGATGATGCGCGAGCTGCTCGAAGGCGGCGAGATTCTTTCTGCCGGCGCGCGCGCGATTGTGGAAGGCGGTTACCAGTCGCTGCCCAAGGTCGAAATGCCCGGCGCGATCCTGATCGGCGACTCGGCCGGCCTGCTCAACGTGCCCAAGATCAAGGGCACGCACCAGGCGATGAAGTCCGGCATGCTGGCTGCCGAGCATATCGTCCAGCAAAAGTCCGACAAGTCGAAATCCAGCGAAGGTTTCGATGCGCGCCTGAGGGCCTCCGACATCGTGGCCGAATTGAAGAAGGTTCGCAATATCCGTCCTGGCTTCCACAAGGGGCTGTGGCGCGGCATCGTCACTGCCGGCATCGAGACCGTGACCCTTGGGAAATTGCCGCGCACACTGTCCAACCGTGCCGACTACACGCAGTACCGCAAGCGCAACGGGCATCAGTTCGACTACGACTTCGTCGACCGGGATCTGCCGCCGCGCGATCGCCTGGCCTCGGTGTATTTCGCCTCCACCGAGCATGACGAAGACCAGCCGGTGCACCTGAAGATCGTCGAGCCGGACGTATGCTTTACCAGGTGCGAGGAGGAATACGGCAACCCCTGCACGCGGTTTTGCCCGGCCAATGTCTACGAGAAGGTTGAGGATGCCGACGGCAAACGCATCCAGATCAACGCCGCCAACTGCGTGCACTGCAAGACCTGCGACATCGCCGACCCCTACCAGGTCATCGAGTGGGTCACCCCCGAAGGCGGCTCCGGGCCGAACTATTCGAATCTGTAGCAACCCTTGTGGGAGCGGTATCCGACCGCGATCCAAAGCCGGATCCATCGCCGACGGATTCGGCTCCCACGACCGTCACCCTAATGTCGTGCCCGGTTCTCGCGCAACGCGTGGATCACCTTCACCGCATCCACGGTCGCGGCCACATCGTGCACGCGCAGAATGTTGGCGCCGCGCTCGGCGGCCACCACGGCTGCGGCGACCGATGCGGCAACGCGCTCGGCGGCGCTCTCGCGCCCGGTGATCTTCCCGAGCATTGATTTGCGCGAGAGACCGGCCAGCAATGGCAAGCCGAATTCGCGGAATCGACCGAACCGATCGAGGAGATCCAGGTTGTGTTCCAGCGACTTGCCGAAGCCGAAACCCGGGTCCAGCACCAGGTTATTCGGCCGCATGCCGGCGGCAAGGCAGGTATCGACCCGCTCCCGGAAGAACAGCAACAGGTCTTCGACCACGTCCTGATATTCGGGTTTGTGCTGCATGGTGCGCGGCTCGCCCTGCATATGCATGATGCACGTCGGCACGCCGGCCTCGACCGCCGCGACCAGCGCCTGCGGATCGCGCAGGCCGTTGACGTCGTTGATCATCCCGGCGCCTGCTGAGACCGCCGCGCGCATGACTTCGGCCTTCATGGTGTCGATGGATAGCGGCACATCCAGTTCGGCCCGGATGGCCTGAATCACCGGTACGACGCGCTTGATTTCGGCCTCGGCATCCACCGGGTCGGCTCCGGGGCGGGTCGATTCTCCGCCGATGTCGAGGATGTCGGCACCCTCCGATGCCAGGCGTCGCGCGTGCACCAGTGCCGTTTCGACCCGGTCGAAACGTCCGCCGTCGGAAAACGAATCCGGTGTCACATTGATAATGCCCATCACCAGGATGCGTCCGGCAGTGGCGGCATCATGAATCGATTCTGCAAGTTCGCGGGGCTGGACGGACATGAGCGGGAATCTGTGCGGGTTTTCGGAGATGATACCTGTCAACCCGCCTTATTCACCACCGTACCTACTGCGGCACCGCCATGCCCCGCGTCTGCGGCGTTTCGCTCGGTCGCGCATCCTCACCCCGCCCCGTCATTCCGGCTGTAGCGAAGCGCAGGGCCGGAATCTCGAGAGGCGCCCACGATCCCGTATCCGGGCAAATTCCCGAGATCCCGGATAACGCCGCGCTGCGCGCGACGTTTCCGGGATGACGAAGGGAGGGAGGTGCGGCGCGCGACGTTTCCGGGATGACGAAGGTGGATTGCGGGCGACGCTTCCGTTTCGCGCGGTCACGAAGCCCGGGAAGGCGACCTGGCGCAGCGAAGTTGACGGCGGCCCGGACCGCTTTTGACGCTGGACTCGTTACAATGACGTGTTTCCGCACAAAAAGAGCCAACATACGATGAAAATTCTGGTTCCGATCAAGCGCGTGGTCGACTACAACGTGCGCGTGAAGGTCAAATCCGACGGCTCCGGCGTCGAGACCGAAGGCGTGAAGATGTCAATCAATCCGTTCGACGAAATCGCGCTGGAGGAAGCGCTCCGGATGAAGGAAGCCGGCAACGCCGAAGAAGTTGTGGTCTGCTCGATCGGCAACAAGGATTGCCAGCAGCAGCTGCGAACCGGGTTGGCCATGGGCGCCGACCGCGCAATTCACGTGGTCACCGACAATGCGGTCCAGCCGCTGGCCGCCGCGCGTGTGCTGCTCAAGCTGGTCGAGAAGGAAAGCCCGGGAATTGTCTTCCTCGGCAAGCAGGCGATCGACGACGACAACAGTCAGACCGGTCAGATGCTGGCCGCGCTCTGGGATCGTCCGCAGGCCACTTTTGCTTCCAAGGTCGAGCTGGCCGACGGCAAGGCCACCGTCACGCGCGAAGTCGACGCCGGTCTGGAGAAGCTGGAAGTCGATCTGCCGGCGGTGCTGACCTCCGACCTGCGCCTGAACGAGCCGCGCTTTGTCAAGCTGCCCGATATCATGAAAGCCAAACGCAAGCCGCTCGACGAGATCGCGCTGGACGAACTGGGCATCGAAGACGCCGCGCCGCTCGAAGTCACCGCCTTCGAACCGCCGCCCAAGCGCACCGGCGGACGTATCCTGGAATCGGCCCGGGAACTGGTCGACGAACTGAAAAACAAGGGACTGTTGTAATGGCACGTGTACTCATCATTGCCCAGCACGAAGACGGCGCGCTCAACCCGGCCACGGCGAAGACGCTCTCCGGCGCCCAGGGTCTGGGTATCGCCGATATCGACATTGCCGTGTTTGCCGAAAGCTCGGCCGGTGTGGCCCAGCAGGCCGCAAGACTGGAAGGCGTCAGCCGCGTGCTGGCCGTCGAGCATGCCGATTTCGCCAATCTGACCGCGGCACGTGTTGCGCCGGAAATCAAGGCGTTGGCCGACGATTACACCCACATACTCGGTCCGTCGACGACCTTTGGGCGCGACCTGATGCCGCGGGCGGCCGCGTTGATCGGCGTCAACCAGGTCTCCGATATCCAGGAAGTGCTGGACAGTCATACGTTCAAACGCCCGATCTACGCCGGCAACGCCATCGTCACCGTCAAGGCGCCACAGGATCATACGGTGGTCGCGACCATTCGTTCGGCATCCTATTCGGCGGCGCCGGAGGGAGACTCGGCGTGCGAAATACAATCGCGCGATGCGGCCGCTTCGGACCCGGGTCATACCCGCTACGTCGGAATCGAGACCGGCGGCGGCGACGGACCGGACCTGCAGACCGCTGACCGGGTGGTTTCGGGCGGACGCGCCATGGGTTCCACCGAAGGCTTCGACGTGATCTACAGCTTCGCCAAAAAACTGGGCGCGGCAGTCGGTGCCTCACGCGCCGCGGTGGATGCCGGTTATGTGCCCAACGAATTGCAGGTGGGCCAGACCGGCAAGATCATCGCCCCGGAGCTTTATTTCGCCATCGGCATCTCGGGTGCCATCCAGCACCTGACCGGCATCAAGGACGCTGGCACGATTGTTGCCATCAACAAGGATGCCGAAGCGCCGATCTTCGAAGTGGCCGATTACGGGCTGGTCGGTGACCTGTTCGAAATCGTGCCGGAGATTGAAAAGCTGATCTGAGCCGGGCGTCGGCGACGCCGCGCCGACCTGCGCAAGACCGGGCACGTGCGGGTCGAATCGCAGGTCGGGGCGCCGTCCCCGACGTCACAAACTGCCGGTATTCCGCGATACCTGCCGCAGTCTGCGGTTGCGTGGGCGGCGGGGTTCGGGTATGCCGCAGCGCAGTTGCGGCATTGCACCCGGTTTGCACGAAAACCCGGAAATGTTCGGTCTCTACCAATACGGCGCGTTGGCGTCGAGGTAGGAGACCGGTCATGACCGAAAACGTATGGGAGGCCCCAGTTGTCAGCGGCGGCGAACGCCGATTGCGCAGCTCCGGCAAGGCCCCGTCGCTGCGGCTCAGCCGCGCGCTCAAGATCTCTTTGGCCCTGTTCGTATTGCTGGTAATGCTGGGTGGCGTGCACTCGCTGTGGACGATCCACCGAATGCACCAGAATCATCAGGCACTGAATATTGCTGCGCGCGTCGACCATCACTTTTCGCGCATGGTCGAGCGTGCCGGGCACTACAAATCGGTGGCGCCGCGCAATTATTCCGATTTCAATCGTGACGTGGAGCTCTACTACGAAAGCCTGCGGGGTGATATCACCACCATGGACTGGATGGTTTCCGACTTGGCGCAGCGCAATGTCGCCTTTGATCCCGATCTCTGGAATGCATTCCGCAATGAACTGGAAGAGCAGATCGGCTACGAAGTGGAGCGGCCAAGGCTCGAATGGGCGTCCGAGCATCTGGCGGAAGATTCCGGCCCGTTGCTCGCGGCCACCGACGCCGTACATGCCGAGCTGCGGCGCCAATCGGACGCTTCACGCCGATCCTTGTGGTTTTCGAGCATCGCCCTGGGGCTGGCAACGCTGGCGCTGGCCTTCGCCGTCGCCTGGCTGTTCCGCGAACGGGTGCTCAAGCGCATCGCCGAAACCAGCCGGTCGGTTCGGCGCATGGCCGATGGAGAGTTCACGCACGGCGGCACCCAGAGCGCCGATGACGAGTTGGGTCAACTGGAATCCGACGTCGGATTCCTTGCACGGCGCACCTACGAGTTGGTCAACGTGCTTGATACGCTCAACGGCGCCAATACCCTGCACGAAGCAATCGATCGTCTGCCGACCAGGCTCAAACGCCAGTTTGGCGTTGCATGGCTGGGCTTGGTCGAGTTGCACGACGGCCGCGTGCGGTTGCGGACCAGCCAGCCGTCGCGCGAGATGCCGGGCCTTGAACCGCCCGGGTCGGGATGGCTGTTTCAGGGCAGTCTGCTGGCCGACGCACGTGCCTCAGGGCGTGCGGTTTTCGCCCGCTTGCGCAACGGCGACGGCGAGCTGGGGTTGGATGATGCGTTACTGGTGCAGTTGCGCGAGGCCGGATTGGTCAGCGTGGCCCTTCTGCCGGTGCGCGACGGCGTGCAGATTACTGCAGGTGTTCTGCTGGCCAGCCGCAGTCCGGATGCATTCAACGGGTGGCGTCGCAGGTGGCTTGAGAACGTCGGTCACCTCATTGCCCAGGGGCTCTACAAGAGCATCCATACCGAGCGTCTGGGCATCTCCATGGTGCGCGGCCTGGCCGAACTGGCGGAAAAACGCGATTCCACGACCGGTCAACACCTGGAGCGCATGCAGCGATATGCCGGTCACATTGCGCGCCGGCTGGTGGCGCTCGGTCACGTCGACGAACAGCGTTCGCCGCATTTCGCCGAACAGGTCGAGACTTTTGCCCCGCTGCATGACATCGGCAAGGTGGGGATCTCCGACACGATCCTGCTGAAGCCTGGCGCACTGACCCAGTCCGAAATTTCGGAAATGCGGCGTCACCCGCAAATCGGCGCCGAGGTGTTGATGGCCGCCGGTGCACGGCTTGGCGCCCAGGGTGAAAAGCTGCTTGCCCATGCGACCGACATTGCGCTGTACCACCATGAAAAGTACGATGGCAGCGGCTATCCGCACGGCCTCACGGGCGAGGCGATTCCGCTTTCCGCGCGCATCGTGGCGGTCGCCGACGTCTACGATGCGCTCACTTCCAAGCGCCCCTACAAGGAAGCCTGGTCGGAGTCGGCCGCGCTGGGATACCTGGAAAGTGAACGCGGCCGGCATTTCGACCCAAAGGTGCTGGATGCCCTTTACGACTGCATGGAAGACATTCGCCGCGTGTGCGACCTGTTCGGCGACCGTTCGGTCGATTCGGCCGCTGCATCGAATTGACGGTACGGGCCGGGTGCTATCGTCATTTACTTTTCGGATCGGGGTGAATCAGGAAGCCATGCGCGGTATCGAACAGATTCCCTGGTTGTATGACCTGTCGATGGTTCTGATGCCCGGTTTGCGCTGCTGGCGGCGTTCGCTGGCCCGGCTTGCCTGGGGCCGGGTGCTGGAGGTCGGTTGCGGCACCGGCCAGATGCTGCCGCTGTATCCCGAATCGGTGGAGCTGTTCGGTCTCGAGCCCAACCCTGATTTGCTGGCGCGGGCACGACGTCGCGGCCCGCAAGCAGCACTTCTGCAGGGTTCGGCCGAGCATCTGCCTTTCCCCGACGAAAGCTTCGATACCGTCATTGCCGGGCTGGTGTTCTGCAGCGTCCCGGATCCGGCGCGGGGCCTGGCCGAAATTCGTCGCGTCCTCAGACCGAATGGAAGCCTGTTGATGCTCGAACATGTTCATGCCCGAAGCCGCGCCGGCCGCTGGCTTCTGGAGACTCTGCAACCGCCCTGGACACTCCTGACCGGCGGCTGTCACCCGAACCGTGATACCGAGAAAAGCGTTGAAGATGCAGGCTTCTGCATCGAACGCGCGCACTACAGGGCGCATGGCCTCATGCGACACTTTGCTGCGCGCAAGCTGGGGTGATCGGGGTTTCGTTGTTTGATTGCCAATGATCGACCGCGCCGCCGGCGACCTCTTCGAAAGCGCGCTGGCCGATTGGCTGCGAGACAACACCCGCACCGAGCAGGTCATCGAGCCGGGTGCCAGTTACGCCTGACCCATCGTGCCCCGCGCGTCGCCGGAAACTCACGAATTCGCGATCTTCGGCACCCGCAGGATTTTCAGCAACAGATTCCGCCCGGCGCGGAGCAGCGGGTAGAACAACCGGCTGCGGCGCTCGGTACGCACCAGCCACTGGAACAGCCGAAACGCAGCGCCGCGCCTTTCGGTGAGCGCTGCCAGCACGCGTGCCCCGTCGGCGCCGTGATGAACCTGGCCGTCGACGACCACGGCGAAGCCTTCGTCGAAATCGACCGCGCGCAGGTCCTGTCCCTGCACGTCGTCCAGCCGGTTGCGACGGGCGTCGATCAGGTCCAGCGCCGCGGTCCTTTCGCGCAGCCGGCTGGCCCGAACCACGTGGCGGCACACCGGGCATTCACCGTCGTAGGCGATGGAGACGTGCATCAATCCCTGAAGTTCTTGAACTGCAGCGGCTGTCCAAGCTCGGCTTCGCGCATCAGCGCCATGGCCGCCTGCAGGTCGTCGCGCTTCTTGCCGGTCACGCGCACCTGCTCGCCCTGGATGGCCGCCTGCACCTTGAGCTTGGAGCCCTTGATCATCTTTACAATCTTCTTCGCCAAATCGGTCTCGATGCCTTCCTGGATGGTCACGTTCTGCGTGGCAGTCTTGGCCATCAACTCGGCCTCGTCGGTCTCCACGCAGTCCAGGTCCACGCCGCGCTTGGAGAGCTTGGCGTAAAGAATGTCCAGCATCTGGCTGAGCTGGAATTCCGACTCGGTCTTCAGCGAAATCCGGTTGCCGTCGAGCTCGAACGACGAGTTCGTGCCTTTGAAATCGAACCGGGTGGAAACCTCGCGGTTGGCCTGGTCCACGGCATTGGCAATCTCGTGGTGATCGACTTCGGAGACAACATCGAAACTGGGCATTGCAGCTACTCATGAGAGGACTGGCTCAATAATAACCCCCCGGGTCGGCCTTCCGGCGTCTCGCCCACCAGTGGCCAACCGCCAGATTTGAGATACTTGCACCCCTAGCTGCAAACCAGGAATTGTCAATTGGCCAGTCAAGTCGCCCTCCCGGGGCAAGCGGATCTTCGCATTGGCGTTGTGGGTCTGGGCTATGTCGGCCTGCCGTTGGCCGTGGCGTTTTCCGAGCATTATCCGGTGGTCGGCTTCGACATCGATTCCGGCCACATCGAGCGGCTACAACAGGGCGATGACCGCACCGGAAGTGCGGATCGTGGGGAATTGATCAACAGCAATCTGCTGTTCACCGATAAACCGGGCGACCTCCAGCGCTGCAATGTACACATCATCGCCGTGCCGACCCCTGTGGACGCGCACAAGCGTCCGGATCTGGCTTTCCTGGAATCGGCCTGCCGGTTCGTGGGCGAGGTCATTCATTCCGGCGATGTGGTGATCTTCGAAGCCACGGTGTACCCGGGCTGCACCGAAGAAGTCTGCATCCCCATTCTCGAAGCAACGTCGGGGCTTGCCTTTGCGCCCGATGGAATGGGTGAAGAAGCCGGTTTCCATGTCGGCTACAGCCCGGAGCGCATCAACCCCGGCGACGGAACGCACAGCCTGAAGCAAGTCATCAAAATCACCTCTGGCAGTTCGCTCGAGTGCGGAGAATTCGTCGATGCGCTTTACCGGCGAATCGTCGAGGCCGGCACGCATCCGGTCAGCAGCATCCGGGTAGCCGAAGCGGCCAAGGTGATCGAAAACACCCAGCGCGACCTGAACATCGCGCTGGTCAACGAACTGGCGCTGATCTTCAACCGGCTCGGCCTGTCGACCACCGAAGTACTGGAAGCGGCTGGCAGCAAATGGAATTTTCTGCCGTTCAAGCCCGGCCTGGTCGGTGGCCACTGCATCGGCGTCGACCCGTATTACCTGACCTACAAGGCCGAAGCCATCGGCTACCACCCGGAAGTCATCCTGGCCGGCCGGCGCATCAACGACGGCATGGGTCACTACATTGCCCAGGAAGTGCTGCGCCTGGTTGCGCTGCGCGGCCAGCCGCTCAAGGGCGCCAAATGCCTGGTGCTGGGGCTGGCGTTCAAGGAAAACTGCGGCGACATCCGCAACACCCGGGTGGTTGACATCGTCGAGGAACTGCAGCGTTTCGGCATCGAAGTGCAGGTGCACGACCCGTGGGTGGAACCCGAGCAGGCCCGTCAGGCGTTGGGGATCGAACTCGAGCCTGAGCTAAACCCCGGAGATTATGCAGCGATTGTGCTGGCCGTGGCTCAACCCGAATTTACCGACATGAGCGCGGCCGAACTGCGCGCACTGGGCGCGGAAAACTGCGTTGTCTACGACGTCAAGGGCATTCTTGCCGCCGGCGACGTCGACGGGCAGCTTTAACCCATGGGTTAACCCCAATGTTGCATGTAGGTCAGACATCCGGCGAGATGCCCGGCCAGTAATTGAGCTGGGTGAGTTCGCGATCGAGCAGGCCGATATCGCCGAGATTGTCCTCGATCAGCAACTTGAGGCTGGCAAAGCTATCGGTATCAATATTGACGAAGCGGCAACCCAGCCGACGGCCGTCGAGGCGGACCGGTTCGATATCCATGCTCATGGTGACCATATCGCCGCGCACCAGACCGCGCACCACCAGCCCCAGCTTGCCGGACTGCTCGTTGGTCGGTGGCGGTTTATCGAGCTCGACCAGGGCACCGTTGAGCGAAAGATCCAGGAGTGCGCAGGACAGGCGCGCATGCGCACCGATGCGCAACAAGGCCTGGGCCTCGAACCCGAAACGATGAAAGCGCCGACGTTCGGCCGAAGTGGACATGGTTTTTTCTACCTCTCGTCCAGCCCGGAGCCCGGCAGTTTTCACTCTGCCTGCCCCCCAATTCTCAAGACGCCCATATTAACCCGATTGCTGCACAAATTTCCGGCTCGGGTCCGCTATGAGAGTAGGGCCTTTCCAGGCGATCTGGGGTTACGTTTCCGTGCGCGCCTGACGCTCGAGCAGGGCGAGCGCGTAGCACGTGCAGTAGAGGCCGCCTGTGATGAGAATGATTCTGAATTCGAAAACGTTCCCGCTGAAATGTCTGACGCGCTCGCCAGCGATCCGGTCGCCGCACACCGTCATCCCGGCACGGCTTGAGTTGCCGGCGCCGATCAGGCAATATATGCGGACATATAATTTATGGAAAATCGCCATGGGACAGGTCACGATCTATCTCGATGATGAGCACGAACGCCGCATGCGCCAAGCGGCCGCGGAATCCGGCGAACCGGTCAGTCGCTGGGTGGCCGGGCTTATCGAGGAGAAAACCCGAACGCGCTGGCCGAAAGCCGCGCGCGAACTGGCCGGGCAATGGCCGGACTTCCCAGCCCTGGAAGAACTACGCGCAGATCAGCCCGACGATGTGCCGCGCGAGGCGATGTGATGTGATGTATGCGCTCGATACCAATACGCTGATTTATTTCTTCAAAGGAATTGGTCGGGTTGCCGAACACCTGCTGGCGCAGCCGCCATCGGAAATCGGCATCCCGACGGTCGTGGTGCATGAAATCGAGACCGGAATCGCCAAGTCGAAGCACCCTGAATCCCGTCGCGCGCAATTCGACCAACTTCTGGAGGCCGTTGAAGTGTTGCCGTTTGACCGTGCCGCGGCGCGCACGGCGGCCGGTATACGTGCGCGGCTGGAAAGACGCGGCACGCCCATTGGTCCGCTCGACACGCTCATTGCCGCAACCGCACTGACCCGTGGCGCCATTTTGGTTACGCATAACACCGGCGAATTCAGCCGGGTACTCAAGCTTAATCTGGCCGACTGGTACTGAGTGCCCTCGGGCCTCTGTTACCTACCCGGTTGTTCCATCAATTTCCGACTCGGCAGGGGGCCGCAAGGCTCTCTGAGCCCGCCTTATTCACCATCCGTCCGTCGCGAGACGCTATCAGGTCCCGTAGATGGGGTGTTTCGTGACCGAGCGCACCGGAAACGTACTCGCCTGTACGGTGAGGATGCGCGACCGAGTGAAATGCCCCAGATGCGGGGCCTGACGGCGTCGCAGTAGGGCGGGTGGTGAATAAGGTGGGCTGAGTAGACGCGACGTAGAGCCGTGGAGTAGTGCTTGTCCAAGCTATCCTTCTGCTATACTTGTATAGCAACTTGGAGATTTGAAAATGCTCGCAATACGCCTGCCTGAAGATATAGAAAAGCGTCTCGCAGACCTGGCTGAAAAGACCGGGCGCACAAAGACTTGGTACGCGCGCCAGGCGCTTCTTGAATATCTGGATGACCTTGAAGATTATTACCTTGCCGACTCGAGAGTTGACGAATCCCGCATGAGTCTGGAGGAAGTGGAGCGCCGGCTTGGGCTGGAGAATTGAATTCGGCGCAAGCGCGGCCAAGGAGCTTGAAAAACTTGGCCATCAGAATTCTCGGCGAATTGTCAACTTCCTTCGAGAACGGGTGCTCCAGTCCGAGCATCCGAGAGCGTTGGGGGAACCCTTGCGTGGTCCGGAATTCGGACGGTTCTGGAAATACCGCGTAGGCCATTTCCGTGTGATCGCCGAAATCGAAGGTTCCGCTTTGGTAGTTTTCGTCGTGCGGGTAGGGCACCGTAGCCAGGTCTACAAAAAAGGCTCCTCCGCAAAATCTGTGGGTAGATGTTTCGCTCGTAGAGGGCGCCAAGTGTATGATGTGCAGGAAAAAATAATGGCGGCTGAGCACATTTTTTGGGTCGGTTTTTCCGGATCGATTTTTTTGGGTCTCGCCAAGACGCGAAGACGCCAAGAACACCAAAGGAATGGGAAGAATGACGTA
>JBBDSL010000068.1:0-34231 GCA_040904965.1 Wenzhouxiangellaceae bacterium
TCTTTCTATGCCTCGGTGGAATCAAGCTAAACCCACCGCTGCCAGCCCACTAGAAGAGCAGGAGAGGCCTATTTATCACCAATACGGCCACTTCATTAATATCCCTAGATCGCCAATATTCCAATTCTTTCTCTAATGAGTAAGTAAATTTACGATTTGATTCTCGAAGTGAGATCAAAAGAAGAAACAGAATTACAATAAGCTCGATATAGAATGATGGGCTGAATGTAGTAAGTTCAATATCAAGGAAAAAGGCATCACAAATAACCATAATTGCCGTAATTATATATACGGCCATCAAATTAAAATGCATTAATGCGAAAGTCTTTGGCATTCTAAATGAAAAGAGGGCACCATCATTATACTTGTCAGAATAATGACCTCTCGCACATCTCGTTGCCTTTCGTTTGGATAAAAAGTATCCCTGCTCATCGTTCAATTCAGAATACAATCTGAGCTTGTTCTTAAATATACGATGTAATTTATAAGAATACCCATATTTTCTGCATATTGATTCGAACCATCTTCTATATGACTTAAATGTCAATGCTGACATTATTAGTCCCAAAAAAACTCCAAACCCCAATAAGCTTGCAACACCGGATTTAGTCATCCACCCAAAGTCAAAATATGAGTTAAGGATAAAAGCTAGTAATATGCCTGGAACTACAATTCTTAGGCTGTCATGTAACTCTAAACGATCCAATCGTCGCCTCCCTTTAACTTAATTCAATAATTAAAATATTAATCGAACTATTCCTTAGCGGCGCATAAGGTTCAAATTTAAGCGGCGGTTGTTGACCGTCCGCTTGAATGATTTGTTGAACGACGCCGCTACGCGGCGGGAATCCCTATTCATGCTGTGTAACCTTGATCAGCGCCAATCGGCGGCGCGTTGTCAAGGAGTCTATCATGAACAAATTCGTGCAAATACGCTTCTTAGAACTGTACCGAAACAACGCGCAAACAACGGGACAAACAACGCGGACACCCAGGATCTGCGAGTCCGTGCTGATCGCCGCAATGGCCTATTTCAATTTCAACCCGATCCGCGCCGAAATGGCGCAGACACCGGAAGAATCCGATTACACCTCCGTTCATCAACGAATCGTCGAGAGAGATCCGAAGATCGCAGAGCGCGACGAAGCAACGCTGGAAAAGCTTCCAGAAGACCTGCGAACAGCAATCGGCCGGCTAATGCCCTTCGCCGACCAGCGTCCGGACAATCCGGAGCACGCAATCCCGTATGAAATCCGGGACTACTTGGAACTCGTCGACTGGTCCGGCCGCGCCATCGTTGAAGGCAAACGCGGCAAGATCCCCGATCACCTCCCGCCGATCCTCGCGCGCCTGAACATCGACCCCGGCAACTACGTCCGATTCATCAACCGAACGCAGAAACACCGCTTCCATAGCTTCGTCGGCACCGTCGATACGATGCAAGCCCTCGCCCATCAATTTGGCCGCGCCTTCCTGAAAGGGCAAACTGCGGCCGCGGCGCTGTTCAGCCCGGGCTAAACGCTACCAATCGCCCGAACCAACGCCTCATGGCCGCACGGTCCGGTTTGTCGTCTCCGCAGTTCGCGGAACTGAGCGGAAATTGTCCAGAAGTGCGGCTTTCGTCTTCACGAACCCGAAGATTCCACGGATTGAACCGCTGCCGTCGCGCTATGCCCGCGAGCATCTTGAGAGGTGCATCTTGGGAGGTGCATCTTGGGACGTGGGTGTCCACGTTTACTGCTGCGACGCAAACTGATCCGGATCGCGTTCGCTCTGATAAAAAACCGCGAGCAGTTCGATCCTAATCGGCTGAAAATTGCTTGACTTTCAACATAGAATCTTATTCGTTACGTGCTGTGTGTCTTTATATGCTGGGCAAACTCTTCAGCAGTAAGAGGCTTACCTACGAAAAAGCCTGATTCAGGGAAGCCAGCCCCATTATCAAATCCGATCCATGAGGAGTGCTCTCCTGGAATTGTAGAGATTATGCTAGAAACCGTGACTTCTTGATTCAACGAATCGTCGTGTTTCCATTTGGCTGTCGCCTCATCGATAGCGTCAAAAGCCTCCCGATTTGAGATGGAAGCTCGAAAGCGTGATGAGAGTTTTGCTTTTTCCCGGTTTGTTAGCGAACCACCTGGCGCAATTAAAGTCATGTAGTCAGGCATCCTCTCTAATAAGGTAGCCCCAGTATTATTTAGAACTTTTTCTAAATATCCAGCGACTTCGCTATCTTCGTCATTGTAGAAATTTTGGGGTTCATACCCCAGCTCGAGGAATTTCCGAAACATGCGATGGTGCTGAAGCTCGTTATCTAGACACTCTATCAGTCGTTTCAATCGATCTTGGTTAAGCGTCGTAGTGGACGACCTCATCCTTCTATAGCCACATTTCTGTATATGAAAGTGAAGTAGCTCATGGGCAAGCGCGCATTGCTTTTTCTTGGTCTTAGCATAGACCACTACAGCGCTATCGCAGTCATCGATGTAGGAACCCCATGCAACACTATCGTCATTTGACTTTTTAGAAACTATTTTATTCCATGTATTAATCTCCTGATACAAGGCATATAGCTTGGGGTTCTTCTTAGCAGTCTTTAGTAAATCCAATTTATGCTGGTCTCATCTGTAATTTCCATTGGTCATTCACGAACATAACGCCATTGTTTAGCGGCGCCCATGTAGCGCAGCGAAATGGGCGTCCGGTGGAGGGCCGGAGGCCCGGAACGAACTACAACTACTGGTTATGTTTCTCAGACCCTTTTCACCGGAGTTTCACCGGATCATCAGCAGGTTAAACCTGTAAGGGAGGTGGAGCTCCCAAGCCGTGATGACACGCTGGCACGCCTGTTTAGCAAATGACTTAACTTCCCCGAAAGCCTTAATGATCATAAGCAAACCCTCCTTAGGTTGAGTTGATAGATAACCGATAATTTCTGAAAGAATGAACACCACCCAAAAGTTGGATGGGTTGTATGTTACAAAAATTAAGCCTGTCATCATCAGCCTCAGGAGGCCACCTCTGAGAGACGCTTAAAGAAGCGTTTCGACCTTGTAAACATAATCAGAAAATATGAAGCACTTTTCTTCTTTCATCGGATAAGCACACAACTTGCGCTTTTATTCCGCTAGAGAATCCCGTCCCGCCGAGAAATTCATTGCCGCTGACGGTCACAGCCAAATGTCGAGAGGGAGCCGATACGCGACAGGCGTACCCCGTAGGTGCCTTATCCTGATCAATTACTTTCTGCATTGAGTACCCCTAGTCACCTGCGCCTCCCCCGATTCTAGCCCCTTACCCCGCAGACACGCAAGGCGCCGGGCACGCTTCCCGGTTTCTGGATGCCTTTGGCGTTTACGCGCCCGCTTATCCACCCCACCTAGGCACACAGCCGCGGCCTCACCCCTCCGACCAAACCGCCAGCTCATTCCCATTCGGATCCGCAAAGTGAAACCGCCGCCCCCCTGGAAATTCGAAGATCTGTTCGACGATTTCGCCGCCGGCCTCAAGCACCACTTCGAGCGTGCGTTCGAGTTCGGCGCTGTAGAGCACCACCAGCGCGCTGCCGGTGGCTGTGCTGGCGGTCTTGTCGGACTTGTAGAAGCCGCCGTCGAGGCCGGCATCCTGGAACGCGACGTAGTCGGGCCCATAGTCGACGAAGTTCCAGCCGAATGCGCTTGAATAGAACGCCTTGGTCGCCTCGATGTTGCGGGCGGGCAGTTCGACGTAGTTGATCTTGCCGGTTTTATTCATGGTCTTGTCCTCATATGGAGGGTCGCCGATTCACGTGCCGCGCCGCGGCAAATACATCTTCTGCCGCGTAGGTCTTTGTTCCACCGGCGTCGAACGCGGCGACGCGTTCTTCGAACTCCCGGGCCCAGGCCGTTTCGATTGCGGCAAGCGGTGTTGGGGAGGGTTCAGCCAGCGTTTCGGCCAGTCTGGCGCGATCCTCGGCGGCCAGGGGCCGCACCTGATCGTCCAACTCTTTGAAACTCGCCGTCATGCGGCACCTCGCAAAGATATTTTCAGTTCCGATCCTACCGCCAATTCTATTGTCGGCGCAATTGCCGGTCGTTCCACTCGGCAGATATACGGAATCAGCGCGAGCTTCCGATAGCCAGCCCTGTATTTACACGGAGGTGGTCAGGTGTTTTGCCCGATAGCCGATCCGCCTATGCATAGAGCAACCGGCCTCTCGGCTCGGGGATCGGGCGGTCGAGCACTCTCGCTGTTTCGATCCATTCCTCGATCACCTGCTGAGCATTCGCTACGGCCTGCTCATAGGTTTCTCCA
The DNA here is from genome assembly GCA_040904965.1 of Wenzhouxiangellaceae bacterium. Classification (GTDB taxonomy): domain Bacteria; phylum Pseudomonadota; class Gammaproteobacteria; order Xanthomonadales; family Wenzhouxiangellaceae. The sequence continues at coordinate 4,294 of JBBDSL010000068.1, forward strand.
TCAGCCATGCAGCCCGGGAGCTCCGGGACCTCGACCACGAAGGACTCGTCCTCGTCGCTCCAGTAAATAATCAACTCATACTTAATCGACATCGGTCTCTCCTAACCGGTACTTGGCCAACTTGTTTCGAACCTGATACGGCTTTTTTTGCGGATATGGACCTGGCAGCGCGACATTGCCGGAAGTCGGCTGAAGCACCCGGGGCAGTGCGCTCGTTCGCTGATAGCTTTTGGCATTAAGGTTCCCCTGGTCGCTGGCGCCTTTTCGGATTCTAGCCCCGCATCCCACAGCGCCGCAAGCGGGCAGTGCGGCTCTCCGGTTTCTGGATGTTCCTGGTGAATGCACTTGCGCTATCCACCCGGCGGGGAATTCGAGTATCGGTTCGAGGGTTTCGCCTCGAATACCAAGCAAGGCCAATTCCAAGGGCGGAGGTATTTGGCGGAGTTTTCGGGTTAGGTCTCGAGATCCCGGCTCCTCGCTTCGCTCGGTCCGGGATGACGGTGGGGTTTCATCGGTTGTGGATGAGGGTGGGGTTTCATCGGTTGGGGATTAGCCGGGATTTCATCGGTCCTGGAAGACGGTGGAATTCCATGGCCCGGGTGACGGCGGCATTCTGTCGGTTCTGGATGACGGTGGCAGTGCGTCAGGCCGAGGTGGCGGAGGAATTCCGGCGGCCGGGGTTTCAGGGAATCAGCGCCAGCTTGCCGATGGTCTGGCCCGATTCGATTCTTTTCTGTGCCTCGGCGGCCTCCGCCAGCAGCCAGGTTTCGACCGGCAGCGGCTTCAGTTCGCCGCGTTCGAAATGATCCAGCAGCCACAGCATACCCTCGCGCAGGCTGGGGGCGTGGGACTGGAGAAAACTCAGGTTGGCGGCCAGTACGCTCTTGTTGTCGCGCGTCATGTGCAGCGGATTGAAGCGCGGGGTGCGCAGCCAGTTCCAGGCAAGCTTCGGCCAGTTCATCCGGCCGGTCTTCGACAGCATCGTGTGGAAGCCGTAGACCACGAGCCGGCCGGTTGGGGCGAGGTGGTCGTAGCTTTGTTTCAGCGTTTCCACGCCGTTGGCGTCGAACACCGCGTCGAGGCCGTCGGGGGCCAGTCGCTCGACCTCGGGCCACAACGTCTGGCTGGATTTGTCGATGACCTCGTCCGCGCCCAGGGCTCGACAATAATCCACCTTGTGCGCACCGCCGACCACGCCGATGGTGCGTACGCCGGCCTGTTTTCCCAATTGCAGAATCGCCGAGCCCACGCCGCCGGCCGCCGAGTGCACCAGCCAGGTCTCGTTCGGGCGGGGATGGACCTGGCGGTGGATCATCCACCAGGCGGTGAGGAACACCGTTGGCAGGGTGGCGGCCTCGGCCATGCTTAAGTGTTCGGGTTTGGCGAACACGCCGTCGATTCCGATCTTCAAATGGCTGGCATAACCGTCGAACAGCGTCAGCCCGATGACTTCGTCGCCGATGCTGAATGCCTCGACGCCATCGCCGACCGCGGAAACCCGGCCGGCGACCTCGAAGCCCGGGGTGATCGGGTAGCCGTGCAGTTTTTTGGCCGATTCGTACAAGCCCATGCGAATGGTGCCGTCGGCGTAGTTCAGGCCGCAGGCTTGCGTTTCGATGACAACTTCGCCGGGGCCCGGTTGCGGATCCGGTGATTCGACGTATTGGAGGGCCGAATAACTGCCCGGCCTGTGGATGACGATCCGGTGCACGTTCGCTCGCCAGCGGCGGTCCAAGTGTCCAGTATGCCCAAGTTTTCGGCCCATGGGCGAAAGGCGGTCTGCCTGATTGACGTGTGTCATATCAGGTCTCTCTAATTCATGTTATTCAGGAACAAATCATTCCAGACAAGGCAGTTCGCAATGACCATCGGTGCGCGCTCGATCCATTTCGTTTCAATCCTGGCACTCGCCTGCATGTTTTCATCTCAACCGGCAGCCGCGAGCCAGCCGACCCCCGAGGCGCTGTTTTCCACGCACTGCGCTTCCTGCCACGGGCCCGGCGGGAATCTCGACCCCAACAGCCCCGTGGTGCAGGGGCTGGGCGTTGTGCCGGCCGACTTCAACGACCCGCTGTTCAACAGCCGCGAACCGGGCCACGACTGGAAGATGGTGATCGAGCACGGCGGCGACGCGCTGGGGCTTTCGGAGAAGATGCCGGCATTTGGCGACACTTTGACCGAACATGAGATCGAATCGGTCGTCACCTACCTCAAGGGCGTACCCGGCGAACACGTCTATCCCGACGGTGCGCTCAACCTGTTTTTGCCGCTGAACACCATCAAGGCGTTTCCCGAAGACGAGGTGGTGTGGAAGAGCGATTACGTCAAGCGCGACGGGGAGGACGTGTGGGAAAACGTGTTCGAGATTGAAAAGCGCGTTGGCAAGCGCGGCCAGGTGCTGGTGGAACTGGTGCAGTCGGTTGAAGACGGCGACAGCGACCTGGACAAGATCGAGGTCGGCGGCAAGTACGTGGTGCATACCAATGCGCAGAACACGTCGATCCTGACGGCCGGCAGCAAGTTCGAATTCCCGCTCCACGGCGGCGAGGAAGAATGGCTGCCGTACCTGGCGTTCGGACGGATTCTCAATTCGCAATTCACCTTCCAGGGGCACGGTCGCGGAAAATTACCGTTCAACGATCTCGGCGACGGCAGCTTCGAACTGGCCGGCATTGTCCACTGGACCCATTCGCCCTGGCCGCGAAACGTGTTCCCGGGCCTGGAAGTGGTCGCCGAATTCCCGTTCGATCGCGGCAACGGGCCGAACCGGAGCGACTTAGCCGAGGTGTCGATCATCCCGCAGCTGCGATTCGGCCTAACCAAGGGCGGCCACGTCGCGCTGAACGCGGGCGTGCAGATTCCGGTCAACGAGCGCGACCGTTTCGACTACGTGGGCCAGATCAACCTGCTGTGGGATTTCGCCGACGGGCCGTTCTGGAAGGGGTGGTGAGACCGGGCTGGTAGGATAGACGCATGGATACTTTCCTCGCCACCTACGGAGAGGCGTCGAAGACCGCGCTCGGGTTTTTCTGGAAGGCGGGCTGGGCGTTCGTGCTCGGATATTCCATCAGCGCGATGATCCAGACCTTCGTGCCGAAGAAAAAACTGACCCGCCACATGGGCGATTTCAGCCTGCGCAGTACCAGCATCGCCACCGGCTTCGGCGCCATTTCCTCGTCGTGCTCGTTCGCCGCGCTGGCCGCCGCCCGCTCGCTGGTGATGAAGGGCGCAAGCTGGATCGCCGCGGTCGCTTTCATGTTCGCCTCTACCAACCTGGTCATCGAGCTGGGCATCCTCATCTACATCTTCCTCGGCTGGCAGTACGTGGTCGCCGAAATCATCGGCGGGCTGGTCTTGATCGCGATCAGTTCGATGCTGATCCGGCTGTTCTACCCGAAAAAATGGCTGGACGAGGCGCGCGAGAAGGTCAAGGACGAAGCCCCCGAGGAAGAGGAGGATTTCGATCCCTGGCAGCGCATGACCAGCCGCGCCGGCTGGTATCGGGTGGGCCACCAGTTCGTGATGGAATGGAAGATGGTCTGGCAGGAAATCCTGATCGGCTTCACGATTGCCGGCTTCATGAAGGCGTTCGTGCCACCGGCCTTCTGGGAGGCACTTTTCCTTCAGGGCGTGGACGCGGATTTTCCGTCGTTGCTGGTGACGCTCGAGAACATCCTGATCGCGCCGTTCGTTGCGGCGGCCACGTTCATCGGCTCGATGGGCAATATTCCGCTGGCCACGGTACTGGCCGGCAGCGGGGTCGGCTTCGCCGGCCTGATGGCGTTCATCTATTCCGACCTGATGGTGCCGCCGCTGGTCAAGGTCAACGCCCGATACTATGGCTGGAAGGTCGCGCTGTTCATCGCCGGGATCATGTATGTGAGCATCGTTGCCACGGCGTTACTGCTGGACACGAGCTTCGGCCTGCTCGGCATGCGACCGGAAAGCGCGGCGGGCGACGTCACCGAGCAGCAGTTCGCGATCGACTACACGTTCTTCTTCAACATCGGATTCGTGCTGGTCGCCGCCTTGCTGATCACGTTGCACCGCCGACATCTGGCCGCGAGCGAACACGGCGGCCACGATGGTGATAACAATCATGATCATGGCGGCGGCGGAATCGACATCCAGAAATACGTCGCGTGGCTCGCGATCTTCGTTCTGATTTCGGGAATGGTCGCGTTCGGCTTGGGACACTAACCCCGACTTCCGCCAGGTGGCGTGGTCGGTGCCGTAGTGTTATAACGAGTGTTCATCCATTTTCTGGAGTGAAGCCATGACCACGAATCGCATCATTGCGCTGGTACTCATCGCACTCGGCATCGTACTGATATATATGGGCTACCAGTCCTCGCAGGGCCTGGACGACCAGGTCAGCGAAGCGCTGACCGGCAACTTCACCGACGAGACCATGTTCTACTGGCTGGGCGGTGCAATTGCCGTGATAGCGGGCGTGGTGATGCTGCGGCGCTGACAATCGAGTCCGACCGACCCAGCCGATCCATGATTGGTAAATCGCCGGCCCGGCCGGCAACGACAGGCCACCGGACGATTGTCATGCTCAAATGTTGTGTTCTGATCAACGCTGCAGTCCTCTCATTCATGCCTTTTGCATTTGCGCAGGACGAGCCGCATTCCAACTGTGAGCAGGCGCGGCACCTGGCCGGCAGGGATCAACCGGATACCTTTCAAGCGCCGGAAAACGCGCTCAAACTGGCGGATTGCCTGGGTCACGAAGATCCGGCGATCAGAGACCAGTTTGCCTACGGGACTTTCGTCGAAACTTTAAGGCAGGGCGATACAAGCCCGGAGACGCTTCGATTGTTGACGGATAAACTCAGCGGTAATCTGCGTGACGCCGGCTCCGATTCCGGCGGGTTCCTGGCGCCGTTCTCCGTTCTTGTCCTCGCAGAGATCGCGCGCGCAGACAGGCTCGATCCCTTCATGACCGCGTCCGAGCGCAGCGCACTTGCCAGGGCAGGGTCTGCTTACCTCCAGGGTATAGATGACTACCGGGGATTCGATCCCGGCGACGGCTGGCGCCACGGCATTGCACATGCCGCGGATTTACTGATGCAGCTTGCGTTGAATCCGTTGCTTGAAGAACAGGATGCCCGGCTCATGCTTGCAGCGATTTCGGCTCAGGTTGTTCCCGAAAATGCGCATTCCTACATTCATGGGGAACCCAAACGCCTGGCCCGACCGGTGCTTTATCTGGCGATGACCGATCTGATCTCTGCCGACGAGTGGCGAAGCTGGTTCGCGGCGCTGGAGGCTGACCAGGATGACCCGCATTGGCAAAAGCCTTATGCCTCGCTCGAAGGACTTGCCCGCATCCACAACACCGAAAACTTCGCAGCGGCGATTTTCGTCCGCGCAAGCGCAAGTGGTGAAGCATCACTGGTGCCGATTGCTGAAGCTGCCGAGGCCGTTATCAGGTCCATTCCTTAGCGTTGCCAGGGGGACGCTACTGCGAATCCGACTCCAGCCGGATCGAGACCATCCGACCGATGGAATCGAGATCGGCGCGGATCCTCTGAAGTTCGCCGGCCAGATCCTGCTCCGGGCTGGCCAGGACGGGATCGACGCGCGCTTCGACGATGCGGGGCAGGCTGGCCTGGCGCGGGAGGTTGGAGGGAGATGAATCTTCGATGGTCGAGGTCACGGCGAGTGTAACGATGGTTGTTATGGTGAGCGCTACCGTGGCCGTGGCGCCTGCCAGCAGCCAGGGCTGCCAGCCGGCGTTCCTTTCCGTCACGTGAACTCGCGCGCGGTTGGGTGTTGCACGCACGTCCTGCATCACGCGCGCGACAAGCCCGGCATTCTCGGCAGCGGGGATCCGTTGGGCTTCGTTGCTCAGCGTGTCGGCGAGATTCGCGCTGTGTTCGGGTGGAGCTGGACGATTCGGGTTTTTCATGCCGGTTCTCCGCAATGGAGCAGTCGTTTGAGGGTTTGTCGTGAGCGATGCAGGCCGACACGCACCCAGACCTGGCTGCGTTTCATGATACGCGCCGTTTCGGCGCCGCTGAAGCCCTCGCCGTAATGCAACCACATTGCGGTGAAAGCCTCGGGTTCGAGATGTTGGCGCGCGGCGGCCCAGACGTTATCGCAAAGCTGGCGCTGAAAGACGTCATGGTCGCCGGCCTGCGCTTCGATTGCCGGACTGTCGGGTTGTTCGCGCAGGCGTTCGATGGATCTGTGCGTGATGGTATACAGCCAGGTGGAGAAGCGCCACTTGTCGCGATAAGAATCCAGGTTCTGCCATGCAGCGATCAATGCCCGCTGCACTGCATCGTCTGCATCGTGCCTGGGCAGGCCCCGCAGGCACAGGTATCGGGTGAGCCTGGGCTGGTAATGGACCACCAGCTGCTCGAATGCATCGGCCGAGCCCGCCTGGGCGCGGCCGACAAGTTCCGTTTCCGGAATTGAGTTCATTGCGACGAAGCGTTATCAATCGTTCCGGTCGGTCATCAATTGAGAATTTCTTCGAGCGCGGCGGCCGGTACCAACGCATCGAGCCGCGTGATGCGGTCGTCACTGACAATGTGCATCGTGTCGAGCCAGTCGAGCTTGTCGGCGGCATCGGAACTGAGCGCCTTCAGCGAGACGATGCCCTTGACGATGTTTTCCAGCGCTTGCGCCAGTTCCGGAGACGCGGTGTGGGCTTCAACCGTGACGCGCAGCGCGTCGGCGTCGTCGGCCACGATCAGGCCGAAGCGATCAACCTTTCTGAACAGCTCCGACTCCCAGGCGCCGCCGCTTCCGGAAAACACCGGGTGGCGGTTGTTCAGCCCGCCCTGGGCCAGCGCACGATCGGCCTTGAGCACCATCAGGTCTTCGGCCATCACTGCATCGGGCACGAACCCTTCGTGCAGAAACGTATCCATGGAATCGGCGTCGGGCGTGATCATGGTTTGGCCGCGATCGCCGAACGCGAGCAGAAGCGTGCCGTCGTGGTCCTCGTTGTCGATACCGTTCCAGTCGAGCTGGACGTTGCCGAAAGCGAAATAGTTGCGCCCGTGCTTGGTGCGCAATTCCACGTTTTCCTTTTCCTTGAACAGTTCGTCGACGAACCGGTCGCGTGCCGATTGGGGAATGTCTCCGTGCAGCAGAATCACCGGCGCCTGGTGATCACCGGTACCGAAGATGCTGACGCCATCAATGGCATCCACGGCGGCGTGCCCGAGCTCATTGCGCAATGACTTCAGCACCGAATTGTCGAAGAAGTCGTAAAGCGGGGCCGAGGCGCGGCCGTCCCGAATGGCGTCGATATTGATGGACAGGTAGAAGGCGGAGTCTTCGGCCGAAATCGGCTGGGCCTGGACGCCGGCGGCGCATGCCGCGAGCATGGCGGCGCAAGCGGTTCGAGCCAAGGACGTTCGGAGCGAAGCAAGCGTGAATGTTTTCATTTTCAGTTTCCTGGTTGACGTACCTGCTTATAGCGATCCGGGAGTGATTTTGTTACACAAAGAGCACGATTGCCTTGAACCGGCGTTAGCGATCAAGCCGGCCTGGTTCTGGCCGAGACCACGGTACGCAGCGGTGGCGGGTGGCCTTCTATCGTTGATTTCCGGTCCGGTGCGAGGGCATCGGCCAGGGAATGGAACGGCATCCAGTCGGTGGGGCGTTGTTCTTCCGACGTGGTCGGGGTGATATCGAGAACGTCGATATCCGTGAAACCGGCTTCCTGCAGCCATCGCACGAGTCGGCTGGAAGTGGGCAGATGATGGACATTGCGCATATTGGCGTAGCGGTCGGGCGGGTCGAGCTCGTCGTCCTCATTGCCCGGAATAATCAGCGTTTCCACCACGGCGCTACTGCCGGGGGCGAGATGGTCACGAATGCGCTGCAAGTGTTCATGCGGGTTGTTGCGGTGGTAGAGCACGCCCATGGAAAACACCGTGTCGAAGTCGGCCCGGGCCGGGATCTGCTCGAATTTCAGCGGCAACAGCAAATGGTCGGAGTCGCCGGCGAAGTGCTCGATGGCGCGGTATTGCATGTAGAACACCAGTGTCGGGTCGCAACCGACCACCTGCGCGGCGCCGGCGGCCAGCATGCGCCAGCCGAAGTAGCCGTTGCCGGCGCCGATGTCGAGTACACGTCGGCCAGCCAGGTCGATGTGCGGCGCGATTCGGTCCCATTTCCAGTCCGAGCGCCATTCGGTGTCTATATCCAGACCGCCCAGGCGCAGCGGGCCCTTGCGCCAGGGGATCAATTGTTGCGTCGTTTCGGTCAGGGTTTCTTGGTCGTCGGCATCGCTTCCGGCAACGAGTACGCCATTGTCGATTCGCCATCCGGTTTCGACCTCGGGCAGCGCTGCCAGCGCCGCCTTCCACCGGGGCATGTCCCCATGGCGGCCGGGCTTGAGCGACTCCTTGCAGCAAGCCTCCAGGAAGGCGGCGGGGTCGGGATCGAAAAAGGAGAAAAGTTGGGACATGGGTTGGCTGGTTGGCTTGGCGGTGCGTTGCGCTTAACGCATCCTACAAAACCGCCAGTATCCGCGTAGGGCGCTGTTGAGTGTTGCGAAACGCACTGTTGTGGTTGCTGTGTGACCGCGGACTGTCATTTCCGGACGGCGGCGATGCAGGTGAAGTTGAAGCATTGGAACCAGTCGTGGATTTCGGTGAAGCCGGCCGCTTTCAGTCGCTGGTGATGGGCCTGGCGGGTTTCGGGGACGAGGACGTTTTCCAGCGCTTGGCGCTTGCGCGCAATTTCGAGGTCGGAATAGCCCTGGACGCGCTTGAAGTCGTGGTGGTGTTCGTCCATCCATTGTTGGCAGGATTCGGGTTCGAACGCCAGTTTTTCGGCCAGTATCAGTACGCCCCCGGGGTTCATGCCGGCGCGGATTTTCTGCACCAGTTCGTCGCGCGCTTCCAGCGGCAGGAACTGCAGCGTGAAGTAGATCAGCACCACGGAAGCGTTTTCAATCTCGACATCGCGAAGGTCGTCTTCGATGACTTCCACCGGTACGCGCGAGTTGTCCTCGGCAATCAGTTGCCTGCAGCGCGCGACCATATCGGGCGCGTTGTCGACCGCGGTGATGGATACACCCGGCTCCTGCACCGCGCGACGCGCGGCCAGCGTGGCCGCGCCCAGCGAGCAGCCCAGGTCGTAGATGCGGGTGTCGGGTTGCACGGCGCGCCGGACGAGAACAGGGGTGAGTTCGAGCAGCAGGCGGTAGCCGGGCACCGAGCGCTCGATCATGTCGGGGAAGACCTTGACCACCTGCTCGGAAAACTCGAACGGCGTGGCCGGGTCTGCGTGATTCCTGTAGATTTCGTCCTTGGTCATGGCTGCTTTCGGAAAACGGTCGGGTGCAATTATCCCCCGGCAGCGGCGTTCCCGTTCATTCGGGTTATTGCTGTAGCGAGCAGCGGGGACAGCTCGATTGCAGCCTCGGCCACATCGACCGAATCGGTGCAGACCAGTTGGCGGATTCCGGCGGCCGAAAGTGCGGTTTTCGAACCCTGACCGAACAGGCCGTGGACAATCGTGCATACCGGGGCGGCCAGACCGGCCTGTTCAAGTATTTCAGCCGCGCGTACAAGCGTGGCCCCGGACGAGACGATGTCGTCGACCAGTACGGGGGTATGCCCTTGCAGCCGGCAAAGGTCGGGCGCGACGATTCGCACGTCGTGATCGCCGAAGCGCTTCTTGCGCATCACGCGCCACGGTAGTTTCCGGTGCGCGGCCACCGCTTCGACCCACTGGCTGCTTTCCTCATCGGGTCCAATGACCACCGGCTTTTCGACGTTTTCGGCAATCCATCCGGCCAGCGCCGGGGCGGCGGAGACAACGGTGGACGGGATCGAATAGATTTCGTCCAGTCTGTCATAGCGGTGCAAGTGCGGGTCGACCGTCACCAGCCAGTCGAAATGACCGGAAATCCAGCGCGCGAAGCTGGCCGAGGTCAGTGCCTCGCCCGGGTGGAAGCGAATATCCTGGCGCATGTAGGGCAAGTAGGGAGCGACCAGGCCGACCGACAACGCCCCGAGATCGCGCGCCAGGTCGGTCGCGAACAGGACCGCCGGAATCTTCGGGTCGGGCCGGTCCAGACGCACGACCAGTACCGCGGCCTTTCCCTGGAGCGAATGCCCGAGGCGCAAATAGCTTTCGCCGTCGGGAAAACGGCGGTATTCGAGCGGCGCGGTCTCCACGTTCAGTTCCCGGGCCAGAGATTCGGCCAGTGCCTGGTCGCCGGGCATGGCAATCAGTATCAACGAACTCATGAATCCTGCCCAATGCTGATGATGTCGCCGTTGTTGCCGGCGAACTCATGGGCATATTCGAGCTCGCCGCGGGTTTCGGCGTGGATGGTGTAGAGCGGTTCGCCCTGTTCGACCCGATCGCCCAGATGCACGTGGAGTTCCACCCCGGCGGCCGGTGCGGCCGGCGCGCCGGCCAGCTTGGCCACACGACCCAGGCGCCGGTTATCGAAGCGCGCAATCGTGCCGCAGTGCGGTGCCGTGATCACCTGTCGCGAGTTGGCCACCGGCGGGGTGCGCATCCCGCCCTGGGCCTTGCATATCGCCATGAACTTGCGCCATGCCGCGCCCGATGCCAGCGTCTCAAGTGCCCGTGCCTGGCCCCGGCCGGCGGGAACGGTGCCGGCCATTTCCAGCAGCTCGCCGGCAAGCCGCGCGGCGCGTTCGCGCAGATCCTTCGGCTGGTTTTCGGAGTTTTGCAACACCGCCAGCACGTCATGCGCTTCCAGCGCCGGTCCGATGCCGCAACCCACCGGCTGGCTGCCGTCGGTCATGATGGTTCGGGTTTTCAAACCGAATGCGTCGGCCGTAGCTTCAAGGCGCCGGGCGAGCGCCTCGCCGTCGCGTCTACTTCGAACCTTGGCCGTCTCGCCGACGGGCAGGTCCAGCACCAGGTGGGTTGAGCCGGCCGCGACCTTCTTCGAAAGCACCGAGGCGACCAGCTGAGCTTCGGCGTCCAGATCCATGACCCGCGCGACTCGAATCAGTATGTCGTCGACCGGGGAAAGGCGAACCGAACCGCCCCAGACTACGCAGCCGCCTTCGGCTTCGACCACGCGGCGCATGGTGCCCAGATCCAGGTTGACCGGCGCCAGCATTTCCATGGTGTCGGCGGTACCGGCCGGCGAGGTAATGGCGCGCGAAGAGGTCTTGGGAATGGCCAGCCCGTTGGCGGCCACGATCGCAACCACCAGCGGCGTGGTGCGGTTACCGGGAAGCCCGCCGACGCAGTGCTTGTCCATCAGTACCGGCTGGTTCCAGGCCAGCCGTTCGCCAACCTCGACCATGGCCCCGGTCAGCGCCACCAGTTCATCGTTGTCCAGCGCGCGCGCGGCAATTGCGGTGAGAAACATCGCCAGTTCGATTTCATCGTAGCGGCCGCGCACGATGTCACGCATGATGGCGCTCAGCGCACGCGGGCCGAGCCGTCGCCCGTAGACCTTGCCGCGGACGTGGGTCACCGACTGCAACGGACGCGGGTGACTGATATGCAGGTCGTCGCCATCGCGCACCTGAAGTGTTTTCCAGGCCGAGGTCGAAAGGCCAACTTCGTCCATGCCCAGTATCTCCGCGCCGGTATGGAACAGCTCGGCGATGACGTCGTCGCGGGCCGACTCCAGGTGGATTCGCGCGTGGGCGGCAAAACCTTCCGAACGACATAACGGGCTGTCGTTACGCAGGATGGCGATGGGCCGATCGCGCGTGTCCAGGTCCATGCAGCGCACCCGCAGGTGCGTCGGCGACGAAGGCTTGGCGTTGTCTACCATCGGCGGTCAGCGAGGCACAAGCGAGTAGGGCTGGCTGAACTCGGGCACGCAGGCCCTCCAGCCGAGCTCTTCGGCAATGCGAAGGCGCAGCGCGTCGGATGCGTCGGCCTCGCCGTGGATCACGAAGGTCTGCACAGGCTTGTTCTTCATGCCTGAAAGCCAGGTCATGATTTCGTCGCCATCGGCATGCGCCGAAAGCATTTCCAGGTTGTGGACCTGGGCGCGCACCGGCCAGTACTGGCCATGGATCTTGATCCGTTCGGCCCCTGCGACCATGGTCTCGCCACGCGTGCCGCCGGCCTGGTAGCCGGTAAACAGGATGGTGTGCTCGGGATGTGGCGCATAGACCTTCAGATGATGCAGCACCCGCCCGCCGGTGGCCATGCCCGAACCGGCGATGATGATCTTGGGCATCGGATCATGATCCAGCGATTTCGATTCCTCCGCGTCCTGCACGTAGCGCGGCAGCGCGCAGGCCGCTTCGGCCTCGGCCCGGCTCAACCGGTGGTCGTCGGGATGATCTGCGAACACGTGGGTGGCGTTGATCGCCAGCGGGCTGTCCAGGAAGACCGGCACCGGCGGAATCCGCCCGGCGCGCTGCAGTTGGTTCAGATGATGCAACAGCAACTGAGTGCGGCCCACGGCAAACGCTGGCACGATGACACTACCGCCGCGGCCGACGGTTTCGGTGATGATACGAGCCAGTTCTTCTTCCGGATCGGAATCGATGCGCTTGCGATTGCCGTAAGTGGATTCGACCAGCACGTAGTCGGCTTCCGGAATTGGATCCGGCGGCGCGATGATGGCGCTGCTGGCATGTCCCAGGTCGCCGCTGACCAGCAAACGCACACCACCCGCGTTCAGCAACAGGCTGGCCGCACCCAGGATATGCCCGGCCCGGCTGCAGACAAGCGTGATGCCATCGAACAGTTCGACCGGCTGGTGGAATTCGACATCGCGGAACAGGCGCAGACAGTGCTGCGCATCCTCGCGGGTATACAGCGGACGTGCCGGATGGTGCCTGGAAAAACCATAGCGGTTGGCGAACGCGGCGTCCTTTTCGTGAATGAAGCCGGAGTCCGGCAGCAGGTGACTGCAAAGATCGCGGGTGGCGGCCGTGGCGAACACCGGGCCTTCGAATCCGTTGCGCGCCAATAGCGGAAGATAGCCGGAGTGGTCGATGTGGGCATGCGTAAGCACCACGCAATCGATCGCCGCGGGATCGACCGGAAGTGGTTTCCAGTTGCGCTCGCGCAGCTGCTTGTAGCCCTGGAACAACCCGCAGTCGATCAGGATCTTCCGGCCCGCGACTTCAAGCAGAAACTTCGAACCGGTGACCGTACCGGTGGCGCCGAGAAACCGGAGCGTGGGCGCTTGTCGCGTGCTTTCATTCATTGGCTGGTCCCAGTACGGCAATGCGCCGGATTCTCGTTGATCTTACGATGCGACATCGCCATGGTTATTGGCATGGATCAAGCCCGTGCCAGTTCGGCAAACCGGGCCAGGAAAGCGCTGCCGTTGGGATTGTCGTCCAGGTCTTGGATCAACGCGGCCGGATCCTGGCCTTCGGCCTGCAGCGGCCCGGAGCGGGCCTGGATGTAGGCGCGCATGATCGGCCCGTCGAATTCAGGGTGGAACTGCACGCCCCAGGATCGGTTGCCGAAGAACAGCGCGTGGTACGGGTCGTGCCGCGCACTGCCGATCACACGCGCGCCGTCGGGCGGGGTCAATACGACCTCGACATGGCTGACGTTGAACGCGGCCGCTGGAGCGAATGGTCCGATCAGGGGATCTGCGGCATCGGCGAAGTCGACCATAACCCGCCCCATCGCACGGCCATTCGGGTTGGGGCCCACCTTGCCGCCAAGCGCATGGGCCAGCAATTGATGGCCGTAGCACACGCCCAGGATGGGCAGCGCTGCCGCATGCGCCTGAGCCAGCCATCGCGCGGTTGCCTCCGACCAGTCCAGGCGGTCGCTAACCATCGCCGGCGATCCGGTCACCAGAATGGCCGGCGAGTGATCCAGCGATTCGATCGGCGGCAGCACTTCGCCGTGGTCGACACGAACCGTGAGGAAATCGAACAGGTCGCTGCCCAGACCGCGGGCGAACCAGTGCTCGAAATCCCGCCCGTCGGCACGCGCTTCGGGCACCGCCTGGCCGGTCTTGACGATGATCAGTTCGGGTCTGTCCAATGGGTTCGCACTCGATTGGGGGCATTCAATGAGAACACAAAACGTTTGTGGGCGTAACTGCATCATGAATACGCTTCGCCGGTACGCGGCGACGCCCACCTGCGGGCATTTCCGGAGGTTGCAGCGCTCGGGTCTGCTGACCCGGGTCAGGGTCAAAGGTATACTTGTCGATTCGCACTATCTGGCCGTCAAACCCGTGAATTTTCAGGATTTCATTCGCACGCTGGACGATTACTGGTCAAGCAAGGGCTGCGTGCTGACCGCGCCGCTGGACTTGGAAGTCGGCGCCGGCACCTTTCACCCGGCCACATTCCTGCGCGCCATCGGGCCGGAGCCGTGGAACGCGGCCTACCTGCAGCCGTGCCGCCGGCCCACCGACGGCAGATACGGCGAGAATCCGAACCGGCTGCAGCACTATTACCAGTACCAGGTGGTGATGAAGCCGTCGCCGCTGGATTTCCAGGAGTTGTACCTGGGCTCGCTGGAGGCGGTCGGCATCGATCCGAAGATCCACGACATCCGGTTCGTCGAAGACAACTGGGAATCGCCGACGCTGGGCGCCTGGGGGCTGGGCTGGGAAGTCTGGCTCAACGGCATGGAGGTCACCCAGTTCACGTATTTCCAACAGGCCGGCGGGCTGGAGTGCCGGCCGGTGATGGGCGAGCTGACTTATGGCCTCGAACGCCTGGCGATGTATATCCAGGGTGTGGAAAGCGTCTACGACCTGGTCTGGACCGAAGGGCCCAACGGTACCGTGACCTACGGCAACGTGTTTCACCAGAACGAGGTCGAGCAGTCGACCTACAATTTCGAGAAAGCCGATACACGGGCGCTGTTCGATGCGTTCGATAATGCCGAGAAAGCGGCGAAATCTCTGGTCGGGGACGACCTGCCGCTGCCGGCTTACGACCAGGTGCTGAAGGCCTCGCATACCTTCAATCTGCTCGACGCGCGGCAGGCAATCTCGGTGACCGAGCGCCAGCGCTATATCCTGCGCATCCGCGACCTCTCGCGAATGGTGGCCGAAGCCTATTATGCCCGGCGCGAATCGCTGGGCTTTCCGGTCGGTCAAGGCAAGAGCAACGGCGAAGGGGAAGCGGCATGAGCGAGACGCTGCTGATTGAATTGGGCTGCGAGGAAATCCCCGCCCGGGCGCTGGTGCGTCAGGCCGAAATGCTTAAGTCCGGCATCGGCAGGCAGCTCGCCGACGCCGGGCTGCTGGAAGACGACACAAGCGTGCGCTGGCTGGCCACGCCGCGGCGGCTTGCCGTGATCGCCGGGGATGTCGCGCGACGTCAGCCCGACCGTAAGCTGGAACGCAAGGGCCCGGCGGAAAAGGCCGCTTTCGACGCCGACGGCAATCCGACCCGGGCGGCCGAAGGTTTTGCGCGCAGCGTTGGGCTGGAAGTCGGCCAGCTCGACCGGATCGAGAACGAGCAAGGCCGCTGGCTGTACGCCGAGATCGAGCAGCCCGGCAAGTCGCTGGCCGAACTGCTGCCGGAGATGCTCGTGACGGTCGTCCGGGAAATGGCCGGCGCGCGCAGCATGCGCTGGTCGGACCGCTCCGATCGGTTCCTGCGACCGGTGCGCTGGCTGGTCGCGCTGCACGGCACCGATGTTGTGCCGGTTTCCCTGTTCGGGCTGCAAGCCGGGCGCGAAACCCGCGGCCACCGTATTCATGCCCCGGGCGAGCACCCGATTGCCAATGCCGCCGAATATGAAACCGTGCTGAAAAATGCTTTCGTGATCGCCGATCATGCCGCGCGCCGCGCGCGTATCGCCGAGCAGGTGCAGGCCTGCGCCGAATCGGCCGGGCTGGCAACGCAGACCGAGACGGCGCTGCTGGATGAAGTCACCGGGCTGGTCGAATGGCCGGTCGCGGTGGTCGGGTCGTTCGACGAAGCCTTCCTGGAGGTGCCGGCCGAAGCATTGATCAGTGCCATGCGCGAACATCAGAAATCGTTCCCGCTGTTCACGCGCGAAGGCGAACTGGCCGCGCGTTTCATCACCGTGGCCAACCTTGAGAGCGAACAGCCGGAGCTGATGATTCACGGTTTCGAGCGCGTGATTCGCCCGCGGCTGGCCGATGCGCGATTCTTCTACCGGCAGGATCGCCAGCGCCGGCTGGCCGATCGGCTGGAACGGCTAGACGAAATGCTGTTCCAGGAAAAGCTCGGGAGTCTGGCCGACAAGTCCCGGCGGCTGGAGTCGCTGGCGGCCGAACTGGCCCCGGCGTTCGACGCCGATCCGTCCGTTTGCGCCCGCGCCGCGCTGCTTTGCAAGTGCGATCTCATGACCGAGATGGTCGGCGAGTTTCCCGAACTGCAGGGCATCATGGGCCGATACTATGCGCAGGCCGACGGCGAACCGGATGCGGTGGCCGCGGCCATCGAATCGCATTATCTGCCGCGCCACGCCGGCGACGAATTGCCCGGCGATGCGGCCGGGCGCGCGTTGGCGGTGGCCGACCGGCTGGACTCGCTGGTCGGCGTATTCGCCGCGGGCAAGAAACCCAAGGCCGGCAAGGACCCGTTCGCGCTCAGGCGTGCCGGCCTGGCGGTCACGCGAATCCTGGAGCAATCCCGGTGTCCGCTGTCGCTGGACGCGCTGATTGCCAGGACGGCCACCGCATTGGAAACCCGGGTGCCGGTGACCGAAGCGTGCCGCGTCGAGATCCGCCGCTTCATCGACGAGCGCTTGCGCTCACACCTTTCCGAGCGCGGTATCGAGACCAACACCTTGCACGCAGTGACCGCCGGCAGCGGCGGATCAGTGGCCGATTTCGCCGATCGCGCCCAGGCCGTTCAGGCGTTCGCCGAGGACCCCGAAGTCGAAAGCCTGATCGCGGCGAACAAGCGCGCGGCCAATCTGCTGGAGCAGGCCGGCCAGGAGAGTTATTCGGAAATCGATATTGATTCACTGGAGATCGATGCAGAAAAGACCCTGTTCAGCGAAGTTGTTGAGGTGGAAAGTTCACTGGATGCGCTTCTTGAAGCGCGTGACTACCCCGCAGTACTCAGCCGCCTGGCCGCGCTGCGTCCGGCGCTGGACCGGTTTTTCGATGACGTGATGGTGATGGTTGACGACGAGGTGCTGAAACACAATCGGCTGTCGTTGCTGCATCGGCTGCGCTCACTGTTCCTGCGCATCGCCGACGTGGCCAGACTCGGCCGGGCATGAAGCCACCGCTGCTCATCCAGGTCGACCTGCTCGGCAACGCCGGGGACCCGGCAAAGGCGCGCTGGCTGCCGCTGCTGTCGGAACTCAAGCAGGTCGAACGCCCGCTGGTGCTGTTGGCGGAGCGGCCTGATCGCTGGACCCCGACGCGCAACCGCGTCGACAAGGCCTTCATGCGCCAGGCCACCATTGAATCGGAGATCCGGCGCGCCGGCGGTGCGCTGGATGCGGTCATCTACCTGGATCTCGGGTTGTTCGCAAGAAAGCGCCAATTCGATCGCAACATGGCGGACCTGGCCGACCGTTACGACTGCGCCGCGGAACGCATCGACGCCATCCTGCGCCCCGGCAGGATTGCAGATGCGCTGGAAGGCATCATCGGCTCGGTGGAACGCGTCGACAACGACGATCAGTTCAAGGCCGTGCTCGAATCGGCCGTACGCGCATCGCAGAGGTAGAAGCGCAACCGCAGATTCCGCAGATGCACGCAGATTAAACCCCAACGTTGTGAACTTCGTGCCTTCTTCGTGCTCTTCGTGTCCTGCCCTAATCTGCGTACATCTGCGGAATCTGCGGTTTCAAGTCTTTCCGGCCAATGCCCCAGGCGGTCAGATATCCAGGTTGGCCACGTTCAGTGCGTTGGTTTCGATGAAGTCGCGCCGCGGCTCGACCTCGCTGCCCATCAGCGTGGCGAAGATGGCATCGGCGGCTACCGCATCCTCGATCGTCACCCGCAACAGGCGGCGGGTCTCCGGGTTTACCGTGGTTTCCCATAGCTGATCCGGGTTCATTTCACCCAAACCCTTGAAGCGCTGGAAGCTGCGGCCCTTCTTGCTTTCTTCCATCAGCCAGCGGTAGACATCGGTGAAGCGGCGTACCGGGTATTGCTGGTTGCCGCGCTCTATGCGTGCGTCTTCGCCGATCAGGTCGTGAACCGCCGCGCCGATTCGGGCCAGCGAGCGATATTCGTTGCCCTGGAAGAAGGTCGCGTCCAGCACCGTATCCTGGCTGATGCCCTGGCTGACGCGGCTGATCACGACCCCGCCGTTTTCGAGCTTGGTCAGACTCCAGCGCACTCCGGCTGGGGAAGCGCCTTCCAGACGAAGCTTGAAGCGCGCCATCCAGCCTTCGACGTCGAAGTTCGATTCCAATGAAAATGGTTTAAAATCAACAAGTTGATTGATAACCGTGGCATCGTGACGACGCTCCAGACGGGCCGCGGCAAGACTGGCGGTATGGAAGTCGGTCAGCAGCGTGTTGAGCGCATCGCCATGGATGGGCGGCTGTTCGTTGCCGGGCAACAGGCGGGCGCCGTCGAGTGCGCGATCGATCAGGTAGCGCACCATTTCGTTTTCGTCCTTCAGGTACCACTCCTGCTTGCCCTGCTTGATCTTGAACAGCGGCGGCTGCGCGATATAGATATAGCCGCGTTCGATCAGCTCCGGCATCTGGCGGTAGAAAAACGTCAGCAACAACGTGCGGATGTGCGAACCGTCGACGTCGGCGTCGGTCATGATGATGATGCGGTGGTAACGCAGCTTGTCGACGTTGAATTCATCCTTGCCGATGCCCGTGCCCAGCGCGGTGATCAGGGTGCCGACCTCGGCCGAGCCCAGCATCTTGTCGAAACGCGCTTTTTCGACGTTGAGGATCTTGCCCTTCAACGGCAGAATGGCCTGGAACCGGCGGTTGCGGCCCTGTTTGGCCGAGCCGCCGGCCGAGTCGCCCTCGACGATGAACAGTTCGGAAAGGGCGGGGTCCTTTTCCTGGCAGTCGGCCAGCTTGCCGGGCAGGCCGGCAACATCCAGCACGCCCTTGCGGCGGGTCATGTCGCGCGCCTTGCGCGCGGCTTCCCGGGCTCGCGCGGCCTCTATGGCCTTGGACGCGATGCTGCGCGCATCCTGTGGATTTTCAAGCAAAAAGTCGCGAAGCTGCTCCGACAAGGTTGCCTCTACGGCGGCCTTGACTTCACTCGAGACCAGCTTTTCCTTGGTCTGCGAGGAAAACTTCGGGTCGGGCACTTTCACCGACAGCACGGCAATCAGGCCTTCGCGGCAATCGTCGCCGGTGACCTGGATCTTGGCCTTCTTCGCCAGCCCGCTTTCCTCGATGTAATGGTTCAGCGTCCGGGTCAGCCCGGCACGGAACCCGGCCAGATGGGTGCCGCCATCGCGTTGCGGAATGGTGTTGGTAAAGCAGTACACGCTTTCCTGGTAGGCATCGGTCCACTGCAGCGCGGCTTCTACGGTGATTTCGTTGTTCTCGGCCTCGAAATGCAGGGCGTTCGGGTGCAACGGCGACTTCTTCGTGCCCAGGTGCTCGACGAACGACCGGATGCCGCCTTCGTACTCGAACAGGTCGTGCTTGTCGCTGCGCTCATCGATCAGCTCGATCGCAACCCCGGAATTGAGGAAGCTGAGTTCGCGCAGCCGGCGCGCCAGGATGTCGTAGTGAAACTCGACATCGGCGAAGATTTCGCGGCTCGGAAGAAACCGGATCTCGGTACCGGTCTGGTCGCTGTCGGCGTTGGCCTCCATGGGCGATTCGGGCACCCCCATGCTGTAGACCTGCTGCCAACGCTTGCCCTGGCGGTGAATCGTCAGCTCCAGCCGCTCCGACAGCGCGTTGACCACCGAAACACCCACCCCGTGCAGACCGCCGGAAACCTTGTACGAACTGGCGTCGAATTTGCCGCCGGCGTGCAATACGGTCATGATGACTTCGGCTGCCGACTTGCCTTCATCGTGGTGCATGTCCACCGGGATGCCGCGGCCGTTATCGACGACGCTGACCGCGCCGTTTTCGTGCAGCCGGACTGTGATCCGGTCGCAATGCCCGGCCAGGGCTTCATCAATGGAGTTATCGACGACCTCGAACACCATGTGGTGGAGGCCGGTTCCGTCGTCGGTATCACCAATGTACATGCCCGGACGCTTGCGAACCGCGTCGAGCCCCTTGAGTACCTTGATGCTGTCGGACGAATAGTTTTCGGTCATTCTGGATTCCGGTCGGGAGAGGTCAAACGCCAATACGCAGACACCGCCTGCTGGCCAGGGATTGGCCGAACAACACTCCGCCCCGGGCGGAGCTGCTCAGAGGCTCCCCAGGTTGCGGCGCTCCGAAATGACGTTGAATTAACAGTTTGAATTACCACCCCTGATTATAGCACCCCATGGATTTCTCCCTGTTCCACGTGGAACATTCCGGCACCGGGCTCCGCCGGCCGTTCAACCGCCGTGATCCAGGCCTGGTTGGGTTGATCGCCGAGCCAATCCAGCAGCCGATCGAGGTGGTAGGCATCCAGTTCGGAGACCGGATCGTCCAGCAATAATACCGGCTCACAATCCGCGCTTCGGGCCAGACCCATCTGCGCGAGCTTGAGCATCAACGCCACCAGCTTCATCTGGCCCCGAGACAGACGTGGCGCCGCCATGCGCTCGCCGGCACGTACCGACAGATCGCCCCGGTGCGGACCGTCGCGCGTAAACCCCTGCTCCAGGTCGCGCCCCCGGGTCTCGCGCCACTTGTCCATGTACTCCTCCGCAGTGCGGCCCGAGGGTCGGTAAGCTAGGCCGATTTCGCCCACGTGAAACTGGAGCTCGTCTTGCAAGCCCTCCAGTTTTCTCTGCAATGACCGAACATAGCGGTCGCGGAGTTCTTCCACCGCCGCCGCTGCTTCGGCCATGGGTTGCTCCAGCGCGCCGAGCAGCGGCGGGGCCGCCTGGCTGCGCAGCGCGGCGTTTCGCTGCCGAAGCAACCGGCTATACCGTCTCCAGTCGACCAGATACGATTGTTCCACGTGGAACAATCCCCAATCGAGAAAGCTCCGACGCACTGCCGGCGCGCCTTCGACCAATTCATGGTTCTCGGGATCTACCAGCACCAGCGGCAACATCCGTGCGAACTCGCTCATCTTCGTGCACGCCTGCCGGTTGATCCGCCCGGTCCATTCCGAAGCGCTGCGCTCCACGCCAGCGTGCCCGTCGGGATCTTGCGTCCTGGCCACGACCCGAAACTGCTTGCTGCCGTCGCGAATCAGCGGCGAGATGCTGCTGGCCCGAAACGACCGGCCGCGAGCCAGCACATGGATGGCCTCCAGCACGCTGGTCTTCCCGGCACCGTTTTCGCCATACAGCCAGTTCAGCCCGGGCGCCGGCGCAAGCGTCACCGATTCAAGGTTGCGGAAATTCTCGATGTGGAGGGCGGTGAGCAGCAAATGGGGCTGGCTTTCGATTTCGATCAGATGCAATGGTAAGCGCATGGCATGTGGAGTTCTTATTTTATTTTCAACTTCAACGCCAACTTCAAAACCTGTTTCGCCGCCAACTGCGCTGGCTGATGCGAGTGACTTTTTTCGATTGCAAAAAAGTAACCAAAAATGCGCTTTACAAGCGGCAGCTATTTGAAGTGGCGGCCGGAGGGGTTGGGTGGTTAGGTGTAAGTCACCGGGCTCCGGCCCAAGATCTTTCAGTACGTTTGACGTGATCTTCTTTGGCTGGGTGCCGACGAAGGAATCGGGGCTTCGATCATTATCGGAGGTGGGTCGTTTCGATCGTGGCTATTGCTTCCTGCCCGTTCTCTGAAGACGGTTCCGGATCCGAGTAGTGAGTGGGCTCAGGAGCCCATCCTGAGGCCTTGTGCATCTGCGCGCGCTGTGCGCGATCAAGCCACGGTAGCACTCCCGCCCACGGCACTGGAACCCGCTTCAGGGGAGGTTGCTCCAATGTTGCCGCGTTATTCACGACCTTTCCGTGGCGAGGTGTTGTCAGCAACATAGGCCCAACGCCTCCGTCGCGGATGTAACCGCGACCTACGCCTCGACGGTGCGTCCGGCAAGCGCGATGCATCCTGCAGATGGGTAGGTCGGGGTTACATCCCCGACGAAAATATTGGAATACCTTGCGCCCGAACGACACGCAGCAGCAGGCAAGGTGGTGAAACAAGGCCGGCCTGGATGCGCCGTGCCTGACAAGCGCGCCCGAACCCACTCACGAATCCGATAGGGAAGCATCTTCAGCAAACGGACAGGTCACAACCACCACGATCAACACGATCGCAGCTCCGATAATCATCGAAGTCGGAATCTTCTCGTCGCCACTGAGCCAAAGACGAACACATTGAACGTACAGAAAGATCCCGGATCGGCGCCACGATCGCACATCAAACCACCGCGCCCATCGACCCGCAGCAATGCCTTCTGCTGCCTCTAAAGCGCATTTTTGGTTACTTTTTTTGCAACCGAAAAAAGTCACTCGCATCAGCCAGCGCAGCTGGCGGCGAAACGGCCTTTGAAGTTGAATGCTGAAATAAAACGCCGTCGCACCTAGCCGAAGTGCACGTCGGTCCCGGGCGGGCCGAAACCGCCCTACAGCTTCAACGGCATGACCACCTGCCGCACGTCATCCGTGTCCACCGCGGTAATCAGGCACGAGCTATCGGCACCCTTCAGCGACAACCGCGCCTTGTCGCCGTCGATGGAGCCCAACGCGTCGAGCAGGTAGTTGACGTTGAAGCCCACGACCAGGCCGTCGTAGTTGTGCTCGGCCTCAATTTCCTCGGTGGCCTCTTCCTGCTGCGGGTTGTGCGCGATGATGCGGATGGTTCCGTCGTTGGATTCAATTCGTACGCCGCGGTATTTTTCGTTCGACAGGATAGCCGCCCGCTGCAACGCGCGGATGAAGTCCTGGCGGACCAGTGTCATGCCCTTGTCCTGGCTCATCGGAATCACCGCTTCGTAATCGGGGAAGCGCCCGTCGATCAGCTTGCTGGTCAACGTCAGCCCGCGGCGGCGGACCTGAACGAAGTTGTTGCCGAGCGCGATTTCCACCGGTTCGTCCTCGTGCGACAGAATCCGCGCCAGCTCCACCACCCCCTTGCGCGGCAGGATCAGCGAACGTCCGTCGCCCTGGACATCGGCTTCAATCTCGGCCAGCGCCAAGCGATGGCCGTCGGTGGCCACGGCGCGCAGCATCCCGTTGCGGAATTCCATCAGCAAGCCGTTGAGGTAATGGCGCACGTCCTGATTGGCCATTGCGAACGAGGTCTTTTCCAGCAGCCACCCGAGCCGCTGCTCGGAAACGGTCAACCGGTCGGCGTCGTCGCCGGCCTCACCGGACGGGAATTCCGCAGCCGGCAGGGTAGCCAGCGTGAAGCGGCTCCGCCCGGCATGTACCGCGAGTTTTTCACCGTTAAGCTGCACATCCAGTCGCACGCCTTCGGGCAAAGCCTTGCATATATCGACCAGCTTGCGTGCCGGCACCGTCACGCTGCCCGGCTGCGCGACTTCGGCCGAAACCTCGCCAACCATTTCGACCTCCATGTCCGAACCGGTGATCTTGAGCCCGTCGTCATCGACCTCGAGGAGGAAGTTGGCCAGCACTGGCAGCGTTTGTCTGCGCTCCACAACGCCGACTACTTGCGAGATCGGTACCAGCAGCGCTTCGCGTTGGATGGAAAACTTCATGGCAACTCCTAGGTTTCGGCCATCTGTTGTTTTTATGAACCCAATTAAAAAAAACCAGTAATAGTAACGCCTGTGGACAAGCAAAAAAACCAAAAAAAACCAGTTTTATCAATCAATTACAAAATTTTCGCCATTGTACGCAGCGCTTTGCAAGCTGTGGATAAACACGGGACGAAATCGAGCCTGTGTATTGTCCCCATGTTATCCACAGCTTTTTTCCAGCGCGGTCAACAGGTTTATCCCGCCAGTTCCCTCAACAGCTTTGCTCGATCCTCACGCAGTCTGGCTTCCGTTTCGCACAAGCTCTCGATTTTACGACACGCGTGCAGCACGGTGGTATGGTCCCGGCCGCCGAATGCCTCGCCGATTTCAGGCAGGGAATGCCGGGTCAGCGACTTGGCCAGGAACATCGCCATCTGGCGCGGTCGCGCGATGTTTCGCGTTCGTCGTTTCGAAAGCAGGTCGGTCACGCGCAAGTGGTAATGCGCCGCGACCACTTTCTGGATGTTTTCAAGCGTGACCTGACGATCGTGGACGGCCAACACGTCGCGCAGGATTTCGCGCGTATAGTCCTCGTCGATGGTGCGACCGGAAAAGCGCGCATTGGCGATCAGCGAATTCAGAGCTCCTTCCAGATCGCGCACGTTGGACCGCATGCGCCGCGCGATCAGCATCGCGACGTTCTCATCCAGGTCCAGACCGGCCTCCATCGCCTTTTTCATCAGGATGGCGACCCGGGTTTCAAAGTCGGGCGGCTCGATTGGCACCGACAGACCCCAGCCGAAACGCGATCGCAGGCGCGTCTCGATCCCTTCGACCTCCTTCGGATAACGATCGCAGGTCAGGATGATCTGCTGGCGCGACTCCAGCAGCGCATTGAAGGTGTGGAAAAACTCCTCCTGCGACCGGTCCTTGCCGGCAAAGAACTGGATATCGTCGATCAGCAGCGTGTCCACCGAACGATAACGCGCCTTGAAGGCGTCAATGGATGCGTGCCGCAGTGCGTGGATCATTTCGCTGACGAATTTTTCCGAGTGCAGATAGACGATCTTGAAATCCCGATTGCGCTCGGCCAGCTTGTGGCCGATGGCATGCAGTAGATGCGTCTTGCCCAGGCCGGTGCCGCCGTAGAGCAGCAGCGGGTTGTAGGCCTTGCCGGGATCCTGGGTAACTTGCTGGGCGGCGGCGAATCCGAGTTCGTTGGATTTGCCCAGGACGAAATTCTCGAACTGGTAGCGCTCGTCCAGGCCCGAGGTAAAGCCCTTGCCGGAACGTGATCCGGACGGTCGCGCCGGTTGCTTTCCGTTGCCGCCGACCACGACCTGGATACTGCCCTTGTCGTAACCGTTGGTGGCGAAGAAATCGCGAATCAGCGAAAGATACTGTTCGTTGACCTGCTCGCAGACAAAATCATTGGGCGCCAGCAGCCGGACCCGCTCGGAGCCGATCAACTCCGGTTGCAGGGGGCGCAGCCAGGTGTTGACTTCTTCAAGTGCAATCTCATGCTCGAGGCGTTCGAGACAACGTTTCCACAATGTCGTCGGATTGTTCAACTTTTGTCTGTCCGGCCCGGGTTTCGCAGCAGAGTATGGTCTGAGAGTATACGTGTCGCCAAATACATGCGCAGCATTCGCCGGCGGCGAATTGCCGGTGATGGGATCCAGGAAACCTCTGAACAACTCTGCACGGGTGGCGCGCGCGGATTTGTTCAGAGTTTCAGGGTTACCCTGGTTGCGTTTCCCCCTCGCAAACAGGTATAATCTCGCTCTTTTTAGTCGCTGGCGCCGCCCGAAGCTGTGGCGTCACCGAAACTTTTTTGCCCGAGGTATTTGCATCATGAAACGTACTTTCCAGCCGAGCCGACTCAAGCGCGCCCGCCGTCATGGCTTCCGCGCCCGCATGGCCACGCGCTCCGGTCGCGCGATCATCAACGCCCGCCGCGCTCGCGGCAGAAAGCGCCTGTCGGCCTGACCCGGTCGCTGAGGCGATTGTTACTGCGCTTGTCACGACAAGCGCCGCGGCGATTGTCACAACAAGCGTCACGGCAAGCGCGCTGCGAATTGGCAGGCGACCGGACGCACGGGACCCCGGCATGACTGCGGCGGGTTTCCCGCGCGAAGCCAGATTGTTGTCCGGCGTCGAGTTCAAGCGAGTCTTCGATGCCCGGCAAGTCGAATCAAACCGCTATTTTCGCATTCACTGGGCCGAGCGGTCCGCGAGCGCTCCGCGATTGGGTTTGGCCATCGCCAAACGAGTCGCCCGCCGGGCCGTGGACCGCAACCGTATCCGGCGTGTGGCCCGCGAAACGTTTCGTCTCCGCCGGCAGCAGTTGCGCCCGGCCGACTACATCGTGCTGGCCAGGCCACCGGCGGTGACTGCGGATTCCCACATGCTGAAACTCGCTCTTGATCAACTCTGGTTACGGTTTGAATCGCCATGAATACCCGAACGCTGTTGCTGCTTCTGCTCGCCTTTCTCGGCTTCATGATGTATGTCGAGTGGAAAAGCGATTTCTCCGACCCGGCCCAGAGGCAACTTGAAGATGTTCCGGTTGACAGCCGGACCGAAATCGATCGCAGCGAGCGCGACGACCAGGATTCCGATCTCCCCGAGTTGCCCCAGGCAGGACCGCGGACAGATCCCGGGCGCGATGAGCGCGTCGATGAGACGGTGCCGAACGCGGCCGTGGCTCGATCCGGCGCACGCATCGAGGTGGAAACCGATCTGCTGGCAGTCAAGATCGACCCGACCGGTGGTTCGCTGACCAGTCTCAAACTCAAGACCTATCCGGTTAGCGTCGACGATCCGGATGAACCGTTTGAACTGCTCAGCGAGGAAATGGGCAACTTTCACATTGCCCAGGCCGGCCTGATCGATCCGGACCGCCGTGCCCCCAATCACACCACGACATACAGTTTCGACCGCCACCACTACGAACTCGCCCCGGGCGCTGATCAGGTGGAAGTGCCGCTGACCTGGAGCGACGACAATGGTCTGGAGGTAATCCAGACCTGGATATTCCGTCGTGACGACTACGTCATCGAGCATCGCTTCGAAGTCCGCAACCAGGACAGCACTGCCTGGGAAGGCAGTCGCTACCTTCGACTGCAGCGCGCCGGCGGGTCCGGGTCCGGCGGTATGGCATTCACCAACCCCGAACGCATCAGCTACAACGGCGCGGCGGTCTACAGCCCCGAAGAAAAATTCCAGAAGCTCAAGTTCAAGGACTTCGGTGAAGAGGTCTACCGCAACACCATCACCGGTGGCTGGGCCGGCATGGTCGAGCATTATTTTCTCAGCGCCTGGATTCCGCCGGCCGATCAATCGGCGCAGTACACCACGCGCCTGATCGACCGCCAGACGCCGAATCGCTATGCCGTGACACTTACGTCCACTCCGGTTCCGGTCGCGGCTGGTGCAAGCCACGTATTCGAATCCAGGCTGTTCGCCGGGCCCAAGAACCAGAACCTGCTTGATGACGTTGCACCGGGCCTGAGCTTTACTGTGGACTACGGCATCTTTACCATATTTTCCAAGCCATTGTTCTGGCTGCTCGACCATATCCACGATTTCGTCCGGAACTGGGGTCTGGCGATCATTCTGCTGACGCTGTTGATCAAGCTGGCGTTCTACAAGCTCACCCAGGCACAGTTCCGTTCCATGGGCAAGCTGCGCAAACTGCAGCCGAGAATCCAGCAGCTCAAGGAACGCTATGGCGATGATCGGCAGAAGTTCGGTCAGGCCATGATGGAAATCTACAAGAAGGAAAAGGTCAACCCGCTGGGTGGCTGTCTGCCCATCCTGGTCCAGATCCCGATTTTCATCGCCCTGTACTGGGTGCTGCTCGAATCCGTGGAGCTTCGCCAGGCAAGCTTTCTGTGGGTGCCGGATCTGAGCAAGCCCGATCCGCTGTTCATCCTGCCGGTGGTCAACGGCGCATTCATGATCATCACCCAGCGTCTGACGCCTATGGCCGGCATGGACCCGATGCAGCGCAAGATGATGCAATTCCTGCCGGTTGCCTTCGCGGTGCTGTTTGCATTCTTCCCGGCCGGCCTGGTGCTGTACTGGGCCTCCAACAGCGGCATCTCGCTGGCCCAGCAGTGGTACATCCTGCGCCAGATCGATGCCGAAGAAGTGCGCGCCCGCGCCTAGGAAACACCAGCAAAACTACTGCGCGCTCGCTACGTATTGCTGAGGTTTCCTCTTGGGCATGACTGAAACCATATGCGCCATCGCCACGCCGCCCGGTCGCGGGGGTGTTGGCGTCGTGCGTATCTCCGGCGCTTCGCTGGATGAACTGGCCCGGCGTCTGATCGGCAGGCTGCCCGAGCCGCGCCATGCACGCCTGGTTGAGGTCGTCGACGCCGAAGGCCTGCCCATAGACCGCGGGCTGGCGCTGTACTTTCCCGCGCCGCACTCGTTTACCGGCGAACACGTCCTCGAGCTCCAGCTTCACGGCTCGCCCGTTGTGCTTGAAATGGTGCTGCGCGCCTGCGTTGCTGCCGGTGCCCGTCGCGCCGGGCCCGGGGAATTCAGCCAGCGCGCCTACCTCAATGACAAGCTCGATCTGGCGCAGGCCGAAGCCATCGCCGACCTGATCGCCGCTTCCAGCGAGCAGGCCGCGCGCGCCGCGACCCGAAGCCTTGAAGGCGTGTTCTCCCGCCAGGTTCACGCGCTGGCCGACCGTGTCGTCGAGCTGCGCGTCTACGTCGAAGCCGCGCTGGATTTCCCCGACGAGGAAATCGACTTTCTGGCCGAAGGCGATGTGACCGGCCGGGTCCAGTCATTGATTCAGGAAACCGAACAGCTGCTCGTCCATGCGCGCGCCGGAAAGCTGCTCAACGACGGCTTGCGCATTGCCATCGTCGGCAAACCGAACGCCGGAAAATCCAGCCTGTTCAATGCGCTGGTCAAGCGCGACGCCGCCATTGTCACCGAGGTGCCCGGCACCACCCGCGATGTGGTGCGCGAAACCATACATCTGGCCGGTATTCCGGTGACGATTGCCGACACCGCGGGCCTGCGCGAAACCGAGGATATCGTCGAGCGCGAAGGTGTTCGCCGCGCGCAGGCCGAACTGGCCGACGCCGACCTGGTGTTATGGGTGGTCGACGTCGCCGAACACGATATCGGCGTACCACCGAATACCGAAGTGCCGGTCATAAGAATCGACAACAAGATCGACCGTCTGAACCAACCGTGGGCACCGGCGGAAAACGCCATCGCCCTTTCGGCACTGACCGGCGAGGGCATGCAACAGCTCGACCAGGCCGTTGCCCGACGCTTCAACATCGCCGAGCCGGGTTTCGGCGAGTTCACCGCCCGCACTCGTCACATCGAACAAATCGAACGGGCCTGCTCTCATCTGAACGACGCCAGGCAGGTACTGCAACAGACCGGCTCCGGCGAACTCGCCGCCGAAGAGCTCAAACGTACCGCCGAGGCGTTGGGCGAGATTACCGGGCATGTGCATTCGGATGAATTGCTTGGGAAGATCTTTTCTTCTTTCTGTATCGGGAAGTAGGTTTTTCAATTTCAACGTTTAACTTCAACTTCTAAAACCGTTTCGCCACGCGCTGATTTTTGGCACCCAGGCCGGGTGCGACAGCTTATTATTATCAACTTCAACTTCAAAGGCGGTTTCGCCGCCAGCTGCGCTGGCTGATGCGAGTGACTTTTTTCGATTGCAAAAAAGTAACAAAAAATGCGCATTACAGGCGGCAGAAGGCATTGCTGCGGGTCGACGGGGGAGGTGGTTTGGTGTGTGATCATGGCGCTGATTCGGGATCTTTCTGTACGATCGCCCTGTTCCTCTTTGGCTCAGTGGCAATGTCACGATTCCGGCTTCGATGATTATCGGCGGTGGGTCGTTCTGATCGTGGTCAATCGGGATTTCCGTTTGCTGAAGCGGGTTCCAGCACCGTGGGCGTGGGTGCCGCCGTGGGCTGGTCTCGGACGGAGCGCGCAGGCTGGGTTATTCACTACCCTTCCGTGCCGCGGTGTCGTCAGCAACATTGGCCCAACGCCTCCGTCGCGGATGTAACCGCGACCTACGCCTCGACGGCGCGCTCGGCAAGCGCGACGCACCCTGCAGATGGGTAGGTCGGGGTTACATCCCCGACGGCAACATTGGAACAACCTCCCCTGAAGCGGGTTCCAGCACCGTGGGCGCGGGCGCCACCGTGGCCTGATCGCGCACAGCGCGCGGAAATGCACTAGGCCTCAGGATGGGCTCCTGAGCCCCCTCACTACCCGGATCCGGAAGCATTTTCAGCAAACGGACAGGTCACAACCACCACGATCGAAATGACCCACCTCCGATAATGATCGAAGCCCCGATCCATTCGT
>JBBDSL010000069.1:0-34136 GCA_040904965.1 Wenzhouxiangellaceae bacterium
TTCCCTCGGCGGTCCCGTTTCCCGTCATCCACGTCATTTCGATGAGCTGGTTCTCTTTTACATCGAGGAATCGGCCGTAGTGGGGATGTCTGCCCCAGTCATCCCGGTTGTAGAAGAAGTATGGGCGCCCTGGCTCGGGCACCATGGTGAGCGTTCCGGCCTGGGCGAACCAAGTGTCGAAGCGTTTCGTCCAGGCGGCGAAGACTTCTTCTGGCCTGGCGTTGACCGTATATTCGCAGGTCATTCGCTGCGGTCGAGTGGAGAGATCGGGGCGTGGGATTGAGCTCACGGGAACCTCCTGACGAGACGTTGATCTTTCCAAGACAATATCACGGCGGTGGCTATGAAGCGCTAGGAACGCGACACCAAGTATTACGCAGTTCGGGTCGCTCATCGAGCCCATCGGCGATCCGGGGGCGGCTCCCCCGATGAAGCCCATGAATCGGTGCATGCGTTTCTCAGTGTCTCGTCCGCCTAACTTATAAGCATTTATACGCCGTGCGCAGATTGGCGTAAAGTTCGACAGGCCCCTCAGCTCAATGCACCCGATTCTGACTCAGGATTCCAGCACCGGGACGAGTGCGGCCGGGCCCGTTTCCGGGTCGGTTGGCGCAACCATCAGTCTTCACCGAGTCACGTTCAGGGCACTACGTGTTCGCCGGCCTTTTCGGATGTTCGGTGGGCTGGTTTCGAGATTCCCGCCTTCGCGGGAATGACGGGGAGAAGCGGGAATGACGGAGGGAAAGCGGGGTGGAGGCGAAGCCGCAACGGAATAACCGCCGCCAGGACTCTTGGCGTATACTCGTACGGAAATTCCGTACATGAGGAGGTGTCTATGGATACGGTCAGCGTAAACAAATTCCGCGATAACCTGAAAACCTTTGTAGAACAGATCGTTAGCAGGCATGAGCCGCTCAAGGTGACGCGAAGAGCCGGAGAGGCTTTCGTGGTGATGAGCGCTGACGACTGGGAGCGGGAACAGGAGACGCTTCACGTTCTCCAAAGCAGGAATCTCATGCAGCAGATTGCCGACTCGCTGGAAACCCATACCCGTGGGGAAGGCTATAAACCGACTGACGAGCAAATGGATGAGATCACTGGTATTCGAGGGTAATACCTGGGAAGCGTACGAGGCCATGCGCGAAAAGGACAAACGTTTGCACAAGGCCTTGTGCAAACTGCTCAAGGAAATGCTGCGATCAGACGACCCGTCTTCCGGTTTGGGAAAACCTGAGCCATTAAAGCACAACCTCTCTGGCCTCTGGTCCAGGCGGATATCGCAGAAAGACCGTTTGATTTATCGATTTGACGATAAGTCCATTTACATCTTCGCTATTGGTGGTCATTACGATCAGCCCTGAGCCCGTCTTATTTACCACGCTTCGGTCGCGGTACGGCCCACTATCCCGCCTTGTTCACCACCCTTCCGTCGCGAGGGGTCGTCAGGCCCTGTGGCTGTGGCGTTTTGCGACCGAGCGCACCGGAGGCGTACTTGCCTGTCCGGTGAGGATCCGCGACCGAGCAAAACGCCGCAGACGCAGGGTCTGGCGGCGCCGCAGTAGGAAGAGTGGTGAATAAGGTGGGAATATGCAAGTCGGCGATTGTTCCTGCGGTTTTCGGCGGCCGGGGGCAAGTTCTCGAGATTCCCGCCTTCGCGGGAATGACGGGGGTAGTAGTGAGAATGCCGGGGGCAGAACGGGAGTGACAACGCCACGCGTTGAGACATAGCGTCATTCAAAGCACAGGGCAGGCCGGAGGTCGGTGCGAATTCTTGACAATACGGTATTGGTCTCGAGATTCCCGCCTTCGCGGGAATGACGGTGGAGGCCGGGCACAACGATCTGATGACCATGGTCTCGGGATTCCCGCTTTCGCGGGAATGACGGTGGCTTTGCTCGAGCGAACCAGCCAACCAGCCAACCGCTTTCCCTACCTCCCCCGCAAGAACAACTTATCCAACTGCGCCATATCCAACTGCACCCACGTCGGCCGGCCGTGGTTGCACTGATCACTCCGCTCGGTCCGCTCCATGTCGCGAAGCAACCCGTTCATTTCCTCGATGGTGAGTGCCCGGTTCGCGCGTACCGAGCCGTGACAGGCGGCGGTCGACAGCAGTTCGTCTATGGCCTGTTCGACGCGCTTGCTCTGGCCCAACTCGACCAGGTCGGAGAGTACGTCGCGCACCAGGCCGGCCTTGTCGGCGCTGGCCAGCAGCGCGGGCACGGCTCTGACCAGTACGCTCTCGGGACCGGCGGCGGTGAGTTCGAAGCCCAGGCGCTTGAGGTCATCGTTGTGCTGTTCAAGCGCGGTGACTTCGCGCGTGGAGCAGCTTAGGGTTTCGGGGACCAGCATCGGCTGGGCGCGGATGCGGTCCTCGTTCCAGGCCAGCTTCATGCGCTCGTAGGTGATGCGCTCGTGGGCGGCGTGCATGTCGACGATGATCAGGCCGTGCGCGTTCTGGGCCAGTACGAACACGCCGTGGATCTGGGCCACGGCGAATCCCAGCGGCGGAATGTCTTTACCTTGATCGGGTGCCCCTGCCTGCGCATTGCCGGCGTCATTCCCGGCCGTCGCCGCGAGTTGCGCATATCGAGAGATCGATTCGGAAACCGACAGCCCAAGACCGCCCTGCCCGGCAGATTGAAGTCCGGAAGATCGCAGCCCCGCGCCATGCTGTCCGCCTGCCGATTGCGACGCGCCGGAAAATCGATCTGCGCCGGTGGCGTGCTCGCCGCCTGCGCCGGCACGGGTGTCGGCCAGCGCGCGGTTGAGCATTGAAAACAGAAAGTCGTGCACCAGCCGGCCGTCGCGGAAACGCACTTCGGTCTTTTGCGGGTGGACGTTGACGTCGACCCGGGCCGGATCGATTTCCAGCATCAGCACGTAGGCCGGATGGCGGCCGGAATACAGCACGTCGGAGTAAGCCTGGCGGATGGCGTGAGTGACCAGCCGGTCGCGCACCAGCCGGCCGTTGACGAAGAAGTACTGCATGTCGGCCTGCGAGCGCGAGAACGCCGGGCGCGCGATCCAGCCGTGCAGCTTCAGCCCGCTGTGCTCGGTTTCTATCGACAATGCTGCATCGACGAAATCGCCGCCGCAGACCCGCTCGACCCTCGCAAGCCGGGCCTGGTCGTCGTTGGCGCCCGGCAGGTTGCGGCTGGCCTTGCCGTTGTGCCGGAGTTCGAAGGCCACATCCATCCGGGCCAGCGCCAGGCGCTTGACCAGTTCGTCGATGTGGTTGTATTCGGTGCGCTCGGTCTTGAGGAACTTGCGCCGGGCCGGGGTGTTGAAGAACAGGTCGCGGACCTCGACAACCGTACCCGGCGGCGTGGCGAACGGCGCCACCTCGCCGGCCTTGCCGCCGTCGCATTCCAGCCGCATACCCGATTCGGCATCGACCGGGCGCGAGCCCAGCGAAAGCCGGGAGACCGACGCGATGCTGGCCAACGCCTCGCCGCGGAACCCCAGACTCGCCACCGCTTCCAGGTCTTCCAGCGAACTGATCTTGCTGGTCGCGTGCGGCTGAAGCGCCAGTTCGATTTCGTCGGGCGGAATGCCGCCGCCGTTGTCGGTGATACGAATCCTGCGCTCGCCGCCGCCGTCGATGTCGATGCGGATCCGGTCGGCGCCGGCGTCCAGGCTATTTTCGGCCAGTTCCTTGACCACCGAGGCCGGCCGTTCGATGACTTCGCCGGCGGCGATCTGGTTGACAAGATGTGCGGGCAGACCGCGTATGGGCATAAGACTAGACAACCGGTTCGGACGGCAGCATCAGGCGTTCGACCGGCTCGCCGCCGATGATGTGACGCTGAATGATTTCCTCCAGGTCGTCCTCATCGATGTAGGTGTACCAGACACCCTCGGGATACACGGCGAGTACCGGGCCCAGCTCGCAGCGGTCGAGGCAGCCGGACGTGTTGGCCCGCACCTTGCCCGGGCCGGCCAGGTCGAGCTCCTTGAGCCTGGCCTTGGCCCAGGCGCGCAGCTCCGGCGAGCCGCATTGGGCGCACGACGGGCGGTCCGCATCATCGGGCCGCAGGTTGGTGCAAAAGAACAGGTGTTTGCGGTAATACACGGCGTCGGCGTCGACTTTCGGGCGGTTACAGGAAACTGTAAACCAGATTGACCGTCGACAGGTAGTCGGTCTTGTCGCGCCCGGGCTCCACGTTGGTGTTGTGGCGCACCGATAATCCGGTTTTCAGCGAAATCGAATCGTTGATCGCCACGGTCAGCGAGAGCTCGTTTTCGAAGAAGGTATTGGAACTGCCGGTTTCGACCAGCGATTCGTTGGTCAGCTCGGCATTGTCGGAAATCTTCAGGCGGTAATCGGCCGCCGCCCGGCCGATCAGTTCGGTTTCGGTGTCGCCGGAATCGCGCGCTTCGGTATGCCGCACGCCCGGACCGGCCTCGATGGAAAAGCTTTGGCGCTCGTTGTCGATCAGCTTGCGCCCGTAGCCCACGGCAAGCGAGGCCTGGAACCTGAACGACGAGAATCGATCCCGATCGTAACGCCCGACGCCGGTCACGAAGCTGTCGTCGGACAACGAATAGTCGGTATTGTTGTCGAACACGAAGCGGCTGGCATCCAGCTCGCCTTCGGTTTCGGAGCGCAGGAACGACAATTCCGTGGTGTTGGACCAGCGCTCCTCGTTGGTGTAGCCGAGCTTCAGCTTGGTGTTCAGCGTATCGGTATCGCTGTTGCCGCGTGCAAACACCAGACCGAGTTCGCCCGACCCGTCCCACTCGGCCGAGACGTTGCCGGCCAGGACGAGCACGAGAATTGCGGACATGCATGTGCCCAAACGGCGTGATGAATTCATACGTCGAAGCTCCTGTGAACATTGGAATTGGAATGTCGAACCCGACGCTGCCGGGCAGGGGCCGGTTCACAAGCTCGACGCACGGGATGGTAGCATTATCGTGTGACTGAGCCCGGACTATTGATGACCCGACCTGCCGCTACGGTCTGTTCATGAATAACCCGGACTAAGGCACTCGGCCTGCGGTCGCAGCTTTCAGCATTAATAGTCAGCATCGCCGGGCGGCGCCCGGGATGATCGGGACGTGGCCAACCAGGCACAACGACCTCACAAAGCAATAACCACGAAGACGGATGTGTATGTCCAATAGTGCCGAAATCACAGTGGGCGATCCCCAATCTCGCCCCCCACCCGCGGAATCGCAAGCCCTGCGGCAGCATCTGACCGCCCGGCTGGCCGATGTGCGGCGCGCCACCGAACGGCTTGTCGCCTCGCTGGGCGCCGAAGACCAGAACCTGCAGTCCATGCCCGAGGCCAGCCCGGCCAAGTGGCATCGCGCGCACACGACCTGGTTTTTCGAAACCTTCGTGCTGGAACCCAATGCCGCGGATCACAAGTGCTTCAACCCGGCCTTCACCGAGCTGTTCAACTCGTATTACAACGCGGTCGGCCGGCAACACCCGCGCCCTCGCCGGGCATTGCTGTCGCGCCCCGATGTCGCCGAGGTGGGCCGCTACCGCGAACACGTCGACCAGGCGATGGAAAAGCTGATCAGCGGCTGCGACCACGAGTGCCTGCAGCGCATCGCGCCGTTGATCGAACTGGGCGTCAATCACGAGCAGCAGCACCAGGAACTGCTGCTGACCGATCTCAAGCACGCCTTCTCGTTCAACCCGCTGGCCCCGCGCATGGGCAGTGGGCAGAAAGCCGGCCGAACCGCGCCCCGGCCCGCGCGCTTCATCGAGTTCGACAGCGGCATGGTCGAAATTGGCGCCACCGGCGCGGATTTTTGTTTCGACAACGAGACCCCGCGCCACCAGGTCTGGCTGCCGAGCCGGTTCGCGCTGGCCGACCGCCCGGTCAACTGCGGCGATTTTCTCGAATTCATCGGCGCCGGCGGCTACCGCGACCCGTTGCTGTGGCTTGCCGATGGCTGGGCCTGGGTGCAGGAAAACGAGATCGAGGCACCGATGTATTGGTCGCGCCTCGACGGCGACTGGCAGTTGCTGACACTGGACGGCCCGCGCGCGATCGACCCGGCCGAAACCATCTGTCACCTGAACTTCTACGAAGCCCAGGCCTTTGCCGAATGGTCCAACGCCCGCTTGCCGACCGAAGCCGAATGGGAAAGCGTTGCCGCACCGCAGGCTTGCGACGGCAACTTCGCCGACAGCGAGCGCTATCACCCGACGGTACCGGGCGAAGCCGACGGCGAGCAACCGGCCGCAATGTTCGGCGACGTGTGGGAATGGACCGCATCGTCCTATGCACCCTACCCCGGCTTCAAGCCGGTCGCCGGGGCCATCGGCGAATACAACGGCAAATTCATGGCCAATCAAATGGTGCTGCGCGGCGGAAGCTGCGCCACGCCCAAAGGACATGCCCGGGCCAGCTACCGCAATTTCTTTTACCCGGTCGACCGCTGGCAATTCAGCGGTGCGCGGCTCGCAAGGGACATTGAATGAACCAGGATGAAAAGCAGCAGTTCACCCGCGATGTCATCGAAGGACTTGCGGCAACGCCGCGATCGCTGCCGTGCAAGTATCTGTACGACGAGCGCGGTTCGGAGCTGTTCGAGGCCATCTGCGACACCGACGACTACTACGTCACCCGCGCCGATCTGGCGTTGCACCAGGCGCACCTGGCCGAAATCGCCGATTGCATCGGGCCGGATGCGCACATCATCGAGTTCGGCTCCGGCGCCGGCATCAAGATTCGTATCATTCTGGAGGCGACCCATCCGCGCGCCTACACGCCGATCGAGATTTCCGGCGAAGCGCTGGCCCAGTCGGTGGCCGCGCTTTCCGGGCAGTTCCCGGAGCTGGAAATCCGGCCGCTTCAGGCCGACTACACCCGGCCGATTCCGGACGAGGCCTTGCACCTGGACCCGCCGGCGCGCCATCGCGTGGTGTATTTCCCCGGATCGACGATCAGCAACTTCACCCATGAAGAGGCGCACGACTTCCTGGCCCGGATGGCGCGCATCGCCGGGCCCGGCGGCGGCGTGCTGATCGGTGTGGATCTGGTCAAGCCCGAATCGCGCCTGGTCCGCGCCTACGACGACAGCGAGGGCGTGACCGCCGCGTTCAACACCAACCTGCTGCGCCGGCTGGAAAACGACCTGGGCGCGACCATCGAACCCCAAGCCTTCGAGCACCGCGCCATATACAACGACGACCAGCAGCGCATCGAAATGCACCTGGTCGCGTCGCGCCCGACAACAATCGAACTGGGCGGCGAGCGGTTCGAATTCGACACCGGCGACAGCATTCACACCGAAAACAGTCACAAGTACTCCATCGCCGGTTTCAGAGAGCTGGTGCGCGGCACCGGCCTGCATCCGGTTACCACCTGGACCGACCCCGAGGGGCTGTTCAGCATGCATTATCTGGAGACGGGCTGAAATTCGGTTTAGGGGTTAGAGCCTGCTGGTGCGTTTCGCTGCGCTTCACACACCCTACAAAACCACTATTATCCGCGTAGGGTGCGTGGAGCCGAAGGCGTAACGCACCATTCTGTTCTGCTGAAGACCGAAACCTGAAAACTGCTTCCTTATCGGGTCCGCTCACACCACGTTCGTTAAAATACACGGCATGAATACCCTCGACCGAATCTTTACCCGACTCGACCAGGGCCTGCGCGTTTCGCTGGCCCCGGCGCCGCCGGCCGACCGCGAAGCGCCCGGCGCCGATCTGCCCGAAGTCAAACTGGAGCAGCCCGCCCGCCGGCACGCGGCCGGGCTGATGCGTATCAACCATACCGGCGAAGTCTGCGCCCAGGCCCTGTACGCCGGTCAGGCCGTCACCGCACGTCTGCCGGAAGTGCGCGCCGAGATGGAGCAGGCCGCGCGCGAGGAAGTCGATCACCTGCGCTGGTGCGCCGAGCGTCTGGACGCGCTGGGCAGCCACCCCAGTCGGCTCAATCCGTTCTGGTATGCCGGTTCATTCGCCATGGGCGCGGTTGCCGGGCTGGCCGGCGATCGCTGGAGCCTGGGTTTCGTCGAGGCCACCGAGCGTCAGGTGGAAGCCCATCTGGACACCCACCTCAAGCGCCTGCCCGAAGGCGATCAGCGCTCGCGCGCGGTGGTCGAGCAGATGAAAGCCGACGAAGCCCGCCACGCCGAACTGGCCGCCCGATCTGGCGCCGCGAAGCTCCCGGCCCCCATTCGGGGCGCCATGGCGGTCACCGCCGGCGTGATGAAGTGGGTGGCGTACCGGGTTTGACCGACCGGGGAATTGGTTCGCGGTCGGATACCGCAACAGGACCGTGGCGCTCGCCCGGACGGCCAATCGGTTGAAACCCTACAAATTCCGCCCGTAGAACAACTCCTGCATTTCCTTGCGCAAGCGACGCTCGATCTTGCGCCGCTGGGGTACGGGCAAGTCGTCAGCGCTGAGTCCGAACAGGTAGTTGTCGATGTCGAACTCCTTCAGACACATTTTGGTGTGGAACAGGTTTTCCTGGTACACGTTGACATCGATCATCTGGTAGGCGTTGCGCGTGTCGCGGCTGAAGTAGTCCTGTATGGAGGTGATCTTGTGGTCGATGTAGTGCTTGCGCCCGCGCACGTCGCGGGTGAATCCGCGCACCCGGTAGTCGACCGTGACGATGTCGGATTCGAAGCTGTGGATCAGATAATTCAGCGCTTTCAGCGGCGAGATCACGCCACAGGTCGCCACGTCGATGTCGGCGCGGAAGGTCGAGATGCCGTCGTGCGGGTGACTCTCGGGATAGGTGTGGACCGTGATGTGGCTTTTGTCCAGGTGCGCCAGCACGGTTTCGGGCAACGGGCCAGGTGCGGTCGAGGTGACGGTCGAGCCGGGCGCGACCGGCTCCTCGGCGATGAGCATGGTCACGCTGGCACCCTGCGGGTCGTAGTCCTGGCGCGCGATGTTGAGGATATTCGCGCCGATGATGTTGGAGACGTCGGTTAGGATCTGTGTCAGCCGCTCGGCATTGTATGCCTCGTCGATGTAGGCGATATACTTCTCGCGTTGCTCGCTGGTCGTCGCGTAGCACAGGTCGTAGATATTGAAACTCAGTGCCTTGGTCAGGTTGTTGAACCCGTGAAGCTGTAAGCGGCGTCTTGCCATTCGTCCGTCCCGGTCTGCACTGTTGGGTGGAAACCCGACATTATGGCGTAAGTGGAACCGCATTTTCACGAATGTGCGGATTTGACTCGCGCGGCCTGAGCACCGAGAATGACACTTTGGCCGCCGTGGGGATTATGATGCAGCCTGTGGTAACTACACTCATTTTTCTGCAGGACCGATCGAATGCGTGATTTTCAGTTCTATCCGGTAGACAGGATTGCCATGGACCACTTCCTGGAGATGTGCAAGCGCCAGCATTACCCGGCGCGCGCCACGGTGATGCGCCCGGGAGATTCAGGCCAGTCCCTGATGTACGTGATTGAGGGCTCGGTGACCGTCTCCACCGAAGGGGACGACGGCCGCGAGCTGATCCTGAGCTATCTCAATCCCGGAGATTTCATTGGCGAAATGGGCCTGTTCATGCGCCCGGCCAATCGCGAAGTGCTGGTGCGCACCAAGACCAAGTGCGAGCTGGCCGAGATTTCCTATGCTGCGCTGCGCGACGCGCTTGAAGACGAACTCAGGAATCATGCGCTGGAAATCATGACCGCGATCGGCGCCAAGCTCGCCCAGCGTCTTTTGCAGGCCCGGCGCAAGGTCGAGCACCTGGCCTTCCTGGACACCCAGGGCCGCGTGGCCCGGACCCTGATCGACCTGTGCGCCGAGCCGGATGCGGTTTCCCATCCCGAGGGCACCCAGATCCGCATCACGCGCCAGGAAATATCGCGTATCGTCGGTTGTTCGCGCGAAATGGCCGGCCGGGTCATGAAGACGCTCGAAGAAGAAGGCATGATCCGTGCCTCGGGCAAGACTATCGTGGTGCTGGGCACCTTCAAGGGCTCGGCCCCGAGCTGATCGCCGCCGGCGCCGCCCGCCGTCAGTCTTTCGCGCAGTAGCGATTAGCCGGTGTTCTGGAGACCTTGTGCAATCCCGTGTACGGTGGCGATAAGCACCTGCTCCAGCGCCTCGTCCTCGCGATTCCCCGCGCGCCAGCGTGCCAGCGTTTCGGCCTGGACGAAACTCATCGGATCGACGTAGGGGTTGCGTAGCAGGATCGACCGCTTGAGCGTGTCATCGCCGGCCAGCAGGGCCGGCTGGTCCTTGAGACGGCAGATCCAGGCGCGGGTGCGTTCGAATTCGGCCTCGATTTTCGGGAAGATACGCTCGCCCGCCTCGCCGGCCAGTCCGGCGTAGCGCCTGGCGATATCCAGGTCGGCCTTGCTCATGGCCATTTCGGCATCATCCAGCACGGTGCGCATGAACGGCCAGCCTTCGGTCATCCCGATCAGCGTGGATTCACCGATTTCGTCGGCCAGCGTTTCGATTCCGCTGCCCAGCCCGTACCAGCCGGGCAACGCATGGCGGCTCTGAGCCCAGGCAAATACCCATGGAATGGCACGCAGGCCCTCGATTCCGGCATCCGGTCGGCGCGAGGCCGGGCGCGAGCCCATGCGCATGCGCTCGATGACGTCGATGGGGGTGGCCTGGCGGAAGTAGTCGGCAAACCCGGCATCGTCATAGACAAGCTCGCGATAGGCGTTCCGGCTGAGTTCGGCCAGCCGTTGCATGTGGCGGCTCCAGTCCTGCGGTACGGGATCACCCCCGGGCCGGCCGGCGCGACCGGTGCTGGCCCGAATCACCGCGCCGGTGGCCTGCTCCATGTTGCGCAGCGCAATCGGCCGCAGCGCGTATTTGCGGTGGATGACCTCGCCCTGCTCGGTCAGCCGCAAGCGCCCGGCCACACTGCCCGCTGGCGCGGCCAGTATCGCCTGATGAGTTTTGCCGCCGCCTCTGCCGATGCTGCCGCCACGGCCGTGGAACAACGCCAGCTTCATGCCGGCCTGCGCGAACAGTTCGACCAGCTTTTCCTGGGCATCGTGCAGCGCCCAGCGCGAGGCGACCAGGCCGCCGTCCTTGTTGCTGTCGGAATAGCCCAGCATGATCATCTGGCGCCGCCCGCGCTTTTCCAGCAAGGCTTTCCATAGCTCCAGGTCGAGCAGGCCGCGCATCACACCTTCGGCCGCATCGAGATCGTCGACGGTCTCGAACAGCGGCACAAAATCGAACCCACCGTCGTCGATGCCGGCCGCGCGCGCCACCAGCCATGCGGCCAGCACATCGTCGGCGTTGCGGCTCATGCTCACGATCAGGGTTTGTACCGAGTCAGTGCCGAAGCGCTCGCGCGCCTGGCGCGCGGCATCCAGCAGCTTGAATACCGGATGCTCGCTGGGCCGGGCGCGGAAGGAATCGTCGGCCAGTGCGCTGCACAGGCGCTCGGTACGCAGCTTGTGGTCGTGTTCCGGCCAGTCCGGATCGGCCATCAGGTCGGCCACGGCCTCGTGCAGGTCGCCGGAATCCACGCGCAGATCCAGCGCGGCCAGGTGAAAGCCGAAAATTCCCACTCGCCGGCGCAACCGGTCCAGCGGGAACAGCCCGGCGCGCTCGCCGCGGTGGCCCAGCATGCTGTTTGCAATCAGTCCCAGATCGTCCAGCAGTTCACCGGCATCGGCATAGCCCGGAGCCTGATCGGAAAGCGTCCGGGACAGCCGCGCGTCGATGAATTCCAGCATCCGGCGGTACGGCATGTCTGCATACCGCTCCGGTACCTGGGCGGCAACTTCGGGCATCGCTTCGGCGTATTCGTCCAGACACTGTTGGAGTTCGTCGGAAATCCCGATTCGGCCCAGCGTGTGGCTGAGCAGCCGGTCGAGGCGTCGAACCTCGCGCAGATAATTGCCGATCACCTGCCGACGCTGTTCGGCCAGAGT
The DNA here is from genome assembly GCA_040904965.1 of Wenzhouxiangellaceae bacterium. Lineage (GTDB taxonomy): Bacteria > Pseudomonadota > Gammaproteobacteria > Xanthomonadales > Wenzhouxiangellaceae. Next base: position 11,842 of record JBBDSL010000069.1, read on the forward strand.
GTCCAGGACCGTATCCGGGCCCACGTTCGGGTTGCCGTCCATGTCGCCGCCCACCCAGGAACCGAAACGCAGGATGGTCGGCAAGCGCGCCGGGTTGGCGTCCACGCCCCATACCGCGTGGATGGCCTCGGCCAGGTTTTCGTGCAACACCGGGGCAATCCGGTACAGCACGTTGGCCAGGTAATAGTGAGCATGCTCGGCTTCGTCGGCCACTGTCGGTCGAACCGCCGATTGCTCGGCGGTCTGCCAGGCAATCGTCAACTCCATGCGCACCCGGTCGATCAGCCGGCTCAGGGTACGCGGCGACTGCGTGGTGTCGAAGCGCTGGACCAGATAGCCGGCCATGCGCTGTTCCTTTTCCAGAATGGAACGCCGCGTCGCCTCCGTGGGGTGCGCGGTCAGCACCGGCTCGATCAGCAATTCGCTCAAGAGCGGCTCGAACTCCTCGAAGTCCATGCCCTCATCGCGCAGGCCGGAGAGTACCGCTTCCAGGCTTTCGGGCTGCGGCTCGGCACCGGCGGCCCAGGCGCGCTGGCGCCGGATCCGGTGGACCTGCTCGGCCAAGTTCACCATCCGGAACCAGGCGGAAAAGCCACGCACGAAATCCAGCGCCTGCATCGGGTCGTCGAAGCGGCAGTGCTGTTCGAGCGGGTCGCCGCCTTCCACGCCGTTGCGCCGATCGATCGCCGCGGCACGCGCCGATTCGACCCGCATGAACAACCGCTCGCCGCACTGTTCGCGCAGCAGGTCGCCGACCATGCCGCCGAGAACGCCAACATCGTCGCGCAGTGGTTCGTGTTCGCTCGGGAAATCGATTTCTTCGCGTTTCATTGCCTCTGCCCTGGATTGGATCGGGTTGGTGGTACCAAGACGTGCATGTTAGCCGCACGGCGTCGCCAGCGCGTATCATTTCGGGCTCTTGAATCCGCCGCGCCGCCCTTCACTATGACCGACCCGTCGCTTGACCCGCAGATCCAGCCCTACGAGTCCAGCCCTTACGCTACGCTGGTGCTGAACCTGGGCCGCGCGCTGCTGCGGGTCGGCTCGCCGGCTCACCGGCTGGAATCGGCGATGCAGATCATGGCCGAACGACTGGGGCTGACCGCCGAATTCTTCTCCACGCCCACCGCGCTGATCGCATCGCTGGGCGACGGCACCCGGCAACAGACCTATCTCGCCCGGGTCGAACCAGTTGGCCCGGACCTGGGCAAGCTGGCTGAATTGAGCGACGTTATGGAAGCGCTTTCCAGCGGCGAGCTCGACCCGGTAGAGGCCGATGCCCGGGTGCGCGAAATCGATGCCCGCCCGGCCCATTATCGCGGCTTCAGACTGCTGCTGGCCTATGTTCTGGTCTCGGCCGGCGCATGCACCCTGATCGGCGGCGGCTGGCGCGAAGCGTTGCTGGCCGCGGTGCTGGGCGGCATCACGGGCACCAGCGTGCTGCTGCTGTGGCAGCGCGCTGAACTGTCGCGGCTGCTCAACCCGCTCAGCGCCGGACTGGTCACGCTGGCCGGCACCCTGTGGTGTGGGCTGGACCCGGAAACCGCGTTGATGCCTTCGATCATCGCCGGCATGATCGCGCTGATACCAGGCATGGAACTGACCGCGGCCACGCGCGAACTGGCCACCGGCCATCAGGTCTCTGGCGCGGCCCGGCTGGCCTCGACCATCGCGGTATTCGCGCTGCTTACCGTGGGCCTGGCGCTGGGTAGCTGGCTCGCCCAGCAGATCACCGGGCCGGTGCCGCTGGGGCCGGCGTCCGCCCTGCCCGGCTGGCTGGTGCCGGTCGGCCTGGCCACTGCCGCGCTGGGCTTCGTGGTGCTGTTTCAGGCCGCCTGGAAGGACTGGACCTGGATCATGCTCGCCTGCGTGCTGGCCTGGAGTGCGAGCAACTTCGGCGGTCTGCTGGGCTCGCCGGTACTGTCGGCATTTGTCGGCGCACTGATGGTGGGCATCGCCGGCAACGTCTACGCGCGCTGGTCGAAGCGGCCCGGTTCCATCATGCACCTGCCGGGTCTGATCCTGCTGGTGCCGGGTTCGATTGGCATGCGCAGCCTGTCGGCGCTGGTGGACCAGGACGTGATCTCCGGCATCGAGACCGGTTTTCTTGCCATCATGATCGCCGTGGCACTGGCCACCGGCCTCATCCTGGCCAGCGCGCTGGTCCCGCCGCGGACCAGTCTTTGAACAGGCGAGGAACCGCAGATTACGCCGATTTGCGCAGATTGAATGCTTTCTTACTTCAAGCGCTCTCGCTTGTCGCTTGTTTTGTTGAGCGCGCCTGAATGCAGTACTTGAACAGATTTGACTCGTGTTGCAATCGCCAAAATTACCGTTTCAAAGCAAAAGCAGTTTTGAAATCTGCGTCAATCTGCGTAATCTGCGGTTCCCCGCCTTTTCAAACGTCTTCCCCAAAAATTCCATATGCGCGCGAGAGTCGAACTGGGTAAACTCCCGTCAATGAGCGAAATCGATATACGCAAATCTCATACCTTCGACCTCGAGGGCGCGCAGCAGGTGGCCGATGATCTGGCGCGCGACCTTTCGGAGAAGTTCGACATCGATTACGGCTGGGACGGCGACGTGATCCGGTTCGAGCGCGCCGGTTGTCACGGGGAAATCGAGGTAGACGACGAGTGCGTGCATGTGCATGCGAAGCTGGGCTTCTTTTTGAGCTACCTGAAGCCGGCGGTGGAGCGCGAGATCAACCGTTACCTTGATGAGCACTTTGTGCGCGGCGAGGAGTGATCTAAAACAGGCGACGGCTTTTTCTCGCGGAGCCGCAGAGCCGCAGAGAAAAAATCAGCTTGCTACTGCTGCCTTTATTTGGGCTTTTGGGGTTTCGTGAGAGCCGGGTCCGATCAAACTTCAGAAAAAGCGCGATCAACGCTTTCCGGTGAACGAGCGGATCTTCCGCCGGTCACGCTTGTCAGGCCGGCCTTCGGGGGCCGAATGACGGGTCAGGCGCTTTTGCTCGGCCTTTTCCTCGCGTTTTTTGATGCTGGCGGGCGTTTCCTGGTAGAGCGTCTGGGCAAAGCTTGCCGGGCCCCGTTTGTCGGCCAGCGCTTCAACGACGATCTCGAATTCGACCTCGCCGCGCACGATGCGCAACCGGTCGCCCACGCTCACGCTGCGCGCCGGCTTGCAGGCATGGCCGTTGACCGCGACATGCCCGCCGCGCACCGCGGACTGGGCCAGCGAACGGGTCTTGAAAAACCGCGCCGCCCACAGCCATTTGTCGATGCGAACCGAGTCCATGCCTCGGATTCTCGCACAGCCGTAGGCGCCGAATCCGTCGGCGATCCGATGCCCGCCGTGTTCGCGGTCGGATACCGCCCACAACACCTTCTCTCCCGCAACCGCCGCTTCCTGATTTCCGTATAGTCACCGCTTCTTTACAGACGACAGGACGCTGGCGATGCAGATCAACAACATCGAGATCAAGGTCCGGATCGCGGATGCCGATAAGGCCAGGCGGGCGATCGAGACGCTTGCCGACGGGCCGGCCGAGGTGCTGGAGCAAAAGGACACGTATTTCAATGCAGGCAACGAGGCCTATCTGAAACTGCGCGAGGAGCTCGCTCAAGCGGGGCATCGCCACGCCTCGCTGGTCGCCTACCGCCGCGATCGGCGCGCCGAGCCGCGGCCGTCGGATATCCGGCTGGTGCGAATCGACCGGCCCGACGAGCTGCACGAAGCGCTGGCGCACGCGCTCGGCACGCTGGTGGTGGTCGACAAGATCCGCCGGCTGTACTTCCGCGGTCAGACCCGGATTCACCTCGACGAGGTCGACCGGCTGGGTGCATTTCTGGAACTGGAAGTGGTGCTCGAACCCGGCCAGACGGAGGCCGACGGCCTGCGGATCGCCAACGACCTGCTCGATGATCTGAACCTGGTCGGTTCACAAGCGCAAACCGAGTCCTACCGCGACCTGCTGTTGAAGGCTGAAAATGCGCTGGATCAATAAGGTGCGCGAGCCCGGCCTATAAAGTAGCCTCCCGACTTCAAGTAATTCCGGCATGCACAGCGCCCAGACCGCCACCGAACGACCGGATATGGACCCGCCTGGCAGGCATGTACACGGCCTGGCGGTCGAGCAGGCTCTGGATTCACTCCGGGCATCTGCCGATGGTCTGGAGACGATTGAGGCAGAACGCCGCCTGGAGACTTTCGGTCCGAACCGACTGCCTGAACCGGAACGCCGTCCGGCCTGGCGCCGGCTGCTGGCCCAGTTCCACAATGTCCTGATCTACGCGCTGATCGCGGCGGCTGCCGCCGCGCTTGCGCTGAACCATGCCCTGGACGCGGCCGTGATTGCGGCCGTGGTCATCATCAATGCCGTCATCGGCTTCGTCCAGGAAGGCCGGGCCGAAGCGGCGATGGCGGCCATCGACAAAATGCTCGCACAAAGCGCCAGCGTGCGGCGCGACGGCAAATGGAACAAGATCCCGGCCGAGGAGCTGGTGCCGGGCGACATCGTGCGCATCGCCGACGGCGGCCGGGTGCCGGCCGACCTCCGGGTGATCGAATCTCACGGCCTTCGAATCGACCAGGCCGCGCTGACCGGCGAGTCAGTGCCGGTGAGCAAGTCGGCCGAGCCGGTTGCCGAAGATGCCGCACTGGCCGAGCGCCGCTGCATGGCCTATTCCGGCACGCTGGTCGCCGGCGGCCAGGCCATCGGCGTGGTCGCGACCACCGGCACCCGAACCGAAATCGGGCGCATCAGCGAAATGCTCGGCGAGGTCGAAGAGCTGACCACGCCGCTGATCCGCCAGATCAACCGCTTTGGCCATCAGCTCACGATCCTGCTGATTGCGCTCACCGCGCTTGTGATCACCGCGGCCTGGTGGCTGCACGACATGCGCCTGTCCGAAGGACTGGTCGCCGGCGTGGCGCTGATCGTGGCCGCCATCCCCGAGGGCCTGCCGGCGATCATCACGATCACGCTGGCCATCGGCGTGCGCCGGATGGCCTCGCGCAACGCCATCATTCGCCGGCTCCCGGCGGTCGAAACGCTGGGCTCGGTCACGGTCATCTGCAGCGACAAGACCGGCACGCTGACCTGCAACCGGCTGCGCGCGGCAAAACTGATGCTGGGCGACGGCACGATTCCCGCCGAAGATATCGACGCCTCGAATCCAGCCATGAGCGCGGTGCTGCGCGCCGGCGTGCTGTGCAATAACGCCGACCCCGGGGGCAGCGCCGGCGATCCACTGGAATCGGCGCTGCTGGAACTGGCCGGGTCGGCCGGCATGGACATCGAGCAGACCCGGCACGATGCACCCCGGATTGGACTGGTGCCGTTTTCGTCTTCCACCAAGTGGATGGCCACGCTGCATGCCGACGGCATCATGATCAAGGGCGCGCCGGAAGTTCTGATCGAGCACGCCAGCCTGGCGATCGACCCGGCGACCGGCAACCGGCAGGCCGAGATCGACCGCGATGCATGGCGCAAAAGGCTGGACACGCTGGCCGGCGAGGGCTACCGGCTACTCGCGCTGGCCGACGCCGCTGCCGACCAGCATGCCGAAGACCGGCATCTGCCCGAACAACTCCGATTGCTGGGCATCATCGCCTTCGAGGACCCGTTGCGCGCTGGCGTGAACCAAGCGATCGACGCCTGCCACGCGGCCGGCATCCGGGTGAAGATGATTACCGGCGATCATCCGGATACCGCGCGCGCCGTGGCCCGGCTGCTCGGGCTCAAGGGCGCCGAACACGCGCTGACCGGACGCGAGCTCGACACGCTGGACCACGCCGGCCTGATCGAAAACGCCGAGCATGCCGACGTGTTCGCACGCACCACTTCGGAACATAAACTCAGGCTGGTCGAAGCGCTGCAGGCCAGCGGCGAGGTGGTCGCGATGACCGGCGACGGCGCCAACGACGCGCCCGCCCTGAAACGCGCCGACATTGGGGTATCGATGGGCATCAAGGGCACCGAGGCCGCGCACGAGGCCTCGGAAATGGTGCTGACCGACGACAATTTCAGCACCATTGTCGCCGGCATCGAGGAAGGCCGCGGCGTCTACGACAATATCCGCAAGGCGCTGGTATTCATCCTGCCGACCAACGCCGGCGAGGCCCTGGTGATCCTGCTGGCGGTCCTGTCCGGGCTTGCCCTGCCGCTGACGCCGGTGCAGGTGCTGTGGGTCAACATGGCCACCGCGGTCACGCTGGCGTTGGCGCTGGCGTTCGAGCCGGTGGAAAACAAGGTCATGCAAGTGCCGCCGCGCGATCCGCGCAGCGGCCTGGTCACCCGATGGATGGTCGCGCGCATCGTCTGGGTGGGCCTGTTTCTGACCGCCGCGGTATTCGGCATGTTCGGGCACGTACTGGAAGCCACCGGCGATGCAACACTGGCCCGCGGCGTGGCCCTGAACATGCTGGTCGCCGGCGAGGTGGTCTACCTGTTCAACTGCCGCCGCTGGAGCACGCCCAGCTTCACCTTCGAGGCACTGGGCGCCAACCCGGTGGCCTGGCTGAGCGTCGCGGTGCTGGCCGGCCTGCAGGCGGCACTGACGTACTGGCCGCCGCTGCAGCGCGTGTTTGGGGTCAGCGGCCTGGAAGGCCGTCACTGGCTGATGATCGGCGCGGTATCGCTGCTGCTGTTCGTATTGGTGGAACTTGAAAAATGGGCGGTGCGGCGATTCCAGGCGGCGCGGTAAGCTTGTGGCGTCGTGGACGGCGCCCCGACCTACTACACCTGATTGTGCGCAGGTCGGCCCGCAGTGGTCGACGAGACGATCGGGTTGCGATTGGGGGCGCGATCGGATTCACGGGAAGGGTCTCGAGATCCCGGATAACGCCGCGCTGTGCGCGTCGTTTCCGGGACGACGGGGGATCGGATCGGCGTGGCCAACGGGATCTTGCGCGCCCGGACGGACCGTATCTCTCGTGTAAGCACGAAGCTCACGAAGAAAGCCTTTTGATTCTGAGCTTCTTCAGCTTCGCGCTCTTCGCGACTTCTTCGTGTTCTTCGTGTCACTCGTCCGCTCTGCAGTCTCTTCCAGGTGCTCCAGGCGCCGATTGATCTTTTTCAGCTCGGCCAGAAGCTGGCGCCGCTCCTCGGCTTCTTCATCCTCATGAATGGAGTTGGTGGCGCTGACAATGATCGCGATGAACAGGTTCAGGACCATGAAGCTCGACACCAGGATGAACGGCACGAAGTACATCCATGCCAGCGGGATTTCTTCGAGCATCGGCCGGGCAATGCCCGAAGACCACGACTCCAGCGTCATGATCTGAAACAGCGAGAAAAAGCTTCGGCCCAGGCTGCCCCAGTATTCCGGGAACGCGTCGCGAAACATCATGGTGCCCATGACCGCGAAGATGTAGAACACCAGCAGCAGCAGCGCCGCGGTCCAGCCCATGCCCGGCAACGCCCGCATCAGCGATTCGATGATATGACGCAGGCGCTGGACTTGTGAAAGCAGCCGCAGAACCCGCAGAATGCGCAGCGCGCGCAGCACCTCCAACGGCCCGGTCGCCGGCACCAGCGCTATGCCCACGACCAGGAAGTCGAACACGTTCCAGCCGGATTTGAAGAACCGGAAGCCAAACGCATAGAGTTTGATCAGCAGTTCAAGAACAAATACTGCCAGCACGAACTGGTTGGCGAGAATCAGCGCACCACCGACTCTGTCCATGACCGCCGGCGAGGTTTCCAGGCCCAGAATTACCGCGTTGACCAGGATCAGTCCGATGATGAAGTTGCGCGGGCCAGCGCTTTCGATCCAGTGGCCCAGGCGCGCGCGCAGGCCGGCGCGTTGCGGTTCGGTCATGATGTTGGAATTCCTCGGTTACGGTTGATCGCGCTGTTCGGGGCTGTCTTCCGAACCGTCGTCCATGCGTTGGTCGCGCCCGGCACGCGCGTCGCGGTGCCGACCGGTCCAGCCGGCGCCGCGCTGCATCAGCCCGACAAAAGTTCGTGCATCACCTCCAAGCACCGAAGCCTCCAGCGCCTGCAGCGCCCTGCGCAGCGCTTCCAGCACGCCATCTTCGTAGGGGTTGAGCCGCTGGATTTCAAAGTACAGCTCGGGGTTTTCCGCGGTCACGTCGGTGGCGATATCGAGCTGGCGCTGGAAGGTGGTCGAGGACACCGCGGCCAGTTGCCGGGCGTCGATCTCGGAATCGGCCAGCGCGGCGGCAAATGCGATGTTCAGTGCGTGCGACAGCCCCAGCACCCAGGCCATCTGCCGGTCGTGCTCGTCCAGCGACACATCCACCAGCGCGGCCATGGTTTCGTCGAACAGCGATCTGGCCTCGGCCACGGCTTCGGCATTACCGCAGTCGGCCAGCAGCACATGGTGGCCGGCCAGCAATCTTGTGTCGGGCCCGAACATCGGATGTACCGAGCAGATTTTAAGCCCGGCCGCGGCGGCCTTGCGCAGCGCCTCGACCAGCGGCGCCTTGATCGAGGCGACGTCGAATACCAATCCGGCCGGCTGCAGTTCGGCCAGCGCCTCGATAATGCTGCGACTGGCGTCGATGGGTGCGGCAATCACGATCAGCTCGACATCCAGCGGCGCATCGTGCCAGTCGCCGAAGTTGCGCTTGTCATCGGCCGCGCAGGCAGCATCGGCCACCAGCACGTCGAAGCCCTGGCTGTCGAGAAAACGCACCAGCCATCGACCCATCCGACCGGCCCCGCCGATGACCAGCGCGCGCTTGCCCTCGCCGCGCGCCGACAGCGCCACGCGCTCGGTTTCCTGGCGCGTCAGCGAGGCCTCGATCAGCGTGGTCAGCAGGCTCTCGGCCACGTGCGGATCCAGCCCGAAACTGCCGGCATGCAAACGCACCCCGTCGAGCACCTGGCGCTCGCGCCTGAAATCGCGCAACTGCCGCCCGGCTGATTTCTTAATGCGGCCGATCTCGGAGACAATGCGCTGCCGTTCGGCCGCGCGCTCGATCAACTCGCGATCGACCCGATCCAGCTCGTCGCGCAGCGCCGTCAGAGATTTGCCCTTATCGTCTGTCATTCGGCTTCCATTCAAACAACATAAAAAAGCTTTTTTTGCCGCGGACTGACGCGGATAATCGCAGATAATGGCGGATAAAAATTAACCTGATCAGCCAATTCGGTGCGTTTCGGCTTCGCCTCCACGCACCCTACCGCACTTATTATCAGCACGGACACGATCGTATAAAAACCAGAAAACCCTTTTTGCCGCGGATTTGTGCGGATGCCCGCGGATTAAAATCAAAACTGAACAGGCATGAAACTCGGCCTTCGCCTCCGCGCCTCGAGTGTTCGAGCTGAGAACGGGCAGAATACCGAAAAGCAGGACACGAAGAGCACGAAGAAAACCTTCCGATTCTGAAACTTCGTGCTCTTCGTGTCTTCTTCGTGTATCGCTTTTTAGATTCGACCCATGAATTCGGCGGACTCCGTATTAACCTTTATCCGCTCGCCCGGCGTAATGTAATCGGGCACCATCACTTCCAGCCCGGTTTCGGTGGTCGCCGGCTTGTTCGAGCGGCTGGCGGTCGCGCCCTTCATGACCGGGGCGGTATCGGTGACTTCCAGTTCCACCGATTGCGGCAACTGGATCGCGACCGGGGCGCCCTCGATCAACAGCACGTAAACTCCGGCCAGGCCGTCAGTAATAAAGCCGGCGGCATCGCCTACGGCCTCGACATTCAGCGTGTACTGGCTGAAGTCCTCATCGTCCATGAACACGAACTCGTCGCCGTCGCGGTAGGAGAACGTCGACTGTCGGCGCACCAGGTCGGCCTCGCGCACCATGTCGTCGCCCTTGAGGGTCAATTCCTGGCGGTCGCCACCGGGAACGGCCTCGAGCTTGAACCGGAACAACGTGCCACCGCCGCGCGCCGTGGGCGTGGAGCGCGACAGGTCGCGCACGGTCCAGACCCGACCGTCGTGTTCGATGACAAATCCACGCTTGATTTCACTGGCTCTGGGCATAATTCGAAAACTCGTTCAGAACAGCCCTGTATTTTACCCGTCTATTGCAAAAGTTTCCGAAGGCGAGACTGCGCAAAGCTGTCCGGAATGGCAGCGCCTCCGGACCGATAAAATACAACGGCCTCAGGACGCAAGGCGATCCAGAAATGGATAATCAGCACAAGTTCCCGAAACCACCGCTTCATAGGTCTCGAACACATCGTCCAGAACATGACCTGTCAACTTCAGGCTTGTCACCATTACTTGTTCGATATCGCGCCAGTCTTCATCGGTACGCGCGTGCCTGACCATAATCCGGGCGACTTCTTCAGCGTGTTTCGAATCGATTTCCGAATGGGCAATGAAGAAACTCAACTGGCTATCGTCCAGGTTCAGGCTGCTGCGAATCTTGTCTACCAACGGGTTGATGTATTCATAGCTGCTTTCGGCCCAAAAACTGTAGCCCAGGCGTTGCAAAGGGTTCCCGTTGGAGGCAACCCAGTAAAGATAGGCTATCAGAACCTCGGTTGCCGGAAGCGGTTTCGGCAAGCTCGAAGGTTCGATATCCAGACCAAGGGATTTCACGTCCGCCAAAGCAAGGTTTTCGTGACCAGTCTCCTCGTAAGCATGATGGAAACAGAATTTCATATAATTTGGGTGTATGCCCTTGGCCTGTACGCCGACCAATGCCTGATTACGCGCATTATGCGATGTATAGTGATACGTTTCGATCATATACAGCGCATACAGTCTCGGATCAACTACGCCATCTCTAATCGCAGAGACCATTTTTGATGTATTGAATATGTCGTTCCACACGTCTTTTACGCGCGAATTCAGATTATCAAACCTGGCCTTGTGCGCGCTATCGTTCATGACTTCAGCAACTGCCATCTCATACCTCCTTGATTTTGAGTTACCAATCGGCATTCAGCCGGTATTCGTGCACCCTTTAAACTATCGAATGTCTTCGGCTCGACAGAACCTGTTACCGACAACCGTACAAAGCCTTTCAATCGCTTCTGAAACGTGCCCTGCTATCAGATAGTAATGCCGTTCACCACGGCCTGCAATCGGGAATGGTCGCGGAGTTAAAACATTGGCGCCCAGACCCTTGTATAACTTGATCAAGGCCGGCTGGCATACCGCGAAATAACCCGTATAGCAGGTATGCATGCGAAGCCAGAGGGCACAGTAGAGAAAAAGGCTTTGATGAATATTCAGCTTCCGGTAACCACTTTCCACGGAAACCCGATTCAACTGCAGGAAATCATTTGCACTGAAGTTATTCTCGATTTGCTGCGCGATTGCATCGGGCAAACCGTCACTGACCTCCCAGCCAGACTCGGTTTTTCGCGTCATGCGACACGCGGCGATAATGCGATTTTCCATCCGCGCACAATAGACGAAGGAGTGCCGATTTGTCGCTTCCTCGGGCCTGCCCCTAAGGTACGCGCCCTTTTCTTCGAACTGCTGGCGCCAAAAAGAAATTACTTCCTGCTGTTGCTCCGCGGTCTCGGCCAACTGGTAGATAGCCCCGCCGGCTTCATGACTGCTTGTCCCGGGTTTTCCCGATGCGCTGCATAGCGCTTGCCACTCCCAACTCATTTTCCCCACCCACCACTTTCAGTTCATCAATAATCCGTGCATAATCATGCTCGTTTCGATTTTGGCTCAACTTATAGTTCGCCTCAATCGACTCCACGTCGATCCGGAATGCCACAGTACCTCGAATCTCGTTCTCAAGAAACGAGGTCGTATAGTTCTCAAACCGCACAGGGCACTCTCTGGCGGACTCGTGACGCCGCATCAGCCGCGAAAGAATCCCGAGCACCTCTTCCCGATTCTCGATCAACGAAGCCCTGCCGTGGATATGCACAGCCTGATAATTCCAGGTCGGCACATTTACATGGTCATACCAGGCCGGCGATATATAAGCATCCGGACCCTGGAAAATCATCATTGCCGAATCGGAGCTCGCAAACAACCGCCACTGGCGGTTCGCCCTGGCCATATGCGCCAATACGTAGTCGCCTTCGGCATCGGTGCAATACTCCACCGGCAGGTGGGTTGCAACCGGACGTCCATCTTCGACCTGGACGAGAATGGCGAAACGGGCATCCGAAAGAAACGCGCGCACATCATCCATATCCGAGGGCTTGAAATACTTAGGGATATACATATATCTTCCTGCAATTGAAATTCGAAATTTTCCAAAATTCTACTTCATGTTTGCGGTGGCGGAATATTTATGCAACTGATGGGTCGACCGCTCGATAAACCGCAGGCGCTAGCCGATTGTAAACATACATCAAAAGCATCCAGCGCCAGCGCTCGTGGAACTTCAGGTGAGTAATCAGAATTCCTTCGTACTCCGGCACCGGCCTGGCGCCACGCAGGCGCTTGAAGCCATCAGCGCCGGAACTGAGATTCAGCCGTGCCCGCGCGTCAATCGAACTTTGCAACATCAAACCCTGAAGAAGTTCGTAAAGGCCGGCCTTGCGCGATTCCGGAGAAACGTCATACCCACCTACAGATGCGATCATTTCCACGCCGGACCGGTGGTTTAAAACCAGGATACAGGCGAATGCGTCGACAACCCCGTCGCGCTCCAAGACCCGGGTATTCAATGCCGGCTGTGGCGCGATTTCGCCGAACCACTCCGCCCTGTAATCAGGGTTCAGTGAAGAATGCTTTTCAATGTACAACGCCCGATATAGCGATCTGAGCCGCCCGGACATGTCTGAACGGAGTCCCGCCGCATTCCCGCCTGACGGTAAAGAACATGAAGCGTAGCCGTATTTTTGCTCCGAAACGCCTGAATCCACCCCGGTATTGTTTGCATATCGTGCGATATTGTACTGCCTGCGACGGAGCTTGCCAAGCGTGCCACGAACTGACTTTTTCTTCGCCGTGGCCTTGTCGTAGCCATCGAAGTAGTACACCTGCCGATGGAATAGTTTACGAAACCCAGCCGGCGCTTCCGCTTCTTTCGATTGATCAGGCTTGCTGATTCCTTTCAATACCAATGCATATCCAGGGTAATAACGCGCCAGCTCGCGTTTAAGCGTGTGCATTACATCGGTCTCATACCGGGGCGGAGGTGCCGTTGGCAAAAGCCAGTGGTTGATGTATATCACTCGATTGAATTTTCGGTTCTCAAGCAGTAATGCGAAAATCCGCAGAACAAGGTTCAAGAACGCCGCCAATACCCGCGAGCGAACTGCATTATTCACAAAGTCACGTGCATACCCGACGTAATAGGCCGATGGCGAACAGAGGCCCGAGGCATTGGCGGTACCATGATTAATCAGCAGCGGAATCAGGCGTCTTCCCACGCGGGCAAGTTTAGCCTCTCCGGCGCCGTTGTCCAGGTACCGCCGTACGCCACCGCGCACCCATGGGGCAAAAAGCTGACGTAGCAAGTCCCCGTCGGGGTCCGAATCCCACGAAACGGCATCTATATTAGTCTCATCAATCAGCTCGAAATCAATCATTCTGACATCCCTTCAACATCGCTCGGCTACAGCAATGCGCCACAGATTGGTGGTCTCTGTAGCGATCAAATCAGAATACTTTGTTGTGATATCCCTGAACGGGGGAACAATAGGCGGCAATGTCCTAAGATGGCTACGCAGAACGACTCTACCGTTTAACGACATACAGGGCGCAACCCGGGAAAGAATATTCTGTTCGGAATCCGCATCCAGAAAAGACGGCACGTCCGACAGCGAGAGGAAATCAATGTCATTGGCGGGTTGCTTTGAAAATTCGGTAATATCACCGACACGTATATCTACTTTTGTAGACTCAAGTGCGCTACGCGCCCGGGCATAGGTTCCAGGCTCGCATTCGACCGGAAAACCCTGCGAATAAGAAACCTCACCAAGCATAAGCATTTGAAGGAAAAAGCTCTCTCGGACAAGCACTCTCTCGAACAACCCATGAAAAATATCGCTATAAATCCTGAAATGCGAACCGGGACGGTTTTTTTTCGGAAACTCGCCCTTGTAAAGAACCGCGTTCAGGAACGTTGCATTACCCAGAAGGCCGACTAGCAGTTTCCAGCGTTTTCTGGGAAATCGCGATTGCAGAAAAGCGTGCTGCTCGGACAAATCCGTTATTTCGAACAATTCGAGAATGTGATTTCCCAGAACCGCCCGGATGATACTTGAGAAACGTTTCAGCGTCTTTTCGAATTTCCCCGTATAAATCAACGGCGTTTCTGGATGGGCCCGATGAACTTCTCCAATCAGGCTTCTGTCCGCGTCCAGGAGTGGCAACGCGGTAATCAGTTTATGCCTAAGCTCGCCCAGCAACGGTTCCCGCCCGTAGCCGAGAAGGCGAGCGTATTCTTCCGAATCCAGGGTGGAAAGCGCGGCCAACCGGAAACGCGTAAATGCGATCTGCCACGGACTTATATCAACGGCCTCAAGCCTTCTCGGAGCACGAGCAAGCAATGGAACCACCCGGCCACCACTACCGGCGATCGTCAAAACCCGGCTTGCACGATAGGGCAGAAGCTCGCGCTCGATACGCGAATCCTCGTCGCCCAGGCTATATGCAAGCCCACCAAAATAGTTGCCCATCACGTCGCTCCTCCAGTCGGTCGGGAGTCTACCCCAACGTTGCATAAATTTCCGGATGTGAGCGCCCGGGATAGTGTTTTCGTGCCGCGGCTCCACGTGCCGGTGGCGACCGGAACAGGCAACCCCCGATATACTCCACTCATCCCGGAATAAAACAACAACATCAACCCATGCGTAAATTGCCCCTGTCCAGAATCCTGACGACCACCCTGCTCTCGTTGACGGCGCTGTTGTTCGCGGCCTGGTTCGGCGGGCGCATGTTCCTGGAAGGCAGCCTGCTGCCGACTACAGGTACGCATACGATCCCCAACCTTTCCCGACCGGTGGAAATCCTGTTCGACGGCCGCGGCATTCCGCGCATCTACGCCGAAACCGACACCGACGGGCTGCGCGCGCTGGGCTGGCTGCACGCCGGCGAGCGTCTTTTCCAAATGGAGTTGCTGCGTGCGGTCGCGCGCGGCGAGATCGCCGAAATCGTCGGGCCGGGCGGGCTGGAAAGCGACCTGCTGCATCGCCAGTACGGCTTCGCCCGGCGCATCGAAAACGATCCGCCCGAACTGCCGGCCGAAATCTCTGCCTTGCTCGAAGCCTATATCGGCGGCATCAACGCGCGGCTGGACGCCGACCAGCCGCTGCCGCCTTCCTTCGCGCTGCTGGGACGCGACCCTCAACCCTGGAGCGTCGACGATGTACTGATGCTCGCCTACTACCAGACCTGGTACCCGACCACGCTGGTCCAGCGCCTGGCCGAAGCCTGGCGCGAAGCCGCCAGAGCCGGCGGGCAACCCGCCGCCGACTGGCTGGAAAAGTTACCGGCCTGGGGCCAGCCCAGCCGGCCTGGCGCGACAATCCCCAGCGTGCCGGCCCAGCGCATGACCGAAGGCTCCAATACCTGGGTGGTGGCGCCGGAAAAATCGGCCAGCGGCCATGCACTGCATGCCTCCGACCCGCATCTGGACTACACCATGGCGCCGGGCCTGTGGTATGCGGCCGGCATTCACACCGAACAAACACTGGACGTGGTCGGCGTCACCCCGCCCGGGCTGCCGTTTGTCGCCATGGGTCACAACGGCCGTATCGCGTTTGCCTTCACGGTCGCGCCGGTGGATCTCTACGAGGTCTATCGCTTCGAACGCGCGCCGGGCGACAACAACATGCTTATCGGCCCGGACGGCCCTTCCCCCATCGTAAAGCGCGAGGAAACCTTTCACGTGCGCGACCGTGATCAGCCGGTCACGCGCACGATTGCCACCACGCGCTTCGGACTGGTTCTCGATCAGGATCGGTCCGGTGTCGAGGTGCTGCGCTGGGCGGGCTTCGAACTGCCGCTGTCCAAACTCGTCGAAAACGGGATTGCGATCAACCGCGCGGGGGATTTCGAGAGTTTCAGACAGGCCGCTAGCGAAACCGGCGCGTTTTCAGTCAACTGGAGTTATTCCGATCGCGATGGCAACATCGGCTACATCCAGTCAACGCCGATTCCGCGCCGACAACACGAGACCTTCTACACCACGCTGGATGGTGCCGATCCGCAGCACCACTGGGACGGGTTCGTGCCGCCCGACCAGCGCCCGTTCGCGCTCAATCCGGATCAGGGCTGGCTGGCCAATTCCAACAACCACGCGGCCATCGACAGCGACTGGCCCATGCCCGGCTTCTACAAGCACCTGCGCATGCGCCGGGCGGTCGACTGGCTGTCCAATGGCAGCGGCTTTACCCCGGCCGACATGCGCGCCATGCAGATGGACTACACCTCCGAGCGCGCGCTTTCGTTCAAGGACTGGCTGGCAGACATTGCCGCCGCAACAGGCCGCGCACAGATCGCGGAAGAACTGCGCCAATGGGACGGCGTGATGGATGCCGGTTCAGAGACTGCCGGGCTGTTTGCACTGTGGTGGCAGTTCCTGCCGCAACACATTTTCGGCGATAGCAAGCTCGCCGACTGGCGCTTCGGCCGAACCCTGCTGGACGACTGGATGCATCTACCGCCGGAAGACTTCGACCTGGCTGCGATGCCGCGCGAGCAAGCCGCCGAACAGGCGCTGGAAGATGTCCTGCGGCACGGAATCCGGCCGCTGGGCGCACTCCAGACGCTGACCATCGCCCATCCGCTGGCCCGGGCCGGACTACTGGATGCCTGGCTGAATCTTTCACGCGGCCCGATCCCCATCGGCGGCGGCCCGGGCAGCCTCAATGTCACCTACCACAGCTTCGACGCCGACCGGGTGCATCTGACCGCGCGCGCCGGCGCCTCGATGCGCTTCGTCATGGACTGGTCCGATCCGGACGCATTCACCCTCAACCTTACACTGGGCCAGTCTGGACATCCGTTGAGCGCGCACTTCGACGATCAACTCGCCGACTTCCTCACAGGCACGCCGTGGACCGTACCGTTCAACCGCGAGGCGGTGGAACAACAATCGGTATCGAAACTGACGCTCGAATAACCGGGAGATTTTCGGCACAATAGGCTGGAGAAAACCGTTTTATCAGCAGATGAACACGGGTGAATTATGGTAATCGTCCTGAAAGATTGGGCAGGCACGATTACCGGGTCAACCAAGGGGCTATGAAAATCAGGGAGACACCATGATCCGACGACTCACGCTTTCCATGCTGCTGCTGGCGTTCTCGGCCGCGCTGGCGATGCCGGCCTGGAGTCAGCAGACCATCGCCTACTGGGCGCAGAACGACAACGCGCTTGACGGCGGCGGCTTCGGCTTTGCGCCTGACAGCTTTCCGCAACCGGCCGATGTCGGCGACGGCTTTATCGTGCTGGCCGATTTCAACGAATCGCTGAACGCCTCGGGCGCATATTCGTTCATCCAGAGCTTCGGCGGCACCGGCAGCAACGCGCTGCCCGGCTTCGCCTCCGGCGGCTCACTCTCGCCCCAGGGCGGGGCGGGCACCAGCAACAATGGCATGGCCATTGAAATCCTGGTCGACACCAGCGGTTTTGAAAACATCCAGGTCAGTTGGGCCCAGCGCGGCACGTCGACCGGCTTTGCCGCGCGTCAGTTTGCGTGGTCGGCCGACGGCGTTACATTCACCGATCTGCCCCCGGACAACGGCACGCTGGGGTCGTCATGGCAGGTGCAAAGCCACGATCTTTCGGCCATTGACGCGGTCAACGACAACGCCCTGGTGGTGTTGCGACTCACCCTGGACGGTGCCACCGGCGCCAGCGGCAACAACCGCTTCGACAATATCCTGGTCGAGGGCACCGAGATCGGCGCGCCCGAACTGTTCCCGGTGCTGCAGACCGATTTCGCCACCGACCCGTTCCAGCAGGGCTGGCGCAACGTTAACGTGGCCGGGGCGCAGAACTGGCAGTGGAGCTCGAACTTCCAGAACGTCAGCTTCTCGCCGTTCGTCGGCGGCTGTCAGGTCAACGAGAACTGGCTGGTCGCCCCGCCCGTCGATCTGGACGCCCACAACGGCGAGCGTCTGAGCTTCAACATCGCGCGCGGCTTCGCCGGCGACAACGATCTTGAAGTGCTCTACTCCACCGCCTGGGACGGCATCGGCAACCCCAACGACGCCGACTGGCAGACGCTGACGACGATTTCCAGCGACCAGTTCAATGCCAACAACTCACCCCTGCCGTTCGGCCCCTTCGAGCAGCTCCAGGACGAGTCAGGCACCGTATTCATCGCGTTTCGTTTCACCTGGGAGAGCGGCAACTGTGCGACCTGGCGCTTGGAATCGTTCGAGCTGCTGGCCGAAGGCGGCGGCGACGCGCCGGTGGAGTTTGCCTGCGGCAATCCGGCCACCGCCATCCACAGCGTCCAGGGTCCGGGATTCGCCAGCCCGCTGCAGGGCCGGCCGGTGCAACTGGAAGCCATCGTGACCGGCGCGTTCCAGTCCACCTTCAACGGCGGCCTGGGCGGGTTCTACCTGCAGCAACCCGATGACGAACACGATGACGACCCGCTGACATCCGAGGGCGTATTCGTATTCGACGCCGGCTTCGGCATCCCGGTGCAACGCGGCGATCGCGTGCGCGTGGCCGGCAGCGTGGCCGAGTTCTTCAATGAAACCCAGGTCGAATCGGTTACCGAGCTCGAAGTCTGCGACACCGGCCGTCTGGCCGATACCAGCCCGGCGACGCTGGCGCTTCCGTTCGATAGCGTCGCGGCGCAGGAAGCACTGGAAGGCATGTGGCTGGAGACCGGCCAGGCCCTGACCGTGACCGACGTGTTCAACGCCGTGCGCTTCGGCGAAGTCGAAGCCTCCAGCGGCCGCCTGTTCCAACCCACCCAGGTCGCCGAACCCGGCGCGCCGGCGGCCGACGTGCAAGCGGCCAACGACCTCGACCGGATCATTATTGATGATGCACGCAACGGCTCCAACCGCACCCCGCTGATCGCCGGCGGCGACAACGTCGATGCAATCTCGGCCGACAACCCCATTCGCAACGGGTACGCCGTCGAACCCGGCTTGACGGGTTTCATGGGCTTTGCCTTCGACCGCTACCGGATCCAGCCGCTGGCACGGCCCGAATTCAATCCAACCGGCAACCCGCGCAGCGGTGCGCCGGCGCGCATCGGCGACCGGACGCTGCGCGTGGCCAGTTTCAACGTCGGTAATTTATTTACCACGCTTGCCGAACCGGGCTCGGCCTGCGGCCCCAACGCGCTGAGCTGTCGCGGCGCGCGCACTACAGACGAACTCGACCGGCAATTCACCAAGCTGGCCGCCGCCATCCGCGGCATGGATGCCGACCTGGTGGCCCTGACCGAAGTCGAAAACGACGCCGACGACGCTACCCTGCAACGGCTGGTCGACGCACTCAATGCCGAAGCGCCGATCGGCGACTGGAAATTCGTCGCCACCGGCTTCCTCGGCACCGACGCAATCAAGCCGGCCTTCATCTACCGCGAGCTGACGGTGCGACCCGAGGGCGATTTCGCCGTGCTCGACTCGTCGGTGGACCCGCGCTTCGATACCTCGCGCCAGCGTCCCGCACTGGCCCAGGCGTTCCGCGGCTTCAACAGCGGCAAGTTCAATGCCGTGGCGGTGCATCTGCGGGCCAAGGGTTCCTGCCCCGGCGGCGGCGATCCGAATGCCGACCAGGGCGACGGCCAGGGGTGCTGGAACCTGTGGCGTACCCTGTCTGCCGAAGCGCTGGTCGACTGGATTGCAACCGACCCCACCGGCGAAGGCGACCCGGACTACCTGATTGTCGGCGACTTCAACGCCTACGGCCAGGAAGACCCGCTGGTGGTGCTCGAAGCCGAAGGCTTCACCGGCCTGGCGCCGGCATTCAACAACAACGACCCGGCGGTCTACAGCTTCACCTTCCGCGGCCGGGCCGGCGCACTGGACCATGGCTTCGCCGCCCCGTCGCTGGCCGACCAGATCCTGGATGCACGCTACTGGCCGATCAACGCCGACGAAGTGCCGGCGTTCGACTTCACCCAAGGCCAACTGCCCGGCGGCTTCCTGAACAAACCGGAAAGTTTCTTCAGCCCCGGCCCGTACCGAAGCTCCGACCACGACCCGCTGCTGATCGAGCTCGATCTGGAACCCTGCGCGCCGGGTTTCATCCGCCGCCCGCCGCACCCCAACGGCAAGCCGCGGCCTTTTCCGCAGTGCTGAGCCCGCAGCAATTCCGAAGGCGGCCCCCCGGGCCGCCAAATCCGACAGGCGCCTTGATCAGGGGGAATTCGCCCGGTAGAGGTAGAGCGACAGCAGCGCCAACCAGGTCCAACCTATTACCACGCTGAACCAGATGCCGGCAACCGGACCGGCGGCGGGCAGCAGGAAAGGCGCAAAGAAGCCGCCAATCACGGCCAGGCCAGAAAATGCCGACCAACCGGCCACCCAGGGTTGTCGGCGGCGCAGCATCGCGACCGAGACGGCCAGGCCGCTGATCGCCAGGGCGAGGAAGCCGAGGCCGCCGACGGCAAAGTGAATCAGGCCGGCGGAGCTGATCGTCTCGGGGAAGCCCTCGGGCGTTCCCGGCGGAAATCCGTCGACCGGATCGGCCGGAAAGACGGCAGCAGCCAGCATCGCCAGGCCGTAGATGCCCAGAATCCAGCCGGCCACACGCGAGTGCGGACGCAACGCACGCCGGATGCCGACCGCCGCGGCGATGACCATCAGGCCGCTGAGCACGAAGTTGGCGGTCTGTATCCATCCGCCCGAACCGTTGGCCAGCACGCTCAGCGAGTGGCGACCGAGATCAAAGCCCTCCCGCAACCCCGCCTGGGCCAGCCCAACGGCAAGATAGGATGGCCCGACCACCATTCCGGAAATCAGCAGCAGTCGGGTTGGCACACGTGGCTGGATTTCTTGCGTGTTCATGGCTATATTCTCCCGTAAACGTTGTCAGCGGCCACTCGATCCGGACGCCCGGCGCGGCCGCTTGCGCACGGTCGTTCGCTTGTCCTGCTCGCACTGAGCGTTGCGCGCTTTGCGCCGCTTGTGCTTGCCGCGGGCAACCTCGGTTGCGAGGGCGTCGAGCCGCGGTTCCCAGTGGTCGCGGAACCGGCTCAACCAGCGATCGAGATTCCGCAACGGCCCGCCATCAACGGCATAGATACGACGTGTGCCTTCGGGCCGCACGGTGGCAAAACCACTTTCGCGCAATACCCGCAAGTGCTGGGAAACGGCGGCCTGGCTGATGCCGAACTCGTCGCGGATGAACGCGACGAGCTCGCCGGAGGTTCGCTCGCCTTCGGCCAGCCGCTCCAGAATCCGCCGCCTAACGGGATCGGCGATCACGTCGAAGACTTCCATGCTCAGTCGCCGTCCCCGGACTGGCCGGTATAGAAGTCGTATGTCCGCTTCCCGGCCGCGCGCGCGGCGGCCGGGTCGGCGCCGGTGGCAATGTCGGCCTCGGCCCAGCCGTCGCTGCTGGCCCGGATCAATGCCTTGCCTTCCGGTGATGCGGACACTTCGGACTCGTCGAATCCTCGACCGGGATCGGTCAGGTGAGCGTCCAGCCCGATCAGCCCCAGCTCCCAGCCAATGCCGGCTGCGCCCGGGCCGTAGTCGTCCCAGAACTGATCCGGGTGCGCGATATGGCAAAGCGTCAGCCGAGTGCGGTTCGAGTCTTCCGGCGTCAACCGGACCTCCACCCAGCTTGTCGGGTAATCGCCGAACTCCCAGGTCAGGTCCAAACGCTCGGGCGGTTCACAGACCGTGATGGACCCGCCCGCGTTGCCCTGCAACTGGAAGCGGCCGCCGGGCTGAAGGTCGCCTTCCACCGGCAGGAACCAGCGTGGCAGGCGTTCGGCGCTGGTCAGCGCTTCCCAGAGATCGTCGATATCCGTGGCATAACTGCGGACCAGTGTCACGGCGCGCGCCTCCCGGCCGTCACGCTCCACCACGGCCACCGATCGCTCCACAGCACCCAGATGGCGTTCAATATCCAGACGCATAAACCGCTCCTTATTAAAAGTTTAAACTTATATTAGCTGTGACTTTTAATTATGTCAAGTGACTGCCCGCAAGCGCGGAGCATTAGGGTCACGTCGTGTTTCGTGCATAGTCCCTTCCTCAGCAGACTTCGGCACTCGTCAGCACCCCGAAAAGCGAAAGATTCATCGCGTTGATCCGCCACCACCGGAATCAACCGCGCCCGCGCGCCCGATTCGATCGGGTCCAGGATAGATTTGGGCTCCTCCGCAAAATCTGTGGGTAGATGTTTCGCCCGTAGAGGGCGCCAAGTGTATGATGTGCAGGGCAAAATAATGGCGGCTGAGCACATTTTTTGGGTCGGTTTTTCCGGATCAATTTTTTTTTGCTCTCGCCAAGACGCGAAGACGCCAAGAACACCAAAGGAATGGGAA
>JBBDSL010000070.1:0-34105 GCA_040904965.1 Wenzhouxiangellaceae bacterium
CTGAACGCTGACAGACCAACTGAATCCTAATTTATCAGGTTGAAGGACCACTAGTTCGGGGCCGCGGTCGAAACTACTGGCAGATTAACGCAATTTCAGGCTCGCCGGACGACTGCGGAACCGGCCGGCCCGGGCGAGGCTATTGCTACGCAATCAGAATCTGATGTTGAGCCTGGCGGCGACTTCCACGGCCTGATCCAGCCGGTCACTGACCAGCCCGAGCACGTTCCCGCCGAACGCGAACTCCGGAGGCGCGTAGCTGGCAGTCAGATCCAGACGGGCCCGGTCGCCAATGCCTTTGCCCAACCCCATGAGCACACTGTGCTGCGCCAGTTCGTCATCCAGCGCTGCCACAAGCGACGGCGACGTCGGCGAGGGCTGCGAGCGGGTATGGAAATCGACCTTGAATTCCAGATCGCTTTTGTGCTGCCAGCGCATGCCGACGCTGTAGACCGTCAGATCGTTCCATTCGAAGCGCGGACTGCTGCTGTCGCCGAGCAATGCAGTGAAGCGCGCCGGCAGGGCACGACTCGGAAATGCACCCACCTCGCTGTAGAAGACCTGCGACACAGCGAAAGTGAACAACGTATGATCGCCGGCGCGCATGTCCACACCCATGCGAAGACGCGACGGAATGTCCAGATCCGCCGATTGGCCGTGCACGCCGCGGATGGTGGCGAGTTCGTCCATGTTGATGCGCGACTGATAAGTGGCATTCATCATCAGCCGCGGCACCAGTTCGGAGGCGAACCCGAGTTGAAGACCGGCACCCTGCGACAGATCTCGCTTGGAGGCCAGGAAATCCACCGGCCGGAACTTGCCATCGTATTCGGCCAGATCCAGCATCGAATGACTGAACTGCTGCGACGCCAGTACCGCCGAAACGCTGACGCTGTTCGAACTGTTGACCTTTCCGGCCAGCCCCGACAACAGCATTGATCGCTGGAAGCCCGGCGACGACTGCGGGGTCGATGCGCCCGGCAACCCGCCGAAATGAAGTGAATGGGTGATCCCGGCGGTCAGAAACGAGAATCTCGGCGCGTCCGCCTGTCCTACCAGCGACCGGGCAAAGTCCGGCAATACCGCATCGTCGTCAATCCGCACCCAGCTGATCCGGGGCACCACGACCGGCTCGACCGAAGCCATCTCGGGCGTCAGGCGGTTGGCCAGATAGGCTTCCCACGGGCCCAACTCGAACCCGGTCAGGTACCAGGCCATGGACGAAGGCAGCATGATCTGCGCGGATGCATATCCGGCACGGGACTGGCTTCCCGCGCCTGCGGCAGCCAGCGTCAGCAAAATGATAATCGAACGACGCAACATCTGATTCCGGTTGTGCGGTGTAATGAGTTGGCTCAAGTGTACTTTGTCTTTTGGCAAAAATACAACACCATCGACCCGATTCTTGCCATTGCGTCGCCCGATTCAGAGCAGAGAGGACCCGAGCGCATGAGTGATGTTGCAAAAAAACAACACAATTCCACCCCGGCACCCCCCCCAGCGCCAATCGCCCTGACCATCGCGGGGTCCGATTCCAGCGGCGGGGCCGGTATACAGGCCGATCTCAAGACATTTGCCGCGTTTGGCGTTTTCGGCGCCTCGGCGATTACTGCTGCGACTGCCCAGAATACCGCGACGGTCAGCGACGTTCGGGTTTTTGATCCCGATTTCGTCGACGCCCAGATTCGCGCCTGCACCCAGGACCTGCCGATCGCCGCGATCAAGACCGGGATGCTCGCCAACGCCGGGGTTACGCGTGCGGTTGCGGCCGCGCTGGCCAACATCCGCACGCCCGGGGGCGTGCCGCCGGTGCTGGTCGTGGATCCGGTCATGATCGCGACCAGCGGCGCGTCGCTGCTCGATCGCCAGGCCGTGACCACGCTGATCGAAGAATTGATGCCACTGGCGAGCCTGATCACGCCCAACCTGCCCGAAGCTGCCGCGCTGACCGGGTGCGCACCGGGAACAGATGCGGAGAAAATGGGGGCCAGGCTGCTCGACCGCGGCGTCAGAGCGGTATTGATCAAGGGCGGACACGCCAGCGGCCGGACTTGCCGCGACCTGTTGCTGACACAGGATGTATCCACCACCTTCGAATGGCCACGGGCGGCCGGCGAGTATCACGGCACGGGCTGCGCCTATGCCGCCGCCATCGCCGCGCTGAGCGCACGCGGACTGCCCCTGGGCGCCGCCGTCGAGCGCGCCGGCACCTGGCTGCAACAACAGATTGCCGCCGCGTTCCAGCCCCTGCATGGCCGGCTGCGGGTGCTTCCGTTTACCCGCGAGCGCGATTTGAACCGCAAATGAACGCGAATAAACGCAAATAAACCGAAAGAATGCGGGTTAAAACCTGCCTGATTACGTAGCTGACTCAGCCACTTTGTCGGAAAAGCTTTTCTGGCCGCGGATTCACGCGGATGCACACGGATAAAGGCAGATGATTGATCGTAAAGGGGAATGTCTCGGAGAGGCACTGTCAGCCATCTGCCCGGCGACGTGGCGCCGGCCTGCGCTACTTTGTGTTCACCCATCAGTTGCATAAATTTCCGGCGCGAGACCGCTACGCTGCCCGGTATAGCAGCGTTTCCGGGCTCTCGCACTCGGAAATTTATGCAACTGATGGGCTCACTCTTTGATTTTCATCCGCGTTTTCCGCGTAAATCCGCGGCAAAACGGATTCTCGGTTCGCCCGCCCACGGTGGCTTGGGCGATGGCTGAGGAATATACGTAATCAGCCGGATACGCGCTCGATGATTGCGTCGGCGAACGTCTCCGTGGTGCCGCTGCCGCCGAGGTCCGGAGTAATCCGGTCGCCGGCGCCGATCGCTTCGCGGATTGCCGCGCGCAGCCTGCCGGCCTCGGTCTGAAGGTCGAGATGATCGAGCATCTGTGCCGTGCCCAGCAGCAGTGCGCACGGGTTTGCGATCCCCTGCCCGGCAATATCGGGCGCCGAACCGTGCACGGCCTCGAACATCGCGGTTTTATCGCCGATGTTGGCGCCCGGCGCCAGCCCCAGCCCGCCGACCAGGCCGGCGCACAGGTCGGAGATGATGTCGCCGAACAGATTGGTGGTGACCATCACGTCGAATCGTTCCGGGTTCATCACCAACTGCATGCAGCAGTTGTCAACAATCATGTCGTTGAACTCAATCTCGGGATAATCGTCGGCGGTCTCCCGGGCAACGTCGAGAAACATGCCCGAAACATCCTTGAGGATATTGGCCTTGTGGACCGCAGTCACTTTCTTGCGCCCGACCTTGCGCGCCAGTTCGAACGCGTAGCGCACCACCCGCTTGCAGCCGTCGCGCGTGACAACCATCTTGGACTCGGCCCGGGAACCGTCTTCGGCGGTGAACGCATCCATCGCCAGATACGCGCCCTCGGTATTCTCACGCACGGTGATCAGATCGATGTTGTCGTAGCGCGCCCGGGTCCCCGGAAAACTGATCGCCGGACGGACGTTGGCATACAAGTCGAAGCGTTTCCTGAGTTCCACGTTCAGGGAACGGAACCCGCCGCCGACGGGCGTGGTCAGCGGGCCCTTGAGCACCACTCGCGTGCGCGCAATCGAAGCCAGGGTCTGCTCCGGCAGCAGGCTGCCCTCGGCCTCCTGGGCCGCGAGACCGGCGAGCTGGAAGTCGTATTCGAAGCGCGTGTCCAGCGCATCCAGCACGCGCAGCGTTGCATCCATGATTTCCGGACCGATGCCGTCGCCCCGGATCACGGTGATTTCCGTGTTGCCTGACATATTCCGCTCCCGTTGTCAGTTCGACACGATTCGATCGAGGTCGCCGGCCTGCTCCAGTGCGTCGAGGTCGTCGAACCCGCCCACGTGGAAGTCGCCGATGAAGATCTGGGGAACGGTCTTTCGCCCCGTACGTGAAATCATCTCGGCGCGCTTGTCGGGCTCGGCGTCCAGGGACACTTCGGTCCAGGTCAGGTTCTTGGCGCGGAACATGTTGCGCGCGGCCACGCAGAACGGACAGGAAGCGCGCGAGTACATCACAATCGATTTTTCAGTCATTTTCAGTTGGTTTCCAGTTTGGTTGCACTGTCGCGCAGCGCCCGGGACGCATGACAACAGCACGGTGATTAGTCTTGTTGCGCCCTGCCGCGCACGCCCTGTCAAATGCACGATTCCGGGCGCGGCAAGCCAGCATATCTGCAGGCCTCGCGAATCGGGCCGTCCGGGAACAATCGATACAGGCTGCGACTGGAGGCATCTTCGATACCGGTCTCCCTGCGCATTGCCTGCACGGCGATCCGCATCAGCGGGGGCATTCCGTATTCGCGGTAATGACCGCGCACAAAGCGGATCAGCCACCACCGCAAGTCACACAATTCAAGCCCGTCGCGGCGGGCCATCTCGCCGGCCAGCGCTTCGGTCCAGTCGTCCGGATCGATCAGGTGCCCGTCGGGGCCCAGCTCGACCTCTTTTCCCGCAATCACCAGGGATTTCCCGGATTGGTTGTGCATTATCCCACCCTACAGAATCAAAATGGTCGCCGCACTTGCCCGCAAATGCACCGCGCTAACCGCATCGACGGCCTGGAACGCAGCCCCGAAGCCGGGCCGGTGTGCGCTGCCTTCGGCAAACACGCCCAGCAGGCCGAAATCGGTGAGCTGATTCCAGCCCCGGGCCGCACCGCCGTGCAAGTGTCCCAGCCCGTCGCCATGAAACAGCACGCGGGCGTCCAGTTCCAACGCGGCGGCACCGAGCGCAACTTCCAGGGTTTCGCGGCGCTGGCGGTCATCGGCCGGGGCACATCCAATCTCCAGTAGCAGGGGCGGCGACGCGCGACGGTTTTCGGCAAGCGCAGCCGGGCGAGCGCAAAACCAACCGCCGAGCCCGAAGCTGTCGACACGCCGGGCGCCGGCCATGTGCTGGAACAGCGTCGCCAGCGTTGCGACAGCAACCGGAGATTCAGGTTCGACCGCACCCCACCGCCGCACCCATGAGGTCCGGCATACGCGCCAGTCGGTACCACGCCGCGGGGTCGTGACGATTGCCCCGGGCAGGGTTCCGGTGGCATCGCCGTGGAAAAAGACCAGCGATGATTCGTGCGCCTGCAACGCCGCATCCAATGCGCCCGACAACCGAATGACGTCACCGGGTGACGGATTGCAGCGGATCAATGCGATATAGTCATACATCTAACGGCTCGCCCGGACCGGAGTGGATGCACCGAAACGCTGGAATTTGAAACAACTTTCCTTCAATCCGGTCTTACTGGGACATGTATAAACAGCAGGCGCGAACGGCATGGGTTGTTCGCTGCGCAGACTGCATATTGTTGCACACAGGCTTGAAGGGCACCGACGCAATGAGTATTCGAAACTCCAATTCGATTTCCGGCCATCAGGTCCGGTCTCCCGGTCCTGCGCGCACACTGGTCGCATGGCTTGCCGCCGGTGCGCTGCTGCTTCAGCCATTTGTCCAGCCCGTCGTCGCGCTGGCCCAGAACGAAGTCCAGCTGCCGGACCTGGGCAGTTCCAGAGACGTGCTGCCGCCGGCGGAGGCACGAACGTTCCCCAATGATTTCCGCAATTTCATGCGCTCGCAGGACATGCTGATCGACGATCCGATCATCGAGTCCTACTTCACCGAAATGGGCTATCGGCTCGTCATGCACAGCAGTGGACGTAGCCAGGGTTTTCATTTTCACGTTCTCAAGATCCCCGGGATCAACGCGTTCGCCGCGCCCGCCGGCGTGGTCGCGCTGAATGCGGGACTGGTTCTGGCCGCCGAATCGGCCGACGAAGTCGCCGGGGTACTCGCCCACGAAGTATCGCACGTCACGCAGAACCACCTTTCGCGCGGCGGCGAGGCGCAGCAGCGGGTCTCGCTGCCGGTCATGCTGGCCACGCTGGGCCTGGTCATCGCCGGCGGCATGGCCGGTGGCATGGACGCCGAAACCGCCCAGGGAATTCTTGCCACCGGCAGCGGGCTTGCGCAACAGGCCCAAATCAACTACACCCGGCAAAACGAGGCCGAAGCCGACCGGATCGGCATTCAACTGCTGGCACGCGCCGGCTACAACCCGACCGGAATGGCGGATTTCTTCAACACGCTCAACCGCTGGGTGCGTTCTCAGGGCGCCGGGCCGCCGGAATACCTGCGCACCCATCCGCTGACCGTAAGCCGCGTGGCCGAAGCGCGCGAACGCGCCGAGCAGTATCCAAGTCACTCCGGCGACGGCGACCCGCGATTCGATATCGTTCAGGCCCGCTTGCGCGTGATTATGGCCGAACACCCGGAACAGGCAATCACGCATTTCCAGCAGCGCCTGGACAGCCAGACCGGCAACGAGGCCGCGACGCGCTACGGCCTGGCACTGGCACTGATCGATGCGCGAAGAACGCAACCGGCAAGCGAGCATGTCTCGTGGCTGCTCGAGCGCGATCCGGACGATCAGTTGTTCAATATCCTCTACGGCGAGCTGCTGCTGGCCCAGGAAAAGACCGCCGAAGCGCTGGAGGAGTTCCAGTCGCTGCACCTGGCCTACGGCCACAGCACCATGGTCGCGCTCGCCTACGCCGATGCGCTGCTCAGAAGCGACGACAGCCAGGCTGCTGCACGCGCAGTCGAAATCCTGCAACAGCAATTGCGGCGAAATCCGGACGACACACGCATCACCGAACTGCTGGCGCATGCGGCCGACCGTGCCGGCGACCCGGTGCGCGCCGCCGAAGCGGTGGCCGCCAATTACCACCAGCGCGGCGGGCTCCCGCAGGCCATTGAGCAACTGGAGCGGGTCCTCGAGCGCGATGATCTGGACTATTACGATCGGGCCAGAATTTCGGCCAAACTGGACCGCATGCGGGTCGAGCGCCTGCGCACCATGCGCGAGTCGGAACAACAACCCAGGCAAGTTTCACGAGATTGAAAGATGAGTGTAATGAATCCGTCGTAATCGACCGGCATGCCGACGACCCCGGCCCGGCCCGCCGTATTGCCCAGGCCGCACCCAGGCTTGAACAGTGGTACGAGGCCGACCTCGAAGACCCCCGGCTCTACTTCAATCGCGAACTCAGCCTGCTGTGTTTCACCCGGCGCGTGCTCGAGCTTGCGCGCGACCCGGACATCCCGCTGCTCGAGCGCGTCCGGTTTCTGTGCATTTCCTGCACCAACCTGGATGAATTTTTCGAGGTCCGGGTGGCATCCATCCGGCAACGCCTGCAGCATGGCGCAACCCAATCGGGCACCGACGGCCTCACGCCCACGGCAACACTGGACGCCATCGGCACGGCCGCAGGCGAACTGGTAGACGCCCAATATCGCGTGCTCAATGACGAGTTAACCCCGGCCCTGGACGCCGAGCAGATCCGCATCCTGAAGCGATCGCAGTGGAACCGCCGCCAGCAACGCTGGCTGCATCGGCACTTCCAGCGCGAACTGATGCCGGTGCTCAGCCCGCTTGGGCTGGATCCTGCGCATCCGTTTCCGCGCATCCTCAACAAGTCGCTGAATTTCGCCGTCGAACTGGATGGCTCCGATGCGTTCGGCCGCGATCCCGGACTGGCGCTGGTGCGTGCACCCCGGTCGTTGCCGCGCCTGATCCGCATTCCAAAGAGCTACTCGCGCGGCCCGAACGACTTCGTGTTCCTGTCGTCCATCCTGCATGCGTTCATCAACGAGCTGTTTCCCGGCATGCATGTTCGCGGCTGCTACCAGTTTCGGGTCACGCGCAATTCCGAACTGTTTGTCGACGAGGAGGAAATCGAGGACCTGGCACGCGCGCTTGAAGGCGAACTGCTCGAGCGCGGATTTGCCGAGGCGGTGCGCCTGGAACTTGCCAGCAACTGCCCCGACGAGGTCGCAAAGCTCTTGACCGCCAAGTTCGGCCTGGACGACAGCGCCGTCTACCGTTGCGACGGGCCGGTCAACCTCAACCGCATGAGCGCATTATGCGAACAGGCCGACCGCCCCGACCTGCTCTATCCGCCATTCACTCCGCACGTGCCGGCGGCGCTGGCCGCGGGCAACAACCTGTTCGCAGCGCTGAGGCGGCGCGATTTTCTGCTGCATCATCCCTACGACAGCTTCGCGCCCACCATCGAGCTCCTGCGCCAGGCCGTTGCCGATCCCGACGTGCTCGCAATCAAGCAGACGCTTTACCGGACCGGCGCGGATTCGGCTGTGGTCAGCCTGCTGGTCGAGGCCGCGCGAGCCGGCAAGGACGTAACCGTAGTGGTCGAGCTGCGCGCACGCTTTGACGAAGAAGCCAACATCACCCTGGCCACGCGCCTGCAGGAGGCCGGGGTGCAGGTTGTCTACGGCGTGGTCGGCCACAAGACGCATGCGAAGATGCTGCTGATCGTCCGGCGCGCACGGCGCCGGCTTCGCCGTTACGTGCACCTGGGCACCGGCAATTACCACCAGGGTACGGCCAAGGCCTACACCGATTTCGCGCTGCTGACCGCAGACCCGCAGTTCGGCGAGGACGTGCACGCACTGTTCATCCAACTCTCCGGCCTGGGCCGCGCGGCGCGCTTGCAAAGGCTGGTGCAATCGCCGTTCGATCTGCATGATTTCCTGCTGGAACGCATCGCGCGCGAAATCGCGCACGCCGACGCCGGAAGGCCGGCCGGTATTGACGCCAAGCTCAATTCCCTGACCGAGCCGGGAATCATCCAGGCGCTGTATCGCGCATCACGCGCAGGCGTCGCGGTGCGCCTGCTCATCCGGGGCACCTGCTGCATCCGGCCCGGCGTGAAAGGTCTGTCGGAAAACATCCAGGTCCGCTCGGTGCTGGGCCGCTTTCTGGAACACGCCCGGGTATACCGATTCGTCAACGGCGGCGCGCCGGAGGTCTGGGGTTCCAGCGCCGACTGGATGGAGCGCAACCTGTTCCAGCGCGTCGAGGTCGCGTTTCCGCTGCTTGCACCGCCGCTGGCCCAGCGCATGCATGAGGAAGCAATCGAGTTCGCCTTCGACGATAACCGCCGGGCCTGGATTCTCCAGCCCGACGGGAGCTATGAGCACGCCCGGCCAGAAGCGGGCCAGCCCGTCCGCATCGCCCAGGAATTGCTCATGCAACGGGCCGAACAGGACAACTGATCCTTCCCTCCGTCGGCAACGGGTATCATCTCGGCTCTGACTCGCGCACAACATTCAAATGCCGCATCGCCATCTCTACGCCGCCGTGGACCTTGGAAGCAACAGTTTCCACATGCTGGTCGCGCGGCGCGAAAACGGCGAGCTCCGGATCATCGACAGAATCCGCGAAATGGTGCGAATCGCAGGCGGCCTGGATACGACCGGCCGGCTGGATGAAGCAACGCGCTCGCGGGCGCTGGAATGCCTGGCCCGGTTCGGCCAGCGGCTCGCCCAGATACCCGACCACCAGGTACGCGCCGTGGGTACCCAGACCTTCCGTCGCATGCAGAACCCGCAACATTTTCTGGTGATCGCCGAAACGGCGCTGGGCTGCGCCATCGATGTCATCAACGGGCGCGAGGAAGCACGCCTGGTCTGGTTGGGGGTGACCGAAGACACTGCATTCGGCGAGCGTGCGCGCATGGTGATCGACATCGGCGGCGGTTCAACCGAGATCGCGGCCGGCCTGGAGCGCGACCCTGACTTCACCGAAAGCGTCCAGTTCGGTTGCGTGGGCGTCACGCGCAAGGCTTTCGGCAAGGGCCGCATCACCCCAAGACGCTGGCGGCGGGCGGCCGATGAGATCAGCACCGAGTTGCAGCCGCTGGCCGCGCAACTGAAGCGCATCGGCTGGAGGCATGCAATCGGCTCGTCGGGCACCATCCGTGCGGTTCAGGCCATCATCGCCGCCGAACACGACTCGCTGCCCGAACCCATACGCCTCGACCAGGTCGGCAGGCTTGCCGACCGGTTGGTCGGATTCGGCCATGTCGAAAAGGTCGAGCTACCGGGCCTTTCAAGCTCGCGCCAGCCGATAATTGCCGGCGGCGTGCTGGTGCTGCAGGCCTGCATGCGTACATTCGGCATCGAAACTCTGGAGGTCAGTGCGTTCGCGCTGCGCGAAGGGCTGCTGCACGACTTGGTGGGCCGGCTGGAGCAGCGCGACCCACGCGAAAAAACCGTGCGTGGTATGGCCGAGCGCTTCCAGGTCGACCGCGCCCAGGCCGAGCGCGTGCGCGACTTCGCGCTGTGCGTGTTCGAACAGGTTTCCGAGACGTTCGGGTTGCGCCGGATTCACCGCGAACTGCTGGACTGGAGTTGCCAACTGCATGAGATCGGCCTCGGCATCGCCCACAGTCATTACCAGATCCACAGCGCCTACATCGTGGAACACTCCGACATGGCCGGTTTCACCCGCCAGGAGCAGCAGTTCATGGCCTTCATGTTGCGCTATCAGCGGCGCAAGCTGCCCGACGACGCAATGGACCAGCTCCCGCCGCGGCTGCACCCAAGCGCACGGCCAATGCTCGCCATCGTTCGCCTGGCCGTGGCGCTTGCGCGCGCGCGAAGCGATGCCGACCTGCCGGACTTCGCGCTGTCGGCCCCGGACGATCGCCGGCTGATACTCTCGTTGCCCCGGGGCTGGCTGCAAACCCATCCGCTTTCAGCCCGCAGCCTCGACCTGGAGCGACATCAGCTCGGGCGCCTGGGCCTGAAGCTTGTGCTCGCGACCCTGGCCGAACCGCACCCCGTGCAGCCACGAGACACCAGCGAAAAGAGTTCCTGGTGAACGTCGAATGCGTTCGATTGCGCGCCGAGATTGCGGCTGGAATCCGTCGATTCTTCGCCCGGCGCAATGTGCTGGAAGTGCATACGCCGGTGATCACCGACAGCGGTGTGACCGACCTGCATATCGAAAGCCTGAGCCTGGCCGACGGCAGATTTCTGCGTACCTCGCCGGAGTATTCCCACAAGCGCCTGCTCGCAGCCGGTGCCGGAGATCTCTACGAACTGGGCCCGGTATTCCGGGCCGGGGAACACGGGCGCCTGCACCGCGAGGAATTCCTGCTATTGGAATGGTACCGCTTGGGCTGGGACTGGCAATCCCTGGCCAACGAAGTGATCGAATTGATCGACAGTCTCACGCCGAACCACGACTGGACGATCACGTTCGTCGCCTGGCGCGACCTGCTGCAGCGCACCGCCGGTATCGATCCGGAAACCGCCGACAATAGCGAACTGCGCACCGCTGCCCCGGGAGCTCCGGACGGCCTTGACCGCCCGGAGTTGCTGGATTGGGTGTTTGCCACCCGCCTTCAACCGGGCCTGCCAGCGGGTCAATTGACCGTGGTACACGACTTCCCGGCCTGCCAGGCGGCGCTGGCCCGGCTCAAGCCCGGCGAACCGCAATGGGCCGAACGCTTCGAAGTATTCGCCGGATCCGTTGAACTGGCCAACGGCTACCGCGAACTGACCGACCCGGTCGAGCAGCAGCGAAGATTCAAGGCCGACAATCTGCGCCGCCAATCCCTGGGCCGTGCCCGGATGCCGATCGACCGCGATCTGATCGCAGCGCTCGAAAGCGGCCTGCCGGACTGTTCCGGAGTAGCACTTGGCGTGGACAGGCTGATGATGATTGCCGGCGATACCGAAGACATCGCCGGGACTCGGCTCTTTTCGTAACGAACGATCCATCGGGATTGGTTCTCGGCTACTATGACCGTCGATCAAACCGACAGGCGGGCACGCGTGAGCGCATTCCATTCTTGCAGACGGCGAATCCCGGCGCTGGTTTTAATTTGCCTCGCGGCCACCTCAGCCGGCAATGCAGCCGCCCAGGTCTGGCGCGCCGGCTGGGCCAACGACGAATTTCTGGGCTCGGACAATCAGTTTACCAACGGGATATTCGTGCAGAAAAGTTCGGCACTGGCCGATTCGCTGGAAGCCACCGGCGGCACGCCGGCATTCGGCAAGTCGCTGGCCGCCTGGCTGCTGCCGGCCCGGAACGATCTCCACTACCGCGAGACATGGACCATTGCCCAGAACATGCAAACGCCCGATGAAATCAGCCGGCGCGAAGTCATCCTGGACGATGTGCCCTACGTCGGCATGCTCGGCTGGGCCAACGCATTCATCGCCTTCAACGACGACGAGCTGACCGGCTTCCAGACCCTGCTCGGATGGGTCGGCGACCTGACCCTGGCCGAGGAAGCACAGAGCGCGGCACACAAGGTCACCGGCGCTACAAGCCCCAATGGCTGGCGCAACCAGCTCGACAACGAACCCCTGCTCAACATCTACGCAATGCGCAAGCAGAAGTTCTATCGCAACAACTGGATGGACGCGGCCTGGAATGTCGACGCCGCGCTAGGCAACTTCTTCACCCATGGTCAGGCCGCGCTGGAATTCAGGTTCGGCAACTTTCCGGCCGGGTTCGCCCCCGCACCGACGCCGACCGGACGCAATATCGACTACGATGCCCGCATCCGGGCGCCGGGCGAGAGCTACTTCTATGCCAGCACAATTGTTCGCGCGACCGGTCTGCTGTTTGCCATTCCGCGTCACGGCAACCTGCTGCGCAACAATAACCAGTGGACCGAGAACGAACGGATCGATCCGGAAAATCTGATCGGCCAGATCGTACTGGGGCTGCATTACGAACGCCCGCGCTGGGGACTGCACTTCACGATCAATCTGGCCACCGACTCGGTCGACCCGGAAGACGGCGGCTCGCAGCTCAAAGATCCCAGCAACAACTTTGGAATTCTCATCGCCGAATGGAAATTCTGATTGAGCCTGCGCTCACCACCCGTTCGTCGCAAGGCGCTGTCAGGTCACGCAGATCGAAACTCGGTTCACAGGTTCCACGACCCGGGTAACGCGCGCGCAAACGCAAGCCGGATGCGCGCGCCCAGATGCATGCGATTGGGCTTGGAAATCTCGACCACTTCAGCGCACGCAACCCACTCGGCAGCCTCGCCGGGGCGCTTGAGCGCCAGTTCGCAATCCCGCCGCTCGGCCGGATTCCAAACGGTCCCGGTCGGTGGATGCCCGGGTGCGCTCTGGCTGGTGCGTATCGAGACGACGTAGCCCAGCACGTGGCTGCCGTCGGCATACTCGATTCTGGCCGCGTTCAGCGGATGGCTGCGTACCACGCCGTGGTCGCCCAGCGCAGGAGCCGATTCGCGCAGATGCACGCGGCCATCGGGGTAGACCTGCTCCACAATCGGTCGCGGCCACTGCGCCGCGGCGATCCGGTACAGCGGCACGCTCAACATCAGTGCTGCAAATACCAGCAAGGTAAGCGATACTAGCGCCGAACTCACGAATTCGCCAAGACTGGGGGGAGTCTTCATTAACTGAAAATATAGCACGGGGTTTTTGTCATGAATTCAAACCTGGACCCGGTTCGCATCCGCCCTGCGCGCGCAGCAGAACTTCCCAAGCTCGCCGAACTGGTACGCGGACGGCTGCCCGATCTGATGAAGCCCAGCTCCGCGACCCAGCGCGACAACATCCACAAACGGCTCGCGGCCCTGCTTCCGGACGAATCCCTGCTGCTGGCGATCGACAATCGCAAGCTGTCGGCCATGGCCGCGCTGGATCTGGATCACGCGAAACTGCTGGCGATGTACCTGGACCCCAGCCAGGCGCGCGCCGATACCGCCCGCAAGCTGATTACCCGGGTTGAAGAAACCGCCAGGGCCTACGGCATCCAGCGTCTGAGCTGCACAGTCAAGCCGCAAGCCTGGGCATTCATGGAGCGCATGGGTTACCAGGCGACCGGATTGCCCGAGGACAACCAGCCGGTGGACTTGTCCAAGCGCCTGTTCGACGAAGCCAGCGAATGGGAGCAAAAAATTGCAAGCGTCCATCGCGAACTCGGCATCCCGGCCAACTACGGTGTCAAGCACCGCTTGAAGAGCGTCAAGGACGCCGCGCGCAAGGTCTCGGTGGGGCTGGACATTTTCGACCGCGATACCGAGTTGTCGGCCGAAGCCGCCGACGCATGGAAAGCAATGAAGGCCGATGCGCGCCGCCACGACGTCGAGCTTCAACTGGTCTCGGGATTCCGCGGCATGCACTACCAGGCCGAACTGATTCGCAAGAAACTGGCCGCCAGCCAGCCCATGGAACGCATTCTGCGGGTCACCGCCGCGCCCGGCTACAGCGAACACCACAGCGGCAACGCCGTGGATATCACCGCACCGGGAATCACGCCGCTATCGCAGGAATTTTCGCTCTCCAGGGCCTACGAGTGGCTCAAGTCGCAGGCCCGGCTGTACGGATTCCGCGAGTCCTTCCCCAACCACAACCGGCACGGACTGGAATGGGAACCCTGGCACTGGTGTTACCGCGAGACCTTCGACCCGCGCAAAACCTGAGCCAATTACCTCGAAACTCGTTTTTGAACCGCAAATGAACGCGAATAAACGCAAATTAAAGACCAAAAGCTGGACACGAAGAAGGCACGAAGTTTCAGAACCGAAAGGACTTCTTCGTGCTCTGCGTGTCCTGCTTTTCGGTTTGCCGCCATTTTTCAGTTCCGAACAATCGAAACACCGGTACTATCTTGTCGAGTCGAACGCCTCCAGCGCACGCAGGCGGCTTTGCTTCAGATCGACCCGCATCGACGGATAATCGCGTCGTTGCCGTTCATCATCGCCCAGGCGCGCCAGCGCAGCGGCGTCCAGCCCCTGCAACTCAGGACACCATTTCCGGACATAGGCCGCGTCGGGATCGAATTTCGCGGCCTGCAGCTCGGGATTGAAGACGCGGAAATACGGTGCCGCATCCGCGCCGCAGCCTGCAACCCACTGCCAACCCTGGGAATTATTCGCCAGGTCGGCATCGACCAGCGTGTCCCAGAACCAGCGCGCGCCTTCCTGCCACGGGACCAGCAGGTTCTTGGTCAGGTATGAAGCCACCACCATGCGGACCCGGTTGTGCATCCAGCCGGTTTGCCACAACTGGCGCATCCCGGCGTCGACCAGCGGCACGCCGGTACGCCCGCGCTGCCAGGCCTTGAGGTCACTGGCATAGTCGACTTTCGTGCGCCACGGAAATTGCTCGAAGCGCGTTTGCATGGGATGGTCGGCCAGGCGCGGCGAATGGTATAGCAAAGTAGCGGAAAACTCCCGCCAGGCAAGTTCGCGCACCAGCGACAGCGCGCCCTTGCCGCCGGGCAGTTCACCCGAAGGCTCGAGTTCGTGGACGATTCGAGTCGGCGAAACGTGGCCGAAATGAAGGTACGGCGAAAGGCCCGAGGTTCCGGCCCGGTCAGGCAGATTGCGGGAATCGTCGTAGCAGCGTACCGGCTCTTCGGCGAACGCCTTCAGACGACGGCGAGCCGCCAGTTCCCCGGGCGTCCAGTATTCGGCCAGCCCCTCTCCCCAGTCATGTGTCGGGAGCAGTTCCAGTTGATCGAGCTCGAGGCTCTCCAGGTTGCCGCTGCCATCGTTCAACTCGCGCGGCTCCGGCCGGGGTTGGACCGAGCGCCAGTTGCGCTGCATCCGCTTCCAGAACGGCGTGAACACCTGATAAGGAGTTTCATCGTCCTTGAGCAGTTCCCAGGGCTCGAACAACATCGCGGCGCGGAAACTGCGCGCGACGACCGATTCGGATTTCAGGTGGGCCTTGATGCGGCGATCGCGCTCCACGATAGCCGGTTCATAAAGGCGGTTCCAGTAGACCCCCGACGCGCCGCTGTCAACAATCAGACGATCGAGTTGCCGACCCGTGTCGCCGTTTCGAATCACCAGTCGGGCACCTCGGTCGGCCAGACGTTCGCGCAGATCATCGAGCGCGTGGTGGAGCCACCAGCGGCTGGCGGCGCCGGGAGACCACGGGTCTTCGGCCTCCGGGTCATGGATATAGACCGGAATGATCCGCTCGAAGTCCTCGCGTGCCTGATCCAGCGCCGGGTTATCGGCCAGGCGGAAATCGCGCCGGAACCATACGATTGCCGATTCACTCATGGCGCGATTGTGGGGCCACTGCCATGAGCGGCGGGTGAATCCAGCGCGGCTCCCCGGCTCAGGCGCTGCCGGCTTTGCGGGTCTGGCGCACCGAGTCCGAGCGGCGCGCCTGCAGGGCCTCCAGGTATCCGTCGTCCAGGCCGGTGACATATTTTCCGTCAAAGCACGACGAGTCGAACCCGGCCAGGCGCGTGTTCTTGCCGCGCACGGCCTTTTCCAGGTCTTCCAGCCCCTGGTAGATCAGACGGTCGGCGCCGACAATTTTGCGCACCTCGTCTTCGCTGCGCCCGGCCGCCACCAGTTCGCTGGCCGCCGGCATGTCGATGCCGTAGACATTGGGGTGGCGCACCGGTGGCGATGCCGAGGCGAGATAAACCTTGTTCGCGCCGGCCTCACGTGCCATTTCGATGATCTGCCTGGAGGTGGTGCCGCGCACGATGGAGTCGTCGACCAGCAGCACATTCTTGTTGCGGAATTCCAGCCCCAGTACGTTGAGCTTGCGCCGCACCGATTGTGCGCGCTCGGCC
Source organism: Wenzhouxiangellaceae bacterium (assembly GCA_040904965.1). GTDB lineage: Bacteria > Pseudomonadota > Gammaproteobacteria > Xanthomonadales > Wenzhouxiangellaceae. The sequence goes on from JBBDSL010000070.1 coordinate 16,386, forward strand.
TGGCCGGGCATGATGAAGGTGCGCCCGATATAGCGGTTCTTGATCAGACCTTCGCGGTACTTGACGCCCAGTCGGTGTGCCAGCGGCAGACAGGCGGTACGGCTGGTGTCCGGCACCGGGATGACCACGTCGATGTCGTGGTCCGGCCACTCACTCAGGATCCGATCGGCCAGGGTCTCGCCCATACGCAACCTGGCCTTGTAAACGGAAAGATCGTCGATCATGGAATCCGGCCGGGCGAAATAGACGTATTCGAACAGGCATGGCGTGTGCGCGCTCGCGTGCGCGCTGGCATGGCGTAGCAGCTCGCCTTCGAGCGTGACCAGCACCGCTTCGCCCGGTTCCAGGTCCGAAACCAGTTCGAAGCCGAGAATATCGAGCACCACGGATTCCGACGCCACGATGTACTCGGCACCCTGCGCACTTTCGCGGCGACCGAGTACCACCGGGCGAATGCCGTGCGGATCGCGAAACGCCAGCATGCCGGTACCGGCGATCAATGCGACAGCCGCATAGGCGCCGCGACAGCGCTGGTGAACGCCGTCGACCGCGGCGAAAACGTGCTCCGGGCCCAGCTTGGCGTTGCAGCGCACCGAAAGCTCGTGGGCCAGCACGTTGAGCAGGACTTCGGAATCGGACTCGGTGTTGATATGGCGCCGATCCTCGCGAAACAGCGATTCACTCAGCGCTTCATTGTTGACCAGGTTGCCGTTGTGCCCCAGGGCGATTCCCCACGGCGCATTGACATACATCGGCTGCGTTTCGTCGGGCCGGTCGCAACCGGCGGTCGGGTAGCGCACATGCCCGATCCCGATATCGCCGGTCAGCCCGTCCATGGACCGGGCGTCGAACACATCACGCACCAGCCCGATGCCGCGCGCCGAGCGCATGCGCTGGGCATCCAGTGTCGTAATGCCTGCAGCATCCTGGCCGCGATGCTGAAGAATCGTCAACGCATCATAAAGTCGCGCCGCGACCGGGCCGCGACCGAAAATTCCTACAACACCACACATGTCAATTGGACTCCAGTAATGCCGGCAGACGTTGTTCGTCGGGCGTGCTCTGGGCCGGCTGATTGTGCGGATCCAGCAGGCCGCGAACCGATTCCGGCAGCCAGGCACGCGCTTGTTCGGCCATGGCTTCGAAGGTCGGCAGCAGCCGGGATTCATGCCACCACGGATCTTCGGCGAACGGCGTTATACGCATCAGCAGGACCGCAAGCACCACGATGGCCAGCCCGCGCGCCAATCCGAACACGGCACCGAACAATCGGTCGGTGGGCGAAAGCCCGGTCTTTTCGACCATCTTGCCGACCAGGAAACTGATCAGGCCGCCGATGACCAGTACCAGTACGAATACCGCCGCGAACGCCAGGATGAAACGCGCCGAGGGCAGGTCCACAATCGGCTCCAGCGCCTCGGCGAATGGTCCGGCGACCTGGAACGCGGCAAAGATCGCCGCGACCCAGACGAGAATGGAAAACACTTCCTTGATGAAACCGCGGATCAGGCTGACCACGATGGATACCAGGAGAATGCCCAGTATCGCCAGGTCGGCACCATTCATGTATTAGCAACAATCATGGATAACTGACCACCAGGCCCTCCAGGCCCGCCCGCTCGGCCAGACGCGACCGGAGTTCGTCGGCGGCATCACGCTCGGCCACGGGCCCGACCATCACGCGCCAGATCAGCCGCTCACCAACCTGCTCGCTGAACCGGAACGCCTCGAACCCCAGTTCGTCCAGGCGCCGGGTCTCGCCCTGGGCATTGTCTTCGCTGACGAAACTTCCGACCTGAACTGCGAAGCCGGCTTGCGTGCCCTGGCGCAGTTGCTCATCGACCCGACGCACGATCGGCTCCACCCCGGCGACGGTGGCCGCAATCTGCTCCAGCGCCTGCTGCGCGGCGGCGCGATCGGGATACGGGCCGGTACGAAGGCGGTGCAGCAGCGACTGGCCGCGCACGATTTCATCCCGTGTCACGTTGTGTCCAAGCGCCTCCAGGCGCTCGCGCACCTGATCGGACGATTCCCGCGAACCGAAACTGGCCACCTGCACCACCCAGTCGCCCGTGCCGGCCTCGTCGGTCGCCTGGTCGCCATCCGGCGTTGCCGTAGCGGGCTGTGGTTGCGACTCCCGCTGCGATTCCGGTTGAGATTCAGGCTCAATGTCCGGCTGCGACGGGGGTTCAGTCGATGCCTGCGGTGCAGCGGTCGAATCCGAAGCATCGGAAGGCTGCTGCGTTCTGTTCAGGTCGGGCCGAAGCACGATCTCGTCGTCGGGCACGGCGCGTTCGGGCTCCGCGGCGGCGCGGTCGCCGGACGCATCACGCGAGGTGGTCGAATCCGAAGTACGCCCGGACGGTTGCCGGTCGGGCCGCACGGCCCGGGCTGCTTCCGGGTCCAGCGGAATGCGCCGGACTTCGCGTGCCGAGTTGGGCATCGGAGGCACGTCCACGCGATTCCCACCACCGTCGCGGACCGAATCCGGGTCAACCAGCAGCATCGGAACGAAGATCACCGCCAGTGCGATCAGAATGGATGCGCCGATCAGGCGCCGCTTCAAGACCTTGTCCATGAAACTCCGAGTGTCAATCCGATTTGCATTGCTGTAAGGCCCGGAGCGCCGCTGCGGCGGTCATGAATGAACCGAACACGACGATTGTCTGGTCCGGCCGACATGCCTGGCGCGCCGCAGCCAGCGCGTCGGCCACCGATTCTAACGCGTCCGGGCTTCGACCGGCAGCCGGCGCACGCATTCGCCGGGCAAGTTCGCTTGCTCGAAGACCGCGCGGACCCTCAAGCGTTGCGATGAACCAGTGTTGAAACACCCGCGCCAGCGGCCGCACCATGCCGGCGATATCCTTGTCCTCCAGCGCCGCGAACACCGCGATTTTCTCCCCCGGAAGACGCTCCAGCTCAGTCGCCAGCGCCCGTGCGGCGGCCGGATTGTGCGCCACATCCACAATGATGTCCGGGGCGCGTGCGACCCGATCGAATCGTCCGGCGAGCTGGGCCCCGGCAATGCCGTCGACAATGATGCGATCCGGCAACGCCGGATCCAGGGCCAGCGCAGCGCACGCGGCCGCGGCTGCGTTGCCGCCCTGGTGGCGGCCCGTCAGGCCGGGCGAGACGGCCGGAAATTCACGATCCGCGACGCGCACCGTCAATTGCCCCGCCCGCCAGCGCCAGTCAAAATCGATACCCGCCAGCAAAACCTGCGCGCCGACGCCTTGCAGCGTATCCAGCATGCCGGCCGGAGGCCGCTTCTCGGCCACGATCGCCGGCCGGCCGGGGCGTGCGATGCCGCATTTTTCGCGCGCTATGGCCGCACGGGTACGGCCCAGAAAGCGCTGGTGATCCATCCCGATCGAGGTGATCACCGCGGCGTCGGCATCGACGGCGTTGACCGCGTCCAGACGACCGCCCATGCCGACCTCGGCGATCAGCCAGTCCGGCCTGAGCCTTGAGGCCAGCACAAACCCGGCCAGGGTCACGTACTCGAACCAGGTCAGTGGCATGTCGCTGCGCGCGCGTTCGACAGTCTGAAGCGCGCTGACAATTTCGTCATCTTGCAGCGCCACGCGGTTGAAGCGGAAGCGCTCCCCGAACGACGTCAGATGGGGCGAAGTGAAGGCCATTGCATCCAGCCCGGCACTGCAGGCGATGGCCTCGAGAAATGCAACCGTTGAACCCTTGCCGTTGGTTCCGGCGACACTGACGATGCGGGTGTCATCGAAACGCAGCGCCAGCCGGTCGCGCACCCGCTCCACCCGCTCAAGGCCCATTTCGATCCGGGATTGCGGCGCACGCTGCTCGATCAGTTGCAGCATCCCGTCCAGCGTGGCGGGAAGTTCGGTCACGGGATCAGGCTCAACGTACCTGACTGCCTACATTTCTCAGCCATTGTTACAGAAAACCCTGTTGTCCACAGATGAACACGGATTGACACGGATAAACCCGGTTTCTTGATTATATATTTTTGTTTTTACTTGGAATCCCGTTAGCCGTGTACATCTGTGTTCATCTGTGGACTGCTTAATCGTTGCCGTCATCATTTCCGTCACCCTGGCTACCGGGTTCGGGTTCGGGTCCGGGTTCGGTCGATTCCCCGGCCGGCTCCACGCTGCCTTCGAGCAGACGCTGATCGCCGTGACCGCCGAGCAGCAGCGAAAGCAGTTGATGGATCTTCTGGCGCATTTCGCGTCGATTGACGATGAGATCGATCGCGCCCTTTTCCAGCAGGAATTCGGAACGCTGGAAGCCCTCCGGAAGCTGTTCACGCACGGTCTGCTCAATCACCCGCGGGCCGGCAAATCCGATCAGCGCATTCGGCTCGGCGATATTGATGTCGCCCAGCATGCCCAGGCTGGCCGAAACACCGCCGGTGGTCGGGTGCGTCAACACCGAGATATAAGGCAGACCGGCCTCGGTCAGCTTCGCCAGGCCGGCCGACGTCTTGGCCATCTGCATCAGCGAGAACAGGCCCTCCTGCATGCGCGCGCCACCCGAGGCCGAAAAACACACCAGTGGTAGCCGGCGGTCCAGCGCGGCATTGACGCCGGCCATGAATTTCTCGCCCACCACCGACCCCATGGAGCCGCCCATGAACTTGAAATCGAACGCGCAGGCGACCAACGGCAGGTCCAGCACACGTCCGCGCATAGTCACCATGGCATCGTTCTCGCCGGTGGATCTGTGCGCCGCAGTCAACCGATCGCGATAACGCTTGCTATCGCGAAACTTGAGCGGATCCGACGGTCGCAGGCCGACCGCCAGTTCCTCGCGATCTTCGGCATCCAAAAACGCGTTCAGCCGGGCGCGCCCGGTCAGCGACATGTGATGGTCGCACTTGGGACACACCATCACGGCGCGTTCCAGTTCCGGGCGATACAGCACCGCCTCGCACTGTTTGCACTTGGTCCACAATCCGTCCGGCACCCGGCGCGTTTTGCCGCCTTCGGTGCGGATCCGCGACGGCATCAGTTTCTGGAACCAGCTCATGCCTGCACCTGCGATATTTCCGTTTCGGCGGCCCGATCCAGCGCCGCGCGAATGCCGCCGATGTAGTCGCCGACAATCTGTTCGGCCGCGTCCTTCGATTCGGCCGAAGCCAGCTTGTCGACCAGCGCCGAGCCGATCACCACGGCGTCGGCCACGGCCGCAACTGCTTCGGCCTGCGCCGGCGTGGAGATGCCGAAGCCGACCGCTACCGGCAGGTCGGATCGGGCGCGTATGGCCTCGATCGCCGGAGCCAGCGCGCCGGCATCCAGGGCCGCCGATCCGGTCACGCCCTTGAGCGAAACGTAGTAAATGAAACCGCCGGCCAGCGGCGCCATGCGTTGCACGCGCGACTCGGTGGTGGTCGGCGCGACCAGAAAAATCTGGTGCAATTCGTGCTTGTCGAACTCCCGGGTGGTCGCGACCGCCTCGTCGGCCGGGCAGTCGACGATCAGCAATCCATCGACGCCCGCCTCGCGGGCCTGGCTGGAAAACAGCTCCAGACCGCGACGCTCCACCGGGTTCATGTAGCCCATGAGAATCACCGGGGTCTCGGCATCGCGCCGGCGAAATTCGGCGACCTGGGCGAACACCTTGTCCAGGGTCATGCCCTGCTTCAGCGCGACTGCGCAGGCGTCCTGGATGACCGGACCGTCGGCCATCACGTCGGAAAACGGAATACCGAGTTCGAGCAGATCGGCACCGCCGGCCACCAGCGCATGCATGATATCGACGGTCAGTGCCGGAGCCGGATGGCCGGCGGTGATGTACGGAATCAGGCCCTTGCGGCCCGAATTCGCGAGTTCGGCAAAGCGCCGATCGATTCTGTTGCTGAAACGAGTCAAATGCTGATCCCCTCCAGATCGGCCACGGTATGGATATCTTTGTCGCCGCGGCCGGACATGTTGACCAGGACCACCTGGTCGGGCTGCATCTGCCGGGCCTGCCTGATCCCCCAGGCGACCGCATGCGCGCTTTCCAGCGCCGGCATGATGCCTTCTTTGCGCGTGCACAAATGAAACGCTTCCAGCGCCTCGTCATCGGTAATGGCAACGTACTCGGCGCGCCCGGAATCTTTCAGCCAGGCATGTTCGGGCCCCACGCCGGGATAATCCAGCCCGGCCGAAACCGAGTGGGTATGGCGGATCTGGCCGGCGTCGTCATCAAGCAGGTAGGTGCGCGAGCCGTGCAGCACGCCGACCCGGCCGGCGCACAGGCTGGCCGCATGCTCCAGACCGGAAAGCCCGCGTCCGGCGGCTTCGACGCCGTACATCGCCACATCGGTGTCGTCGATGAACGGGTAGAACAGGCCCATGGCATTGGAGCCGCCGCCGACACAGGCGACCAGCGCATCGGGCAGCCTGCCGTATTCGTCCATGCACTGCCGGCGCGCCTCGCGACCGACAACGGCATTGAAGTCGCGCACCAGCGCCGGATACGGATGCGGACCGGCCACCGTGCCCAGGATGTAGAAAGTATCGTCTACATTCGTCACCCAGTCGCGCATCGCCTCGTTGAGCGCGTCCTTGAGGGTGCGCGAGCCGGAATCGACGCGGACCACCTCGGCACCCAGCAATTTCATGCGGAAAACATTGATCGCCTGACGCTTGATGTCGTCGGCGCCCATGTAGACCACGCACTCCATGCCCAGCCTTGCCGCCACGGTGGCCGAGGCGACGCCGTGCTGGCCGGCGCCGGTCTCGGCGATCACGCGCTTCTTGCCCATGGCGCGTGCCAGCAGGGCCTGGCCAACCGTGTTGTTGATCTTGTGCGCGCCGGTATGGTTGAGATCCTCGCGCTTGAATACGATCTTCGCGCCGCCGGCGTGTTCGGTTAGCCGTTCGGCCAGGTACAGCGGCGAGGGACGGCCGACGAAATGCGCCAGATCGCTGTCCAGCTCGGCCTGGAACGCGGCATCGTCGCGATACTTCAGCCAGGCGGCCTCGAGCTCTTCCAGTGCCGCCATCAGCGTTTCGGAAACAAACCTGCCGCCGAACGGACCGAAGTGCCCACTGGCGTCCGGTAACGCCTGACGCGGATCCGCCGATGCCGCAGTTCGGTTGTTACCCGCTTCAACCATTGTGAATCTTCTCCATGAATTGCCGCATCAGCGTAGCATCCTTGAGCCCCGGCGCATGCTCAATGCCCGAGGAAACGTCTACTGCAGCAGGCGCCATCACTTCGAGCGCGCTGCCGATATTGTCCACCCTGAGGCCGCCGGCAAGTATCCAGGGGTTGGCCGGCAACAGCGCGTTTTCCCAGTCGAACGTCTCGCCCGACCCGCCCATGCCGCCGGCTGCATGTGCATCCAGCAAAAGCACCGGCGCCTCGGACCACGAATCATACTGTACGTCGCCCGGTGAAGACATTGGCAACGCCTTGATATATGCCCGCTCGAAGGCCCGACAGTACTCCGGCGATTCGGCGCCATGAAACTGCAGCCAGTTCAGCGGCACTTTTGATGCGACCGAGCGTACATATTCGGCGGGTGCATCCATGAACAACCCCACCGTGGCAACCAGCGGCGGCAGGGCGCGGCAGATCTCGGCCGCGCGTTTTGTGCTCACGCAGCGCGGCGAATTTTCCACGAATACGAGCCCGATCGCGCTCACGCCCAGCGAGGCGGCAAACAACGCGTCCTCCACCCGTGTGATGCCGCAGAATTTGACTCTTACATGTTTCATCAACTCAGATTCCACCCGCGCGGAAACGCGCTTGCTTCAAAAGTCGGCAACTCCGGGTAGTCCGGATAATCCACGCCGACGAAATAAAGACCGTCGGCGGTCGCCGTCACGCCGGCGGCCGCGCGCCTGCGCCGGGCAAGCACGTCGGCGACCCACTGCGGCGACTGCTTGCCGACCCCGACATCGATCAGGGTGCCGACGATGTTGCGCACCATATGATAAAGAAATGCGTTGGCCGTGACATCCATGATCACCTCGTTGCCGTGGCGCTGTACCGCGATCGAACGCAGCATCCGCACCGCATGCCTGGCCTGGCAGCCGGGCGCCCGGAAACTCGAAAAATCATGCTCGCCCACAAGCAACTGGGCCGCCTCGTGCATGCGCCCGGCATCCAGCACCCGGCGTTCCCAGGACACGCGCCCGGCCAGCAGCCCGGGCCGCGTCCAGCGGTTGAGAATGCGGTAGCGATAGCTTCGAGCGCGGGCACTGAAGCGCGCGTGAAATTCCGGCCCGGCCCGGCGCGCCCACAATACGCTCGCCCCTGCCGGCAGGTGGCTGTTGCAGCCCAACACCCAGGTGCGCTCGCTGCGCTCGACAAGTGTATCGAAGTGCACCACCTGGCATATCGCATGCACCCCGGTATCGGTGCGCCCGGCGCAATGGATCGTGACCGGCTGGTCGGCGACCCGAGCAACGGCGGTTTCAAGCACTTCCTGAACGGTGGGTTTCTGGCGCTGGCGCTGGAAACCGAAGAACCGGCTGCCATCATATTCCACGCCCAGCACGATCCGGGTTGTTGATTCGATCTCGTTCACGACGGGGCCGGCTAACGACAGCCGCATTCGGCGATTCGATCAGCTCTCGGACCCGTCGGCCAGCTCGTCGAGCAGCGTGCGCGCCTCTTCCTGCTGATTCGGGTTGCCCTCGCGCGCGACTTCCTCGAGCAGGGTCCGCGCCGAATCGGTGCTGTTCCAGGAAAGGTATGCCTTGGCCAGGTCCAGCTTGACGTCGATATCGTCGTCGCTCTGGGCGAAGATATCGTCGCCGGGCCGATCGGATTCGTCGCCGGCGTCAGCCGGCTCGTCCCCGGCATCCGGCGCCGGACGCTCGCCGGCCGGCGATTCGGCCTCGGCTGGCGTCTCGTCTTCCGGATCCGGCCAGTCGAGCAGCCCGTCGTCGGAATCTTCAGTGGTCGGCTCATCGCCACCGGCTTCCGCTGCCTCGCCGGTCCCCGGTGAAGACAAGTCTGCGAATTCGGTTTCGTCATCGTCGCGCAACAGCGGTCCGGAGGTCTCCTTCCCGGAGTCGGTTTCGCTGTCCTCGCCAAGCCAGTCGAGATCGTCGGACTCGTCGGATTCATCGAAATCCGAATCCAGCCGCGACATCAGGTCGTCGACCTCGGATTCCTCATCGACCGGCGAGGCCGGTTCGCTGGTATCGGTGTGTCGCGGTTCGGCGACCCAGTCACTGCTGCCCTTGACCAGCAAGTGGCCGGGAACAATCCGGCCGGCCAGTTCAAGCGCCTCGCGCCACTCGGGCTCGGATCCGGATTCGACATGCTCGAACATCGATTCGAGCGCATCGCCGAATTGCTCCTCGTTGCCTTCGGTGGCCAGGGTGTGCAGCAATGCCAGATGGGCCGCAAGATCGGCCGGATTCGCCTGGACCCGGGCACGCGCCACGTCAATCGGACCCTCAGCGCGCGGTTCGGTCCGCGGCAGATCGGCGGCGCGCCTGATTGCAGACGGCTGATCGGCCCGTTTCCGGCGCGCCAGCGCGAACCGCAGGCCGGCCAGGATCGCCAGCAATATCAGCACCCCGGCCACAATCAGGACAATCGGGTTGCCCAGCAGGCCCCTCGATCCCTGAACCTCGGTCACGGGACGTTGTTGTACAGCGTCGGCAGTCGGTTCATCAGCTTCGCCGGCGGGCTCCGGATCGGCGCTGGCATCTGCATCGCCCGGTCCGGCCCCGTCGGCATCCTGGCCGGTCGCGGCAAGTTGGTCTGCATCCATCTCCCGGGAAGCCGATTCGTACTGCTCCAGATACTCTTCGAGCCGACCGGAGACTTCGGATCTCAATTCGGGATCGGCATCCTCGCGGGTCGCCTCGCGCGCGGCCCGGAGCGTCGCCTCCAGCCCGGCCAGTTCCGCATCGCGAATGCCGATGCCCTCGGGATTCTCGCGCACCAGCGTCTCGAGTTCCTCTACACGCGACTGAAACTCCTCGGCCTCCTGGCGCGCGGCGTACAACTCTTCTTCGGCACGTGCCAGACGCTGCCTGAGGTCGGCGACTTCGGTCGCGTCCCCGTCCAGACCGCTGCCGGATTCCTCATCGCCCGGCGGCACCAGCGAAAGACGGTGATCCGTCGGGTCTCCCGATTCCGACTGCCCGGATGATGCCGACTGCCCGGACGCCCCGGCGGCCGTATCGCCAGCGGTGGAATCGGCGGCCGGAGACGTCTCCGACTCACGCCCTGCCGAGGAAACCACCGGCAGGTCCGAACTCATCCGGCGTCGAAATGCCCGATTCTGGGCCGCGACTTCGGCCGCCGCGATCGAAGCATCCAGCGCCCTGACCTGCTCGGCATCCGGCAACTGCAGTTCCGCGCCGCGCAGCAAATGGTGGATGTTTCCGTCGCGGAACGCGCCCGGATTGAGATCGACCACGGCAATCATCATCTGATCCATGGTCACATCGCCGGCCGGCAGGTTTGCCTGCGCAATCGACCACAGCGTTGCGCCCGCGGCGACCGGACCATAGTTGCGCGCGCCGGAACTGGCGACCGGGCGCGATGCCGGTGTTTCGGTTTCAGCGGCCGGTTGCGACGGGGCAGCCCGAGCGGGCGAGCGATCGGTGCGCGCCGGCTCATCGGCCGGCTGGCGCTGTTGCTCGGTCCGGGTCCTTGCCGGCGCCGGCGGTTCGACCTCGACCGTTGGCGGATCCAGGAAAATCGTGTATTCGCGCAGCATGCGGCCGCTGCCCCAGCGGGCGTCGACCAGCAACTGGACCACCGGGTCGGAAACCGGGCGCGCGGAAGTTACCCGCACAACCGGCGGGGAAACGCTGCGATCGACGCGAACTTCGAGCTTCAACGCCAGCGCGTTGCTCATCAGGCCGAGGCGCTCGAAATCCTCGGGCGAGGCCGTGGACACGGTAAGCGAATCAAGATCGTCGTCGGAAACATCCAGCAACCGCATGCGAACGTCCAGCGGCTGGTTCAGGAACGAATCGACGCGCGCCTCACCCAGGCCAAGCGCATGCGCGCCCAGCGGCACGATTGACGCAACAACGATTGAGGCAACGATAATCGCCCATTTGCTCCAGATTTGCTGCGCCCGAGTCATCAGATACGTTTCCCTGCAATCTTTATTATGAATATTCGCTGGAGTATAGCAACTGGGCGGGTACGGAAACAATCGACGCCAATGCCCGGCTCACGCCGCCGCCCCCTCGGACCGGCCGGCCAGGAACTCGGCGATCTGGATCGCATTAAGCGCCGCACCCTTGCGCAGATTGTCCGACACCACCCACATGTCGAGTCCGTTGTCGCAGGTGATATCGCGGCGAATGCGGCCTACCAGCACCTCGTCACTGCCCGAGGCATGCACCAGCGGCATCGGATCGGAATCGCCCTCGATCACCCGCACGCCCTCGGCATCGGCCAGCAGTCGGCGAACTTCATCCAGTTCAAAGGGCGTTCCGGTTTCCAGGTGCACCGCTTCGCTATGGCCATAGAACACCGGCACCCGAACCGCAGTGGCATTGACGCCGATGTGCGCATCATCGAGAATCTTTCGCGTCTCGTAATGCATTTTCAACTCTTCGCGCGTATAGCCATTCGACTGCACCGCGTCGATGCGCGGAATCACGTTGAAGGCGATGGGTGCACTCAGCACCTTCGCGACCGGTTCACCGAAGTTGAGTTTATCGGCGGTCTGGAGTCCGAGTTCCTCGATTGCCCTGCGCCCTGCCCCGGAAACCGCCTGATAGGTGGCCACGTTGATGCGGGTCACGCCAAAGCGACGATGAATGGGGGCCACCGCGAGCAGCATCTGGATCGTCGAACAGTTCGGGTTGGCGATGATGCCGCCGGGCGGTTTACGCTCATGCCAGTCGGCGATCGCGTCCCGGTTGACCTCGGGCACGATCAGCGGCACATCGTCGTGCATTCGGAAATGCGAAGTATTGTCGATGACCGTCGCGCCGGCCGCCGCGGCGCGCGGGGCATGGCTGGCCGAAACCGAACCACCGGCCGAAAAGAACGCGAAATCGATGCCGGCAAAATCGAAGCCGTCCAGGTCGGCCACGGTCAGCGAGCGCTTGCCGAACCGAACCAGTTCGCCGGCTGAGCGCGAGCTTGCCAGTGCCACCACCCGGCCCACCGGAAAGGCACGCTCGGTAAGCAGATTCAGCAACACCTCGCCGACCGCGCCGGTGGCGCCGACAACCGCGACGTCGAATTTTCTTTCAGCGGGCTGAGACATGGAATTCCGGTTCGTCAGTCAATGGCGGGATGATAGCGGGAATTCACGGCAATGCGGTTTCCGGTCTTCTGAAAAAACCGTAATCAGAAATCGGCGATCCCGACCACCAATAATCGCTCAACCCCAACCAACCAACCAGCCAACCAAACAGGCCCTATTCAATCCTCGGCGTCTGCGGCGGCACGTCGCCGCATTGCGCGCGGTGCAACAGGTAATGGTCCAGGAGCACCAGCGCCAGCATCGCCTCGACAATGGGGACGGCCCGGATGCCGACGCACGGGTCGTGCCGGCCGGTGGTCACGATTTCGACCGGGTTGCCCTCGACGTCCACGGTGCGGCCGGGCAGGCGCAGGCTGGAGGTCGGTTTGAAGGCAACCGCCACGGTCACCGGCTGGCCGGACGAAATCCCGCCCAGCACGCCGCCGGCCTGGTTGCCGATGAAACCGTCAGGTGTCAATTCGTCGCGGTGCTCGGTGCCCTTCTGCGCCACGCTGTCGAACCCCGCCCCGATCTCGACGCCCTTGACCGCATTGATGCTCATCATGGCCGCGGCCAGATCGCCGTCGAGCTTGGCATACACCGGCGCGCCCCAGCCCGGGGGTACACCGCTGGCACTGGCACGCACCAGTGCGCCCACCGAATCGCCTTCCTTGCGCAACGCATCCATGTAGTTCTCAAGATCCTCGACGCGGGCCGGATCCGGGCAGAAAAACGGGTTGTCGTCTATCGATTCGGGCACGAAGCTACTGTCGCATTCCAGCTCGCCCAATTGACCCAGCCAGGCGGTGATGCGAATGCCGAATTTTTCGGCCAGGTATTTCGACGCCAGCGCGCCGGCCGCGACCCGCATCGCGGTCTCGCGCGCCGACGAACGACCGCCGCCGCGCCAGTCACGCAAGCCGTACTTGTGATGATAGGTGTAATCGGCGTGACCGGGCCGGAACTGCGCCGCGATTCGTGTGTAGTCCTTGGATTTGGCGTCGGTGTTGTAGACCACCAGCGCAATCGGCGTACCGGTGGTCACACCGTCGAACACGCCGGAAAGAATCTGCACGTCTTCTTCCTCGCGCCGCTGCGAGGTATGCCGCGACCGGCCGGTCGCGCGGCGCAGCAAGGCTTCGCGAATCTCTTCCGGCGTGATTTCAAAACCCGGCGGAAAACCATCGATCACACAGCCGATGGCCGGCCCGTGGCTTTCGCCGAAAGTCGTGATGCTCAGCACCCTGCCGAATCGATTGAAGCTCATGGATCATTCCTGCTTGATGAAAAGCGTAACCGCAGATTACGCATGAAAACCAGCTTTCAAAAGCGTAACCGCAGATTACGCAGATTTGCGCAGATTAAATGAACTGGCTTAACCCGTTCCAAATTCCATATCAATAATCCGCGCGAATCTGCGCAATCTGCGGTTCCATGTTTTCTGCTTCCATTCGCACCCAATTGCTATTGCGGCGACGATTGCCATTGCTGGCAGGCGGCGCGGTCCAGCAGAACCACACCGTCGCCGCCGTGTTCGAATTCAAGCCAGATCGACTCCACCCCGCCGAGCAATGCCTCGGTTGCCGGCTGAGCCTCGCCGACTTCCAGCAGCAAAAAGCCGCCCGGGGTCAGATGCTCGGGTGCGCCGGCCAGCAGCCTGCGAACGATATCCAGGCCGTCGTCGCCGGCGCGCAGCGCCAGATCGGGCTCGTGCAGGTATTCGTCCGGCAGCGAATCCATGGAGGCGTTCGGCACGTACGGCGGATTCGACACGATCAGGTCGTAACGCTGCTCCGCCAGCGCCGAATAGACATCGGATTCGATCAGCCGAACGCGCCCGTCGAGTTCGAGCCGGCGCAGGTTGTCGGCGCCGCGCTCGAGCGCGGCGGCGCTGATGTCGGTCGCATCCACCTGCAGCGCCGGCCAGTGCCAGGCAAACGCCGCGGCGATGCATCCCGACCCCGTACCAACATCCAGCACCCGCAGCGGCCAGTCCAGATCCAGCCAGGGACGCAGGCCGGCGACGATCAGCTCGGCCAGCGGCGAACGCGGTACCAGCGTATTTTCGTCGACGGCGAAGCGCAAACCGGCAAACCAGGCCTCGCCGATGATGTAGGCCAGCGGCTTGCGCGTGGCGATGCGCTGCTGCAATAAATTTTCCAGGCGCTCGAGTTGCTCCCGCTTCAAACGCCAAGCCATGGTCTGGTCGTCAAAATCCGGCGCCAGATCCAGCGAATGCGAGACCATCCAGCAGGCCTCGTCGAACGCCGTGGCGGTGCCGTGACCGAAGAACAGTCCTGCGCGCTGCATGCGATCGGCCGCGCGCTCGACCCATTGCAGGACGGTCTCGGCGCCAGCATGCCTTAGTGTGGCTTCCCGGTTCATCGGGCGGAGTATAGTGCATTGGTATAATCCGCCTTATGAATGCAAACTCCGGTAAATCTCTTCACATGAGCCCGTGCGCCAGCAGCGGGCGCGCGCTGATCATTGCGCTGTTCGCGCTTGCAGCCCTGCTGGGCGGGCTGATCGTGGCCCGCGGACTGCTTGAGGATTCGGTACAACTGCAGGCCGCATCGGTATATCCGGAAACGCGGCTGCTCGAGCCGTTCGAACTCAGCGACGCGCAAGGCAATGCGTTTACCGAAGCCGATCTGCAGGGCAATCTCACGCTGCTGTTCTTCGGCTTCACCAACTGTCCCGATATCTGCCCGGACACGCTGGGCGTGCTGGCCGAAGCGATGGACAAGCTGGACGCCATGCGGGTGGAAAGCAAACCTCACGTGGTATTCGTCTCGGTAGACCCGGGCCGCGACGCCGGCCGCACCATGCAGGACTACGTCGCCTATTTCGATCCGGACTTCACCGCCGTGACCGGCGACGACCCGGCGCTGAATCGGCTCACCAGCCAGGTCGGCGCCATGTTTGCCCGTAACAGCCCGGACGAAAACGGTTATTACGCCGTGGATCATTCCGGCATGATCGTCATCGTCGACGACCAGGGCCGCATGATCGGTCGCTTTCCCACGGCCAGCAGCGCAGATGCCATCGCCGCGGATCTGTTCGCATTGAGCCGCGCGCGTGGCTGAGCGCGGGTCGGCAATGGCCCGGTTCAAGACCTGGCCGCAGCACCTGGTTCCGCAGCACGGGCTGACGCGTCTGGCAAATGCAGCGTCGAACAGTCGCTGGCTGGCGCGACCACTGATCGCAGGGTTCAGCCGCCTCTACCCGGTACGCCTGGATGAATGCCAGACCCCGCCGGGCGGCTTCGACCGTTTCGATACGTTCTTCACCCGGTCGCTGAAACCGGGCGTTCGCCGGTTTCCCGATGATCCGGAGGTGTTGGCCAGTCCGTGCGACGGAACAATCAGCCAGGTCGGCGAAATCGAACGGGGCCGAATCATCCAGGCCAAGGGCCGCTGGTTCTCGGTCGCCGAACTGCTGGGCGTACCGGAATGGGCCGAAAACTTCGAAGCCGGCCGGTTTACGACGATTTATCTCGCCCCGCACGACTACCACCGCGTGCACATGCCGCTGGCGGGCCAACTGATCGGCGACGTGCGCATTCCCGGGCGCTTGTTCAGCGTCTCGGCCAACACCAGCCTGGCCATCGACCGGCTGTTTGCACGCAACGAAAGAATGGTCGCGATGTTCACGACCACCTACGGGCCGGTGGCGGTGGTCATGGTCGCCGCAATGCTGGTCGCCGGCATCGGTACCGCCTGGGGCGACGAGCACGACCTGCGTCCCGGCAAAACCATCCGCAAGCGCGTGTTCGACCCGCCCGTGGCGCTGAATCGCGGCGACGAACTGGGCCGCTTTCACTGGGGTTCGACCGTCGTGGTGCTGACCCGGCGTGATGCACCGGCCTGGAATCGCGGCCTGAGCCCCGGGCAGCGCATTCGTCTCGGTGCGCAGCTTTCGGAACAATTGCCCGGAACCTCCTCCCACTCAAACAGTCGATGATTGTCATGAAGTTCACGCTATTTACCGCCGCCCTGTTGCTTGCCCCCCTGCTTTCGGTTGCCCAGGACCCGCCCCACTGGCTTGCCGGGCGCGCCGAATCATCCGATATCGTGGTGCTGGCCCAGCTCGATCGCACCGACTACGAATACAACCGCGGTTTCGCGGTGGATGGCGAAGCCTGGTTCCGGCCGCTGATCACCTACAAATCGGAATCGCCCTTGTCGGGCTTGATCATTGTTCGCGAAAAAGGTCTCAGCGAAAACGAATGCTACTTCGAGCGCGTTGAGCCCTGGGACGAGCGTCCGCGATACCTGCTGTTTCTGGTCGATCAGGGGGGTAAAGGCACGCTCAGGGGCAACCCGGACGGCTGCGCCATCGAAATCCTGGTGGACGCCGACGGCAGCTACGCGGCACGCTGGCCGCAAGCCGCCTTCGGCGGCGAGCACGGCCGCGGCGACGAAGCGCTGCAGGCGCTGGTCGAGGAAATGACTTTTCAGGGCCCCATGGCGCGCATCGACGCCAGCGACATGCTGGCCCACCAGCGACGCGATCGCGCCGAGCGCGACTTCATGCGACTGGAGGATGGCACCCTGATTCCGACGCGCGGCATCGAACTGACCGAATTGAGACGGCTGATGCAGCCGGGGCTGGAAACTGAAGCCGCCAGCCCGCGGGAGCGCGAGCGTTTGCAGGAATTGCGGGAGCGGATGTTGGAATCGGATGGGGAATCGGAGTCTGGCGACTCGGACGGATGATTGGCGCACCCGGGCCGGGTGGCGGCGGCTTTCAGCTTCAACTCTTGACTTCAACTTCAAAACCATTTCGCGCTGAACGCTGGCACCCATGCTGGGGGGAGTTGCTTTGGAGGCAAAGTCAAAAGCTGTTTCGCCGCCAGCTGATGTCTAGCACCCTGGCCGGGTGCGGGCGCCTTTCAAATTCAACTTCAAAGGCGGTTTCGCCGCCAGCTGCGCTGGCTGATGCGAGTGACTTTTTTTCGATTGCAAAAAAAGTAACCAAAAATGCGCTTTACAGGCGGCAGAGGGTATTGCTACGGGTTGATGAAGGGGAAGGTTTGATGTGTGATCGGGGCTTTGATCCGGGATCTTTCTGTACGTTCTGAGTGTTCGTCCTCAGCTCCCGGGCGACGACTGGATTCCGGCTTCGATCATTATCGGCGGTGGGTCGTGCTGATCGTGGTGGTTGTGACCTGCCCGTTTGCTGAAGATGCTTCCGGATCGGGCGCGCTTGTCAAGCATGGCGCAACTACGCGCCCGGTCCGCGACCAAGCCACCGCGGCACCCACGCCCACAGCGCTGGAACCCGCTTCAGCAAACGGAAAGCCCGGCTGACCACAATCGAAACGACCCACCTCCGATAATCATCGAAGCCGGAATCGCGAGGCTGCCACTGAGCCAAAGAGGAACACTCAGAACGTACAAGAAGATCCCCGATCGAAGCTCCGTGCCTTACACCTAACCCCCACCACGCTCCGATCGGTACTTCGAACAGCTGCTGCTTGTGAAGCGCATTTTTGGTTACTTTTTTTGCAACCGAAAAATAAGGGGCCTCTGGACAACCCTGCGTGGGCGCGACGGGTCTGTGCGGG
>JBBDSL010000071.1:0-33662 GCA_040904965.1 Wenzhouxiangellaceae bacterium
CACCCTAATCTTTCAGGTTGCCAGTCAAAACATCAAATTTCTGACGTGCGCCCCAGCATCAATCCTGATTTGAGAAAAACACTCGATCTTGATATACTTGCAAGGTTGATTTACAGGAGTACCGAATGTCGAAGGATCTTGTACCAAGTCATCTGCTGGCCCCGGCCGGAACCGGCTCCCTGGATTCGTACATGCAGGAAGTCAACCGGATCCCGGTGTTGAGCCTTGACGAGGAGCAGAGTCTTGCCCGTCGCTACCACGACGAGGAAGATCTGGACGCGGCGCGCATGCTGGTCATGTCGCACCTGCGTTTCGTGGTGCATGTCGCGCGCGGGTACTCGGGCTACGGCCTGGCGCTGGGCGACCTGATCCAGGAAGGCAACATCGGCCTGATGAAGGCGGTCAAGCGTTTCGACCCCGACCAGGGCGTGCGCCTGGTGTCGTTCGCCGTGCACTGGATCCGGGCCGAGATTCACGAATTCGTGCTGCGCAACTGGCGTATCGTCAAGGTCGCGACCACTAAGGCCCAGCGCAAGTTGTTCTTCAACCTGCGCCGGTCCAAAAAGCGCCTCGGCTGGTTGAACCAGGCCGAAGTCAACGCCGTGGCCGAGGATCTCAACGTCAAGCCCGAAGTGGTCATGGAAATGGAATCCCGGCTGTCCGGTCAGGATGTCGGTTTCGACCTGACCACCGACGACGACGACACGCCCTACCTCGCGCCGGCCGCGTTCCTCGAAAGCCACCAGGATTCGCCCGACCTGGCCGCCGAGGCCAAAGACCTGGAAGACCACTACCATGGCATGCTGTTCGAAGGCATCGACGAGCTTGACGACCGTTCCAGGGACATCATCCAGTCGCGCTGGCTGATCGACCCCAGGATCACGCTGCAGGAACTGGCCGACAAGTATGGCGTCTCGGCAGAGCGGATCCGCCAGCTTGAGGCTGTGGCGATGAAGAAGCTCAAGGCCCACTTCGCCGCCTGAGCCGCCCGAGCGCTACTGCGCGGCCGTCTGACGGTGCTCGGTGGTGCTCGGAATCCTCATGTACTCAAATGTACACTGCGGTTCCTGCGCTCCAGCGATCACCGTCAGACACCCGCTCGCGACGCGCTCGAACGACTCAGGAACCTGAAGCCTCGCAAAGCTGCTGCGCGTGCGCCTGAGCGCGTCCGGCGGTGCTCGGAATCCTCATGTACTCGGAATGTACAATCCGGTTCCTGCGCTCCGGCGACCGCGCTCATACGCCCGCTCACGACGCTTTTCGAGGCTTCAGGAACCTGAAGTCCGGCTGCGTAGCTGAAGTTCGAAAGCCCCCGCTGGTCGGGGGCTTTTTGTATCCGGGATCATCCGAATGTGCCGGCGCTGATATCCTTTACCCGTTGACACGCACGGACCGTAGCGGATGACGCATCCATGAACCCATTCATCTCCCATCTGGAATGCAGCCTGGAAGGCGGTGTGTATTCGGTCGGCGAAATCTATCGGCTTTCCGACGCCGGGCGGCCGTTGCTGGTGCGCTATCTGCTTGACGATATCGCTGCCGCAGTCGATCGGGATGCGGTGGCCGCGCGCGACGGCGGGTTCTACAAGTGGCGTGAGTTGCTGCCGCCGGGGGATTTCAACGCGGTCCCCCGTCTGGGCGAGATCGATACGCCGCTGATTCCGCTGGCCTCCATGCCCAATGTGATTGTCAAGGACGAAGGCCGGCTGCCGACCGGCTCGTTCAAGGCGCGCGGCCTGGCGCTGGCCGTGGCCATGGCGCGCGAGTTGGGGTTGACGAAGCTTTGCATGCCGTCCAACGGCAATGCCGGGGCGGCGCTGGCTGCCTACGCCACTCGTGCAGGTCTGAAATCGCTGGTTTATTGTCCGGCCGATACGCCGCGCATGAATATCGACGAGACTCGGCTGTGCGGGGCCGAAGTCGTGGAGGTCGACGGCTACATCGACGACTGCGGCAAGTTGCTGGCCGAGCGCGCCGCTGCCGAAGACTGGTTTGATGTCTCCACGCTCAAGGAGCCGTACCGGCTGGAAGGCAAGAAGACCATGGGCCTGGAGCTTGCCGCGCAATGGGGCTGGAAGCTGCCCGACGCGATCTTCTATCCCACCGGCGGCGGCACCGGCCTGATCGGCATGTGGAAGGCATTTGCCGAGATGAAGGAAATGGGCTGGATCGAAGGTCGGTTACCAAAGATGATCGCGGTGCAGGCCGAAGGCTGCGCGCCCATGGTGCGCGCCTGGGAGGCCGGCGAGGAATTCGCGACGCGCTGGGAAAATGCCTCCACCAAGGCTGCAGGGATTCGCGTGCCGGCCGCGGTCGGCGATTTCCTGATTCTGCGTGCCGTTCGCGAATCCGGCGGCAAGGCGATTGCCGTCAGCGAAGCCGAAATCGACAGCTCCTGGAAGTCGCTTGCACAACAGGAAGGCATTCTGATGTGCCCCGAGGGTGCGGCCACCCACGCGGCCTGGTTGCGCATGATCGAGGCCGGCGAGATCGATCCCGACGAACAGGTTGTGCTGTTCAACTGCGCGACCGGACTGAAATACCCCTTGCCGGCATCTGAGGATGTATTGTGAGTGATCAATTGCCGGTCGGTATGCGCCGAAGCGTTATGGTTTGAAATCAGGAGCGTCATGTGGCCTTCGAGATCGTCATTGAGGGAGGCGGCCTTTGAAACCCGAAGAAATTTTTTGACCTCCGCTTGACAATGTTTGCCGGGGGGGATAGGGTGAATACCGTCCATCCGGACATGGCGTCTGCGCAGACCCAATTTTTTGGCGAAGTTGGCATAGGAGGAATACCAATGAGAAAAAATCTCATGGCCACTATGTGGCTTGGAATCTGGTTTTTGATCCCGGGAAGTGTATTTGCATCATCGGCCTGGTGGGTGATGTGCGATTCGTGTACGAGCGACACCGCGTTCAGGCACCAGGCGCTTACTGCGCCCGGAAGTTATACGCCGATCTATGTGACCAATCGCGAAACCAATGAGACTCGGAAATATAATCGTTGGACGTTTTTGGAGGATTTTGATACTGGTGTTACACAATGGACTGAGGTAGTTTCTGCCGATTTCCCGGTTGCCGAGAAGAGTGTATTCGAGCAAGCTGTCGAAGACGCTACAACGATCTTTGTGGGGCTTCCACGGAGCAATCTGACCCAGTTTTCCGGAGCTGGTCTGAGGGATTCTGCAGTCGAAGAAATTGCGGCTGGCAGGCTGTCTAGTGATTTTCTCAGTTCTTTACGAAACTATGTGAGGACGGAAGATTTTTTTCCGAGCGTCGATGAAATTTCGGGTGAGATTGGTACTACTATTGGCGGACTTTCTTCTTCTCTTTCGGTTTCCCCTTCTGGAGTCCGAAAATTCCCATTGCAGGTTACTGTAACTTTCGGAGATGGGTCAAAGATCAAGATCACGCTTTCGGCCGATGCAAGCGAGTGGTCCGAGGTTGCGATTTTTGATGCCGACGGTAATGAGATCGCAGTCGTTCTACCTTCCGATGGCTCCGGGAATGCAACTTACGACCCCAGAGGAAATGACGGGCGCGAGTTCCGGTTCGGCGGTGGCGAAGGAGCGGCGAACGCCATTCGCCAGTTGCAACGCGCCGTCGATGGAATGCTGCCTCCAGGCACCGGTGGTGGGGGGTGTTTCACGTATATCGGTGAAACAGGAGGCACCACCTGCAAGCAGGAGTAAATTCCTGACGTGCGCGTCTCCCGGCAGGCAATTCGCTGCCGGCATTTTTTATGCCATTGTATGATGATGCTCTTGGACGTGCGAGAATCCCGCACATGGCCGATTGTCGATTCATAACTGAATATCCACCGCTGGTGCGCCACCGCAAGGAGCTGCGCGAGGCCGGCCGGCTGCGCCGGCGCAGGTTGCTGGTGGCGATTCCGGTACTCGTGGCGTTGTCATTCGGCGCGTTTTCGCTCAGCCCGCCGTTCGGTCTGTTCGTGGCTGCGGTCGGCGCCGGCGTATTGTTTTTCCTGGGCCTTCCGGGCAGCAGTTCGGTGGACGCCGGCGCACTGGCCGGCATCGAGGGCGAAGTCGCCGTGCTGGAGCGGCTGAAGACGCTGCCCGACGACTTCCTGCTGCTCAACCGGGTGAAGCTGCCCGACGGTCAGTTGCCCAACGGTTGGCGCGAGCTGGATTTCGTGGTGGCGGGTCCTGACAGCCTGTGGATCGTCGAGGTCAAAAATACCCCGGGCTATGTCTACGTGCAGCCGGGCGAGCGTCACTGGCCGCTGGCGCGGCGCGCCGGTTGCGGCAGCCGACCGAGCTGGAACGCGCTGGAAAACCCCATTCCACAAACCAACGCGCAGGTCCAGTCGCTGAAGCGCTGGCTGCTTCAGCAGGGCGTTTCGGTCGAGCCGAAAGCCGTGATCTGCCTGTCGCATCCGGAAGTCGCGGTCGAAAACGGCACCGACTCGCCGGTGCCCGTCCTGGTACGCGACCAGTTGACCGGGCACATCCAGACAGCGCCGTCGGCGGCCATGCCTGGCGGGCTGGTCGATACCCTGGCGCAGCTGCGGCCGGGCAACAGGTCGGCGATGGGTGGAGAGAAGCACGATCTGCGGGATCGCGCAGCACCCCGCGAGCAACGGCTGGCGAACAAGACCGGCTAATCAGGCCTGGCGCCGTTCGCGGTACAGGTACCAGGAAAGCACGATCCAGTCGTAGAGAAAGTGCACCGCGATCGGCACCAGCAGGTTGCCGGTGGCCAGGTACAGCCAGCCCAGGTAAAGTCCCATCAGGCAGGTCAGGACAAAGTAGGCAACGGTCAAGGCATGCGCCAGCCCGAACAGCAGTGAGGCTATTGCCAGCGCCGCGATCGGCCCGAGCAACCCGGAGAGGCCGGCCTGGATCACGCCCCGGAACAGCAGCTCTTCGCCGATCCCCGCCATCAGCGCAATCCCGGCCACCGCCATCGGCCCGGCATCGCTAAACAGCGGCAGCAAGTGCTCGCGTACGATCCGTTCCAGACGCCTGACCCATTGCCAGCGAATTTGCATCAAGGTCAGCATGGCCACGACCAGCGGCGCGGTCGCCACCACGGAATGCCCCAGCGCGTCCATATCGAGCTGGATCGTCAGCCACGGCCTCAGGCCGAAGACCAGCGCAAGCACAATCGCAACAATTGCCAGCCCGCCCTCGAAAGCGAACGCAAATGCGATCGGGCGGCGTTGCAATAATTCACCGAGGCGCGATGAGCGCTCGGCTTTGTCGCCGGGACCATTCGGTGGCGATGGCCAAGGTGTCTGATCGGTCATGAGAAGCACGGTTCAGGCGAAGAATTCCGCCGGCGTGTCTGCGAAATAGTCGTTGCAGGCAGGAAATTTCGATGCATCCAGTCGCCGCTCAAAACGTGGTTTCGTCGGCAAGCGCGCGGGCCTTGACCTTGTAGCGCTTGATGTCGTCGACGGCGCCGGCGCGTTCCAGCGCCATCGCGATGGCGTTGCTCGACGCAGCACGATCGCCCAGCGCCAAGTGCGCTGCGGCGAGTCTGCGGTAGACCTCGTGCAGGTACGGCGCGGTGCGACGCGCTTGGTCGTAGAACTCCAGTGCGCGCCGCGGGTGTCCTTCGTTCAATGCTTTGTCGCCCAGTTCCAGTATCGGGTACGGGTCCGGGTCGGGCAGGGCGAGAATTCGCTGCTCGACGGCGCGTGCGTCACGATCGTTACCAGCATCGACCAGCAGCCGCTGATAGTTGCGCAGGATCACCAGCCGGTCTTCAAACACCTCCAGTGCATAGCGGAAGAACTGTTCGGCCGAGTCTCTGGCTCCTATGCGTTGGTGCAGCAGACCCATGGTGTTGTAAAGGTCCGCGTTGCCTGCATCGTGCGCCAGCCCCTCGCGGGTCAGCCAGAAGGCGCGCTGGACGTTACCATCGGCCAGTGCCTCGGCGGCCAGGTTCTGGTAGGTCAGACCGATCACCTTGTGTGTTTTCAGGGTACTGCCGGCCAGCGGTACGCGGTTGCTGAAGTAATCGACCAGCACGTGCGGGCGCACAAGGGTCAGGCTTCCGGGGTCGTTCCGGTAGCTTGGGTCGTAAAGCTTTGTGTGGATGTGATTGGCGCTGTAGATCAATCCGCCCGCGGCAGAATAAACCGGGTTCGATCGCGTGATCTGCCAGTCCACTTGCACGCCGCCCAACTCGGCCAGCGCCGCGGTCGCCAGCGCAAGCGACATGCAGTTGCCTTGGCCGCTGGCCAATGTACGTTCTGCGCCAAGCGTTTCGTGATGGAAACGCGCCTGGCCCAGCCGATCCTCCAGGAAGGCCACGACCCGCATGTGCGGTTTCTCGTCGGCCTGGTCCGGGTCGTTGAAGTACTCGCTGAACGCCTCGCGCTGCGTGTCCGACAGCTTCATCAGTTCGGAAAATTCCGGCACCGCGGCGGGTTCGCCGAATAGTTCGGTTCGGGCCTGTGGTGGCGCCAGCGATTCCGCGACGGTCGGGGTTGCAGTGGCCGTCGGGCGGTCGGTCACCGGCGCCGAGGCGCAAGCCGCAAGCAATATTGCGGTCGCAGCGACGCAGGTAACCTTGAGCCAGGCACGCGGCAGCGCTGTCGGGAGAAATCGATTGGTCGGGGCGATCATGGGCTACGTCGCTGTCGGCGAAGGTTCCTCATTGTCGTTGGCCGGCTACAACGGCGTCAAGTTGACGAATCTCGTTCCATTAGCGCGCCATCGGCAGCCACGCGTCGCCATTGGCCCGGCGCCAGGCCCTCCAGCGTGAATTCGCCGATGGCCGCGCGCACCAGCCGCAGCGTCGGATGACCGACGGCCGCGGTCATCCGGCGCACCTGGCGGTTGCGGCCCTCGGTGATGGTCAACGCGAGCCAGGCATCGGTGATGTTCTTGCGGTAGCGCACCGGCGGATCGCGCGGCCAGAGGTTTTCGGGTGCGCGAATCCGATGCACCGTCGCCGGTCGGGTGATTTTGTTGTCCAGCCCCACGCCGCGGCGCAGGCGTTCCAGTGCGGTCTCTTCCGGCACGCGCTCGACCAGTACCCAGTATGTCTTGGGCAGCTTGAACTTCGGCGATGAGATGCGCGCCTGCAGCGCGCCATCGTCGGTGAGTAATAGCAGGCCTTCGGAATCCTTGTCCAGCCGTCCGGCCGGGTAGACATCCGGCACATCGATGTAGTTGGCCAGCGTCGGGCCTTCGCCGGAGAACTGGCACAGCACGCCGTACGGCTTGTTGAACGCGATCAGCATCTTGTGCGGTTATGCCGGGTGAAGGTCCGGAATCGCTGGATGCATCAGCCCGAAGCTTTACCATCGGTCGGGTCGCGCAGCTTGCCGAACGCTTCCATCGCGTCTTTCAAGCCGGCATGGTAGAGCGTTTCGCCGTGCTTGATGCTCGAAAGCCCCGGCTCGGAACCGATGCGACCGTCGGGGAACGTGTTGCGGTAGTCGATCGCGTCGCGGAAGTTGCCGTCGGGCGCGCGCCTGGGGTCGAGTTTTACTTTGCTGACACGGTCCGGGTAGGCGTACCAGGTCAGTGAGACTTCCGATGGCGTGGCGTGCGATCCCTCGGCATCGCCGAACAACTCGGCGGACAGCTTCCTGATTCGCGGCCCCATAAACCAGTTGAACAGTTCCAGGTGCAACCCGGATGCACGCCCGTGGAGACTGGACTGGGCATAGATCTCGGAAAACGCTGCATGCACGGTGGCGATGTTGCCGCCGTGGCCGTTGAGAAACATGAAACGACGGAAGCCTTGGTTGGCAAGCGAGCCGACCACATCCTGGATGACCGCCATCAGCGTGCTCGGCCTGAACGTGATGGAGCCCGGAAAAGCCAGGTGATGTTGCGCCATGCCGATGCTCAGCGTCGGCGCGACCAGTACATCCTGTTCGGCCATGCCGGCGGCGATCACCTCGGGGCAGATGGCATCGGTGCCGATCAGCCCATTCGGTCCGTGCTGCTCGGTGGAGCCGATCGGAATGACGATCGCATCGCTTTTTTCAAGCCAGGCCTCGACCTCCGGCCATGTCGCGAGCTGCAGTTTCATCCGTGTTCGCCGATAAAAGTGGAGCTACAGAATACACGGGAGCGACTCAGGTTCCTTATCGGTGTTCACGGCGCTGGGACCGGATGGTATCGGCGCGGCCGGACGATTCACGCGAATTGCCGCGGGTTCTGGAGCCGGACGGCGCTGCCCGCTGCCGGGAACCGGTCTGTCGGGATGCACCCTCGGTTCTGGACGTACGCCGGGTGCTGCGCGTCGTGGTCGCCCGCGAGCTGTTGGCCGGTTCACTGCGCTGGCGAGATCGGGCTGCGCGCGGCGAGGCACGGTCGTTCGACCGTTGCGATGCCCGGCGAGACGTCGCCTGACGGCTATCGGTTACCTGTCTGCTTGTCGTTGCCCGCGAGGCCGGTGCTCGCGAAGTCGCTGCCCGACCGGGTGCCGATTGCAACAACGCCGCCCGTGATGCTGTGCGCGCGTTCGTTTCGCGCCGATTGCTGTCGCTCGCTGCGGTGGTGCGCCGGGTGGACGCAGCTTCACTTGATCGCGACCGCGATTGCGAGTCGGAACGCGATTGCGACCGGGACTGGGACCGGGACTGAGCCAGCTGCGCCCGGGAAGCCGTGCTGCGTTGACTTGCCGCCGAATCGCGGCGCGTGTCGGTTTCGTTGCGGCTGCTGCGACCGGAGGCCAGCGCGCGCCTGGTTTCGTTGCGGCGGCCATCATTACCGCGTTCATTGCGGTCGTCGTTGACGACACTCGAGCGGATGTTGCTGCCGGCTGCCGCCGTGCGGGTGCCTTGGCGCCGAGAGGATGCGTTGTGCGTGTCCGAACGTCGACGCAACAGTTCGCTTCGATCTTCGCGACCGTCGCGGGAATTGCGGCCGTATTCACGCGCGTTCGTGCGTGTGCGGGCCGAAACCCGGCGGCCGGATGTGTATCGCGCGGCCCGCAATTGGTGGCGTTCGTCCACGCCGTGGCGGTAGGCGACGCCGCGGCGATGTTCGGGGTTGTGCTTCCAGTGGCGCGCGTCCTTGTAACGGGCCACATCGCGGCCGGACGAGAACCCGTGACCGCCATGCGCGAAATGGCCGCGGTTTCGATGTCCGTAGCGGTGATGGTCATGCACCACGACCCTGTGGCTGGACCAGTGGAATGAACTGAAGAAGAATGCGGGCTGCACGTGATGGCCGCTGCTCCAGTGGAAGCTGAAGCCGGAGCGGTAGCCGCGCGGATGGTCCCAGTACACCGGCGGGTAGGCCGAGTGGCGCCAGGTGCCGTAGACCACGCGCGGGTCGTAATAGGGCACGTATACCACCCGGGTCACGGCCGGCTCGATATAGATGTATTCGGGTTCGCGCACTACGCGCACGTACTCGTTGCTGCGCAGGTGGCCGGCGGCGTAGGCGTCGTCTCGCAGGTACTGAATGGTGTCGAGCACCTCGTACTCCTGCACCAGAAAGGCATCGCCAAGGCGCTGCGTCCAGTCGAGATCGGCGTCCATGCGCGCCAGCAGTTCGGGAAACGCAACCAGGGCCATCACACTGGGATCCCACGGCTTGTGTTCGACTGCGCCCACGGCATTTTCGCCGGTGTATTCGGGGTGTGCGCGCGACCAGCGAGCCGCCTGGACGACTTCCAGCGGGTAGGTCGCGGCGATCAGTACGTGAGACAGCACGGTATCGGGATACAGTGCAACCGGCGCCAGCATCTGGTCGAGTTCGGCCTGGCTGAACCCGACCGGTTCCTCGGCTGATGCACGGGTTGCCGAAAAAAGGAGTCCGAACGCGAATATTCCGCCCAGAATCGTTACGGTGAATGCATTTGCTGTCTTCATGAGGTTTGCCTCCTTGCAGCCAAACCGGCCGCTATGCCGGTCGTTATACATGCAGCTGGCTGAAGCCCCGCTGAACGAGATCCAGTGATGTTCGGTGGCTTGTTGATGGGATAATGCCGTCCATGGGGAAACACACTGCCCGCCTGACACCGGCCCGACGCCGGCTGCTGGATACGTTGCTTGATGATCTTCTGGATATCGATGCGCGCGAGCGCGACCGGTGGCTGGTGGAGCTGTCAGCGCGCTGTCCCCGTCTTCATGCCCGCCTTGCCGCGCTGGTGGCGGCCAGCCGCGAGCCGGCCCAGTATCTGGAAACCCTCTTTCGCCGGGCCGGCGATGCGGCTTTTTCCGAGATTGAGAAGCGCGACATCATGCTACCGGCGGGTACCCGGCTGGGCCCGTGGCGGCTTGTCGAACCGGTCGGCTCGGGGGGAATGGGCACGGTATACCGGGCCGAGCGGGCCGACGGCGCGTTCGAAATGGAAGCCGCGGTCAAGCTCATCCGGCTTCGCCAGGATTCCCGCCTGAAGCAGCGCCTGGAGGTCGAGCGGCAGCTGCTGGCGCGCCTGGACCATCCCAATATTGCACGCATTCTCGACGGCGGCGAGACCGAGGACGGCCAGACCTATCTGGTGATGGAATGGGTGCCCGGCGAGGATCTCAGCGACTGCGCGGACGAGGCCCGTCGCGATGTCGGTCGCTGTCTGGGATTGTTCGAGCAGATTGCCGGTGCGGTCGGCCATGCACACCAGCGCCGCGTGGTGCACGGTGATATCAAGCCGGCCAACGTGCGAATCACGCCTGAACGACGGGTTCGATTGCTGGATTTCGGCGTAGCGCGTCTGCTGGCCGAAGAGCAGGGCATTGTCGATGAGGGTTTCCGCGCGCTGACGCCGGCGTTCTCGGCGCCGGAACAGCTCGAAGGCGAGCCGGCCTCCACCCAATCCGACGTCTACGCCCTTGGCATGTTGCTGTACTGGATGCTGACCGGCCGGGTCGATGGTGCGCACATCGGTTGGACGGCAGGGCTTGCGGGTCTTTACCCGCGGCATCGCGACCTCGGCTCGATCGTCACGATGGCCTGTGCCCCGGACCCGTCGGCGCGCTACTCAGACGTGTCGACGCTGATCAAGGACGTGGAGCGTTACCGCAAGCGGCAACCGGTCATGGCCCGGCCGGCGACCCGGCGCTACCTGCTCGCCAGGTTCATCCAGCGAAATCCGGTTGGCGTGGGGCTGGGCAGTACGGCGTTGCTGCTGTTGGTGGTCGGGTTGATCGGCACCGGCTGGCAGGCGCATGTTGCAAGTATCGAACGCGACCGCGCCCAGGCCCAGCGGGACCGGGCCCAGATCGAGGCCGACAAGACCCAGCGGGTCAGTGAATTCCTGGTCAGCCTGTTTGCCCAGGCCGACCCGTACCGCAATCCAGGCGACGATCTGACCGCGCGCGACCTGGTGCGCCAGGGCGCCGAGCAGATCGAAACACTGCAGGAGGCGCCACTGGTACAGGCGGAGATGTTCCGCGCCCTGGCGCGCGTGAATCGTTCGCTGGCGCAATACGAGCGTGCCAGCGACATGGCCCGTCGCGCCCTGGAGATTCTTCAGCGCACGCCGGGAACCGAGCCCGGTGAAATTGCCCGCGCCTGGACCCTGCTGGGCGCCACGCTGGGGTCGCTGGGGCACTACCGCCAGGCACTGGAGGCACACGAGCAGGCACTGGCGCTCAGCGATCCCGGCGACAAGGCCGCGCTGGCCGATGCGCTGGACAATATCGGTCTGTCGCTGTATTCGCTGGGCCGCTTTGCATCGGCCGAGCAGCGGTTTCGACGCGTGCTGGACTTGCGCCTGGAACTGGAACCGGAAAGCGCCGAAGTGGCTTCGGCCTATAACAACCTGGCGCTTGCACTGGCGGCCATGGATCAGCGCGCCAAAGCCGCCGGGCATTACGCCACCGCGCTGGAGATACGGCGTTCGGTGCTCGGTGACAGCCACCCGGTCACCACGTTTTCATTGACCAACCTGGCCACATTGCTGACCCAGATGGGCGAGTGGGCGCGTGCCGAAGCGATGTACCTGGAAGCGCTGGAATACCGCCAGGAGACGTTCGAGACCGGGCATCCGGCGGTGGCAAGCGTGTTGTACCAGCTGGGCTGGCTCAACAGCAGCCGCAAGCGCTGGGCGCAGGCCGAGAAGTACCATCGCGAGGCGCTGATGCTGCGGGAGTCGCGCATGGGCGTCGACCATCCGTCGGTGGGCGTCAGCCTGAACGCGCTGGCCGTGGCGCTACGCCAGCAGGACCGGCCGGCCGAAGCGCAGCCGTTGCTGGAGCGGGCGCTGGGCAATTACCGGGCCGCTTACGGCGAATCGCACCACGACATCGCGCTGGTGCTTTCCAACCTGGCGGGCACGCATATGGACCAGAGCGATTACGATACGGCCGAAAAACTGTTCGGCCAGGCGCTGGATATGTGCAGGCGCGAACTGGGCGACACCCACCGGCACGTCGCCGACATTCTGCGCGGCCAGGCCGAACTGGCGTTGCGCCAGGGCCGGCTGGCGTCGGCCCGGGAGCGGGCGGCGCAAGCGCGCGAAATCGTCATGGCGGTCTATGACGATTCAACACATCCGGACGCGGTCGCGGTCGATGAACTGATGGGCCGGATTGCACGGGCCGATTGAAGCAGCACAAACGCCCGGCTTGAGGTGCGATCAAGTCTCCGGTCCGATCTTGTCCTGCGTCTGCGTTTCGAAATCGCCGGCGTCGTGGCGTTCGTGCAACTGCATTTCGGGTTCGCCGAACGGGCGGTTGACCATGCGCCCGCGCTGCACGGCCGGGCGATCGTCGATGGCCTTCGACCAGCGCTGGACGTTTTCGTACGATTCGACCTGCAGGAACCCGGCGGCATCGTAGAGCCGACCCAGCGCCAGTTGCCCGTACCAGGGCCAGATCGCCATGTCGGCGATGGTGTAGTCGTCGCCGGCGATGAACCGCTGTTCTGCCAGGCGCCGGTCGAGCACGTCGAGCTGGCGCTTGGCTTCCATCGCGAAGCGGTCGATGCAGTACTTGATCGGCTCGGGCGCGTATGCGTAGAAATGGCCGAACCCGCCGCCCAGATACGGCCCGGCGCCCATCTGCCAGAACA
Source organism: Wenzhouxiangellaceae bacterium (assembly GCA_040904965.1). Taxonomy (GTDB): domain Bacteria; phylum Pseudomonadota; class Gammaproteobacteria; order Xanthomonadales; family Wenzhouxiangellaceae. The sequence continues at coordinate 12,953 of JBBDSL010000071.1, forward strand.
GCCAGTTCAGGCACTCGGTGCGCTGGTGGTGACCGGCGGGCACAAAGGCGCCGAACTTCTCGGCCAGGTAGAGCAGGATGGAGCCGGACTCGAAAACCCGGGTCGACGGTTCGGTACTGTGGTCCATCATGGCCGGAATTTTGGAATTCGGGTTGATCTCGACGAAGCCGGAGCCGAACTGGTCGCCCTCGCTGATATCGATCATCCAGGCGTCGTACTCGGCATCCGACAGGCCCTGCGCGAGCAACTCCTCGAACATCACGGTCACTTTTACGCCGTTGGGTGTGGCCAGCGAATAAAGCTGATGCGGGTGCTTGCCGATCGGCAGTTCCTTTTCATGGGTGGGCCCGGCAGTCGGCCGGTTGATGCTGGCGAACTTGCCGCCGCTCTCGGAATCCCAGGTCCAGACTTCCGGCGGCGTGTAATCGGATTCGGTCATTGTGTGAGTTCCAGTTTAAATTTGAATGTCTGCAGTATACGTACCCGACCGTACGTTCCTTGGGAATCTTGCGCCCGCCGCATCTATTCGTCGTCGGCCAAAGGCCGCCCGGCAACCCGTCGTGGGGGTGGCTGGACGCGCGGATCGCTGTAATCGACCGGTGCCGGGCGTTCGTGACCGCAAAATCCGCTCATGGTCACGACCATGGATTTCCACGGATTCATCAATTCGTCGATGGTCGGCGCGCGCCGGCGGGTGCAGACGACCGTGCCGTTTGCCAGTACATAACGGCCACGGCTGCTGCCGTCGTTTTCCTTCCAGGTATGCGCGCTGGTCTGAACCGGCCCGACGTATCCGCTGATCCAGCCGCGCACCCCGGGCAGGCCCCGCACGGGTGTCCCGCTGGACGACCACGGCAGTTGCCCTTGTCGTTGCTCTTGGGAACCGGATTCGCTGTCCATCGGCAGGGTGCCGAGCTGTTCGAGGATGCGTGCGCGCAGCATGGCCGGGTCTTCGGCCTCGGGCCCGGTTTCTGCAATTTCGGGTTCAGGCTCGATGGGCTCGTGATTTGCGACGGCATCCTCGGTTTGAGGTTCCGCGGTTTGAGGTTCCGCGGCAGTTGGCGTGGTGCTGGCCTCTTCGGTTGCCTCGGGCTGCGGCGCAACAACAGGCTCGACCGGAACCGGTTCGGGCAGGGGCTGCACTGACAGACGCATTGTGATGACCCGATCCTCCGGTTCCCGAAGCGGTGCGTGCAGTGGCGCATGGAACAAGGCTGCAAGCAGCAGCGCATGGAGCAGAAGCGAGGCCGCGACTGCCAATACCGGGAATCGGCCGCCACCGGTTGGGTGGTCGCGCACGGATTCGATCTGTCGGGGGGAAACCTGGCTCATGGGCGGTATCAACAGGGCAAGCTGCTAGAATAAACGGTTCGAAATTATCCATACGTTAAAAAGGATGACCATGGGATACCAACACGTCAGAATGCCGGATTCCGGCACCCGCATTTCGGTCGAAAACGACAAGCTCAACGTACCCGATGATCCGATCCTGGGTTTCATCGAAGGCGACGGCATCGGGGTCGACATCACCCCGGCGTGCATGAAGGTCTGGAATGCCGCGGTCGAGAAGGCATACGGCGGCAAGCGCAAGGTGCACTGGGCCGAGTTGTATCTGGGCGAAAAGGCCGCCGGCATCTACGATGGCGATTATTTTCCGGATGAAACCCTGGAGGCGATCAAGGAATTGAACGTCGCCATCAAGGGCCCGCTGACCACGCCGGTGGGCGAGGGGTTCCGCTCGCTCAACGTGTCGCTGCGCCAGACGCTGGATCTGTACGCCTGTGTTCGCCCGGTCAAATACTACAAGGGTGTGCCGTCGCCGATGAAGAAGCCGGAAGACTTCGACGTGGTGATCTTCCGCGAGAACACCGAGGACGTGTATTCAGGCATCGAGTTCGAATCCGGTACGCCGGAGAACAAGAAGCTGGCCGACTTCCTGCGCAATGAAATGGGCGCGAAGTTCTTCGACGACGCAGGCCTGGGCGTCAAGCCGATTTCCGAGTTCGGCACCAAGCGCCTGGTGCGCAAAGCCATTCAATACGCCATCGACAACAACCGCGAGTCGGTGACGCTGGTGCACAAGGGCAACATCATGAAGTTCACCGAGGGCGCGTTCCGCAAGTGGGGCTTTGAAGTCGCCGCCGAGGAGTTCGGCGACGTGACGATTACCGAGGACGATCTCTGGGAAAAGCACGACGGCAAGCGCCCGGAAGGCAAGATCGTGATTAAGGATCGCATCGCTGACATCATGTTCCAGCTGCTGCAGCTTCGCCCGGGCGAGTTCGACGTGCTTGCCACCATGAACCTCAACGGCGACTATCTTTCCGATTCGGCGGCCGCCTCGGTCGGCGGCATCGGCATCGCGCCGGGCTCCAACATGGCCGACAACGTGGCGGTGTTCGAGGCCACCCACGGCACCGCGCCCAAGTATGCCGGCCAGGACAAGGTCAACCCGTCTTCGCTGTTGTTCTCGGGCGTGATGATGTTCGACTATATCGGCTGGCCCGAGGTCGGGCGCATGATCGAGCAGGCGTTCGAGAAGGTGGTGGCCAAAGGTGTGGTGACCTACGATTTCGCGCGCCAGATCGACAACGCCACCGAAGTCTCGACCTCCGGTTTCGCCGATGCGCTGGTCGAGGCGATCAACGCAGGCTGATGCACCAGGCGGAGCTGGCTCAAGCGCTTGCCGAGAGCGATCCGGCGGCCAAGTGCCGTCGGGTCGATGCGCTGTGGGGCAGCGCTTCTGACAATCCGATCGCGCTTGAGCAATCCGACCCGCCCCCGGCCGGCCGGCCGCAACGCCCGGAACTGGTTTCGCCGGCCAGCCTGCCCAGGCGCGGGCTGGGCTCGGTGCAAGGGCGGATCGCGCTGCTGCACGCGGTGGCGCACATCGAATTCAATGCAATCAACTTGGCGCTGGACGCGGTCGCGCGCTTTGCCGGAATGCCGGAAGCGTTCTACCGCGATTGGCTGAGCGTGGCGTACGATGAAGCGCGCCATTTCCGGCTGCTGGAGACCCGTCTGGGCGAGCTCGGGGCGGCCTACGGCGACCTGCCGGCCCACAACGGACTGTGGGAAATGGCCGAGAAGACGGCGCATGATCCATTGGTGCGCATGGCGCTGGTGCCGCGCGTACTCGAGGCCCGCGGGCTGGATGTGACGCCGGGCATGATCGAGAAGCTGCGCCAGGCCGGCGACGAGGACTCGGTGGCCTGCCTGGAGATTATCCTGGATGAGGAAGTGCGCCATGTTGCCATCGGTAGCCGCTGGTTCCGGCACCTGTGCGATCAGCGCGAGCTGGAGCCCGAGGCGACGTTTCGTTCATTGCTCGGGGAGTACTTTGCCGGCGGGCTGCGCGGACCGTTCAACCATCCGGCCCGGCTGCAGGCCGGCTTTACCGAATCCGAACTCAAGGAACTCGAACTTGCGAGCTGATCTGATATCGACAACGGCAGCACTGCTGATGCTGGCCGGTGCCTTTTGGCCGTTCACACTGCTGGCCGACGACAAACCGCTGGACCTGGTGGAATCGGTGGACCTGCAGCGCTACCAGGGGCTGTGGTACGAGATCGCACGCTTGCCGAATGAATTTCAGGACCAGTGCGCGGCGAATGTAACTGCCGAATACACGCTGATGGACAACGGCCGCGTTCGGGTCGTCAACTGCTGCCTGCTGGCCGACGGTGAGGTCGATGGAGCCGAGGGTGTGGCCCGCCGACCGGACCCGAATCGCGAAGCTGCGCTGAAAGTCCGATTCGCGCCGCGCTGGCTGAGCTGGCTGCCGTTGGTCTGGGGCGATTACCAGATCATGGCGTTGTCGGAAGATTACAGCTCGGTACTGATCGGTGCGCCGTCGCGCGAGTACCTGTGGATTCTCGCGCGCGAACCCTCGCTGCCTCAGGAAACAGTCAATGCACTTATGGCCGAAGCCGAACGCCAGGGTTTCGACGCCGGTGCCGTGATTCGTACGCGCCAGGACGGGTAGAGCATGGATACAGTAGTCATCGGCGCCGGCTGGGCCGGGCTGACGGCCGCACGCGAGATGGCCTGGGCCGGGCACGAAGTCGTGGTGCTGGAAAAATCCCGCGGCCCCGGCGGCCGCAGTTCGACGCGCCGCAACAACGGCGCGCGTTTCGATCACGGTGCGCAGTATTTCACCGCTCGTAGCGCCGCGTTCGGCCGCCAGTTGCAGCAGTGGCGCGATGCGGGCCTGGTCCGCTCGTGGCGGCCGCGGATCGCAGTTTTCGGCGACAAGTCGGCCCACCAGGATTCCGAAGACGTCACGCGCTTTGTTGCAATGCCCGGCATGAACGGCGTTTGCCGCCACATGGCGCAGGATCTTGACTGCCGCTTCGAGCAGCGCGTAACCGGACTGCATTTCGACCGGCAATGGCGGCTGGAACTGGAGTCGGGCGATTCCCTGCAGGCCCGGCGACTGCTGATTACGGCGCCACCGGCGCAGGCCGCGGCACTTCTGGGTGCCGCCGATCCATTGCATGACCAACTGGCGGGTGTGTCGTTCGCGCCGTGCATTGCCGGCCTGCTGTCGTTCGAAAAGCCTCTCGATCCCGGCTTCGACGCGGCCTTCGTCAACCAGCCCGGTGCGCTGTCCTGGGTGGCTTGCAATTCCACCAAGCCGGGCCGCGAAGGCAACAACTGGGTGCTTCACGCCGGTGCGCAATGGTCGAAGGCGCACATCGAGCTTGCGTTCGAGGAAATGGCCGAACGGCTTGCCGGGGCCTTCGTCGAACTGGCCGGATCGCCCGTGCCGCCGCTGGCGGCGCGGCAGGCTCACCGTTGGCGCTATGCGCAGGCCGAGCAACCGCTGGACACCGGCCTGCTCGTCGATCCGGCGCGCCGGCTGGCGATTGCCGGAGACTGGCTGGCCGGCAGCCGCATAGAAGGGGCCTGGACCAGTGGACGCAAGGCCGGCGAATGGCTGGCCGACAGCGGTTAACTAACGTTCTCATTAGTAAGGTGGCTACCGGGACCGAACCGCTCGCCAGCGCGTCGGTACAATAGCGCCCATGGCTGAGAACTCCCAAGCATCGATTCTCGACGGGCGCGCGATCGGCGACAAGCTGATCGAGAACGTGGCCGGCGCGGTGGCCGATGGTCGCAAGCGCGGCGAGCGACCGCCCGGGCTGGCGGTTGTGCTGATCGGAGACGACCCGGCCTCGGATATTTATGTCGGCAACAAGGTCAAGGCCTGCGCGCGCGCCGGTATCGTGTCGCGCGACTACCGTCTTGCGCACGGTTCGGATCAGAAAAGCCTGCTGGCGCTGATCGACCAGCTCAACGCCGACGACGAGATCGACGGTATTCTGGTGCAATTGCCGCTGCCGGCCCACATGGACGAGCACGCGGTCACGCGCCGGATCGCGCCGGAAAAGGACGTCGACGGCTTTCACCCGCTCAACGTCGGAAAGCTTGTACTGCGCAATCCCGGCCTGCGGCCGTGCACGCCGCGTGGCGTGATGACGTTGCTCAACGCCTATGGCCTGGACAGCAAGAGCAAGCACGCCGTGGTCGTGGGTGCATCCAATATCGTCGGCCGGCCGCTGGCCATGGAGCTACTGCTGGCCGGTGCAACCGTGACCGTGGCGCACCGGTTCACGAAAAACCTCGAGGCGCTGGTTCGCGAAGCCGAGTACCTGTTCGTTGCCGTTGGCAAGCCCGGCGTGGTCGATTCGGAATGGATACAGTCTGGTGCCGTGGCGGTGGATATCGGTATCCATCGCGATCCGGAAGGCCGCGTCAGAGGCGATCTTGATTTCGAAACGGCCAGTCTGCGCGCATCCTGGATCACGCCGGTGCCCGGCGGGGTGGGGCCGATGACCGTGGCCACGCTGATGCAGAACACGGCCGAGGCCGGCGGACTGGTCGTGCTGTCTCCATGATTTTCCGCTTCGCGACGCTTGCGGCAACACTGGCGACCGTGCTCGTCTTGGGCGGCTGCGGTGTATTGATCGATCGGGCCACCGACAACTTTGCCCGCGACCTCGAACAGGCGGTGGTCAACTACGACGAGCCGCTGGTGGTCGAGCGCGGCATGCCGGCATTTCTGCTGATCCTCGAAGCGCGCCGCCAGGGCAATCCCGACGACGCCGAGTTGCTGGTCAATCTGGCTTCCATGACCGGCACCTATGCCAGTCTTTTTGTTGAAGATTCAGAAAGTGCCCGCCGCATGACCGCCCGGGCACTGGCGTACGCCCGGCACGCGGCGTGTATCGAAAATACGCCGCTGTGCGATGCGTCCGGCATGCCGTTCGAGCGCTTCGAACAGCGCGTCGCCGAACTCGATACCCGGCATATTGAAATTGCCTATGCGCTGGGAACGGCGTGGGTGACCTGGATCGCTTCGGCCAGCAGCGACTACGGCGCGCTGGCCGACCTGCCCAAGGCCGAGCTGTTGCTGGAATCGGTGGCGGAAATGGCGCCGGAGCACGACGACGGCGCGGTCTGGCTGTATCTGGGCGTGCTCAACAGCCAGCGCCCGCCGGCGGCCGGCGGGCGGCCCGACCTGGCCGAACAGTATTTCAAGCGCGCGCGCGAGATTTCATCGGACCGCAACCTGATGATCAACGTGTTCATGGCCGACGAGTACGCCCGCCTGGTGTTCGACCGGGAGCTGTACGTGGAGCTGCTCGAACAGGTGTTGGCCGCCGACCCGGACCAGCCCGGCTATGTGCTTGCCAACCGCATCGCCCAGGCCCGGGCGCGCGAACTTCTGGACCGGACCGACGAAATCTTTTTTTAGGAATAGCGAATGATGACCAGAACCATATCCACCGGAATCGTGTGGCTCGCCCTGGTGCTTGGTGCGGGCTCGTTGTCCGCCCAGCAACTCAAGATCGCAACGCTCGCACCGGACGGCTCGAGCTGGATGGAGGCGCTGAACGATGCAGCCGAAGAAGTCAGCAAGCAAACCGGCGGCAAGGTGATTACCCGATTCTATCCCGGCGGCGTCATGGGCGGATCGGACATGGTGCTGCGCCGCATGAAGCTGGGCCAGCTGCAGGGCGGCGTGTTCACGGTCGGCGAGCTGGCCGGAGTTGCTCCGGAAACCAACCTGTATTCGCTGCCGTTTCAGTTCGAGAACGCCGAGGAACTGGCCAAGCTCCGGGATGAGTTCGACCCCTACATTCTCGAAGCCCTGTATGAGGCCGGAATGGTCGCGCCCGCAATTACCAATGCCGGCTTCGCCTACCTGTTCTCGCGCAACCGGATCGAAAGCACCGACGATGTTTCTTCGAGTCTGCGGGTCTGGATTCCCGAAAACGATCCGCTGTCGCGCCGTACGCTGGAAGCAATCGGCGCCAGCGCGGTGCCGCTGAGCCTTTCCGATGTGTACACGGCGCTGCAGACCGGCACCATCAACACGTTCGCCAACACAATGTCCGGGGCGATCATTCTGCAGTGGCACACCCGCGCGAAGTACATGCTTGACCTGCCGGTGCTGATGACCGCCGGCGTCATGGCGGTCGATCGCAAGGCATTCGAGCGCATCGCACCCGAGCACCAGGCAATCTGGCTTGCCGTGTTCGGCAAGGCCTTGCGCGAGCAGGAAGCCCGCACCGTCGAAGAGAATCGCGATGCGCGCCAGGCGCTGGTGGGGCAGGGGATCGAGATTGTCGAGCCGGCCGCCGACGACGTTGCCGAATGGCAACGGATTTCCGATCGGGTGCTCGACGGCATGCTGGCTTCCGGCGACTTCAAGGTGCCCGGCATCGCGCGGCTGCGGGCCCGGCTGGAAGAGATACGCAGCGAATGAAACAACACCGGGCCGATGTGCCGGGGACTGTAGAGCGTCCGCCTGCCAGCCGCTTCGGGGCCTACGTTCGGAATCTCGAAGTCGGGTTGCTGAGCACGTTGTTCGCTGCCATCGTCGTCATCGGGCTGACCCAGATTGGCCTGCGCAACCTTGCCGACAGTTCGCTGGTCTGGGCCGATGCCGCGATGCGTGCCGGGGTCTTGTGGATCACCATGCTGGCCGGCGTGCTGGCCGTGGGCCAGGTGCGGCACATCAAAATCGATGCGCTGCTGCACCGGCTACCCGACAAGGTCCAGCCGTGGATCCAGCGCGTGATGTACCTGTTAACCGCGCTGATCTGCGTCACGTTGGCCGCGGCCAGTGTCAGCCTGATCCAGCTCGAGATGAGCATGAACGACCTGGCGTTTCTGAACATTCCGCGCTGGGCCGTGCTCATCATCATCCCGATCGGTTTCGCCCTGATGGGCTGGCGCTTCATGTGCCACGCGCTGGTGTTGTACCCGGCGCGCAAGGGAAACCGCTGAGATGCTGCTGATCGTCCTGCTACTGCTGGCCCTGCTGGGCATGCCGCTGTTCGCGGTCATTGCACTGGGTGCATTGTGGGGTTATCACCAGCAGGGCTTTGACATCACGGCGGTTGCCCTGGAGTTCCAGCGTGTCGGCGAGCTGCCGGTGCTGGTTGCACTGCCGCTGTTCACGTTCGCCGGCGTACTACTATCTCATTCGAAGACGCCCGGGCGTCTGGTCGACCTGACCCGGGCGATATTCGGCTGGATGCCTGGCGGATTGGCAATCCTCGGGCTGGGTCTGTTTGCGCTGATGACCGCGTTCACCGGGGCCTCGGGCATTACGGTGGTCGCGCTCGGTTCGCTGATGCTGCCGGCGCTGCTCAAGGCCGGGTATCCCGAACGGTTTTCGCTCGGACTGGTCACGGCCGGTTCCAGCATGGGCGTGCTGTTCGCCCCGTCGCTGCCGCTGATCCTGTACGCGGTGGTCGCCCAGCAGGTGGCCCCGGGGCAGGGCATACGCATCGAGGAGCTGTTCCTGGCCGGCATCCTGCCCGGGCTTCTGATGCTGGCGCTGATGGCCGGCTGGGCGATGCGCACCGGTATCGGCCTGCCGAAGGACGAAACGCCGAAACCGCCGATCGGCCCCAGCCTCAAGGCCGCGGCGTGGGAACTGCCGCTGCCGTTCGTGGTGCTCGGCGGTATCTACGGCGGCTATCTGCTGGTCATCGAAGCCGCGGTGGTCACCGCGGCCTGGGTCATCGTGACACTGGTTGCAGTTCGGCGCGATATCGAATGGCGCAAGCTACCCGGCATCATCGCCGAATCCATGGTGCTGGTCGGCGCCATCCTGATGGTGCTGGGCGTATCCATGGCCTCGACCAACATCATGATCGACACCCAGGTACCGCAGCGCCTGTTCGAAGCGGTCGAGCCGTGGATCTCGAACAAGTACATGTTCCTGGTCATGATTAACATCCTGCTGCTGATCGTCGGCATGATCCTGGACATCTTCGCAGCACTGGTCATCATGGCGCCGCTGATCATCCCCATCGCACTGGCCTTCGGCGTCGATCCGGTGCACCTTGGGATCATCTTCCTGGCCAACCTGCAGATCGGCTACTGCACCCCGCCGGTGGGCATCAACCTGTTTCTGGCAAGTCACAGATTCGACAAGGATATCCTGGTCATCTACCGCTCGACACTACCGTTTCTGGGTTGGTTATTGATCGCGCTGCTGATCATCACCTGGTGGCCGGGGCTGAGTCTCTGGCTGGCGGGCAGAATGTAGCAGTTGGTCCGCCCGGTCGATGTCGCGGCTTGATCGACTGATCATCATTTATTCAGGGGGTTCTTTGCTTGTCGCTTCAACCACGCGATTTCGTCCCTGGGACTTGGCCGCGTACAGCGCCCGGTCCACGCGCTGGGCTGCCGATTCCCAGCTTTCTTCAGGTACTGCGATCTCGGCGACACCCAGGCTCGCGCTGCACGTGGTCGTGGTACCGAACGCCCAGCGCTGAGCCCGGATGGCCCGGCGCAGACGTTCGGCCACTTCCAGGGCCGGCTCGAGGGGCGTGTGGGGGAGCACGATCAGGAATTCTTCGCCGCCGGTGCGAAAAACCAGGTCCGCTTCGCGCAGCTGGTCGGTCAGGGTTGAGGCGACGTCGACCAGCACCTGGTCGCCGGCGGCATGACCGTGGCTGTCGTTGATGGCCTTGAAATGGTCCAGGTCGAGGGCAATCAGCGATACCGGCGTGCGGTAGCGTGCGGCCGACTCGTATTCGCGTCTGCAGAGGTCACCCATGGCCAGGCGGTTGCGCAACCCGGTGAGCGGGTCGCGCCGGGCCGATTCGCGCAAATGCATTTCCTTTTCACGAAACACCTGCAGCACCAGCAGCATGGTCATGACGAAGGCGAACAGCATACCGCCGAGAAAGGCAAGAATCTGGAGCAGGTGCGGGTCGAATGAACTCGAAAAGGCTTGCGTGATCAGCACGTAGGCCAGTCGAACGGCGAGGAACAGCCCGAACAAAGCCAGAAAGCAGGCTGTCACCCGACGCCACAGCGTCAACCCGGCGGCTCGGGCACGCCACATCAGCCAGGCGCCGAAGGCGTCGGGAAAGACCATCAGCACGGTATCGGTAATAAAGGGCGTGGGGAAGGTCCGAAGTGCGGGTATGTTCAGGGAAAGTGCCTGCAACAGGGGCACCGCCAGCAGCCAGTGCCAGACCCGCCGGCCGAGGTGCGCCTGGATGCCCAGCAGGATCAGAATGTGGCCGTAAAGAATCTGGTTGTTGGCCAGCGTCGAGGCGACCCAGCCCGGAATCTGCGGCTTGAACGTCAGCAGGACATACCCGGTAAGGTAGCCCAGGCCGTAGAGCAGTCCGCCGCCGGCCCAATACAGGAGACTGCGCTGCCGGGTGCCGCCGGCATAAAGGCCGACCATGGTGGCTGCCATGATGAAGCCGCCGATGCACGATACGAAGGCGAGCGTGCGTGCATCGACGAGTACGAGTTCCTGCATGTTCTTTTCCCCTTCTTGTGAGTGTGCGTCGGGACGTAGGGTTTCGGCACCTGCTATTAAGTGTGCAAATGGCGTGCCATTGTGGATGGTCGGTGACCGGTTGCTCGCGTTGGGCCGGATCCGGACCGGCGCGTACGCGGCGGCCGGGATTCGTACCGTTGCACGTATGTCGACGATTGACACAAGGCGACCTTGCCTTCGTGATCGTCGGTCGATCGCCCGTGTGTTGGATTGGCGTCATGGTCATGACTAATCGGGGGACGGTTGATGCGCGGCCCGTGAGGAGAATAGCGTGGTTGGAAGCGCGGTCTGAAAGGTCCTTTCCGGGGGTATAAACAGACTGTCGTGAATCGGCGACGCTTTTATCGGACCCGGGCCGGCCTCGTACACGCATTGCTGCCAGCCTCTTGCCGCTGGCAACCCGAAAGCTTAACTGTCCCTTAATACGGGCACGTTGCCAAACGGCGACACATTGGATGATGCAGGTATTGCCAATTCGGCGTGAATCGTCCGCAGGCCCCGTGGTGAATGGCTTGGTCTGAATGTTGCACTAATGACATCGGGCAGCAAAGGTGCTGTCGTAACTCACCACATAAGGAGAGCATCATGAACATGAAATCTGCTATTCAATTGATGATTGTCCTGGCAGGAATTCTGTCACTTTCCACTGCAGCCGCCTTCGGCGACGACAAGGGCGACCTCAGCGACGAACAGAAGCAGCTGATGTCACAGCTGGATATCGATCAGGACGGCGTGATCAGCGAGTCCGAAGCGCAGCGGCACCCCGAGCTTGCGCAGCGCTTCCGGGAACTCGACAAGAACCGCGACCAGGTCCTCGAACAGGCTGAATTTGCCCGCTTCGAAGTCGACGACGAACGGGAAGAAGATATCCCGCCCCGGGAATCGTGAAGAAACAACCGGAAGGTCTGACTTTCGGGTCTTCCCGGTAGAGTGAGTGTTGTACCTTCGCTCGTTCGGCGGGGTCGGCAAAGTCGCCGGCCCCGTCGGATTTATGCTCGGTTGCGGCGTCTGCTCCGAAACTTCTCAGAGCGCGCCCAAGCCAGTGGCGGAGTCTCTCCCCGGGGTCGCCAGGGCAGGCATGCAGTTGCTCAATGCCAGGGTAGGCGGGTCGAACGAAAACGTGAACGGCGCGGCGGCGCGCAGTGCGCTGAGCCCCAGGATGTTGCGGGTCTTGCCCGGGAAAACGGCTGCCCTGACTTCATTCAGCGTACAAGTCTCACCGACCGTAAGCGATTTGATGTCGTAGACCGGAACGACCCGTCTCGAACCGTCGGCCATAACGCCTTCGAGATCCTTGACGTAGGCGACCTGATCCGACTCCAGCAATTCGGCGAGCGTATCCTCGTTGATGGCGGTGTAGCTTGAACCTGTATCCACGAGAAACTGTTTCAGGCCGGCACCGAGCATGCGCACGTCGACGTAGAAAGTGGACGCACCACGATCCGTCATTTCGATCGACATCTGCAAATTGGATTGAGCCTTCAGGGGGGTGGCGACAATGGCGAGGATAGCAACGAGCCAGTATTTCATGAAGATTTATTCGTACCTGCAAAAATGCACATCAATGTGTCGGTTGGCGGCGCCGAAAAGGGCCAGGCTTCGGCGAGAGTCCATCATCCGGCCAGAGCGCATCAGCCCGGATCAACTCTTTTCAGCATATATCAAATTTGCCCGGCGTACAATAGCCAGGAATACTACAACCGGATGTCCGGTTGCCACGATCGGTCGCACCCGGTAGCTGGTACGTGCCTCGTTTTCCCGGCTCGCGATGGGTACACTTAGCCGGTCTCTAATCTGACCCCGAAACGTGATTCACCCCGGCACCCATCCACGTCCGCTGACTCTGCTGTCGCTGCTGGCGACTTTTCTGCTGCTGCCGTCCATGGCCACGATCGGCATGTTCATGGACGGGACCATCTACGCGGCGATCAGCCGCAACCTGGCCGAGGGTGCCGGGTCGATGTGGGCGCTGCACTTCAGCGACGGACTGTTTGCCGTGTTCCGCGAGCATCCGCCGCTGGTGTTCTGGCTGCAGTCGCTGTTGTTTCGTGTGTTGGGCGATAGCTATTTGACCGAGCGCGTCTACGACCTGGTCGTGGTGCTGGGGACGGCGGCATTGATGCGCGCGCTATGGCTCCGGCTTGTCACGCAGCGCGGGCTGGCTTCGCTTGCGGCCTTTTGGTGGCTGCCGCTTTTGCTCTGGGTGGTTGTACCCAAGTGGTCCTGGGCCTACCGAAACAATGTGCTGGAAAGCACGCTGACGTTGTTCTGCCTGCTGTGCGTTGTGCTTGTGCTGGCCGGTCTTCGCTCACCGGATGGGCGAAAGGCGATCCTGCTCTCCGGCGGCGCTGCGGGTGCGGCCGTGCTGGCGTTTCTTGCAAAGGGGCCGGTGGGTCTGTTCGTGCTCGCGGCTCCAGTGTTGCTGATTCCGGCGCTGGAAAGTATCGACCGGCGACGGGTTGTGCTCGTGCTGGGGGTGCTCTGCGGCGGCGTCGCTGTGATGTTCGGCGCGTTGCTGGCCTGGCCGGAAGCGCGCGAGATGCTGGCGTTGTACTGGCACAAACAGGTGGCGGGGCGGGCGGGCGTGTCAAACGCCGACATCGGCATGCTGTTCGAGCTGGGCAAGAAGCTCGCGCCCATGCTACTGGTGCTTGGGGGCCTTCGCCTCTGGATCTGGCGCGACGCGGCGGTCAGCGGCTGGAAGCCGGCCGGCGGGCCGGCCGCCGCCATGCTGGCGATTGGTCTTGCGGCCAGTCTGCCGCTGCTGCTGGCGGATCTCGACTCGGCCCATTACCTGGTCCCGGCGCTACCGTTCTTCGCACTGGGCTTCGGGCTGGCCGGCGCATCCATGCTTGACGCCGCCGGAGCGCGGTTCCGGCGGGTGCTGATCGGACGCCCCGGAACAATGTTTCTGTTGCTGAATGCCATCATCGCGGCGTCCATTCTTGTCGAGTCGCTGGGGCGCATCGGCGAAGTCCGCAAGAATGAGGACTACCATGCGTTCCTGGCCCGAGTGGCCGAAGTCTCCGGCGAACGCCGTTCGCTGGGCATCGATGCGGCTTTATATGGCGACTGGTATCTGCATGCAATTGCCCAGCGCCATTACCGCATCTCGCTGGTGCCCGGGCTGGAAAATGCCGAATGGCGCCTGGCGCCGGCGGCGTCCGGGCCCATGGCGGGATACCGGGCCACCGGCGTCATGAATCCGCATTGGGCGTTGCAGCGTCGTGTCGTCGAATGACCCGGTCTACTCGGCTTCCATTCCGTCGCTGAAGAAGCGCTCGGCCAATCGCTTGGCGCCACCCTGGAACACGATCACGCCGTCTTCGGGCGTGGCATCGCCGAGTTCGCCGTCGGTGAGCACCACCGACCAGGACGAGTCGGTTCCTGTTGCCGGCAAACGGTGCCAGGTGGCGATGTCCTGGTCGGGGAAATCCAGCCCGTAGCCGCGCACCTGGTAGGAGACATCGTCGAACACCGAGCCGTGGTAAATGATCGTCAGCTCGGCCTGTTGGCAATCGGGAATTCGAACGTGCAGACCGTTGAACGGCATTTCGAAACTGTCTTCTTCCGGCACGGAATGGAGCAGATTGAGGCCGAAGCTGTTCTCGAGCTGGTCGCAGCTGCCGTCGATCGGCGTCAGGGTGGCGGTAACGATGTTCTGGACGCCGCGTTGCGCGATACCATTGACGGAGATCCCGGCCACGCCGGTCGAGGCCACGTCGGCCTGGCCGGCGTCGGCACTGCCGTCGTCGTTGCCGTCGCCGCTGTTCGGGGCCTGTGATTCGGTCGCGTCGGTGGCGCCGTCGGTGTCCTCGTCGGGCAGAACCTCGAAGCTCTGGACGCCGCGCGTGGTCCCGGCCTGGACGATCAGGTTGGTACCGGTGTTGTCCAGTGCCAGCTTGGTTGCGACCGCGGAATTCGGAAAGCCGGTGCTGACCGAGTTCCAACTGGCGCCGCCGTCCTGGCTGACGAACACGCCGCCGTCGCCGTTGCTCAGCGGGTCGGCCACGGCGGCGTAGACATCGCCGGTATTCGGGTCGACGATCAGGTCGCGAACGTCGCGCCCGACCAGCCCGGTGCCGGAAAACAACCAGTTGGCGCCGCCGTCGATGGTCTTGTAGACGGTGCCCACGATGTTGTTGGCGATATCGTTGGTCGAGGCGTAGAGCGTCTGGCCGGTAATGTCGGTGGGATCGATGGCCAGCGACAGCACGCTTTCGTTGGTTGCCGCCGGGTTGCCGTTGATGTGCGGGAGACCATTGCTTACATGGGTCCAGTTGGCGCCGCCGTCGATGGTCCTGAATACGCCATTGTCGATGCTTGACGGGGCATCGGTATCCTGGAGTCCACCAATGAAGGTTGCGGCGTAGAAGCTGTTGCCGGTCGGGTCGGAATGGTCCTGAACCAGTTGGACCACCGAGGCGAACAGCGTATTGCCGCCGACGCCGGCTTCCGCGCCGCCGATGCCGGTATCGCTCGCGGTCCAGTTCGCCCCGGCGTCGATGCTCTTGTAGATCCGCGCGGCCTCCTTGGTGAATCCGCCGCTGCCGTCGGAATTGAAGCGACCGCTGCCGCCGGCGAACAGGATCTGCGAGGCGCCGCCGGCGCTGCTGAATTCATCCACGAGCACGCTGCGCACCGTGCCGAACGGCGAGAAGCCGAACGGGCTGGAAGGCGCGGGAATGCCATTGTCGATGGTCGTCCAGGTCACGCCGCCGTCGGTGCTTTTGTAGATCCCGCCGTTGCCTGCCACCAACGTCCCGGTGTTGTCGAGCTTTGGAATCGACAAGCCGCCGGCATAGACCACGCTGATGTCGTTGGGGTCGACGCTGATGTCGCGGAAGTGATCGGCTTCGAGGCCGCCGTTGGCCTGACTCCAACTCGCGCCGTTGTTGGTGCTGCGGAAGCTTGCGAAGGTGGCCGAGAACGCGTCGCCGATCGCGGCATGGACGCGGTCGCCCAGGGTGGTATCGAGCGCGCGGATGTTGGTGGCGTTGAAACCGTCCACGCCCGGGCTGAACGAATCGAGGCTCGTCGCTGTTCGGCGGTACACGCCGTTGCTGCTAGAGCCGGCCAGTTGTAGTGCCGGGTTGAACGGGTCGTGAACCACCACGGTGGATTCGGCCGGGTGCAGCAGCGAATTGCCCGAAAACCCGCCGAGCACCTCGGTCCAGCTTGTGCCGTTGTCGGTCGTGTAGGCCAGGCCGGATCGGCCGGCGAGATAGACTTCGGCAGAATCGGACGGGTGAACCGAGATTCGTTGCCCGCCGCCGGAGGGCAGGGCGCCGCCGTCGGTCCAGGTGGCACCGAAATCGTCGCTGCGGGCCGCGCCCTGTGCGGTTACCGCCCATACGGTTCCGCCGGTGCCGGCGAATTCGATGTCGCGAAGGGGGAAATTTTCCCAGGGGCAGCCTGCCGGACATGGGATTTCCACCCATGCGCTGCCACCGGCGCTGCCGCGCCACAACTTTCGGTCGCCTGCGTCGGTTGCCACCAGCAGCTCGCCGGCAGTGGTCGGATGTGAAGCGATGGCACCGGCCAGGAATGCGCCGGCCTGTGGAATTGGCGTAGTTGCGGTCCAGGTCAGCCCCGCGTCGTCACTGCGCAGCACGGCGCCGTCGGACAGGCCGACGTAGACACGGCCGGGCGTGGTCCGGGAAAGGTCGGCGCTCCAGATCGTGCCTGTGAGCAGTGTCGATGGCGGTGAGCGGTCGTTCCAGCTTGCGCCGCCATCGCTGGTGAAAAACATCTTGTTCGAGCCGAAGGCGTACAGGCGTCCGGGCGTAGAGGGACTGTGGAAGATGATTCCGTTGAGCTGGCGGTTGATGCCGGCATTGGCCTCGGTCCAGGTCACGCCGCCGTCGACCGTCTTGAAGATGCCGCCGCGACTGACCGCCCAGAAGGTTCCAGCCACGTCCGGAGACGCCGCAAGCCCCGACACTTGACCACCTTCGGGCCCGCTGGACGTCCACAGCCCGGAGCCAGCAAAAACTGCGGTGGAAAAGATGACCGCCAGCAGCAGGCCGGCGGTCATGAGTGGTTTCGATGCGGGGGTGGAATTATTCGGGCAACAGGTGCGCATTGCATTCCGGTCTATCGATGGGTTCAACCTATATGAACGCAAACCGGATGCATTTCATGCCAGTGATCAGCGCTCCAGTATGGCGCTGACTCCCATGCCGCCGGCGGTGCAGATCGAGATCAGGCCGCGCCCGGAACCTTTCTGCTCCAGCATCCTGGCCAGGGTGGCAACAATGCGCGCGCCGGTGGCGGCGAACGGGTGGCCGACGGCCAGCGAGCTGCCGTGGATATTCATCTTCGACCGGTCGATCGAACCCAGGGCACCGTCGAGACCGAGCCGCTCGCGACAGTATTCCTTGGACTCCCAGGCCTTGAGCGTGCATAGCACCTGTGCGGCAAAGGCCTCGTGGATTTCGTAGAAATCGAAATCCTGCAGTGAAAGATTGGCGCGCTTGAGCATTTCAGCGACTGCGACTGTCGGCGCCATCAGCAGGCCCTCGTCGGCATCGACGAAATCCACCGCGGCGGTGCGGCTGTGGGTCAGCCAGGCCTGGACCGGCAGGTTGTGTTTCCTGGCGTAGTCTTCCGAGGTCAGGAACACGGCTGCCGCACCGTCGGTGAACGCGGTGGAGTTGCCGGCAGTCAGTGTGCCCTGGCTGGATCGATCAAACGCGGGCTTGAGCTTGGCCATCTGCTGCATGTCGCTGTCGGGCCGGATGTTGTTGTCGCGCAAGGCGCCGGCGTGACCGATGACCAGGTCGTCGAAGAAGCCTTCGTCCCAGGCCCGCGCGGCGTTGTGGTGGCTGGCGATGGCGAGTTCGTCCTGCTCGCGGCGGGCGATCTGCCATTCCCTGGCCATGCGCTCGCAGTGCTGGCCCATGGAAAGTCCGGTGCGAGGCTCGCCGTTGGCCGGCGGCTGCGGCGCCAGTTCCCCGGGCGAGAAGCCCTTGAACACCGCCAGCTTGTCCTTGAAGGTCTTGGCCTTGCCGAGCTTGATCAGGCGTTGGGCGAAGCGGCGCTGGAATACGATCGGTGCATCGCTGGTGGTGTCGGTGCCGCCGACGATGGCGCAATCGATGGCGCCGGTGGCAATCTCGGCTCCGGCCAGCATGGCGGCCTGCAGACTGGTGCCGCAGGCCTGCTGCAGTGTGATGCCGGGGGTCAGCGGCGACAGCGTGGTCGAAAGCAGTGCTTCGCGCGCCAGGTTCCAGTCCTTCGAGTGCACCGTCACGGCGCCGGCAATGACCTTGTCGATCTGCTTGCCGGCAAGATCGTACTTGTCCACGACACCCTGGATGGCCTGGGTGAGCATGTCCTTGTTGGTTTCGTCGGCATACAGCGAATTGGAGCGGCAAAACGGGATGCGGCTGCCGCCGATGACTGCGATGCGCTTGATTGAACCGTCCGTCATTTGTCGAATCCTTTCGCGAATGTTGGGTTCGTGGCTTTGCGCCCCAGGTTAACCACTACTCGGTCTTGCCCGGGCCTTGGTCCGACGAAGCATTGCTGGATGCATTGTCGTGCGACGACTTGTCGGCCGTCTCTGCCTTGCTGGCGGCTTTCTTGCCAGCGGCCTTCTTGCTGCCGCTGCCCGAAGCCTTCTTCTTGCCGGCCGATTTCTTCTTCGTAGCGGATTTCTTTGTACCGGCTTTGCTGGTGGTCTTCTTGCGCGGACTGCTGCCGGCACCGGATCCGGTGGATTTTTTGCGTGCCTTGTCGAGCAGCGAATCGTCGGCCGAGGCCTTGGCGTTGGTGTTGTTGAGGTAGTGCACCGGGCCGCCGCGGAACGGTGCGAAGCCGGTGCCGAAGATCATGCCGGCATCCAACAGGTCTTCGTTTTCGACCACGCCGTCTCTCAGGCAGGCCAGACATTCGTCCAGGTAGGGCTGGAGCAGCTCTTGGGCGAGTTTTTCCAGATCATGACCCTTGTGCGCATCGTCGTCGCGCACCGGCTTGCCTTTTTCCCACTTGTAAAAACCTTCGCCGGTCTTCTTGCCTTTTTTGCCGGACTCGACCATGGTTTCGAGCACCTTGCGGTCCTCGCCGGCGGCCTCGCCCAGCAGGGTGTCGATGACGCCCAGGCCGACGTCCAGACCGACGGTATCGACCAGTTCGACCGGTCCCATGGGCATGCCGAACTGCACTGCCGCCTTGTCCAGCGCCTCCTTGGGCGTACCGTCGCGGTGCAGGGTCATGGCCTTGAACATGTACGGCACCAGCACGCGGTTGACCAGGAAGCCCGGGGTGGACGTCACGGGCAGGGCGTACTTGTCGATCTGGGTGGCGAAACTGGAGCCGTCCTTGACCCGGTCGCTGTCGGTATTGGTGTCGTAGACCACTTCGACCAGCGGCATTTTCGCGACCGGATTGAAGAAATGCAGGCCGATCAGGCGATTCGGATCGTCGAACACATCGGACAGGTCGCCCAGCGGGATGGCCGATGTGTTGGTCGCAACCACCGCGTGATCGGCGAGTTCGTCCTTGAGTTTGGTGAACAGCTCGCGCTTGGCTTCGCGGTCCTCGAAGATCGCCTCGACGACCACGTCGGCGCGCTTGACGCCTTCACCGTCGACGTCAGCGCGCAGTCGCGCTTTCGCCGCGGCAACCGCGGTGGGTTTTTTGAGCTTTTTCCTGAACAGCGCGGCGGCACGCTTCAGGGCCGGCTCGATGTACTTCATCTCGCGGTCCTGCAACGTGACTTCCAGCCCCTTGAGCGCACACCAGGCCGCGATGTCGCCGCCCATCACGCCGGCGCCGATGACGTGCACGCGGGCGGCCTTGAAATCGCTCTTCTTGCCTTGGGCTTTGAGCGTTTCCATTAGCCTGAATACGCGTCTGAGGTTGGTCGAAGTCTCGCCGACCAGCAGCTTGGGGATGTTCTCGGCCTCGGCCCGGATCATCGCCTTCTGCGAATCTCCGTGCGCTTCGAATTCGTCGATCAGGCGGTACGGGGCCGGATAGTGCTCCGGACGGGCCTTGCGCCGGGTCTGCTTGCGCATCTGCCCGGCCAGGAACTTGCGCGCCGGGCCGAAGGTGGAAAGCTTGTTGACGATGCCGGAGAGCTGATGCTTGCGCTTCTTTTGCACGGCCCGGCGCGCCGCCCAGCGCAGCGAGCCGTGGATATCCACGGTCTGGTCGAGCAGGCCGATGCCGCGCGCCGCCCCGGCGCGAAGCATGCGCCCGGTCAGCATGATTTCCATGGCCTTCATCCCGCCGATGGCCTGGATGGAGCGACCGGAGCCGCCGTAGCCGGGGTAGATGCCCAGGTTGACTTCGGGGAAGCCGATTCGGGTCTTGTCGCTGTCGAGCGCGATACGCCAGTCGAAACAAAGCGCGAGTTCCAGCCCGCCGCCCAGGCAGAAGCCCTCGAACGCCACCACCTTGGGGAATTTGAGCTGTTCGATGCGATCGAACAGGTTGTGTACCTTGCGCACATTCTCGGTCAGTTCGTCGACGTCCTTGGTGGCGTCGAATTCGCGCACGTCCGCGCCGACAATGAAGTTGCCCGGCTTGCCCGACATCAACACCAGCCCGGTCGGCGCCTCCTGTTCGAACAGGTCGACGATTTCGGCCAGCTCGCCCAGCACCTCGCTGCTGAGGCTGTTGACCTTTTCGTCCTGGCGGTCGAGGTACAGCCAGGCGATACCGTCGAGATCGCGTTCGAGACGCCAGTGTTTGAAGTTTCCCTGCTCGCGCGTTGCTGCCGCTTGTGTGGCCATCCGGTTCAAGCTCCATGCGTTGGCGTATGGCACCAGTTTAACAGGGCCGGGGGCAGAATCAGCGATGATCCGGAACAATTGGTTCCTTAGTACGACTGTGTTATAAATCAGTGTATTATGATAATACCTTGAACTGATCTGT
>JBBDSL010000072.1:0-33330 GCA_040904965.1 Wenzhouxiangellaceae bacterium
GCGCGCCTTGCCCACAACGCTTGTGCGACGGCTGAGCGTTACCTAACTTCCCGCGCGGCCCACTAGCGCGTCGCAAGACGCCTCTTCTGGAGGATTGACCGCTTCACGCGGTGGTGTGGGTCGCGGGAGCCACCCGGTGCGGTGGGCATCCGTGACTGGCCAGGCGACTGTCAATTCCAGCTTTCCTTCAAAATCAACTTCAAAGGCGGTTTCGCCGCCAGCTGAGTTGTGGCGCCCTTGCCGGGTGCGGTTTTCAATTTCAACCTCTAAAACCATTTCGCCACGCGCTGCGCGCTTGCAGGCGAGTTACTTTTTTCGGTTGCAAAAAAAGTAACCAAAAATGCGCTTTACAGGCGGCAGAGGGCATTGCTGCGGGTTGATGGATGGGTGGTTTGGTGTTTGATCGGGGCGCTGATCCGGGATCTTTTTGTACGATCGCCCTGTTCCTCTTTGGCTCAGTGGCGATGACGAGATTCCGGCTTCGATGGTTATCGAAGGTGGGTCGTTTCGATCGTGGCAGTTCCGCGGTTTCCGTTTGCTGAAGTGGTTCCAGCGCAGTGGACGTGGGTGCTGCCGTGGCCTGGTCGGTCACGGCGCGCGTAGATGCACAATGCCCCGCCATGGGCGCCCGAGCCCACTCATTGTCCTAATCCGGAACCCTCTTCAGAGAACGGACAAGTAACAATCACCACGATCGAAATGACCCACCTCCGATAATGATCGAAGCCCCGATCCATTCGTCGCCCGTAAGCCAAAGAGGAACAGGTGAAACGTACAGAAAGATCCCGGACCGGAGCCCGGTGACTTACACCTAACCACCCGATCCCTGCGACCGCCACATCAAATAGCTGCCGCCTGTAAAGCGCATTTTTGGTTACTTTTGTTGCAATCGACAAAAGTCACTCGCATCAGCCAGCGCAGCTGGCGGCGAAACGCCTTTGAAGTTGAAGTTGAACTTGAAGTTGAACTTGAAGTTGAAGTTGAATTTGGGAGAGAAATAACCTCTTGAGTCCGGCCGGGAGCTCAGGGATACAGGAGCCTGCGGCTCCAGCCACCTTCGGCGGCCTCGAACAAAACCCGCTCATGCAACCGATATTCGCGCCCATACCAGAACTCGATCCGGTCGGGATCGACCCGGAATCCCGACCAGTGCGGCGGGCGGGGGATTTCGCGGTCGCGGTATTGATCTTCCAACTTGGCGACCCGGGCGAGCAGCGTCTCCCGGTCGTCCAGTTCACTCGACTGCTGCGATGCCCAGGCGCCGATCTGGCTGCCGCGCGGGCGCGAGGCGAAGTAGACGTCGGCGTCGCTGTCCGGCACCGGGATGGCATTGCCTTCGATCGCCACCTGCTGCTCGTTCTCACGCCACCAGAACAATAGCGACGCGTACGGATTGACGAACAGCTGGCGGCCCTTGCGACTGCGGGTATTGGTGTAGAACACGAAGCCGTCGGCATCCCAGCCCTTGAGCAGCACGGTGCGCGCGGTCGGGCGCGAATCTTCGCTCACCGTCGATAGCGCCATCGCCGTAGGTTCGGGCATGCCAGCCTCGACGGCCTGGTCGAATCCACGGCTGAAGCGCTGGATGATTTCGTCGTTCAGACGCATTGCAATACCTCTTCATAGCCGGACCGATAGTCCGGATACTGTAGCGCAAACCCCGTGGCAATCAGCCGTTCGGCGCGGATTCGCTTGCCCTGCCCGGTATCGTCGTCGTCCTGCTCGAAAGGACCCGGCGCGCCCAGGCGTTCGGCCAGCCATTCGAGTACCTCCCAGCGTGCTGCAGGACATGCGTCGCTGGCCAGATACAGCGGCTCGGGATCCTCCAGATCCAGCAGGTGGGCCAGCGCCGCGGCGCAGTCTTCGGAATGGATGCGGTTGGTCCAGATCGGCGGATTGCGCCGGCAGCCCACCGGACCGCCCCGGACCTTGCGGACCAGGTAATCGCGTCCGGGACCGTAGATACCGGAAAACCTCAGCACCACGCCGCCGGCCTCGCCGGCCAGACGTTCGGCCTCAAGCAGGATTTCGCCGTTGAAACGCGCCGGCTCGGTCGGAGAGGATTCATCCACCCATTGGCCCTGGTCCTGGCCGAAGACCGCGGTGCTGGAAACCATGATCCAGCGCGGCGTATCGATGCGCCGGATCAACTCACGCATGGCGGTCACATAGGCCTGACGGTAGGCTTCCGGGGTGCGGTCGGCGGGTGTTGCCGTATAGACCACCGCGTCCCAGTATCCGGCCGCGGCGTCCAGCATTGCCGGCCGCGACAGGTCGGCTTGCAACGGCACAATGCCCGGCGCCAGGCGAGCGGTGTTCCGACGAAGGCCGTGGACCTGCCAATCGTCCAGCCTCGCAGCAAGCCGATTCCCCAGGTCGCCGCAGCCGGCAATCAACAATCGGCGGGGCGTTTGCGACATTAGGCCTGTTGTGGTTCCAGGATTGCCGCTGCGTCGCCGGAGGGCGGATCACCGCGCTCCGGCCGCGGCAGCGTACGCAGCCAGAGCAGCCAGACTACAAGCGCATCCAGGATGATCAGCGCCTGCCACAGGTACAGGTGAAACCACTCGAACCAGGTCATGTTCCACTGGCCCATGTAGAACAGGCTGATGATGCGCACCAGGTTCAGCGACTGGATGGCGAAAAAGCCGATGGCGAACCCGATCAGCTTGTTCTTCACCGGGGCCGGAAAGGCGAACATGGCCGCGAACAGGATGATCAGCGCCTCGACGCCGTTGCAGCCCGGCTCGATCGACACCGCGAAACCCGTCTCGAGATCGCGGATGACCTTGCCGGCCGAAGCCACGCCGGTATCGAACAGTTCGATCAGGTTGACACTGACCCATGCGATGCCGGAGGTGAACGGCACGATGACGTGCTGCTGCACCGGCTGCAGCACCTCGATGGTAAACAGCGAGACCAGCAGGATTACGAATATGATGGAAAAGCGAACCATGGTCGACCGCAGATGGCTGGGATGACCGCTATGGTACCCAATCCCGGCCGGTGACGAATGATTTCAGAGTAATGCATTGCGCCAGGCGGCGCACTTTTGTTGAAATCTCAGCGCCGCATGCGCCGGGCTGGTCGATGGCAGGCACACCATTTCGATGCGTGCAAGCGACTCGGGCAGACCCGGCAGCACGTAACGTTGGAAACTCTGCTCGGCCAGGCGGCCATTGAATGCCACCAGCGAAAGCGCCGGACAGGCGGCGAACAGCGGCTGAAAATCATTCGCCACGATCGAATCCGGCTCCACCTTCTGATCCAGGCTGCCCCGCCGGCGGCACTGCCCGATCACGTCCCACACGGCGACCCGGTTCTGGCGCAGCCGTTCAAGACGCAGCGCATAGGGGAGGTCGTGCGAAAACCCGAACAGTTCGCCCATGATGGGCCAGAACGCATTGCGTGGATGCGCGTAGTAGGCCGCATCCGCCAGCGACCGGGCACCCGGCATGCTGCCGAGCACCAGGACCCTGGCCGTCGGGGCGTATACCGGCGCCAGGCCATTCAACAGCGGGTTGCGATGGTCGCCTTGGCTCATTTCTGCATCGTAACTGGTCAGGCGCTGTGTCCACGCCAAGGGCAATGCGATTTCCTGTAGCATCCAGTGGCATCGAGCAACGGCGGATTGTCCGTGGAGAACATTTTCCTGATCGGCCCGATGGGCTCCGGCAAAACGACCCTGGGACGACGAATCGCGCCGCGCCTCGGCTACGAGTTCATCGACGTGGACGAAGAACTGGAAAAGCGCTGCGGCGTTGAAGTCGCGGTGATTTTCGAAATCGAGGGCGAGCAGGGCTTCCGCGAGCGCGAAAGCGGCCTGCTGGCCGAGATCGCCGCCAACCGGGGCCAGTTGATCGCAACCGGCGGCGGATCGATACTCAACGAGCACAACCGCGAGATCATTCGCGCCAACGGCAAGGTGGTCTGGCTCAAGACCTCGGTGGACCAGCAGATTCGACGACTGGAGCGCGACAAGCGCCGGCCGCTGCTGGCCGCGCCCGATCGCCGCCAGCGCCTGACCAAAATGGCCGAACTGCGCAACCCCATCTATGCCTCACTGGCCGATCTGGTGTTCGAATCGCGGAATCGTCCACTGGCACATATGGCCGACATGCTGGAACGTACAATTCGTTCCTTCCTGGAACGCGACGAAGACACTGGTTGAAGGACCACTAGCTGAAGAACCACTAGATGCCGACCCTCGAACTGAATCATGCCGCCGGTTGCTGCCGCATCCGGTTCAAGCGCGGCCTGCTGGGCCAGCCTGCCGCGTGGCGCGAACACTTGACCGGTGCAGTATTGATTGTGACCGACCGGACCGTGGCCGGGCACTACCTGCAGCGACTGGTCCAGACCACGGCCGAGTTCTCCCCGGCCGAGATCATCCTGCCGCCGGGCGAACAGGCCAAGACTATCGATCAATGGCACGCCATTTTGGAGAAGCTGGCCGCGATCGGCGCCCAACGCGACGCCACGGTGATTGCCCTGGGCGGCGGCGTCATCGGCGATCTGGCCGGGTTTGCCGCGGCCAGCTATATGCGCGGCATCAAGGTCGTGCAGGTACCGACCACACTGCTGGCCCAGGTCGACGCGGCCATCGGCGGCAAGACCGGCTTCAACCTGGAAGCCGGCAAGAACCTGGTCGGGGCGTTCCACCAGCCCGCCGCGGTAGTGGTGGATGTCGAAACGCTGGCCACGCTGGGCGAGCGCGACTACCTGGCAGGTCTTGCCGAGGTGATCAAGTACGGCGCAATTCGCGATGCCGGCTTCATAGACTGGCTGGAAGAGCACGCCAACGCATTGCTGCAGCGTCGCGCCGATGCGCTGGAAACCGCCGTGGCCCGCGCGGCCGCGCACAAGGTCGAAGTCGTCGAGGCCGACGAACGCGAGGCCGGGCAGCGCGCGCTGCTGAATTTCGGGCATACCTTCGGCCACGCGATCGAGACGGCCACCGAATACAGCCGGTATCTACATGGCGAAGCGGTGGCGATCGGCATGCAGCTGGCCGCCACGCTCAGCGCACGTCTCGGCATGATCGCCGACGCCGACGCCGCGCGGCTCACGGCCCTGTTGACCCGCCTGGGCCTGCCCACCGAGCCGCCGCGCGACATCGATGCAAACAAGCTGCTGGCGCACATGCGCCTGGACAAGAAGAACCGGGCCGGCAGGATTCGCCTGGTATTGCTGGATGCACTGGGCGCGGGCGTGATCCGCGACGACATCGAACCGAGCATTTTGCTGGAGCTGCTGAAATCATGACCTCACCCACCACATCGCCAGTCCTGAACAGCCGTTTCATGCGCGCGTTGCGGCGCGAACCGGTCGACCGCACCCCGATCTGGCTGATGCGCCAGGCCGGCCGCTACCTGCCGGAATACCTGGCCACGCGTGCCGAGGCCGGCGATTTCCTGACCCTTGCCGGTACGCCCGAAATGGCCGCCGAGGTCACGCTGCAGCCCATCCGTCGCTACGGCTTTGATGCGGCCATACTGTTTTCCGACATCCTGATCCTGCCGCATGAAATGGGCCTGGGGCTGGGCTTCACGCCGGGCGAGGGGCCGAAGTTCGAGCGTCCGCTGCGCGACCCGGCTGCAATTCATGCCCTGCCCCGGCTGGATCCCAACCAGGCCACCGGCTATGTGATGGACGCGGTACGGTTGATTCGCCGCGACCTGCCGGCCGACACGCCGTTGATCGGTTTCGCCGGGAGTCCGTGGACGGTGGCCACCTACATGATCGAGGGCGGCAGCAGCCGCGACTTCAAGCTGGCCAAAAAGATGCTGCTGGAGCATCCTGAAGACGCCGACGCGCTGATCCGCCATCTGGCCGATGCTACCGCCGAATACCTGCTGGCCCAGGTCGAGGCCGGCGCAAACGCGCTGATGGTGTTCGACAGTTGGGGCGGGGCGCTGTCGCCAGCGATGTTCCGGCGTTTCTCGCTTGCCGGCATGCAGCACATCGTCGATCACGTCAAGTCCGCATCGCCGGAAACGCCGATCATCCTGTTCGCCAAGGGCTGCGGCGGCATGCTGGAATCGCTGGCCGATACCGGCTGTCAGGCGCTGGGCGTGGACTGGACCACCCGGCTGTCGGATGCGCGCGCCCGGGTCGGCGACCGGGTCGCACTGCAGGGCAATCTGGATCCGGTCGTGCTCACGACCAGTCCGGAGGTCATCGAGCAATCAGTGGCCGAAGTACTGGAAGACTTCGGCCCCGGCAGCGGCCACATCTTCAACCTGGGCCACGGGATCACGCCCGACGTGCCGGTCGAGCACGTGCAGGTGCTGGTCGACACCGTGCGCAAACTCAGCCGGCGGCAATCCAGCTGAAGCGTTATTTCGCATCCGTCCGTCGCTGCAGAACGGGTGGTGATGAAAGTGGTAGCAGCCTGAGCCGGTCTGTTCGGCAACATGTCAATAGTATGGTAGGGATATCAATGATGGACCGAACTGACATTCGGCTCGGAGGGGCTGGACCGTTTGTTCGGCTGGTGATGTGCGTGGCCGTGGTTGTGCTACATGGTGGCTGTGCCCTGTGGTTTCCCACCGAGGCCGGCGACGACCTGGCGCATTTCGAAGACCGGGCACCGCATCCGGGTCAGCCGGCGCCGAATATGACCGTCCGAAAACTGGACGGCTCTGAGGTCGATCTTGTCGAACTGTTTGGAAACCGCCCGGTGGTTTTGCAGCTCGGTTCCCACTCCTGCCCGGTCTACCGTTATCGGCGTTTTGATATGGCCAAACTGCAAGACGCCTACCGGGACCGGGTCGATTTTGTCGTGGTTTATACGACCGAAGCGCATCCGGATGGCGCGCCCAGCCCTTACCGCGATGAAGAATGGCTGACCTTCTTCAACTGGATTACCAACACCCGGGTTCCGCAAACCGGCAACATTGACGAGCGCATTGACCAGGCGGCCTGGTCGACCCGCGAACTGGAGCGAAGCGACCTGGTCGTGGTCGACGAAATGGATGACCTGGCCTGGCGCGCCTACGGTGCTGCGCCCTCCGCCGCATTCGTCGTGGACAGCCAGGGCAATGTAGTGCTGAGCCAGCCCTGGGTTGAACCCGACGGCATCCGTGAAGCGCTGGACGAGCTGTTGCTCCAGGCCGACTGATCGCCACGATTTACAATGAATCCAGGGCTTGATTGAAGGGCCGCTAGTCCAGGCGTTGTTCAGCGAATCAGTCAGTCCATGAGGCCGCTGATGCGCTGTGGAAAGCCAGCCTCAAGAATGTTTCGCCAGAGCGGCTTCCACGTCCCCCAGTCATGCCCGCCTTGCCTGGTGAAAACATGGGAGTCGGCAAGCGCCTCGGCGATGACGGCATTGGCGTCGGCAAAACGATCGCTATTGCCGTAAGCCAGCACCACATGTGCTGGATCCTGCTTGCTGATTTCAATTTGCAGCCGGCGCCATGCCCGCCGTTCGTAATCCTTGCCGGAATCGGATTCCCTGTTCCAGGCGAGAAGGCCGCCGTCATTGCGGATATCTTCGCTGATTTTGATGTCGCCGGTATAGGGTGCCAGCAGGAACATGCCGTCAACACCTTCCGGATAATCATCGGCGTAGAGAATGGCGCCGAAGCCGCCCAGAGAGATGCCCATCAACCAAATCTTCGTGTAGCCCTGTTCGCGCGCAGGTTTGATGACATCTTCATGCAGACGTACGGTGAGGGATCGGTTCCTGTAGTAACCGAAATGAGCATTGACAGAGAGCGCATCCATGCCCTTGTCTCGGACCAGATCAAAAAAACCATTTTCCCGAAAGTCGCCTTCGCCGCTGCGCCGGCCAGGCAGCATGACAATGAGCGTATCGGATTCACGTTCCTGTTGAGCCGAGTCGGCCGGTATCGGTACTTTGGCCTTGGGCACAAAAAGCGAGCAGCCGCTCAACATCAACAGGGCCAGCAGGGTACAT
The DNA here is from genome assembly GCA_040904965.1 of Wenzhouxiangellaceae bacterium. GTDB lineage: Bacteria > Pseudomonadota > Gammaproteobacteria > Xanthomonadales > Wenzhouxiangellaceae. Next base: position 7,925 of record JBBDSL010000072.1, read on the forward strand.
CCGATTCTCATCTGCGCTTCTCCGTGAAGTTTGTTTTCCTGGGGAATCTCTGATTGAATAGCCACGGGTATTCAATCAGAGGTTCCCTAGTGCGGGATGGACATGGCGTAGCAGTAACACCGTGGCATTGGGTTGCGCAGGGCAGTAGCGTGCGTTTTAGCGGGCGATTCCCGTGTATTCGGAAAATATGCCCCATTGTGCATTCCACTGCACCTGCTCAAAGCCGGCCCGTTCGAGTGCCGAGAGAATCGTCTCCGGTGGCACGCAATGCTCGATCGTGTCCCAGTAATAACGCATCAGCACCTGGGCCTCCGGCGAACGGCGGAAGACGCGGGTGATCAGCGGCATCACCCCGCGCATGTAAAATCGCAGCAAGTGAAATCCAAGCCGGTTTTGCGGACGGGTGATTTCAAGCAACAGCACCTTGCCACCGGGACGCAACACCCGGCGATATTCGGCAAAAGTCTGATCCAGATCGGCGACATGGCGCAATGCATAGCCCATCGTCAGCATGTCGAATTCGTTTTCGTCGAAGGGAATGGATTCAGCCAGTCCCGTAATGGTCGTTTCAACTCCCCTGGTGCGAGCTTCGGCGAGCATGCCTTCACTGGGATCGAGCGCGACTACCCGGCCCTCCGGACCGACCCGCTCCTGCGCGCTCAGTGCCAGCGCACCGGTCCCGCTGCCTACATCGAGCAGCTCCATGCCCTCTTGCAGTCCGTGTCGCCGAAGCGCCTGATCTCGATACCAGCGCCCCGTGCCAAACGACATCATGCCGGTGATCCATTCATAATGCGGCGCACTGGCGTTGAACATTTCGTCAACCTTTTTACGCCGCTCGCTCTCGCTCGGGTAGTATTGGTTCAGCACCGGATGCGGTGAGAGCCGGGTTGCTGCCCCCTGCTCGGGTTCGGTGACTTTCATGGCTGCGGATTCTCAATGGGGGGCAGATTGGCTATGCTAACCCACCCGGCCGGTCTGAACGAACTGGGGTCAACGCATCCTGGACAACAACCGCTGCCGCCGCGCCAATCGCGCCCACAGCCGCCCGGTGACGAACCAGCACACGAATGCGGCCTCACGCAGACTCACCGCCAGATTGCGCGGCGTCGGATACCAGGCGTCCCCGGCCGGCGCCAGTGACGCCTGCAAGCCCAGGTGAGATGCATACAGTCTGAGGCGACCCAAATGGAAGCGGCTGCTCAGTATCGCCAGAGGGACGCGCGGGGGGAGCATCGCCCGGACCTGGCGCAGATTTTCGAAGGTGTCCCGGGAACTCGTTTCAAGGGACAACCGCGTGCTGGCCACGCGACCGCGCTGAATCAGCCAGTCCCGGCCGACCTGCGCCTCGGATGGCGTGCCGCCGCCCGTCAACAGCAGCTGCATCCGCGGCTGTTGCGCCGCAAGAGCCTCGGCACGCACAAGACGCGATCGATACTCGGCCGACGGCTGGGCGCCCTCCAGGGAATGACCGCAAATCACCAGCCAGTCGACCGGCGGGCATCCGTTTCGAACAAGCGCATGCCGGACCACCCATAGCCATGCCAGCAGCACTGTCAGTCCGGCGCTGGCCAATGCCGCCACCGAGCTGACCGCCAACGATTCACGCAATTCCGCGTCGCCCACGACGTCACGGAAAGATCTCAATGTGGAACCGCTGAGTACCGATTTCATCGTCGGATAATATCAAGCAAACCGCCCGGCAAAGAGCTGAGCCCGACTGAGTTGCGACCCGCCTGCAATTCCCCCTATACTCCCAGCCCTCCGGAGCGCCCCGGAATTCACCAGCGGCAGATCAGTGATTGATGCGAGCCTTGCACATATCGGCAATGACAGCCACCTGCGCGGCCGGCGCCGGCCTTGAAGCCGTCCGAAAATCACTGCGCGCGCAGGTCAGCGGATTGCGCGCCAACGACTTCGAAGACTGTGAACTGAATACATGGATCGGCCGGGTCGATGGTGTCGAACGGGTGCCCATCCCCTCATCGCAGCGTGATTACGAGTGCCGCAGCAACCGACTCGCCCTGCTTGGACTGGAACAAGACGAGTTCGTAGCCCGGGCCGCTTCTCTGCGACGGCGATTCGGTGCCGAACGCATCGCTTGCGTGCTGGGCACCAGTACGGCCGGAATCGAGCAATCCGAGCGGGCCTACCGACACCCTGAGGATTCGAATCGCTTTGGCAGCCGGCTGGCCCACAACCCGCACACCGCCACGCGATTCGTGGCCGAGACGCTGGGACTGACCGGACCGGTTCTTACCATTTCCACCGCCTGCTCTTCCAGCGCCAAGGTATTCGCCAGCGCCGCACGGCTGATCGATGCCGGGCTGGCCGACGCCGCCGTGGTCGGGGGCGTGGACAGCCTCTGCCTTTCAGTGCTCCACGGCTTTAATTCGCTGGAACTGGTCTCGGAACAACCCTGCCGGCCTTTTGATCGTGACCGTAATGGCCTGAGCCTGGGCGAGGCGGCAGGTTTCGCGCTGCTCGAACCCGAGCCCTCAAGTTCGATCGGGCGCCTGCTGGGCTGGGGCGAGACCTCCGACGCCTGGCACATGGCCGCGCCCCATCCCGAGGGACGCGGTGCCATCGCGGCGATGCAGACCGCACTCGCCAGCGCCGGGCTGGAACCGGGTTCGGTTGATCACATCAATTGCCACGGCACCGCCACGCCGATGAACGATCGCATCGAGGCCGGCGCCCTCCAGCAAGTATTCGGCACCCCGCCGCCGGCGGTTTCGACCAAGGCCTGGACCGGCCATACCCTGGGCGCGGCCGGTATCGTCGAGTCCGTATTCAGCCTGCTGGCCATCGCCGACCAGAGGATCCCGGTCAGCCTGAACTGCGTCCAGCCGGAACCGGACTGGTCGGATTTCATCCTGCGCCGGGCGCGATCGGCGCCGGTCAAGATCGTGCTGAGCAATTCGTTCGGGTTTGGCGGCAGCAACTGCAGTTTGCTGTTCGGTGCGCCATGAGCATCAAGGCCGACATTCTCGGCGGGGGAATCGCGGCGCCCGGCATCCCCGACTGGAACGGGCTGCGGGCTGTTCTTGACGGCCAGCCGCCTTCGAGCGCGTGCGAACTGCCCCGGACCGGACTGCTGTCGCCGCGCGAACGCCGGCGCGCCCCGGCAACCGTCAGGCTGAGTTTCGCCGCGGCCGAGCAGGCTTGCGCCATGGCCGATATCGCGCCGGACCGCCCGGCGGCGGTATTCAGCTCCGCAATCGGGGATATCGACCTCGCCGATTACATGTGCCGCACCCTGGCCGAAAGTCCGCAACAGTTGTCCCCGACCCGGTTTCACAACTCGGTCCACAACGCCGCCGCCGGCTACTGGTCCATCGGCACCGGCTCGCAAGTCGATGTTACGGCCGTCTCGGGCTGGTGGGACAGCGCTGTGGCCGGACTGTTCGAGGCGGCGACACGGGCCGCAACCGGCTCCGGACCGGTCCTGCTGGTGGTCTACGACGATTGCGGGCAAGGACCGCTCACGAACGTGTGGCCGGTACGCCAACCCTTCAGTGCCGCGCTCGTGATCTCGGCGCCCTCGACCCGGAACCGCTCACTGGCGCATCTTGCCCTGAGCGCCAGCAATGCCGACGATGGTTATTCAGATCGACATCCGGACCTGCCCGCGGCACTGCTCGAACGCATGGCCGACAACCCGGCGGCGCGTCTATTGCCGTTGCTGGCCCTGGTGGCCGGAACCGGCCCGGCGGCGATCACGCTGGCGGCCGAATGCGGCTCCGGGCTGCACATCGAAAAGGTCCGGGCATGAGGATTTTTGCCGTCATTCCCGCGCGCAACGAAGCGCGCACCATTCGCGCGGTGGCCATTGCAGCCGCAGGCCAGGTCGACCGAGTCATCGTGATTGATGACGGTTCCGAGGACCAGACGGCCGCAGCGTTGGACGGTCTGGCGGTCGACTTGATCAGGCGACCAACGCCCGGCGGCAAGGCCGCCGCATTGGCGGCGGGTTTCGAGCAAGCCCTGGCACAGGAGGCCGGCCTGATCGTCACGCTCGACGGCGACGGCCAGCATGACCCGGCAGATATCGCGCGACTTGTCGATGCCGCACAGACTTTTCCCGGGCATCTCGTGCTGGGCGCGCGGCTGCGCAACCGCAGCGGCCAACCGCGCATCCGGCGCTTCGCCAATCACTTTGCCGATTTCTGGGTGTCATGGGCCAGTGGCCAGCGCGTTCCGGACAGCCAGACCGGCTTTCGCGTATATCCGCGCCGGCTGCTCGAGACGGTCCGGCCGTCGACTCGCCGACGTCACGGTTTTGTGTTCGAAACCGCCATGCTGGTCGACGGCGCGCGGGCCGGCTTCCCCTGCGTGGCCGTGCCCATCGACAGCGTCTACCACGACGACGCCCGCCCCAGCTACTTCCGTGCCGGCAAGGATGTCTGGGAGATTACCCGGTTCATTTCCAGGCGCATTCTACTGTGCCGATGTTACCTGCCCGGGCTGTGGCGCAGCCTCAGGTATCGGGCGAAGTTTCACGACCCTTAATCGTTCAACTCAGTCGTGCAGCTCAGTCATGCACTACGGCCTCGATTTCCACCAACAGGTCCTGGCGACAGATATCGCCGCGAAACCCGGCGATCCGGCTGCCCGGCCAGGCTTCGATCAACCGCTGGTAGACGCGCGGCCAGTGCCCGGCATGGCGCACGTAAACCCTTAGCAGGCTGCCATCACCGGCGCGTGCCAGCCCCGGGCGACCGAGCCGGGCTGCGCTTTCGGCCAGAAGGTGGGAAAAATTTTCCAGGATTTCCTCGACCTGCGCGTCGACATCACCGTCGTGACGCGAGCCATGACCGACTACGCTGGCAGTGCCCGAAACCAGCAGCAACACCGAGCCGTCGGGCTGCGGCATGGCGGTGGCGCGCGCGAAAGAGGGGCTGGCCGGGCCATAGATTCGGGGATACTGGTAGGCGCTGACCTGGCGCGGGTTTTCGATCTGAACGCCCGGCCGCGCGCCGCACAGCGCCAGGATCCGCAGGACCGGTTCCTTGCCGCCGATCGCGGTGCCGGCACACAAGGTGGTGTCGCCCAGTCCGGCTTGCTCCAGGGCGCGGGCCCGGCCAACACAGAACCGGCGATAGCGCTCCAGGTCTGCGTGCCCCCGGTTGATGCCCGGCATGAAATTCCACATCCGCAACGGCCAGGGGCAACCGTGGCGATCTGCCAGGCGCAACAGGCGCGTATAGGATTGTTCGACCCGTTCGGCCGGATCGCCCCGGCCGTCGTCGCCCGTTGCGAGCACCAGAAACATCAATTCGCCGGATCGGCGCCAGGTGATTTCGTCATCGTTGCCGGCTTTCACCGGCCCGTCCACCCGCCAGCTTTCGCGTATGAGATCACCACCGAGGAAATCCAGTCCGCACGACCAGATCCCCGGGCCCGACGCGCCGGCGGCGTAGTCGATCAAGCTGTGCCGACCGGGCAGCGGCACGACCCGGACCGCCGGGGAGCCCGCCACCGGATCGGACAGGCTGCGACAGTCAGGCCGCACCGTCGAACTCCACGGCAGCATTCCGGTGGCGTTGTCGTCTGGCACGCAACGCGTTGGGCAGGTAACGAAGACTGACCACAGCGTAAATGAGGCGGAACACGCGCAGGCGCCAGATGACGCCGCGGTTCTCGTACACGTCGCCGGCCAGTACCGAAATCACCGCCTGGCGAACGCCGAACACGTTTCTGGAGCGCAGGAACAAGTGGCGCATCGCCGGCCCGGGAAAGCGGTAGATGAACCATGACAGTTCGCGAACGCCGCGCCGCACCTGGTGCCGGAAACGCCTTCGCGCGCGAACGGCCTGGCGATGTTCACCGGCCAGTTCGGCCAGAATCACATCGGCGGCCAGTTGCGCGCTTTGCATGCCGAAGTACACGCCGGAGGAAAAAACCGGGTCGACGAAGACACCGGCATCACCGACCATCAGCCAGCGCTCGCCTTCGATCTTGCGCGAATAATAGGAATAGTTGCCGGTCGCGGTAATCGACGACACCGGCTCGGCTGCCTCCATGCGTCGCCAGGCATGCCGATTGCGCCGAAGGGTGTCGTCGAAGAAGCGCTGGACGTTCTCGCCGCGAAGCTTCAGATATTCCGGATTGCAGACCGCGCCGACGCTCATGACCCCGTCCGGCAACGGAATCATCCAGATCCAGCCCTGATCGAACCAGTAAATGCTGATGTTGCCGGCCGCCTCGCCGGTGCGCCGCGGCACGTTGCGAAAGTGGCCGTAAAGCGCCGCGGTTGCGTGCGCGCGATTGCGCCGCTGCGACCCAAACTTGCGGGCCAGGAACGCATCGCGGCCGCTGGCATCCACCACATAGCCGGCCGTGACCTGCTGCGCACGACCGGCGTGCTCGACGCTCAGCACGGGCTTTTTTCCCGGCTCGATATCGGCATTGCGCACCCGCACACCCGTCACCAGCGTGGCACCGGCTCGGCCGGCGGCGTCAAACAACAGGTGGTCGAGTTCGGAGCGCAGCACCTGATAGGCGTGCCCGCAGCCATCGGGCACATCCAGTGCATCGTCGAAGCGGATGCCTTGAACGTCCTCGTCCGGGGCCTCGGAGGTAAAGTCCGCGCCGGGCTTGTACACCCCGATGCGGGCCAGTTCCTGCTCCAGTCCCAGGCGTCGGAAGATCTTGAGGTTGTGGGGCAGCAGCGATTCGCCGATGTGGAACCGGGGATGACGATCCTTCTCCAGCACCAGCACCGACCAACCGGCCCGTGCGACCAGGTTGGCGAGCGTGGTTCCGGCCGGGCCGCCACCGATGACGGCGACATCAACGCGTGCGGGCAAGGGTTCGGGCATTGTTGCAGACACTATCGTCGATATCCTCGATACCCTGCGCGGGCAATTCGCTACGGCAAGTCAGCAGCTATTATAATGACCACCTATTGGCTTATTCTACGGTACGGGTCGGCCGGAACGACCGCGCCGTCGGGTGGCCACTGCAGTTCAAAGTGCACACGACATGCCGACCTGCAACCATTCAAACAATATAACGGATACTTAGCAAAGGGAGGAACCACATGGACGCAGGGCAGACGCCGGAAGAGCGGACGCTGGCCGAGTTCATCGTCGAATCACTCAACCTCGAAGATCTCGAGCCCGAGGAAATCGAACCGACGGCTCAATTGTTTGGCAGCGGCTACGGACTGGATTCGATCGACGCGCTGGAACTGGCCGTTGCCATTTCAAAGGCTTATGGCGTACAGATCCGCGCCGATGACGAGAACACGCAGCATGCATTCACCAGTCTGCGCTCGCTCAGCGACCACATCGAGTCACTGCGCGAATAATCGTCCATGCCTTCGGCGCGTATCGAATTTTCCGAAATCCTGATCCTGCGCTGGCTGGCACTGGCCGGCTATCCGGCCCTGGTGGTGCTGGCCTGGTGGCTCGAACAACCCGGCTACCGGGCATTGGGCATGCCGCTGCTGGCCGTTGCCGTGGTCGGCGTTCCGAGAACCTGGGCACGCGCCGGTGTGGTGGCCGCGGCATCGCTGCCGGCCGGCCTGGTCTTCCTGTATCCGGCCCTGGCGCTGTGGCCGCCGAGCCTGATCCTGCTGGCACTGACGACATTGTTCGCGTACTCTCTGGGGCGCGCCCGCAGGCCGATGATCGAGCGCTTCGCGCGGGTGATCGAGGCCGACCGCGACCAGCACCTCCCGCCCGGGGCGATCGCATGGTTGCGTCAGTGGACCTGGGTCTGGGTGCTAATCCTGGGCGGCCTGGGTCTGGGTGCGGCAGCACTGGCGGCAACCGGGGCCGCAGCCTGGTGGCTGATCTGGGTGGTCGGCGTCGTTCCGGCCAGCGTACTGTTTACGCTGATCCTGGAATTGCGCTTGCGCCGCCATCGATTTCCCCAGCATCCGCCGTGGTCTTTGCCCGGATTCCTCGTGGCGATCGCCCGCGTCCGCCCGGAGCGCCTGTCGGCATGAGTCGCCTGCCGCTGTCGGTTCATGCCCCGGATCAGCCGGTGGCCTGGCACAGCGGCCAACCCGTCCGGCTGGCGGTACTGCTCGGCCGCGCCGGGCAACTGGCCGAACGCTTGCCGGACTTCACGCACGCGATCAACCTGTGTCGCGACCGGCATGCCTTTTCTGTGTCGTTTGTCGCCACGATGCTCGCCGGCGGCACCAATCTGCTGCCGGCCAATCGCCTGCCCGCGACCATCGAGGGCCTGCTGCGCGAGTATCCCGGCAGCATTGTGATCAGCGACGAGGCGGTTGGACCGGTGAACTGCCCGGTGATCGAGGTCGGCACCATTTTGCAATCAGCACCCGAGTGCTCGCGGATTCCGCAGGTGCCGGCCGCGCATCTGGCCGCCATCGTGTTTACCTCCGGCAGTACCGGCGCAGCGTCCCGCATTCACAAGCCCTGGCACACGCTGTTCGAAAGCAGCCGAATCAACACGGCCTATGTCCCCGAAGGCTCGCATTTCGCGCTGGCGACCGTTCCGCCGCAACACATGTGGGGCCTGGAAACCTCGGTACTCATGCCCTGGTTCGCGGCCCAGCCTACAGCCAGCACGCATCCGTTGTTCGTCGCCGACCTGGTCAGCCAGCTCGAGCGTCTGCCGACACCTCGCACCCTGATCAGCACGCCGGTGCATCTTCGTGCACTGATCGAGTCCGGGCTGGCGCTACCGGAAACCGAACGGATACTGTCGGCAACTGCGCCGCTCGAACAGGATCTGGCGGCACGGCTCGAAGCTGCCGCCGGCGCGCGGGTCGTGGAAGTCTATGGTTGTTCCGAAACCGGATGCCTGGCGCAGCGCCAACCGGCGCGCGAGCGTCGCTGGCGGTTCCTGTCCGGATTCTCCGCCGCCTGCAAGGACGGGCACACCCGCATCCACGCCGATCACCTGCCCGAGTCGGTTCGCCTCATGGACCGACTCGAGATCGAGCCCGACGGGCGTTTTCGGCTGGTCGGGCGCGAAAGCGATCTGGTCAATATCGCCGGCAAGCGCGCCTCGCTCACCGAACTGACGCAACTTCTGCTGCAGATTCCGGGGGTGATCGACAGCGTCATTTTTCAGCCCCCGGAAAACTCGGGCGCCCCGGTCGGCCGCCTGGCGGCCCTGGTGGTGGCGCCCGGCATGAGTGCAACCGAGCTGCGCCGGCAGTTCGCCGAGCGCGTTGACGCGGCATTCGTTCCGAGGCCTTTGCGCCTGGTCGATTCATTACCGCGGGCCGAATCCGGCAAGCTGTCGCGGCAGGCCGTACTGCAGTTGTTCCGGCAGCAGCGCAAGGGGGCGAATTGAAACGAGTGGCCTCAGCCCGCCTTATTCACCATCCCTCCTACTGCGACGCCGTCAGGCCCAGCATCTGGGGCATTTCGCTCGGTCGCGCATCCTCACCGGACAGGCGAGTACGTTTCCGGTGCGCTCGGTCGCGAAAAACCCCATCTACGGCACCTGACAGCGTCTCGCTACGGACGGATGGTGAATAAGGCGGGCTCAGATGGCTGCGTGCCGGCGGACCACCCGGTATTTCCCGGCCACTTTCCTTCCGATCCCGTCGTCCCCGGCGCCGTATTGCTGTCCATGGTCGCCGAACAGGCCGCCGACAGCCTCGGATTTTCAGGCGCCCGAAGCACCTGGCGCCGGGTCCGGTTCGTTCAGCCGGTGAGTCCGGAGCAGCCTTTTCGAATCGAGCTTGTCGGCGACGGCCAGCAGTTCAAATTCCGCATCGAATCGACCGCCGGAGCGCTGATCGCCAACGGTGGGTGTAGAAATGCCCCATTGGCGTGAGCAATCCGAAGGCGGCAGCCGGTTGTCGCTGTTGATCATCCGCTGGAGCATCCTGAATATCGGGCGCGGGTTTGCGCGCCTGTGCATGTTTCCCACCACACTGTACTTTTTTATCGTCCGCGGGCACGAACGACGCGCCTCGCGCGCCTGGCTCGAACGCGTCGGCGCCCCGCAGCGGGGCACTCTGGGTGTACTCAGACACATCTACACCTTCGCCATGACCATCGTCGACCGGGTACTGCTGTTTTCCGGCCGCGAGCACGAACTCGAGATTCACACCGAAGGCGAGGAGGATCTGATTGCCGCGCTTCGCCGTGGCAAGGGTTGCCTGTTGCTGGGCGCTCACCTGGGCAGCTTTGATGCCTTGCGGGCTTTCAGCCACCAGGCGCCTGAAGACTGCCGCCACCTCAAGGTGGTCATGGACCGCAGCCACAACAGCCTGATGACGCGCGTCATGGAAGACCTGCAGCCCGAATTGCGCGACCGCGTCATCGAGGCGCGCAACCCGGGCGCGCAAATCGTGCTCGAGGTCGCCGAGGTGTTGTCGGCCGGCGGTATGGTCGCCATGCTCGGTGACCGGGGCCACCACCTCGAACCCACCGACCGGGTGGCGTTTATCGGTGAACCGGCACCGTTTCCGATCTCGCCGTTGTCGATTGCCTGGATTCTCGACGTTCCGGTGTTTCTGGGGCTGGGGCTGTACGAAGGGGGTCGCAGCTACCGGTTGGTGTTCGAGCCGCTGGAGCGTCCCGGCCCACACACGACAGACCGCAAGCAGCGTCGCGCGCTGCTGGATCAATGGCTTGCCAATTACGCCCGGCGGCTGGAATATTATGCGAGGCATTACCCCTACAACTGGTTCAACTTCTATGATTTCTGGAATCCTGATTAGCCTGCTTTTGCTGGGTCAAGCGCAGGAAGACGAGCTTGAACTTGGCAACCTTCTCGACGCCCTTACCGCGGAGCCGGCCGCCGAGGTGGGCTTTACCGAGTTGCGCCAGTCCGAACTGCTGGTCGACGACCTGGAGATCTCCGGCACCTTGCGCCACGACGAGCAGGGACGGTTGATCCGCGAGATTCACGCCCCCGAGGCCGAAACCCAGATACTAAGCGCCTCGCATGTCGAGATACACCGCGGCGACGGTCGGCAACGGCGATTCCGGCTGCAGCGCGCACCGGAGCTGGAAGTGCTTTATCACGCGCTCAACGGCATTCTTGCCGGCGATGCGGCCGCCCTGTCGAAACATTTCGACACCACCGTCCAGGGCGAATGGTCGGCCTGGCACCTCGTCCTGCGTCCGCGCGCTGACCAACTGGCCGAAAGCGTAGAGCGACTGACCGTGTGCGGCAGCGACGCACGGATCCGGCAATTCAGCCTGCATCTGGCCGACGGCGAGATCGTTCGCACCCGCCTTCACGCCGCGCCATGAAGCGGTCCTGGGCGCCGCTGCTGACGCTGGTGCTGCTTGCCACACTGGCCGTCTTGCTGATTGCCCGGTTGCAGGTCGACCATCGCATCGACGCGTTTCTGCCGCCACCGGCCGACACGCATCAGGCCATGGTCATGGACCAGATCGGGTCCGGCGCCGGCGGCCGCCTGATCTTCGCCGCGATCTCCGGGGCCGAACCGGACCGACTGGTCGAGGCCAGCCGCCAGGTCGCCGACAAGTGGCGGTCACTGGCGTCGGTAGTGCGGGTGAACAACGGCGAACTGTCGCAGGAACAGGAATTACTCGAATTGCTCGACACGCACCGCTTAGTACTGCTGCCCGACATCGAATCGCGCACCGAGCCGGCAGCGGTCAAATCGGCATTGGCTGAACGGCTTTCGGAGCTGGCGCTGGCCGGCAGCCGGGTCCGGGACCGGGTGCGCTCCGACCCGCTGGGTCTGGTCCAGGCCGTCGCCGAGCGGCTGGCGCCCAGCCATGCCCCGGAGACCCGCGACGGTGTCTGGCTGGACACCCGAAACAATGGCGATAGCAATCGCGCGCTGCTGATGATCGTCAGCGCCCATCCGCCGTTCGCAACCGCCGAGCAGGCGCGGCTGATCGATCAACTTCAACAGCGATTGGCGTCGATATCATCCGGCGAACTTGATTTGACGCTGGCCGGCGCCCCGGTAATCGCCGCCGACAGCGCCGAGCGCGCTCGCACCGCCTCCATACGCCTGAGCGTGTTCGGCGGCCTGTTTGTGCTCGTTGTATTGTTGTGGGCGTGGCGCTCGCCGGCCCTGCTGGTCGCCGGCGCCATACCGCTGGCCACCGGCGTTGTTTGCGGATTGCTGACCGTCACCTTGCTGTTCGACGGCCGGATCCACGGACTGACGCTGGCCTTTGGCTTTACCTTGCTGGGTGTTGCGATCGACTATCCGGTTCACCTGTTCACCCATTCCGCTCGCCGTGCCGCACTGGACGCCAGGGACATTCGCGCGCCGCTGCTCCTGGGTGCGGCCAGCACGGTCATCGCCTACCTGGCAGTGTCGGCCTCGGCCAGTCCGGGCCTGGCGCAAATGGGTGCGTTCTCGGCCGCCGGCCTGGCCGGTGCGGCGGCGGCCACGCTGCTGCTGCCCCGGCTGGGTACGCGCGGACCGACGTACCTGCCGCAGCGAAACTGGAAATTCCCCAACGCCGCCTGGCTGCCGGCGGCCGCCGGTGGGCTGGCGCTGATCGTGCTCGCCGGACTCGGTGCCGAGCGCTGGTCCAACGATCTCACCCGTCTCAGCCCGGTCGATGCCGACCTGATTCAGGCCGACATCGAACTGCGCCGGCAGCTCGGCGGCGGCGACGTACGCTATCTGCTGGTCGCCTCGGCCGATTCGCTGGAAAATGTATTGCGCGCCACCGAAGACACGGTCAACCAATTGGACGACGCCGTCGACCAAGGGCTGCTTTCAGGCTGGCAGGCGGTTTCCGATCTCGTGCCCAGCCGCCGGGAACAGCAGCGCCGATTGGCGGCCTGGCCGTCGACCGAACGGATGGCCGGTCTGCTGGACCGGGCCGATGCCCGTTTCACCGCCGATGCCTTCGCCCCGTTCCTCGAAGACTTGGCCACGGCGGCCGAAACCCCGCCGATCACGCCGCAGACCTGGCAAACCACACCGCTGGCCACGCAGGTCAACGCGTTGCTCACCCAGACCCCGCAGGGCTGGCGCTCGATCATCGCGCCCGTGGGCCTGGATGATCCCGCCGGCCTGGCCGAATGGCTGAGCGCCGGGCAGTTGCCCGCCGAATTGATCGACTTGCGCGCCACCTCCGAAATCATGGTTGCTTCCTGGCGCCGGGATGCCGGCATCAGCCTGGCCGCGGCCCTGGCGCTGATCGCGGCGTTCCTTTGGCTGCAAACCCGAAAGCCGGCGCTGACCGCCCGCATCATGCTGCCGCCGCTGGCGGCGGCGGCCTGCACTGCCGCGGTCATGAGCCTGGCCGATGGCGGTCTGACCATCGTGCACCTGGTCGGGGTGTTGCTGGCCGCCGGCGTGGGTCTGGATTTCTCGCTGTTCGCCCACCTGCGTTCGGACCACCGCGATCAGTCGTCGCGCACCCGGCACGCAGTCAATATCTGCGCGTTGTCGACCGGCGGCGTGTTCTTGATCCTCGGTCAGTCACAGATCGGCATGCTCCGGATGCTGGGGCTTACCGTGGCGCTGGGTGTTCTGCTATCTTGGATTTTCACCCGATTGAGCCGGACCGAATGTCCGCTACACCCGACATGACCGACCGCATCGAATCCCTGCTGCCGCACGCCGGCGCCATGGTGCTGATTGACGAGGTGGTCGAGCATGACCGGCAACAGGTTCACTGCCGCGCGCGCATAGACGGTCTGGCTGGCCATCCGCTGGCCTCGCGCGGGATTCTGCCTGCCGCGGCACTGGTCGAGTATGCAGCTCAGGCCATGGCCGTGCATGGCGCCCTGGTCGGCCGGCCCGGCGATCCACCGCCAGCGGGCCGGCTCGCGGCCCTGTCGGCGCTGAATCTGGCCGGCGACCGGGTCGAGGTGCCGGTATTGATTGATGTGCATGCCGAGCGCGAGGGGGGCGATGGCTCCGGTGCCGTTTATGCATTTCGCGTCCTGGCCGGCCGACACACGCTGGCCAGTGGCCGGGCCACCGTCGCGTTCATCAAATCCGGGGCAGCGGAATGAAACGCAGAACCGGCGGTCGACCCGAAGTCTGCCGGGCGCTGGTCACTGGCGGCGCTGGCGGGATCGGTGCGGCTATTTCGCGTCGCCTCGCCGCCGCCGGCATGCACGTCATCGTTCATGCCGCGCACAACCCCGCAGCCGCCGAAAAGCTGGTTGCTGAAATCCACGAGGCCGGCGGCTCAGCCCGATCGGTTCAGTTCGATCTGGCGGATGCCGACCACACCGTCGACGTCATGGCCGAACTCACCGCCGGTTCGCCCCTGGCCGTGGTGGTGCACAATGCCGGCATTCACGATGACGCACCCATGGTCGGCATGACCCCGCACCAGTGGCAACGGGTGATGGATGTCAATCTCAACGGCTTCTTCCGTGTCGTTCAGCCGGCACTGCTGGGCATGGTGCGCCTGCGCTGGGGCCGGGTGATCGCCGTGTCCAGCGTGGCGGCCCGTCTGGGCAATCGCGGCCAGACCAACTACGCCGCGTCCAAGGCCGGCCTGCACGGTGCCGCCAAGTCACTGGCGCGCGAGCTCGGTTCGCGCGGCGTCACCGTCAACGTCGTCGCACCCGGCGTGATCGAATCGGAAATGTCCAAGGACACTTTCGACGAAGCCACCGTGCGCGGCATCGTCCCGATGGAAAGGATGGGAAAGCCCGAAGAGGTCGCGGCCCTGGTGGCCTTTCTTGCCGCCGAGGAGGCCGGTTACGTTTCCGGTCAGGTGATCGGCGTCGACGGCGCGATGACCTGAAGCGCGCCGGATGCGTTGCCGCACCCGGCGGTACTGCTAGCTTATTGAAGCAAAGCCAGTTCGTTGTAGATGTCGGTATCGAGGTTCTTGATCCAGCTATTGTAGTTTTTGTGGATCGTGCCTTGAGCCGGATCGTGCTCCAGATTTACCGAATCAAGATAAGTAATGTTATAGCTTGAGCGATCGTAGCGGATGTTGACCCGGGCCACGTGATTGCGCACCTCCAGGGTGCCGAGAATAATTCCGTCCCCTTGCGGCGTCATGCGCCAACCGCGCTCGGCACCAGCCCGAATGATAGCGTTGCGAACGTCCGCCAGGCTTGGATTGCCGGCTATCGGGGCGTCTTCCACGTTGCGGATTTCGGCTCCGGCACGGCAGCCCGCCAAAGCGAACATGGAGGCCATCATCACGGCGATCAAACAGTGTGTCCTGTTCAGCATGTTCTTCTCCCTCCTGGTGTTTGAGCGTTTAAACATGATATTGAAATTCCCGACAGCAGATGCGGGAGCGTCAGTATAACCCCGGTGAATCTACGGACGATATCTACGGGACACCCGAGGGGATCTGCTGGAGACCCAAATCCTTCAACCCCGGCATATTGACCATCCGTCCGTAGCGAGACGCAGTGTTTCGTGACCGATCGCACCGGTGACGTACTCGCCTGCACGGTGAGGATGGGCAACCGAGCGAAACGACGCTTGACGCCGTCGCGGCAGGAGGGATGGGGAAGACGGCAGGCTACTAACACATCTGTTAGTAAGAGGGACTCAGCCGCAAGTCCATCAGCGCGCCGATCAGGCGCGCCTCGGTCAGCGGTGCTCGCAGTCGGGGCACGTCGCTGAGCGGCCCGGACAGCTCGTCGCCGATCTGCCAGCAGACCACGCCGGCGTCGCGGCAAGCCTGCACAAAATCCGGTTCCAGCCGGCCCGCGCGATAGATGAGCGCATCGAAGCCGCACTCATCCGTCGATGACAAGCCGACGCCTGACAGCAGTTCGATCGACCAGCGCCGGGCCAGGCGCAGCACCACGCGCCGGTCGGCTGCCGGCAAGGCCGCCGCCAGGCGCATGTTTTCCAGCAGTGCCGGCGAGAACGGTGACTGACGCTGCATGCCCGGCAGCGGAAGGTACACGCTGAACCGACTGCCGCGGCCCGGCTCGCTTTCCAGCCCCATCCGGCCGCGCATGGCCTCGACCAGCCGGCGCGAAATCGCAAGCCCGAGCCCCGTGCCGCTGTGCTTGCGCGTGGACGCCGACTCCAGCTGGGTGAACGGCTCGAACAGCTCGGCACGCACCGCCGCATCGATCCCGGGCCCGCTGTCGGATACCGCCAGCACCAACTCGTCGCGCCGGTCCAGCCTGGCATCCAGTTCCACCCAGCCACTGGCCGTGAACTTGATCGCATTGCTCACCAGGTTGCCCAGGATTTGCGCGATCCGGTCGGCGTCGCCGATCGCCATGACCGGCAGGTCGGCGGCAATCCGAAGCCTCAGCTCAAGGCCGCCGGAATAGGCGTTGGGTGCATGCAGGTCGATGACCCGCTCCAGCAACGGCACCAATTCGAACGGCTGCTCGTCGAGCTCGATGTGGCCGGCCTCGATTCGGGAAAGATCAAGCACGTCGTTGAGGATGCGTTGCAACTGGCGGCCCGAGCCGCGCATGGTGCGCAGCATGTCGAGCTGGGCCGGATTGGTCTCGGTGTGTTCGAACAACTCCATCATGCCCAGCAGGCCGTGCAAGGGCGTACGGATTTCGTGGCTCATGGTCGCCAGGAATTCGGACTTGGCCTCGCTGGCCTCGTTGGCCTTGCGCGCCAGCTTGCGAACGTCCAGCAGCAGGCGTGCATTCTCCAGCACCTGCCCGGCGGTCTGGGCAAACAGGTCCAGCCGGCCGCGCAGCACGCTGCCCCGGTCGTCGTCCAGCCCCGGCAGCCATACCGCGGCCAGCGGGCTTGGATCGTTGCCCAGAAGCAATACCTCGCCGGGCCCGCTGGCAGCGACTGCGGCATCGAATCGCGCCCGCTCCGGCGAGCGATCGAAATCGCCGAACGACCACAATTTCCCGGGGAAGCCGGCTCGGGTAAAGCCGACATGACAGCGGGAAACACCAGCCAGTTGCAACACCGCCTCGCCCAGGGTACGCGCCAGGCAACCCGGCTCCAGGCTGCGGTTCAACTGCTCCAGCAACTTGCGCTGGCGATCGGCGAGCTGTTGCTGCTCCCTGGCCCGCCGCAGCGATTCGCGCCGGGCACGACGTGTAATCAACGCGCGCCATCCGGTTACGCCGGCGGCCAGTACAATCAACGCATAGATCAACCATGCCGGAGCCGACCGCCATGGCGGCGGTGCGATACTGAACGCCACGCGATCGCCGGCACGGTTCCAGATGCCGTCGACGTTGGCGGCCTGGACCTCGAACTCGTAGTCGCCACTGGGCAGGCTGCTGAAAAAGCGCGTCGTTTGCCCGACCCCCTCCTGCCATTCATCTTCCCAACCGGCCAGCCGGCTCCGATAGCGATTCTGGGCCGGATTGATATACGAAAGCGCAATGAAACTGAATTCAAGCGAATTCTGCTGCCAACCGAATGACAACGGCCCCTCGCGGCGACGATCCAGGCCAAACACCCGATCGCCGGCCCGTAGCGAAGTCAGGTGAACCGGCGGCGGCTGCGCTACCGGCTGGATCCGGGCCGGATCGACAATCAGCAAACCATTGTTGGTGCCGGCGGCAAACCGGCCATCGCCCAGTTCCACCGCGGCACCGGGATTGAATTCCGACTGCATCAACCCCTCGCGCCCCGAGAACAGCCGAAACTTGCCGGAAGTCGGGTCCAGCCGGGCCAGGCCGATGCTCATCAGCAGCCAGAGATTTTCCTCGCCAGGCACTAGCGCCTGAACGCGGCCGGGGGGCAGACCGTCGCCGGCGGTGTAGCGCTGTTCCAGCACCAGGCCGTCCTCGCTCATTCGGAACGCTTCCAGCGTGGAATCGGCCGCCAACCAGAGCCGTTCGCCCTGAAACACCATCGTGACCAGGCTGGTATTGGTGGCGCCCCAGATCTCCTCGAAAGCACCTTTTGCGTCCTGCCGGTAAAGCGCGTCGGCGCCCAGCAGCCACCACTCGCCAGCGGGTCCGCGCGTGATCGTACGCAAGGTCGAATCCCGAATACGCCGTTCAGGACGGGCATCGGCGGTCCAGCGATCGAGTTCCTTGCCGGCGCTGTCGAGCCGAAGCAGATAAGCCGAGTCGCCGCCGACCCAGATTTCCCCGTCACCGGCCGGCACTACGAACTCGAATTGCCCCTCCAAACTGCCGTCACGCTCGATGAGGGTCCGACTCGCCCCCGTCTCAAGATCACCGCGCACCAGGAAGCGCCTAGCCAGCGCCCAAACCGTATCATCGCTCACCTGCAATCCGATGACTTCGTGATTTTCCGCGCCCAGATGCACACCGGTTTCCAATGGCTTTCCATTGACCGGATCAACCCGCTGAACGCCCAAATTGGCGCTACCCAGCCAAAGCGAGCCATCCGGGCCGGCAGTGATGCTGGTCACGCGCTTGAGTTTGCGCCCTTCGACACTGTGCTGAACGGGTTGGAAGCCGCGCCACCCTGGCGGCAGGCGAGCGACGCCTCTACCAGTGGTCGCAAGCCATACTTCGCCTTCGGCACCGTCCATCACGCCGGAGACCTGCACCGTTTCCAGGCCTTCGGACTCGGGTCCAAAAGTGACCGGAGTGGCTTGGCCGGTGGCCGGATCGAACAGTTTGAGTCCGCGCCGCATGCCCAGCCAAAGCCGGCCGTCGTCGGCAGGCCGGGCCACGTTCACCGACTCGCCCAAAGCCCAGAAATCCAGGACCCGGGCCGGTTCGGAGGCGCCGGCGCCCAGATCGGCGTGGAGCAGGCCCGAGGCGCCGGTCACCCAGGCACGGTCCCCGCCGGTCAGCAGCATGGACAGGAATACCGGCACATCGGTATCGGCCGTTGCCAGTACGCGCTCGAACCCGAACGGTTGGGAGGTATTTAGCCGCCAGATACCGTCGGTGCGCAACAACCACATGCGACAGCTCTCGTCGACGCTCAGTTGCATGCCGAAACCGGAATCGGGCAGTCCCAGCTCACCCGGGGCGAAGTGCGTGGCGGCCGTACTCGCCGGATCGATCCGCACCACCCCGTCGGTGGCATAAGCGCCCCAGACCGCGCCGTCGCAGGATTCCTGCAGCGACCAGACATAGCTGCCCTGCAACGGTCCTCCGGCACGCGCGTTGGCCCAGTGGTGCTCGACCCTGGTGCCCCGGATGCGGACGACACCCTGCTCCGAAATCGCCGCCCAAACGCCGCCATCGGCGGCGGCCATCAGGGTCAGGATATTATCGCCCGGCAGCGAGCCGGGCCGGTCGGGATCGCGCCGCAGCACGTTGAGCCGTACCCCCTCGTGGCGGACCAGGCCGCCGCGCGTACCGATCCAGACGTAGCCGGCGCGATCGCGCACCATGGATTCAACATCCGGGTTGGGCAGTCCGTCTGCCGTGGTCAGCCAATCGACCACGGTCGCCGGCACAGCCGGTGACGGCGCCGCCGCGCACAACAAAAGAATGAAAGTCAAGCCGGCGCCCAGGTGACGCCGAAAGTTTCCGAGATTGATCGACTGCCCCGAACCCATGGCCGGAGAATAGCCGATTCGGGTCACGCTGCCAACAGGTACCGCTACCGGGCCATTACGCCGTAATGCGATCGACCAGCCGGGTTACGTTGGCCGGCTCGTCCAGTCGCGCCAGCCCCTCCCTGAGCATGGCCTCGGCCGAACGAACGCTGCTGCCGTCCGGGCACTGAATCGAGAAACTGAGCTTCGGGTGCAGCGCACGGCCCGGGAGCTGCGCCGGATTGCGTTTCAGAACCTCGCGTAAACGCGTGCGCAATTGCTTGGCACCGGTCGCCGGCGTCGCCATCAGAATCATGCTGAACACCGCATCATCACTGCGACCCAATGTGTCCTCGGTGCGCACTTCGCGCGCCAGCACGCGCTCGACATGCCGCATCAGCGACTCGGCGTGGTTCAGGCCGAAGCGCGAGGCAATGTCGTCGTAGTCCTCCAGCTTCGCATGCAGAATGGAAAATTCCAGCGCGTGACGGTCGTGGAAACTGCTGATCTGTGCCAAACGATTGACGAGAGTGCCGCGCGTGTACTCGACATTGGGCAACCGTACTGGACGGAGCCGGGATGCCCGCGGTTCGGAAGTAGTGCGCAAGTGCTCACGCACCGGCTCGATCAGGTCGACGCCGGAGAATGGTTTGCACACCAGCTCGGTGGCGCCGGCATCCAGGGCGCGTCTGCGGCCGGCTTTTTCCTCGACGCTGGTGACCACCAGCACGGGGAGCGCGCGGATGCGCTCGTCGTCGGCGTCGCGAATTCTGCGAATCAGTTCCACGCCATCCACTTCCGGCATCATCAGGTCGGTGATGACGAATTTGATGCTGTCGTCGTGCCGTAGCAGCTTCCAGGCCTCACTCCCGTTTTCTGCCAGCACCACGTCGTAATGCTGGCGCAGGAAGCGCTGGCCGGCAAACCGGATCAGGCGCGAATCATCAACGAACAGAATACGGGTTGGTGCACTTTTCTGGCGACCGTTGTCATACATTCGATCTTTCCTCCCTTGTTCCCGGCAAGCGGGGCTTGCAATCCGTCACCGAAGCGCCGTCACTTCGACGAGATTAACAATTGAATACAATATGGATGCCAGATGCCTGAAAGCGGCCGTAATCCATTGATCTTCAACGGCCGATGCAGCCTCAGGCTGCCGATTCGCGCAATCTGGTGACACGATTCGTCACAACCGGCCCCATCTGAACAAGGACGCAACGATCTTGACAAGAACCACAACCGCAGCCCTGATCGGCGCTGCAATCATCGTTTCGGCCTGGTTGTTCTGGCCGGATCAGGGCAATGGCGACGGCAACCGGATCGAAACCGAGCGGGTCGAACGCGGCGACATCACCCGCATTGTTTCCTCGGTCGGATCGGTGCGCGCGCTCAATACCGTGGAAGTCGGCTCGCAGCTATCCGGCCAGGTCATTGAACTGCGCGCCGATTTCAATACCCCGGTGAAATCCGGCGACCTGCTGGCACGCATCGATCCGCAAACCTTCGAGCGCCGCGTGCAGGAGGCCGAGGCCAACCTGGCCGTGGCCAATGCCAACGTGGCCATACAGGCGGCCACCATCCAGCGCGCTGCGGCCAACCTGAAAGCCGCGCAACGCGAATTCGAGCGCCAGCGCTCACTGGTCGACCGGGGCAGTGTTTCGGAATCCGCGCTGGATGCGGCCGAGGCATCCTGGCAGTCAGCACTTGCCGACGTCGAGATCGCGCGCGCCCAGCACCTCAACGCCGAAGCCACCGTGGCCCAGCGCGAGGCGGCACTGGAAGCCGCGCGCATCGACCTGGAGCGCACCGACATCCGCTCGCCGATCAACGGCGTGGTCATCGAGCGCGCGGTCGATATCGGCCAGACCGTTGCCGCCAGCCTGCAGGCGCCGATTCTGTTCACGATCGCCCAGGACCTGACCGAAATTCAGATTGAGGCCAGCGTCGACGAGGCCGATATCGGCAGCGTCCGGGAAGACGCCGAGGCTTCTTTCACGGTCGACGCATTCACCGGCGACGAATTCCGCGGACAGGTCTCGCAAGTGCGTCTGGCACCCAACGAGGAAGGCAACGTGGTCACCTACACGGTGGTGATCAACGCGCGCAATCCGGATCGCCGACTGCTGCCGGGCATGACCGCCAGCATCGACATCGTTACCGGCCGGGCCGAGGATGTGCTGCGCGTCGGCAACGCCGCGGTGCGGTTTCGTCCGCCCGAGGCCCTGCTGCCGGAGCAGGCTGCAACCGGCGGCGGGCCCGGTGGCGGACGCAATCCCGGCGCCGAACTCGATGAATCGCTGACCGAAATCGGCGTTGACGATGCCACCCGCGAAACGATTGCCGCCGCCATGCGCGAGGCTTTTTCGTCCATGCGCGGCATGTTCGCCTCGGGCGCGGACCGCGACGCCATACGCGATCGTATCGAGACCATGACCCGGGAAGTCCTGGCCCGCCATCTTTCGACCGACCAATTGTCCGAACTGGAGGCGTTGCAACGCGCGCGCGCCGAAACCCGCCCGGCCACGCTGTACCTGCCCGGCGACGGCGGCAAGCTGCAGGCACGCCAGGTACGCCTGGGCATCAGCGACGACCGCTTCACCGAGGTGGTCTCCGGCAAGCTTGCCGAGGGCGATCCGGTGGTCACGCGCATCCGCCGCGTGGAAAGCGATTGAACGCGCAGGCGGCCATCCATCCAGACGCGGCCCGGGCGCTGGTGCGCTGCTCGGGCCTGTGCAAGGACTACCAGATGGGCGACAACGTCATCCATGCGTTGCGCGACGTGAACACCGCCATCCAGCCCGGCGAGTTCGTCGCCATCATGGGGCCTTCGGGTTCGGGCAAATCCACCTTCATGAACCTGGTCGGCGCGCTGGACACGCCCACTTCGGGACGGCTTGAAATCGCCGGCCGGAATATCGCCGAACTCGATTCCGACCAGCTCTCCGCGCTGCGCAACCAGACCCTGGGATTCGTGTTCCAGCAGTTCATGCTGCTGCCCAAGACAAGCGCCGTGGACAACGCGCAATTACCTTTGATGTACACGCGCATGGATGTGGCCGAGAAGGATCGCCGCGCGCGGGCCGCGCTCGAGCGGGTCGGCCTGGCTCAGCGCATGGACCATACCCCGTCGCAACTTTCCGGCGGCCAGCAGCAGCGCGTCGCCATCGCCCGTGCGCTGGTCAACAACCCCAGCATGATTCTGGCCGACGAACCCACCGGCGCACTGGATTCGGTCACCGCCGAGGAAATCATGGCACTGTTCGAGGAACTCAACCGCGAAGGCGTCACCGTGGTGCTGGTCACGCACGAAGAGGAAATCGCTGCGCACGCGCGCCGCACCATCCGCTTCCGCGACGGGCGCATCATCGACGATAGCGGCGACGATAGTGGCGACCATGGTGCCGATAATGGTACCCACTACAGTGCCGGCACAGGCACGGAGACATCGCCATGAAACCCGGGTTCGGCCCGTCAGTGCATACCGCGTTGGTGTCCGAAGCGGCGCTGGATCAGCGCCCCGGACTGCACGTATCGGCCAGCCTGGCGATTGCGCTGAAAGCCATACGCACCAACTCGGTCAGAAGCTTCCTGACCATGCTGGGCATCATCATCGGCATCGGCGCGGCGATCGTGTCGGTCTCGATCTCGCAGGGTGCCGGCCAGCAATTGCAGGAACAGATCCAGAGCTTCGGCACCCATGTGCTGCAGGTGCGCCCGGGCTCGAGCTTCTTTGGCGGCCGCTCGCGCGGCGCCGGCTCGGCCCGGCCGATCACCGACCGCGATGTCTCCGCGCTGGCCGAAATGAACGGGGTCATCGAAGCGGTCTCGGGCCTCACCTCGGCCCAGGTCACGCTGGTCAACGCCGGCAACAACTGGCCCAGCACGGTGCATGGGGTCGGCGCCGACTTCGCGCGTATCGAAAACCGTGAAATCGTCTCCGGCCGCAACTTCAGCCCGGCCGAAGTCCGTGCCGGCGACAAGGTCGCGATTATTGGCACCACCATTGTCAAGGAGCTGTTCGCCGGCGGCGATCCCATAGGCGCAAGAATGCGCATCGACCGCACCCCCGTGACGGTCATCGGGGTGCTCGCCGAAGAAGGCGCCTCGTCGTGGGGCCAGGATCAGGACGACGTGATCTGGATGCCGCTGGAAACGGTTCGCACACGCATCGCCGGCGGCGCCGACAGCGTGCCCGACGACGCCGGCCGGGTCTACATCAAAGTCTGGGACCATCTCGACGTGCTCGACGTCCAGGACGACGTCGAGAACCTGCTGCGCGTGCGGCGCAACATCCAGCCCGGCGCCGAAGACGATTTTGCGGTGATCAACTTTGCCGAATTCATCCGCGCGCGCAACCAGACCGAGAGCCTGCTGGGGTTTCTGCTGGCGGCGTTCTCGGCCACCTCGCTGATCGTCGGCGGCATCGGCATCATGAACATCATGCTGGTCTCGGTAACCGAGCGCACCCGCGAGATCGGCCTCAGACGTGCGGTCGGCGCGCGCCAGCGCGACGTGTTGACCCAGTTCCTGGTCGAAGCCACCGTACTCGGCCTGCTCGGCGGCATCCTGGGCATGGCCTTCGGCGTGGGCGCGACCTACCTGGCCGCCAGCCTGGGCGACTTCCCGGTACTGATCAGCCCGTGGACACTGGCCGGCGCCGTGGCCATCGCAATCTTCATCGCGGTGTTCTTCGGCTACTACCCGGCCCGCCGGGCGTCGAAGCTGGATCCGATCGAAGCGCTGAGATTCGAATAGAACGGATTATTCTACGCTGGGTTTGTCTGTGCTCATCTGTGGACTGCTTTCCCTTCTCCTGGCGTCTGGACGTGCTGGCAAGAGCGGGCGCTCATGACTCTTCAATCCCTGCCAATTGCCCGAGATGCGCGGCCAGGGCGCGCGCCGGGCGCTGGCCGGGCACCCACCCGGCGATGGTCGTCTTGCCGTCGCGCGCCCAGCGCTCGATTTCGATCCGGTAGTACAGGTTGCTGCCGATGCTGCCGCTTTGTTTCACGTCAATGGATTTCAGCGCTCCGGCATCGGCTTCCTGCCAGCCGCCGAACACGCCGTGGCGCCAGCGCAGCCGGCCGCTGCCGACGACAATCTCGCTTCGCTGGAACGTCATCGAAATCGCACCCCACAGCAGCAAAAGACCAACCGCGGCGAAGATGCCGCCGAAAATCCACTGCCCGGCGCCAACCATCATGAAACCGCCGGCAGCGGTAAAAATCAGCGCGACAACCAGCAGCCCCAGCCCGGCGCCCAACTGACGCAGGCGCGGGAAATGGAACCGCTGACCGCCGGCAGCGAATTCGTGCGCCACCCCGGTCTCGCGCCAGTCATCGGCATCGAACGACAGTGCCTGCTCGCCGGCACCAATGCCGGCGTCGATTGCGGTGTCAATCGCGGCCGCGACCGCCTCTCCGGAATCGAACACCGGTAACTCGAACACCGCCTTGTAATCGACGCCGGGCTCCTCGCTGGTCGCGGTCAGGCGCCAGATCATCCGGTTGCGCGGGTTGTCGTCGCTGGATACCGGCTGGTCGGCCGGAACGCGCATCTCGAACTGCGCCGAGGTCTGGCCGGGCCCGCTGCCGGACCGGGTCATGGCCACCTGTTTGTCTTCCCATAACACCTTTTCGCGCGTGCTCCGGTTCTTGCCCGATCCACTCACGTAGCGATTGACGCACGCCAACTGCAGCTGCAACTCGCGCGCGGCCAGCCGGGCCGGGATATTCAGCGTGGCACGCAACCGCCCGCCCAGCGGCACCGGGTGCGAATCCAGCCGCAAAACGCTGTCGCCGTAGCGCCGCCGCCGGATGACTTCACGCACCGCCCACACGATCAGACCGGCCCCGACCAGCGGGAACAGCAGGCCCACCAGCGCAACATGATTGCCGTCGGCCACCTCGCCCGGCACGATGAACAGCACCGGCGCGCTGACCAGGTTCCAGAACGTCGCGAAAGCAATCGCGATCCACATCGTCGCGGTCGATTCGCTGCTGACTTCCGGCGTTCGCCACTTGTCGACCCACATCCACGGCTCGTCCGGATGCAGTTCCTTGCGGTTGTCGCGCTTTTTCTGCGCACGCCCGGCGCGCCGGCCCCAGATCAGCG
>JBBDSL010000073.1:0-32235 GCA_040904965.1 Wenzhouxiangellaceae bacterium
GCAATGGCCGTCGCCCTTGGCAAGCACGGGAACGCTGCGGCGGGGCGCCACAGGAGCGCCCGAAGGGTTGGCCTGTCAGCGTCCATGGCGGCGTTACGGCTCTTGTAAAGGGCTACGGCCATTCACTGCGAGCCGCGCCTTGCCCTGAACGCTGACAGACCAACTGAATCCTAAATTATCAGGTTGAAGGACCACTAGTGTACCCCGCAATTGGTGCACGATCGGCTTGCAGCCCCTCCCGGTCATGATGTAATGTTGACTTCAGAGGGATTTGAATACGGAGCATTCAGATATGCATCGAAATTCACCTCTACGCGTCGCGACAGCCGGCGCATCGTTGTTGGCGATTCTTTCCCCGGCATGTTTTGCATCCGGCTTCCAGATTCTGGAGCAGAGCGCATCGCGGCTCGGGACCGCCTTTTCCGGGACCGCCTCCATCGCCGACGATGCGACCACGGCGTTTTTCAATCCGGCCGGCATGTCCAGGCTGGACCAGCGGGAATTTGCGGTCGTGGGGCATATGCTGCTGATCGAGTCGGAATTCAGCGACCGGGGGTCGCAGGCGGCGGCCGGCACGCCGTTGCAGCGGCCGCTGCCGGGATTGGAAGGCACCACCGACGAGCCGGGGCTCACAGCCAACGTGTATCTCGTTCAGCCGGTCAGCGAGCGTTGGACGTTCGGCCTGGGCGTCAGCGCGCCGTTTGGTCTGGTCAGTGAGTACGAGGACGGTTGGCAGGGCCGTTATCATGCCACCGAGAGCGAGCTGCAGGTATTCAACATCAATCCGAGCGTGGCTTTCGAGGTCACCGAGCAGTTGTCACTGGGTTTCGGTCTGAACTATCAGTATGCCGACGTGACGCTGGAGAATGCCGTTGACTCGTTCTCTGCCTGCTTCAGCGCAGGCGGACCGGTGGCCGCTTGCACCGCCGCGCACGGGGGTCCGGCTAATCCGGATGCCGACAGTGCCGTTCAAATCGAGGGCGACGACGACGCTGTCGTGGTCGACCTGAGCCTGCACTGGCAGCCCACCGACGCAACCTCGCTGGGGCTGGTCTGGCGCCAGGGTGCCGATTTCAACCTGGGCGGCGACGCCTCATTCACTTTGTCGGAAAGCTGTGCGGCCGATCCGTTTTGCAGCGGTGCGCTGGGCATGCTCGAGGGCCCGGTGCGTGCCGAAACCGAATTGCCCGGTACGCTGACGGCCAGCGTTTCTCACCGGGTTGCCGAACGCTGGACTGTTCACGCAGACATCGCCCGGACCGGATGGAGTTCGCTCGAGCGCGTCGGAATTGTCAACACCGAAATCGAGCAGGAAGTCAGCGCGCTGGATCTAGACTACAACGATACCTTTCGGGTTGCCGGCGGGACGACTTTCGCGCTGAATGAATCCATGACCTGGCGTTTCGGTCTGGCTTTTGATGAAGCCCCCCAGGAGAACCCGGCGCTGGTCACGCCGCGAATTCCGGATGCCGATCGCGTCTGGCTTTCGACCGGATTCAACTATCGGTTCGGGCCGGGCGGCAGTCTCGATGTCGGCTATGCCCACCTGTTCGTTGACGACTCGAAGATCGATTCGACCGAGCAGGGCAACCGGCTTGCAGGGCGTTTCGAATCAAGCGTCGATATCCTCGGCCTGCAGTTCAACTGGAATTTCTAGTGGTACGCTAGGCCCTGCGCACCAGTTGCAGCAGGCCGAGCAGTATGGCCGCGCCCACGATGGCGACGATCAGGTTTCCAATCGTTCCGCCGGCGGTAATGCCGAAGAAATCGAAAACCCAGGTGCCGATGAACGCGCCGACGATGCCGACGACGATGTTCATCACGATCCCCAGGCCGCGGCCCCTGACCATCAGGCCGGCAATCCAGCCGGCCAGTCCGCCGATGATGATAATTCCCAGAAGACTCTCGACCGTCATAACAATTCCCGAACATTGTGCAAGGTGGTTGATGCTATCACTTACCGAGCGAGAAGTCTTTTGACCCGTGAGCGGGTCGTTCCTGTCCGCCGAAGATCTGGTTATTTCAGGGCTGTGGATGTAGAGTTTGTCTGGCCCCGGATTTCGGGTTGCAACAGGCTGGAGATGCCATGAAGAGATTCATACCTGTAGCGCTGTGTGCACTGGCGGCAATCGCTACCGCCGGGTTCGAGCAGGAACCACGGGCGCGGTTGGTGAGCGTATCGGAGCACGACTACGTTGAGTTGACCGCAGCGGCGAAGCAGCGTGTCGCGACTATGGCAGGACGCGGCGAGGCGCCGGCAACGGTGATCAACGCCATTCGCGCCGTGCCGGATTCACTGGCGCGCGAGGCGCAGTGGAGTGCGTGGCTGGATTCCCTGAAAGCGGCACACCTGCTGGATCCGGTCGAGATCGAGACCTTGGAGACGCTGGCCGGTCATTCCGCTCAGGTGGGGATTCCGCACCACGAATTTCCGTCCCGGACGGTGCCGGCCTTCCAGGTTGCGAATCGGGCGCAGGTCCTGATGGCCCGGGACACCGCCCGTCGCCGGGCTGTTGAGCTGGCGGATTCGCCCGAGCAATTGACGGCTGCCCTGGATGACGGACCCGGATCGCAGGAGTTTGCCACCGGTTTGCTGGCCCTGGAGATCGCGTCATCGGCGACGTTGTCCGAAGTGGTTTCGAGGTACCGTTTCGGCCAGCCTGCGCAAGCTGGCGACGCACAGGTGGTGTTGAAAGTGGCGAAAACCGATGCTGCGTTCATGTACCTGCTTCCCGAAATCATCGAATTCGGGGATGTGGCAAGTGCACGAAACGCGATCCGGGTTGCCGTGGATGGCCGGGTGGCAATGCTTCCCGAGGTCGCCGCAAAGGCGCTTGACCGCCCGGAGCTTGGCGGGCTCGCGCTGACCGCTGCTCAGCGTGCCGGCATGCATCCCGATCGTTTCTGCTGGGGACTTCTGGATAATCCGTCGCTTGGCGCGGATGCGGCGCGCCTGCTGGCTGCCCATTCGGCAGAATTGATCGATGAGGTTCGGCATCGCGTCGAGTCGGCTTCCCGGCCTGCGCGCATGCGTATGCTGCTGGCGCTCAAGCTGCGCGATTCCGAAGAGGCGCGAGAGCTGCTTGCCGAACTTGCCGGGGCGTCATGGCTTACCGACCAGCAAAGGCGCGAGGTGCGTGCATGGCTTTGATACGTAGATCAGGCACCTTCGCGATTTGCATGCTTGCCGCAATCTGCGGCAGCTACGTATACGCGCAGGTGGAATTTCGTTATACCGAAGAAGCAAACGGCGGCAACCAGTTCGTGCTTGGCTACCCGCCGCCCGAACCGGTCGACTCGGCAGTGCCGCTGGATGGATTCCGGGCGTATTCGTCATTGCACGCCAGGCATCAGGATCTGATGCTACAAAGCGAACGGGTCACCGGGGAGATCATTGGGAGCACAATCCTCGGGCGCGAGATCTGGGCGTATGCGATCGGTGATGAGGATTCGCAGACGATCAACGCCGGTCCGGAGTCATCGGCGTTGATCAATGGCGGCATTCATGCACGCGAATGGGGTACCCCGGAGTTGACTACCGGACTGATCGAAGCCGCGGTCGAGAACGCCGGCGACAGCTACCTGTATGATTTCCTCAACGACAACGTTCACTTTGTCGTGGTGCCGGTCAATAACGTCGACGGCTTTGTCCAGACCCAGCGTTATCCGACGCGGGTTCTGGTGGGTGCCGACCCGAACGCACCTCAATCGTCGCCGCGCGACGGCCGGATGCGGCGCAAGAACATGCGTGATGTCGACGAACAGCTCGCGACCCTCGGAGATCACCTTCTGGGCATCGACCTGAACCGCAACAACGAGCCGTTCTGGGCCCTGAGCGCCTCGTCTTCGTCGAATCGCGATAGTCTCGTCTATCACGGTACCAACTCGTTTAGCGAGCCGGAAACACGGGCCCTGATGGCGGCTGCAGAACTCGCCGGGGAGCAGCGATTGCGCTGGTATGAAGACGTGCATTCTTTTACTCAGGTGTTGTTTTCGGTGCGCACGTTCAAACCGCGACGCAATGCGATTCAGTCGCAATTGCTGTCCAGCTTCACACGCTTCCACGATGCGCTTTCAATCGAGCGTCACGACGTGAGTCGGGTGTATCCGGAAGGCCCGAACAGCATCGGATCCGGCATCGGGGTGACCGCCGAGTATTTCGGGTACGAGTATGAAATCCCGAGTTGGACCCTGGAAATCGAACCGCGACAGAGCGCTGCCGAGTACGGCGGTCTGGGTGCCGAGCACGACGGTTTCATCCTGCCGGATTCGGAGGTCGCCAGGTTGCGCGAAGACATGGCACTGACCCATGCGCTGCTGGCCTATCGCCAGGCGGGTCCGCCTTCGGTGGCGGCGCTGGAGTTGATCGACAGCCGCGGCACGGTTGTGCATGCCGCGCGCTGGCACTATGCCGGCGATGGCCTGCGGGAGCTGGCGCTGATCGAGAACGAGCCCCTGCTTCCGGGTTTTGAGTACACGCTCAGGGTTTCATTCGATAAACCGATGCGCTGGGCCGACGACGGCGTGCCGCGACAGGCCCCGGGTCACCAGGTGCCGCTGGAGCCGGCCATTGTCCTGCGGACCGAAAGTGGCGGCAGCCACGCCGTTGACACGGCTGCCGGCAACTGGCTGGGTGCGCCGGATGAACCGTTTGTGCATTACCGTTTTGACACCTTCGAAACGAAGTTCATCGCGCCGCTGGACCCGGTGATGTTCGAAAGCGGGCAACTGACCATGGAAATTGACGCCGAGGATTTCACCGAACAACGGCTCGATGCCGACCCGGCGACCGTTGTGGACTGGCAGCAGGGTGCATGGCGCGGTTACGAAAACAGTTCCGGACAACCCCGCGACAGCGGCGGTACGGACAGTACGCTGACCGTCCGCATCGCCGAACCATGGGAAGCCAGGCTATGGCTGCTTCGGCGGGGAAGATAGATGATTCACCCCGATCAACCCGGCTCGCGCAACAACGCGTCCATCGAAGCCTTGGCGTCGCCGTAAAACATCCGGGTGTTGTCCTTGAAGAACAGCGGGTTCTCAATGCCCGAGTAACCCGTGCCGCGTCCGCGCTTGCAGACGAACACCTGGCGCGACTTCCAGACTTCCAGCACCGGCATGCCGGCGATCGGGCTGCCCGGGTCGTCCTGGGCGGCCGGGTTGACGATGTCGTTGGCGCCGATGACGATGACGACGTCGGTGCCCGGGAAGTCGGCGTTGATCTCTTCCATCTCGAGGACAATGTCATAGGGCACCTTGGCCTCGGCCAGCAGCACGTTCATGTGCCCTGGTAATCGACCCGCCACCGGGTGGATAGCGAAGCGCACGGTCTTGCCCTGGTCGCGCAACTTTTTCGTCAGTTCCGACACCGAGCCCTGCGCCTGAGCCACAGCCATGCCGTAGCCGGGCACGATGATCACGCTGTCGGCATCGGCCAGCGCCGAGGCCACAGCATCGGCATCGGCGGCGATCATGTCGCCGTCGACCGCGGCGGCCGACTGCGTCTCGCCGCCCCAGCCGCCTAGGATCACCGAGATGAACGAACGGTTCATGCCCTTGCACATGATGTAGGACAGGATCGCGCCGGAGGAGCCGACCAGCGCGCCGGTCACGATCAGCAGGTCGTTGCCCAGCGTAAAGCCAATCGCCGCCGCGGCCCAGCCCGAGTACGAGTTCAGCATCGACACCACGACCGGCATGTCGGCGCCGCCAATTGCCAGAATCAGGTGGCAGCCGATCAGTCCAGCGACAATAGCGACCGCAATCATCGTCCACAGGCCCGCACCGTCGAGATACAGGTAGCCGAGCACGAGGCAGGCAATCAGTGCGATCAGGTTCAGCGCGTGGCGGCCCGGCAGCGTCAGTGCCGCGGAGCTCAGCTTTCCGGCCAGCTTGCCGTAGGCGATGATCGAGCCGGTGAAGGTGATTGCGCCGATCAGGATGCCGAGGAACAATTCCACTTTGAGAATGCTGAGTTCGACCGCGGACTTTTTCGCAATCGTCGCGGCGAAGCCCGCCAGTTCGGCGACCGTTCCGGCATCCTGGGCGGCGAGCGCCCGGGTCATTTCCAGGTCGGCGTTGATGCCGATGAATACCGCCGCGAGCCCGACAAGGCTGTGGAAGCCGGCGACCAGCTCCGGCATCTGCGTCATCTGTACGCGTTTGGCGACGACCCAGCCGGCGATGCCGCCGATAACAACCATCGCTGCGATCAAGCCGTACTGGCCGACGCCCGGCGTGGCTATGGTGGCGGCCACCGCCAGCGCCATGCCGACGATGCCGTACCAGATGGCGCGTTTGGCCTTTTCCTGGTTGGACAGCCCGCCGAGGGCCAGGATGAAGAGTACGGCGGCCACCACGTAGGCGGCGCCGATGAGTCCTTCATTGATCTGCATCTGATCAGCTCCTCTTGAACATTGCGAGCATGCGACGGGTCACGAGGAACCCGCCAAAGATGTTCACCGAGGCCATCAGGATCGATATTGCGGCTACGACCATAACCAGGCTGCTGCCGGACACCACCTGCAGCAACGCGCCGACGATGATGATCGAGGAGATCGCGTTGGTGATCGCCATCAGCGGTGTGTGCAGCGAATGCGCCACGCCCCAGATCACGTGGTAACCGACGAACACGGCGAGCACGAACACGATGAAGTGCTGCATGAAGCTCGGTGGCGCCGCAAAGCCCAGCCCCAGGCAGAGCAGGCCGCCGACGGCCAGCATCAGGCCGGTGCGGTTGAGTGATTTCCTGAGTTCCGCCGCTTCCCGCGCGGATTTTTCTTCGGCCGTCTCCGCCGGTTCCTTTTTCTTCGGCTTGGCCGCGGCGATCGCTTTCACCTTCGGTGCCGGCGGCGGCCAGGTGATCTCGCCGTCATGCGTGACCAGCGTGCCGCGGATCACGTCGTCGTCCATGTCGACGACCGGCATGCCGTCCTTGCCCGGCGTCAGGTCGTCGAGCA
This sequence comes from Wenzhouxiangellaceae bacterium, assembly GCA_040904965.1. Taxonomy (GTDB): domain Bacteria; phylum Pseudomonadota; class Gammaproteobacteria; order Xanthomonadales; family Wenzhouxiangellaceae. The sequence continues at coordinate 6,960 of JBBDSL010000073.1, forward strand.
TGTGCCGGATGTTGTTGGCGTAGAGGTTGGAGGACTGGGTGGCCATGCGGCTGGGGAAGTCCGTGTAGCCGATGATGGTGACGTCGTTGTCGGTCACGATCTTTTCGTCGGTTCGGGTCAGCGTACAGTTGCCGCCGCGCTCGGCGGCCAGATCCACGATGACCGAGCCGGGCTTCATGGCCTTGACCATGTCCTCGGTCCAGAGCTCCGGCGCCGGGCGATTCGGGATCAGCGCCGTGGTGATGACGATATCGACTTCAGACGCCAGCTCCCGGAACTTTTCCAGCTGTTTCTCGCGGAACTCGGGGCTGGATGGCGCGGCGTACCCACCGGTTTCCGCGCCGTCGGTCTGAGCTTCCTCGAAGTCCAGAAACACGAACTCCGCGCCCATGGACTCGATCTGTTCGGCCACCTCGGGGCGCACGTCGAAGGCCATCGTGATGGCCCCCAGGGCCACCGAGGTGCCGATCGCCGCGAGCCCGGCGACGCCCGCGCCGACGACCAGCACCTTCGCCGGCGGGACCTTGCCGGCCGCGGTCATCTGGCCCATGAAGAAACGGCCGAAGTTGTTGCCGGCCTCGACCACGGCCCGGTAGCCGGCGATGTTGGCCATCGACGACAGCGCGTCCATCTTCTGCGCCCGGCTGATGCGCGGCACCATGTCCATGGCCAGCACGGTCATGTGCTTGGCTTTCATCTTCTCGAGCAGCGCCTCGTTGGACGCCGGCCAGACGAAGCTGATCAGGATCTTGCCGTCCGGGGCGGCATCGATCTCCTCGGTCGACGGTTCACGAACCTTGACGATCACATCGGCGTTCTTCCAGAGATCCGCGGCTGAGGCCACCACCTGCACTCCGGCGGCTTCAAAAGCCTCGTCGGTGATCGATGCGGCCGTCCCGGCGCTGGATTCGACGATGCATTCGTACCCGAGCTTCTGCAGCCGGCCCGCGCTCTCGGGCGTCAACGCAACCCGGGCTTCGCCCGGTGCGGTCTCTTTCGGTGCACCTATCTTCATTCACGTGCTCCTGGAGTTGTTCTCGTGATCGGTCCCAAGTGATCGGTCCCACGTGCCGTTCGACCTGGAAAGTCTCCGACACCCCCGTGCGTTCGACGGAGCCGCGACCGTGTCGCGGCCCGCGCCCGCGCTTACGGCGCAATAGCGGGTGTGTCCTGTTCGGAATCCCGCTGCACTCCGACTAGCGCACTTTAGATGTACACGTCAACTTCGGGCCTGATCGACGTTCCTTGTGCTTTATTCGTTTGGACGAAGTGTAGCGTTAAATACCCGGCGGGTTGAACGCAATTCCGGGTCCCGCCCCGAATTCGTGACACCGGCGCCGGATTGGTGTTGGCGGCCGTAACCCCGCTGCAATGAATATTGGGTACGATTGAAGCCATGAATATACTCAAGACAGGACAGGGCTTTGCCCTGGTGGTGTGCGCGCTGTGCGGCGCGCAAGACTTCATTGGCGCTGAAGAAACCGCGGCCGGATGGTATCAGTCGGGCGCGCAGGCGATTTCCGAGCGTCGCGCGCGGCTGAACGCGGCGCCGGCGAAAAACGTCATTCTGTTCGTCGGCGACGGCATGAGCATGGCCACGATCAGTGCGGCCCGGATATTGGCCGGTCAGCGGGCCGGTCAGTCCGGCGAATCGCACCAGCTTGCGTTCGAGCGCTTTCCCTATACGGCGCTGGCGAAAACCTACAACACCAACCAGCAGACCCCGGATTCGGCCGGCACGATGACCGCCATGGTCGCCGGGGTCAAGACGTTCGCCGGAGCGATCGCCGTCGATCAGCACGCCACCCGTGCCGACTGCGCATCGATACGCGGTCGGGAACTGGTTTCGCTGATCGATCTGGCCAAGTCGGCCGGCCTTTCGGCCGGCATCGTGACCACCGCTCGAATCACCCACGCCACGCCAGCGGCCCTGTTTGCGAAATCGCCGGAACGCGGCTGGGAATCCGACCGCGGCTTCCCGGCCGAGGCGCGCACCGCTGGCTGCCGCGATATTGCCCGGCAACTGGTCGACTACGACATCGGCGGCGGAATCGACGTGGTATTCGGCGGCGGTCGAACCGGTTTTCTGCCGGAATCGGCTGCCGACCCGGAATACCCGGACGTGCGCGGTCGACGCGAGGATGCAACCGATCTGCTGGAGCTTTGGCGCGAGCGCAATTCGGCCGGGCATTTCGTCTGGAACCGGTCGACCTTCGATGCGTTGCCCGGCAAGCCCGACGGCAACGTGCTGGGGCTGTTCGAGCCCTCGCACATGCAATACGAACACGACCGCCCCGGGGATTCGGCCGGTGAGCCGTCGCTTGCCGAAATGACGCTGAAGGCGCTGGATATTCTTCAATCGCGCGACCGGCAGGGATACGTGCTGGTCGTCGAAGGGGCGCGCATCGATCACGCCCATCATGCCGGCAACGCATACCGCGCGCTGGGCGATACCATCGCGTTTTCCGATGCGGTGTCGGCTGCCGTGGATCGTGTCGATACCGACGACACGCTGGTTGTCGTGACTGCCGATCACGGTCATGCGCTGGCGTTCGGCGGTTATGCCAGTCGGGGCAACCCGATTCTCGGCGTGGTCAAGGGTCCGGGGCCCAGGGGCGAGGCGCCGCGCGTGGCGCGCGACAAGAACGGCAAGCCTTATACAACGCTGAGTTATTACAACGGCCCGGGTCATCGCGACGGGCCGCGCCCCGACTACGAGGACATCGACCCCGAGCATCCCGATTTTCACCAGGAAGCGCCGGTCGGACTGACCTTTTCCACCCACAGCGGCGAGGATGTGCCGGTGTACGCGCAGGGTCCGGGTGCCGAGGTTTTGACGGGGTCCATCGAGCAGCACCTGATTTTTCATGCCATGCTGCAGGCGCTCCCGGCGCTGTCAGACAAGGCTTCCGGGATCGCCGGCGAGAACGGGCTGCCCGACTGGTCGAAATTGACCGGCAATTGAATTAGCAATTGAATTGGCGGTCAGGAACGTCCGAGCCGCCGGTCCAGTTCCGCCAGGCGCTCGGGCGTGCCGATATCCAGCCAGGTGCCGGCATGATGCTGGCCGGAAACCGCGCCTGCGGCGATGGCATCTTCCAGTACCGGCCTGAGCTTCCGAACGCCGGGTTCGAGCGCGGCAAACAGCGCCGGGCGGTAGATTCCGATTCCACTGTAGGTGAGTGTCTCGATATTCCGGGACTGGCCGCTGAAATGCACTCGACCGCCGCTTAGCGCGAAGTCGCCCGACCGGTGGTGCGGCGGATTGTCGACCAGTATCAGGTGCGCTGAATCGTCAGCCGCAAGGCTGGTCAGGTCGGCCAGCGGAAAATCGCAGAAGACATCACTGTTGACCACGACGAAGGGCTCGTCTCCAAGCAATTCCAGCGCATGCCGTATGCCGCCGGCGGTCTCCAGCGCGCCTTCCGGTTCGCGCGAGTAACGGATGTCAACGCCCAGCGCCGAGCCGTCGCCCAGTGCACGCTCGATCAACCCGGCGTGCCAGGCGACGTTGATCACGATCTGGTCCATGCCGGCTTCGAGCAGTCGCTCGATCTGATGGACGATCAGGGGTTTGCCGCCGGCTTTCAGCAGCGGCTTGGGCGTGTTGTCGGTCAGCGGCCGCATGCGCTTGCCGCGGCCGGCTGCCAGAATCATCGCGCGCATGTCGAACCTTCCGAACCGGTTTCAGTGCTGATACTAATACATTCATAAATCCTGCCTCATTCAGCTTGTCTCTCGGCGTTCGTGGCAAGGCGTCGGCGCGAAGTCTGTAGCCGGGCCTGAATCGAGCGCCGCGCTTGTCATGACAATCGCAGTCCACGGACGCCGAGAGGCAAGCCCGAAGGGAGCTCCGGACGCGCCCGCTCGCCGCGTTCCGCTGGCTCGACGTAGGGCAACTATGCCTTCGCCAGCGCGCCTTGCGAGCGAACGCGTCCGAAGCTCTGAATGTGGCAGGATTTATGAATGTATTAGTAATGTAATGCAACCAGGCCGCTGCCGGTAACCCGGTTGCTCAGTGTATGCGTTAGGCTGCCCATTCCCGGATCCCAAGGAAAACATGTCCGACATGATGTCTCTACGCCGCCTTAATTTCATTCTGGCAGTGGTGCTGGGGCTGGTCGCGATGCAGCATGCGCCCGCTCAGACCGGCGGCCAGTACAGCGAGCTGTTCGAAACGCTGCAGCCGGGACTGTTCACGGTTGAAGTGGTTGATCGGGCCAGCAATAACAAGTACGCGCAGGGTAGCGCCTTTGCCATTGATGACGGCGGAACGCTGGTGACCAACTATCACGTTGTGTCCGAATACGTGCTCGACCCCGACAGATACTCGCTTCGCTATCGCAATGCGGCCGGGGACACCGGCGCGCTGGAAGTTGCGGTGGTCGATGTGTTGCACGATCTGGCGCTGGTCCGGTTGGACCCGACCGAGCCTGCTGCGGAAGGCCTGCAGCCGTTCGAACTGGCCGGCACCATGCCCCGTATGGGCGCGACCGTACTTGCCCTGGGCAACCCGTACGACATCGGTATCAGCATTGTGCCCGGCACCTACAACGGGCTGCTCGAGAATCAGTATCGCAAGAACATTCACTTCACCGGTGCGTTGAACCCCGGCATGTCGGGTGGGCCGGCAGTCAATACCGATGGCGCGGTCGTCGGCATCAATGTCGCGGGTGCCGGCAATTCGGTCAGTTTTCTGGTGCCGGTAACCAGCCTGCGCGAGCTTGTCGCGCGTGCGCCCGACGAGCCGAAGTCGCTGGCCGAAATGCGCACCCGGGTCGTCGAGCGCATCCTCGACCACCAGGCCGGCATGATCGACCGGTTGTTGGCCGGCGACTGGTCGCTGGAGGCGTTCGGGCCGCTGATGATTCCGCGCGAGATCCGGCCTTGGCTGTCATGCAGCGGCGGCGGCAGCGATGCCGACTCCGAGACGCCCTGGGTGGACAGCCATTCCAACTGCACGCTCAATGACCGCATCTTTCTGTCGCGCACGCTGGACACGGGCCCGGTGGAAATCATCTTTGGCTGGTTCGAGAGCGACCAGCTCAACGAGTTCCAGTTTGCCCGGGTGTTCGAGCAGAACACCTTCATGCCGTTCAATCGCAGCGGCCAGGACGACGTGACCGAATTCGAATGCCGCGAAGACTGGGTCGCGTTCGAGAATCTCGCGCCGGTGGCATTCAAGGCCAGCTATTGCCTGCGCGCGTATCTCGATTATCCAGGGCTGTACGACGTGCTCTACGTGGCGCGCGCGCTAATGCCGGAATCCCAGGGGCTGCACGTGCACTACACGCTGGCCGGCGTCGGACGCGACAAGGCGATGGAGTTTCACCGCCATCTGCCGGGAGCGCTGGAATGGAAGTGATCGTCGAGCAGCTGGGCACCACCAACAACGTGCTGGACCGGCAAAAGTTCGATTCCGGTTCGGTCCGGCTGGGGCGCGCGTTCAGCAACGACGTGATTCTGTCCGACGAGCACGTAAATGCCAGCCACGCCAGGCTGATCTTCGACGACGAAGGGCGCCTGTGGCTGGAAGACCTGGACAGTGTCAACGGCATTCGCAGGCCGAGGCACAAGGCGCATATCGATCGCACCGAGGTCAAGAGCGGTGAGATCTTTCTGATCGGCCGCAGCCGGGTGCGCGTCTATCTGGGCACGCACCCGGTGCCCCCTGCGGTGCGGATCCGTATGTCGGAGGTCTTTCTGTTGTGGCTTGGCAAGCCGCAGGTCGCGGTGATGCTGGCGCTGGTGTTCATCGGCGCCAAGGTGCTCGCGACCTGGCTTTCGACCATAGGCGAGTTCCGCTGGAGCCAGGTGATCGACCGCAATCTCGGTGAAGTGGTGACGTTCTTCGCGCTTGCCGTGGGCGTCTACTTTCTTTCGGTGCTGTTTCGACGCGGCGGCAACTTCCTCGCCCATCTCAGCCTGTTGATCCTGGTGTTCCTGTTTTCCTCGGTGGTCGAGTTTGTGCTGGCCGTCGGGGTCTTCAATGCTGGCGATCGCTGGTACCCGATGCTGGACTGGCTGGACTCGGCGCGCGGGTACCTGGTGCTGTTTGTGTACCTGTGGAGCATCCTGTATCTCGCATTCCATATCCCGCTGCTCAAGCGCACCCTGATCAGCGTGGTGGTGGTGGCGATCATGCTCGGCGTGAACAATCTGCCCGACGACGCGATGCGTCGCTTCGTCAATCAACAGTCATTCCCGCTGAAGCAGCAATGGCAGCCGCCGGCATTGCTTCTGGTTCAGCCGCAGCCGGCCGACGAGTTCGACGACAGCCTCGACCGGCTGTTCGACAAGGTGGATGATGAACGGACCGACGCACTTGAAGAGCGGGAACGTGAGAAAAAGGATCCTGAGGTCGATGCCGAGACGCCTGACGAGCCGGAACCGGAGAAAGAAGTCCCGGAGGTCGATGCCGAGCCGCGTCCGGAGGGAGACGTTTAGCGATACGAGAACACCTGAGGGAGACGATATGTCCACTGTATCCGACGTAGTTGTTTCGATGATTCCGCTTATCGCCATGGCTGCAATAATTGCAGTTGCCATGTGGGTTTTCCGATCGATTTTCAGTCATCTCGGAAAAATCCGGCTGATGCGCTGGGGCGATCTGGTTTGTCAGTTGCATGACCGGGGCGAGCTGAGTGACGAAGAGTTCAAATCCGCTTGCACAAGGGTCAAGCGGGAACTGGATATGACCGCTGGGCCGTGATGTGATTCGGCCTGGGTGCGGCGTGCCGGCGCTGCGTGACCGCGGTCAGCCTGTCCGCCGCGCGTGCCATATCTCCAGCAGGCGGCCGAGTAGCGCCAGTTCGGGGTTGCGTTCGATCGCGGCCTGGAGGTAGCCGAAGAATCTGGGCACGTCTTCGAGGTATTGCGGTTTTTCGTCGCGATAGCGAATCCGGGCGAAGATGCCGATGACCTTGAGGTGGCGCTGCACGCCCATCAGGTCGCAGGTCCGGCGCCACAGATCCGCGTCGTCCGGAACGGGCAGACCGGCCGCCCGGGCCTGCTTTCGGTAGGCCTCCAGCCAGCCGTCCACGCGCCCGGCCGGCCAGCTCAGAAATGCATCGCGGAACAGGCAGACCGGGTCGTAGCTGATTGGGCCCAGTACCGCGTCCTGGAAATCCAGGATGCCGGGATTCGGCTCGCTGAGCATCAGGTTGCGCGGCATGAAATCACGATGCACGAATACCCGGGGCTGGTCCAGTGCCCAGCGGATCAGGGTCATGCAGATCATTTCCCAGTCGTCCAGCTCGGCGTCGGTGGGCTCGACCTGCCAGTGGCGGGTCAGGAACCAGTCCGGAAACAGGCTGAGTTCGCGCAGCAAAAGGGCTGCATCGTATTCGGGAAGGCCGCTGGTGTCGACGTCGCGCTGCATCGTGACCAGCGCCGGCAGGGCATCGGCGAACATGCCGTCGGCATTGTTTGCGTCCAGCACGCGATGCCACGGCTGCTCGCCCAGGTCTTCGAGCAGCAGAAATCCCGCTTCGCGATCTTCGGCCAGCACCTCGGGGGCATTCAGGCCGGCTTGACGCAGCCTGAAAGCAATGTCGATGAACGGCTCAAGCGCCTCCTTTTCAGGCGGTGCGTCCATCACGATGCGCGTTTGCGCGCCGCGGCGCATGCGGAAATAGCGCCGGAAGCTGGCGTCGGTCGAGGCCGGCTCGAAGTCCGGGTCGGCCCAGTCCAGGCATTGCGCGGCCCAGTCCAGCGCCTGGCGTGCTCTTTCGTCGGGAAATGCAGTCATCGGCGCTATTGTGCCCAATTCGCCTGGACTACTGATGATCAAACATGCAACGCGAATATGCGCTAAAATAATACCAAATTGGTCTTCTTTCCATGGGCGAGGCCCGATATCGTGCTGAACCGCAACAGAAAAGGCGCCGGAATATGCTGAGAATCGGCAAATTGACCGACTATGCCACGGTGGTGATGGCGGAGTTGGCCGAACACACCGGCGAATGCTGGTCGGCCTCCCAGGTTGCCGAAGTCACGCGGCTGGAATTGCCGACCGTGGCCAAGGTGCTCAAGACGCTGGCCAAGGCCGGATTGATCGACTCGGTGCGCGGCGTCAACGGCGGCTATCGGCTGCACGCTGGCCCGGAATCGATTTCGGTGGCCGCCATTATCCGCGCCATGGAAGGACCGATTGCGCTGACCGAGTGCGGGCTGGAGCCCGGCTTGTGTTCGCGCGAGCACGATTGCAACCTGAAAGGCAACTGGCAGCGCATCGGCCAAACGGTGGAATACGCGCTGGAGTCCCTTTCGCTGGCCGACCTGGCCGCGCCGCAGGATCCCGGTTTGCGTCTCGTGACGCGTACCGCGCCGCTGGCCGGCAACCGGGGCAATTGAATTCATCGAACGAAATCATTGAACGAGACGGGCATGACTGAAACCCAGCAACAAGTCGAAGAGCTGATCCAGAGCCGCTACAAGGCCGGCTTCTATACCGACATCGAGTCGGACACGATTCCTGCCGGCCTGGACGAGGAGGTCATCGCGATGATCTCGGCGAAGAAGAACGAGCCGGAATGGCTGCTGGAGTGGCGCCTCAAGGCGTTTCATCACTGGCAGACCCTGACCGGCCCGAACTGGGCCAAGCTGAACCTGCCGGCGATCGATTTCCAGAAGATCCACTACTTCTCCTCGCCCAAGCAGAAGGACCGGCCGCAGAGCCTGGACGATGTCGATCCGAAACTGCTCGAGACCTTCGACAAGCTCGGCGTGCCGCTGCACGAACGCGCCCGCCTGGCCGGCGTGGCCGTGGATGCGGTATTTGATTCGGTTTCGGTGGGCACCACGTTCCAGAAGGAACTCAAGGAAGCCGGTGTCATCTTCTGTTCGTTCTCCGAGGCGGTGCAGAATCATCCAGAGCTGGTGCGCGAGTACCTGGGCTCGGTCGTGCCGTACCGCGACAATTACTTTGCCTGCCTGAACTCGGCGGTGTTTTCCGACGGGTCGTTCGTCTACATTCCGGCCAACACCCGCTGCCCGATGGAGCTGTCGACGTATTTCCGCATCAACGCGCGAGATACCGGCCAGTTCGAGCGCACGCTGATCATTGCCGAACCGGGTGCGGAAGTCAGCTACCTCGAAGGCTGCACCGCGCCGATGCGCGACGAAAACCAGTTGCACGCCGCGGTGGTGGAGCTGGTCGCCAGAGAGAAGGCGAAGATCAAGTACTCGACGGTACAGAACTGGTACCCGGGCGACGAAAACGGCAAGGGCGGCATCTACAACTTCGTGACCAAGCGCGGCGACTGCCGCGAAGACGATTCGCGCATTTCGTGGACCCAGGTCGAGACCGGCTCGGCCATCACCTGGAAGTACCCGTCGTGCATTTTGCGCGGCGACCGTTCTGCCGGCGAGTTCTACTCGGTGGCGTTGACCCACAATCACCAGCAGGCCGACACCGGCACCAAGATGATTCACCTGGGCAAGAACACCTCCAGCAAAATCATCTCCAAGGGCATCTCGGCCGGCAAGAGTTCCAACAGCTATCGCGGGCTGGTGCGCATGACCAGGAAGGCCGATAACGCGCGCAACTACACCCAGTGCGACAGCCTGCTGATCGGCAAGACCTGCGGCGCACACACCTTCCCCTACATCGAATCGGCCAACCCGACGGCCAAGATCGAACATGAGGCCACTACCTCGCGCATCGGCGAGGACCAGCTTTTCTATTGTCAATCGCGGGGCCTGGACGAAGAGGAAGCCGTGGCGCTGATCGTCGACGGTTTCTGCAAGGAAGTGTTCAAGGAACTGCCGATGGAATTTGCCGTAGAAGCCAAGGCGCTGCTCGAGATTTCTCTTGAGGGCGCCGTGGGATAAAAACCATGGAACCGCAGATTACGCAGATTGACGCAGATTATGACAGCCAGCTCAGGGAACCAAAGGATCTCGAGAGCCATGCAGTCATTGGTGCCGCAATGGAAGTGCATCGGGAACTTGGAACCGGGTTTCTTGAAGCGGTATATCACCAGGCACTTGTGCGGGAATTTGCGTTGCGGTCGATTCCATTTGAAGCAGAAGCATTGCTCAAGGTTTTTTACAAGGGTGAAGCGCTTGACTGTCATTACCGCGCGGATTTCCTTTGCTTCGATGACCTGGTTGTGGTAGTCAAGGCGGTGCACTCGATTGGCCCGGTGGATGCAGCCCAGCTGATCAACTATCTGCGGACCGGCCAATGTTCGAGAGGACTGTTGCTCAATTTTCATTCACGTTCGCTTGAATTTCGGCGTTTTGTTTCCGGGTATCAATCTGCGTGAATCTGCGTAATCTGCGGTTTCAAGAGGTTTTATGTTAAAGATCAATAATCTGCACGTCGCCGTCGGCGGCGAGGAAATCATCAAGGGGCTGGACCTGGAGGTCGGGTCCGGCCAAGTGCACGCGATCATGGGTCCGAACGGTTCCGGCAAGTCGACGCTGGGTTATGCGCTGGCCGGCCGCGACGGCTACGAGGTTACCGAAGGTTCGGTGGAGTTCGACGGCATCAACCTGCTGGAGCTTGAAGTCGAGCAGCGTGCCACGGCAGGCCTGTTTCTGGCGTTGCAGTATCCAGTCGAGATTCCGGGTGTCAACAACGCCTATTTCCTGCGCGCCGCGCTCAATGCCCAGCGCAAGGCCCGGGGCGAGGAGGAAGTCGATTCCATGGCGTTTCTCAAGAATGTGCGCGAGCAGCTCAAGACGCTGAAGATGGACGAATCGCTGCTCAAGCGCGCCGTCAACGAAGGTTTCTCCGGCGGCGAGAAGAAGCGCAACGAGATTGTTCAGCTTGCAGTGCTGCAACCGAAGTTGGCAATTCTCGATGAAACCGATTCGGGCCTCGATATCGACGCACTCAAGCTGGTCGCCGAGGGCGTCAACCGGCTGCGCGACGAGAATCGCTCGTTCATCATCATTACGCATTACCAGCGCCTGCTGGATTACGTTGTGCCCGATCGTGTGCACGTGCTTTCCGATGGGCGTATCGCCGAAAGCGGTGATAGATCGCTGGCTCAGCGCCTGGAACGCGAAGGTTATGCGTTCCTCGATGAAGCGGAGGCCTGATCACGCATGTCGGTACTGATCGAAAAGCTGCTGCCTGAAACCGCTGGTGAAGATGTCGGCGGCTTCGGCGCGTTGCGCCGAACGGCGCAGAAGGTGCTGATGCAGCATGGCTTCCCCAACCGCAAGACCGAGAACTGGAAGTATCTGCCACTGGGGTTGCTGGAAAAGCGCACGTTCAGCGACTCGGGCTCTGTCCCGACGCAGGTGCCGGAACCGCCGGAGTTCCCGTTCGAAGCCGGTGTCATTCATTTCCATAACGGTCAGGTCGATCCTGAGCGCTGCCGTCTGCCGGACGGGGTTACGCTGACCGGGATGTTGCCGGACGATATCGATGTTTCGGTACTCGATGATTCGAGCCCGGCCGATGCATTCGCGTGGCTGAACCTGGCGCGTTTCGACCAGGGCTGGAAGCTGCGGGTCGAAGGTCAGCCCGAAGTACCGCTGGTTCTTGTCACGACCTGCGATGACGATTGTGATGACAATCGTGATGACAATCGTGATGACAATCGCGAATTCGCAATTCACCCGCGAGTCAAGCTGGAGCTTGCGGCCAACTCGTCGTTGACGCTGATTGAATTCCAGCATGCTGCCGGTGCCGGGCTGATCAATTGCGTTCTCGATCTGGATCTGGCCGCGCGATCGAGTCTGGTGCACATCATTGATCGGTGGTTCGACGAGACCGCATTGATTCAGCGCACCACGGCCCGGCTTGGCGACGATGCCGAATACAACGCATTCGTGCTCGACGGCGGCGGTCGTCTTACGCGCCAGGATCTGGTTGCCGAACTTCAAGCGCCCGGGGCGCACGCCGGCATCTTCGGGGTCGCGGTGCTTTCCGGGGCGTCGATGGTCGACTACCACAGTACGATTTCACACCGGGTGGGCGGTACGCGTAGCCGCGAGAATTTCCGCATCCTGGCCGACGACCGGGCCGTGGGCGTCTTCAACGGCCGCATTCATATCGTGCGCGGAGCCGACGACAGCCATTCGCAGATGAATACCGGCAACCTGCTGCTGAGCGAGACTGCGCGCATCAATACCAAGCCGGAACTGGAGATTCACGCCGAGGACGTGACCGCCAGTCACGGCGCAACCATCGGACAGCTCGATGATACAGCCCGGTTCTACCTGCGCTCGCGCGGACTGAGCGATTCGCAGGCGATCGCACTTTTGAAGTTCGGCTTCGCAGCGGCGGTCTTCGACAGCATGGCGCCGGGCCCGCTACAGGACTGGATGGTGGGTCGACTCAAGGAGCATCTGTAATGGTGGCTACCCTGCAGAAAAACCGCGAAGAGGTCATCGACATCGCGCAGGTCCGGGCGCAGTTTCCGGTGCTGGCCAGACAGGTTCACGGCAAACCGCTGGTCTACCTCGACAGCGCCGCGACCGCGCAGCGCCCGCAGTCGGTCATCGATGCGGTCGGCGATTTCTACAGCCGATATAACGCCAACGTCCACCGCGGCGTGCACCAGCTCAGCGTGGAAGCTTCCGAAGCGTTCGAGCAGGCACGAAGCACGCTGCGCGAGCACCTGAATGCCGCAAGCGATCGCGAGATCGTGTTCACCCGAGGCACCACCGAAGCGGTCAACCTGGTGGCCCAGTCGTATCTTCGACCGAAGCTGGAACCCGGCGACGAAATCCTGATCACGCATATGGAGCATCACTCCAACATCGTGCCGTGGCAGCTGTTGTGCGAGCAGACCGGCGCGGTGCTGAAGGTGGCGCCGATCAACCGGCGCGGTGAGCTGCTGGTGGACAAACTCGAAGAGCTCATCAGCAAGCGCACCAAACTGATTGGCATCGTGCACGTATCCAACGCGCTGGGTACCGTGAACCCGGTCGCCGAGGTTTGCCGGATCGCACGCGAACACGGGGTTGCCTCGCTGGTGGACGGCGCCCAGGCCATGCCGCACGTGGATGTCGATGTGCAGGCACTGGGTTGCGATTTCTATTGCCTCTCGGCGCACAAGATGTACGGCCCGACCGGAAGCGGCGCGTTGTACGGTCGCGAGGCGTTGCTGGAAGCCATGCCGCCGTGGCAGGGCGGAGGCGAGATGATCACGCGCGTGAGCTTCGAGGGCACCACCTACAACGATTTGCCGCACAAGTTCGAAGCTGGTACGCCCAACATCGCCGGCGTCATCGGCATGGGCGAGGCATGCCGGTTTCTCCAGCGCACCGGAATCCCGGCCATCGCGCGTCACGAGGCGGAACTGCTGGCTTATGCCACCGAAAGAATGCAGGCGATCGAAGGCCTGACGATCATCGGCACCGCCGAGCACAAGGGCCCGGTGGTCTCGTTCACGCTCGAAGGGGCTCACCCGAACGATATCGGCACCATCGTCGATCACTTCGGGGTGGCGATTCGCACCGGGCATCATTGCGCAATGCCGGTGATGCAGTTTTTCGACGTGCCGGCCACCGCGCGTGTTTCATTCGGCATGTACAACACCACCGCGGAGATCGACGTATTTCTTGAAGCGCTGCACGCGGCCAGGAAAATGCTGTCGGACTGAACCCCGACGTTGGCGGACACGACTGCTGCGCTACAATGGCGCCAATCCACGCCGGAGCCCGTCATGCGCAAACTGCTGATCTTCCTGTCCGCAATCATCGTCATCCTGCTGGGTTTGTGGGCCACGCTGGTGCTGTATTTCGACGAGGCCCGGCTCAAGCAGATTGCCACCGAACAGGTCCGGGCGCAGACCGGGCGTGAGCTCGTCATCAACGGCCCGCTAAAGCTGGATTTCTTTCCCGGAATTTCGATTGTGGCCTCCGACGTCGAACTTTCCGGTCCCGAGAACTATCGAGGCCCCGATCTGTTCCGGGCCGATGAATTCCGGATGTCGCTGTCACTGTTGCCCTTGCTCAAGGGTGACGTGGAAACCGGCGATATCGGCCTTCAGGATGCCGAAGTCAATCTTCACACTGATGTTTCCGGCATGACTTCGATGGACGGGCTGACCGGCGGGGCACCCGCCGATCCCGAGGCCCGACGGCCCGAGGTATCCACCGGCCGGATCGTGTTGAGCGGCATCCGTTTGAACGTGACCGACGCGGCCACCGACGCCCGACAGGTATTCGTCGTCGAGCGGCTCATGGTCGATTCGTTCCGCTACGACCAGCCGGTACCGTTCGAATTCCGCGGCAGCCTGGGCGAGCCGCCGGTAATCAGCGATATCGACCTGGCAGGCGAGGTGGTGGTGCCTTCCGGTCCTGGACCGGTGCAGATTTCGCGCCTGGAACTGGATGCGGACGTTTCCGGAATCGAAATGGCGCTTTCCGGCAGCGCCGAGGTGCAGCCGGGACCGCCGCTGATCGCGCGCTTTGCCGACGGACGCATTCGGCTGGGTGAAAGCGAATTCACCGCGGCATTTTCCTATTTCGACGGTGAGCGGCCCCGCATCGAGGCAATCCTGGACGGCGATAAGCTGGACGTGGATGCGTTGCTGGCCGCCATTCCGGCCGACGACTCGGCAAAGTCGCCGACCGTATCCGACGGTTCTGCAGTCGACGTGCCCGAGGATTCGCCCTTGCTGCTGCTGCGCGACATGGATATGGATGCCGAGCTTTCGCTAGCGTCGATGAAGATTTCGGGGCTGAACCTGAGCTCGATTCGTACCCGCGTACTGGCCGAAAACGGGATTGTCACTATAGACCCGCTGTCCGGCGCGCTCGCCGGTGGTCGCCTGGATGCGGTCGGCCGTATCGACCTGAATGCCGAGCCGCCGACGCTCGAGCTGTCTCCGGTGTTCGATCTGGAAAGTCTGGGGCAGGCACTGGAACCCTGGGGCATGGATAAATTCCTGTCCGGTTCCGGTGTGCTGGATCTGAACCTGAACGCCCGCGGACTGGACGTCAAGTCCATTCTCGGCACACTTAACGGCAGCGGCGATTACGATTTTCGCAACGGCAGTATCAAGGGCCTGAACCTGGACGGCATGGTCCAGGGACTGGCATCGCGCAACTTCGCCGAGGCTATACGCACCGGCGTCGGCGGCAGCACTGAGTTCGAGACGTTTGCCGGCATTGTCAATATTGAAGACGGCACGATCGGCCTGCCCGGCATGCGGATCATCACCGAATTGCTGGGCATCGACGGCGATGTTCGGCTCGGCATGGCCGACCTGAGCCTGGACGGTCAGCTTCGGCTCGAGGGCGAACGCCTCAACCGGATGCCGATCGGTCTCGAAGGCACGCTGACGCAGCCAAGACTTGTGCCCGACGTGGGCGCGGCGCTCAAGGACGAAGCCGGCCGCCGAGTGATGGATTTCCTGCAAAAGCGCGGGGCAAAGGAAGACGAAGAAGAAGAAGAAGACGGCGGCGACGGTGGTTGATGCGGCCTGACGGCACGCGTCGGGATCCGTTCGGCGCGGAGGGGGCTGCATGAACGAACGAACAGTTGCGC
Source organism: Wenzhouxiangellaceae bacterium (assembly GCA_040904965.1). Classification (GTDB taxonomy): domain Bacteria; phylum Pseudomonadota; class Gammaproteobacteria; order Xanthomonadales; family Wenzhouxiangellaceae. Next base: position 22,420 of record JBBDSL010000073.1, read on the forward strand.
CGGATCCGGCCGCCGACACTCGCAAGGCGCTGCTGGCGGGCCTGGGGGCGTATTCGTTCTGGGGCCTGGTGCCGCTTTACTTCAAACTGGTGGCCGCCGCCGGCGCCGATGAGATCATCGCCCACCGGGTGATCTGGTCGGTGGCATTTCTGGCTCTGGTGCTGGCGCTGCGGCACGGGCGGCGGATTCTTGTCCATATTGCCATCAGCCGCAGGGTGGTCCTTGCGCTGATGCTCAGCGGTACGCTGGTCGCGGCCAACTGGCTGATCTTCGTCTATGCGGTCAATTCCGACCGCGTGCTTTCGACCAGCCTGGGATACTTTATCAACCCGCTGGTCAGCGTATTGCTGGGTACAATTGTGCTGCGCGAACGGATGATCGGCGCGCAGGTCATCGCGGTGTTGCTGGCGGCGGCCGGTACCATCTACCTGACCGTTATGGTGGGCGAGCCCCCCTGGCTGGCGCTGGCACTGGCATTCAGCTTCGGACTTTACGGGCTGGTGCGCAAGATGACCGATGTCGGACCCATGGTGGGCCTGTTCTGGGAAACCCTGATGATGATGCCGATTGCGCTGTTATGGCTTTACTGGAGCGCGGGTAGTGGCGGGTTGGTATTCGGCGATCTTGGGGTTGCGCATGACCTGCTGTTGATCGGCACCGGACTGGTCACGGTGATCCCGCTGGTGCTGTTCGCGACCGCCGCCCGCGGCTTGCCGCTGATTACGGTCGGTCTGATGCAATACCTGGCACCCACAATTTCATTCTGCCTGGCGGTGTTTCTGTTTCGCGAGCCGTTCACGTTTGATCATGCCGTTGCCTTCGGCGCAATCTGGTCGGCGCTGGCGCTGTATACCGGCGCCACCTGGCAGCGAAGCCGTCAACAGCGTCGAATCATGGCCAAAGCCATTGCAGCGAGCAAATAGAATATTCCCATGACTGATCAACCGCAAATCAAGGATCGGCCTTCCAGCCGCAACGTCACCTCGCTGAAGGCCTTGAAGCCCTATATTCGCCGCTATAAGCTGGCGCTGGCGCTGATCGGCTTGTTCCTGACCCTGGCCGCGGCCGGCACAATGGCAATCCCGGCGGCGGTCGGGCAGGTGATCGACAAGGGATTCATGGCCGACGACCCGGACACCATCAACCTGTGGTTCTGGCTGCTGTTCGGCGCGGCGACCGTCATGGCGGTCGCCGGCGGGTTGCGCTTTTACTGGGTGTCCTGGCTGGGCCAGCGTATCGTGACCGATCTGCGGCGCGATGTTTACGCGCGGGTCATCCGCATGGAACCGGAGTTCTTCGCCACTACCCGTACCGGCGAGGTGCTGTCGCGACTCAATACCGATACCACGCTGGTCGAGGCATTGATCGGTTCCGCCGCATCGGTGGCCGTGCGCAACCTGTTGATGCTGATCGGCAGTTCGATCCTGCTGGTGGTTACCGCACCTTCCCTGGCCGGGGTCATCGGGCTGATGATCCTGCTGGTGATGCTGCCGGTGGCGGTGCTGGGCCGCTGGGTGCGGCGGCTGTCGCGCGATGCGCAGGACCGGGTGGCCGATTTCTCCGCCCACGGCGACGAGACCATCAACGCGGTGCCCACCGTCCAGGCGTTCGCCCAGGAGCAGCGCGAGGCCGATACCTTTGCCGGCCAGGTCGAGGGCGCATTCGAGGCCCAGAAGCGTCGGATCTTCGCCACAACCGTGTTGATCGTGTTGGTCATCGTGCTGACGTTCGGTGCGGTGACTTTCGTGCTCTGGCTGGGGGCGCATGCGGTACTCGACAACCGGCTCAGCCCCGGCCAGCTCAGCCAGTTCGTGCTGTATGCACTGCTTGCGGCTGGTTCCACCGCATCGCTGAGCGAGGTCTGGGGCGGTGTGCAGCGCGCGGCCGGGGCCATGGAGCGACTGGCCGATCTTCTTGTTGCCGACAACAGCCTGCAGGTTGCCGATGAACCGGCACCGTTTCCGCAAGGCCCGGCAGGGCTGGAATTTGCCGACGTTACCTTCGCCTACCCGTCACGGCCGGAAGAACCGGTATTGCATGGGCTCGATTTCCGGATCAAGCCGGGCGAGACCGTGGCGCTGGTCGGGCCTTCGGGCGCCGGAAAGAGCACGATCTTTCAATTGATCCTGCGCTTCTACGATCCCGATTCCGGCAGTGTGCGCATCGGCGACCGCGACATTCGCGATTACGACCCGGTTGAAATGCGCGGCGCGCTCGGGCTGGTTTCGCAGGATGTGGTGCTGTTTTCCGGTTCGGCCGCCTACAACCTGCGCTATGGCAAGCCCGATGCACTGGACGAGCAGGTGCGCGAGGCGGCCCGCCAGGCCCAGGCGCATGACTTCATTCACGCGTTGCCTCGGGGCTATGACGCGTTTCTGGGCGAGCGCGGAATACGCTTGTCCGGCGGCCAGCGTCAGCGTCTCGCCATAGCACGAGCCCTGATTAAGACGCCCAGCATTCTGTTGCTGGACGAGGCCACCGCGAGCCTGGACGCCGAAAGCGAGCGCCTGGTGCAGCAGGCCATCGACGAGGCCAGCCGCGACCGAACCGTACTGGTCATCGCGCACCGGCTGGCCACGGTGCGGCGGGCCGATCGCATCCTGGTGATCGAGCAAGGCGAACTGCTCGCCCAGGGCAGCCACAACGAGCTGATGCGCGATTCCGGGCTGTACCGGCGCCTGGCGCAGTTGCAGTTTCCCGATGAAGTTACGGAACCACAAACCACGGATACAATCTCACCATAGAACCCAATTTCCGAGGAGTCCGGTCCATGATCTCTTGTATCCCGAAGCGTAGCGCTCGAATCGTGGCGGTTTGCGCCGTCGTGTTGGTTGCGCTTGTTGCAAGCGCTTGCGCAAGTAAACCATCCGATAACGTGATGATTTCCGATGCGCGCGCGGCCATTGTGCGCTTTGTCGATCGCGATCCCGGGCTGCAGGACTGGGTCAACCATGCCCATGGTTACGCGGTGTTTCCCAGCGTGAACAAGGGGGGTCTCGGGTTCGGTGGTTCTTACGGCCGCGGCGTGGTATTCGAGCGCGGCGAGCCGATCGGCACAACCAGCATCACGCAGGCCACCTTCGGTGCCCAGATCGGTGTACAGAATTTCTCCCAGATCATCTTCTTTCAGGATGATGCCGCACTGCGTACCTTCCAGCGCGGCAACTACGAGATGTCGGCGCAGGCCACGGCAATTGCGGCGACCGCCGGCGCGGCATCGACCACCAGCTACGAAAAAGGCGTGGCGGTCTTCCTGATGGCCCGCGGCGGGCTGATGGCCGAGGCCTCGGTGGGCGGTCAGAAATTCGACTACGAACCGCTGTAGAGCTTGAGAACGTGGAACACCACCAGTCAACCATCGTCGATGTCCTGCGCCAGTCGCTCCCGGGGCTGATGGCTGTCTACGCTTTTGGCAGCCGCGTACACGATACGGCCGACCAGAGCAGTGATCTCGATCTGGCAGCCCTCGGCGATGGCTATATCGATGTCCACACCTTGTGGGATCTGGGCGCGCGGATTGCCGACATCGTCGGATTCGACGTCGACCTTCTGGACCTTCGCGCCGCTTCGACGGTGATGCAGTATCAGATCCTTGCGCGTGGTGAAAGGTGGTGGTGCGGCGACCCGCGTGCCGGCTTGTTCGAGGCCGCGATGCTCAGCGAAAAGACTGAACTCGACCGGGCACGTGCCGATCTTCTGGACCAGATCAAGGCCGAAGGGCGTGTACATGGCCGATGACGTCGTCATCAACATGGAAACAAGCGGTTCGTTCCGTGTCATCCCCATACCTTAACGTTGAAGGCCCTGCCCATGAATCTTACCCAGACCGAACGCTCCCGCGAACTGCAACAGAAACTCGAAGCCTTCGTCACCGAGCAGGTCGAGCCGTTCGAGCGCGAAGTTCACAAACGTATCGAGCAGGGCGTTGATCGCTGGAAGGTGCCCGACGGCATGGTCGAACTCAAGCAGGGCGCGCGCGAGCAGGGGTTGTGGAACCTGTTTCTGCCCGATACCCGGCTGGGTGCGGGCCTGACGACACTGGAATACGCACCGCTGGCCGAAGTCATGGGCCGGTCGTTGATCGCACCGGAGGTGTTCAACTGCAATGCCCCCGATACCGGCAACATGGAGGTGCTCTATCACTACGGTTCCGACGAGCAGAAGGAAACCTGGCTGAAGCCGCTGTTGTCGGGTGAAATCCGCTCGGCGTTCTGCATGACCGAGCCCGACGTGGCCTCGTCGGATGCGACCAATATGCAGGCAACGGCAATCGTTGAAGGCGCCGAGGTGGTACTCAACGGCCGCAAATGGTGGTCGACCGGTCTGGGACATCCCGACTGCAAGGTGCTGATCTTCATGGGATTGACCGATCCGGAGGCCGACCGTCACCGGCGCCATTCCATGGTGGTGGTGCCGATTGACGCACAAGGCGTCAAGATCGAACGCATGCTGCACGCGATGGGCTTCGATGACGCCCCCTACGGCCACGGCGAGGTCTCGTTCGACAACGTGCGGCTGCCGAAATCGGCGATTGTCGCCGGGCCGGGCAGGGGGTTCGAGATCGCCCAGGGCCGGCTCGGCCCGGGTCGTATCCATCATTGCATGCGTTCCGTAGGTCTTGCCGAGAAGGCGCTGGAACTGGCCTGCAGGCGCTCGCTGTCGCGCCAGGCCTTCGGCAGGCCGCTGGCGAAGCTGGGCGGCAACGCCGAACGCCTTGCCGATGCGCGTATTGCAATAGAGCAGGCCCGGTTGCTGGTGTTCAAGGCCGCCTGGACGCTGGACGAGAAGGGCATACACGGTGCGATGAACGAAGTCTCGCAGATCAAGGTCGCGATACCGCGCATGGCGCTGGACGTGATCGACATGGCCATGCAGCTGCACGGCGGTGCTGGCATGTGCGAGGACTTTCCGCTGGCCCAGGCGTGGGCGGGCGCACGTTCGCTGCGGATTGCAGACGGCCCGGACGAGGTGCACAAGATGCTGGTTGCGAGGTTCGAACTCGGGAAATACGCTTAGCCCGGATCACAAAGGCGGGCATAACAGCCGGGTAGGTCGGGGTGACATCCCCGACGCATCGATTGGTGCAACGGCGTTTGTCGAAATCAAAAAAGCCGGGCACGACAGAAGCCGTGCCCGGCTGTACGGGCGGTGCCGCGGCACCCGAAGAATTCGGGTCACCGCTGGACCAATACCATGTTACCCGTCGATCTGCTGGAGCTTCTGCTGCAGCTCCGGGTCGTTCTGGATGGCCATGGCGATCGAATTGAACGAATCCACGTCCAATCCGGTTTCCTCGACCGCACCAATCATCTTCTCGTTGGCTTCCTGCTGCAGTTGGTTGGCCTTCTCGGGGTCGTCGGCACCCTGCAGGCGTTGCGAATAGTCCTGCTGGATTTCGGTGATCGCAGTGCGGGCCTCGGCGAACGACTGCAATTCGGCGTCGCTGACGTCAACGTCGGCCGGCGGAGCAGCCTGCTGCTGTTGTGCGATGCCGGCGGTCGAGAACGCCAGTGCGATGGTGAAAAGTGCGGTTGCGATGAGTTTGAAGTACGTCATGTATTCCTCCTGGGGAACGTATGTGAATTGATGCTGCGACTCGGAGAATGCACGTGGTGTGCCAGGAGGTATGGGTACCTGAATTCAAGGACTTGCGTCCACACACCCGAATGAAGCGACCGACTCGATGTGTCATAATGGCGCATGTAACCACGCGTGTCCGGTCATGAAAAGCCTCCGAAAGCAATTGATCGCCTATGTGCTGCTGCCGGTCGCGGCGTTGACCGCGTTGTTGATCTGGATGACCTTTGTTTCCGTGGAGTCGCTGCTGGAAGGGCGGCTGGAAAAGGAGATCGAGCTGGTCGCACGCAGCCTGCGCATGCCGGTCGAGGGCGCATTGCGCGAACGCGATCCACAGCGCCTGCGCGATGCATTGGGTGCGGTATCGGAGATCGGCCGGGTGTATGGCGCCGCCGTCTACGATGCCGGGGGGCGGCGGATTGCGGTGGCCGGCGACGCTATCCCGGGCCCGGCCGAGCAGGTGCAGGCCGCCGAGCTGGTGGCACTGGGCGAGGAGGTCGGCGAGTACGCGCAATTCGCCGGTGAGTCGGTGTATTCGTACTTCGTTCCGCTGTCGGTTTCATTCGGCCGTATCGATGCATTGTTGCAGGTGGTTCGCGAGGAAAGCGACATCAAGCGCCGGCTGGAGCGCACCCGCATACTGGGCGTGGCGGCCATGCTCGGCGGGCTGGGCCTGATTCTGGCGGTATTGCTGATCGGTCACCAGGTCGCATTGATGCGCCCGGTACGGCTGTTGCTGAACGACATGCGGCGCGTCGAAAAAGGGGATCGGGAGTGGCGGGCCCAGGTGCGCTCGCCGCAGGAACTGGCGCAGCTTGCCGGCGGCCTCAACCACATGCTCGACGCCCTGGATCAGGCGGAATCCGAAGTGATGCAGCGGCGCGACGCCGAGGTCGAACTCAGCGAGCGGATTCGGCAGCAGGAAAGTCAGGCTGCGCTGGGTCGGTTCTCGGCCGGCGTCGCGCACGAACTGGGCGCGCCACTGACCGTGATCCAGACCGATGTGCGGCGGCTCGAGCAATCGGTTGCCGATGACGAGAGTCGGCGACGGCTGCTGCGTATCGGCGAGCAATTACAGCGCACCCGACAGTTGGTCGAGCAATTGATGAGTCTGGTACGCGATCAGCCCGGAAAATTCGAAGTCTTCGATCTGGCAGCGGTGGTGGATCGCGCGGTTCACGGCGCGCGTCCGGAAGCCGAAAGCCGGGCGATCGAACTGCATTATGATCAGCACGGACCGGTAAATATGCCGGGGCTTGCAGTGCGCATTGAGCATGCCGTGCTGAATCTGGTTCGCAACGCGCTGCAGGCGGCCGAGTCCAGTGTGCGGGTTCGAGCGGAGTTGCGCGACGACAAGGCCGTAGTGACGGTCGAGGATGACGGCCCCGGTCTCGACCCCGAGCGGCGTGAGGCGGCGTTCGAGCCGTTCAGCAGCGATCGCAAATCCGGCCAGGGCACCGGGCTGGGCCTGACCATCGTGCGCACCGTGACCGAGATTCACGGCGGCGAGATCCGGGTCGAGCGCAGCGCCGAACTGGGCGGTTGTCGCTTCGAAATGATTCTGCCCAAAAGGAGTTCGCATGATTGATGCGGCACGGGTGCTGGTGGTCGAGGACGACAGCACGCTCAACGAAATGCTGGCCGAGGAGCTGGGCAGCCAGGGCTGGGCGGTGAGAACCAGCCGTTCGGCCGAGGGCGGATTCGAACTGGCCGCCGGGTTTCGTCCGGACCTGGTCGTCACCGACCTGCAGTTGCCCAAGGCCGACGGGATGCAATTGCTGGAGTCGCTGTTGCGCCTGCCGCGTCCGCCGGCGGTGTTGATGATTACCGCGTTCGGTACGGTCGAACGCGCTGTGGCCGCGCTCAAGGCCGGTGCTGACAATTTTCTGACCAAGCCGCTGGATATCGAGCATTTCCTGATTGCCTGCCAGCGACTGGTCGAGCACCGGCGACTGCGCGACGAGCTGGATGAATACCGCGACCGGTCCGGGGAGCGCGGATTTCACGGCATGCTGGGCAACAGCCCGGCAATGCAGGAACTGTTCGACCAGATCGAGCGCATCGCGCGCGCCGACGGTGCGGTTCTGGTCAGCGGGCCTTCGGGCGCCGGCAAGGAGCGCGTGGCGCGTGCATTGCACGCAGAAAGCCGACGTGCCGACCGACCGTTTGTGGCGGTCAACTGCGCCGCGGTACCGGCCGACCTGATGGAAAGCGAATTCTTCGGCTATGCAGCCGGTGCCTTCACCGGCGCCGACAAGGCGCGCTCCGGGCTGTTCCGCGAGGCCGATGGGGGCACCTTGTTTCTGGACGAAATCAGCGAAATGCCGCTGCCGCTGCAGGCGCGCCTGTTACGCGCGCTACAGGACGGCCGGATACGGCCGGTTGGTGAAGAACAGGAAATCCAGGTCGACGTGCGGGTGGTCGCGGCCACCAACCGCGATCTGAGCGAATGCGTGAACGACGGCAGTTTCCGCGAGGATCTCTATTATCGGCTGGAGGCATTCCAGCTCGAGGTGCCGTCGCTGACCGCGCGCGACAACGATATCGACTTGCTGGCACAGGAATTCCTGTTGCAGCACGCACGCGCCGCAGATCGGCCGGCGCGCCGCTTGGGTGACGATGCGCTGGCTTGTCTGAAAGCATACGGCTGGCCCGGCAACGTGCGCGAGTTGAGCAACGCGATCGAGCGGGCGGTAACGTTCTGCAACGGCGAGGTGATCGGCGCCGAGGATTTGCCGGCACGCATACGCCGCGGCAATGCCCGATCGCCGGGGCGCGCGCGCGAATCCATTCCGGACAAGTTGCTGCAAGGCGACGTGCTGCCGACGCTGGAGGAGCTGCGGGGTCGCTACGTACGCCATGTGTTGGAACGCACCGGCGGCAACAAGCGCCGCGCCGCGGCCCTGCTGGGCGTGGGGCGCAGAACGTTGTACCGCTGGCTGGACAGCGAGGAGAATGAAAATTCGTAAATTAGTGAGTGGTAAATGGTGAATGGTAAATAGCAATCAAAAAACGGTACCCGGGCCGGTTCGGCCTTTGATTGCTATTTACCATTCACCATTTACCATTTACGCCTTTCATCGTCAGCCAACCCTCAATCGGGAACCCGCCCTTGAACAACAACCAAACCGCCCAACTCATCGACCGGCCGCGCACGCTGCGCGACGAGGACGCGTTCGACGCCGAAGCGCTTGATGGCTGGCTGAAACAACGCATTGAAGGCCTTGAAGGCACGCCGCAGGTCGAGCAGTTTCCCAAGGGCGCGTCGAACCTGACCTACCGGCTGCGCTACCCCGGCCGTGACCTGATCCTGCGCCGGCCGCCGGCCGGTACCAAGGCGAAGTCGGCCCACGACGTGATCCGCGAGTACCGCATCCAGAAGGCCCTGAAGCCGGTGTTTCCCAAGGTGCCGAAGATGCTGGCTGCCTGCGAGGATCATGATGTGATCGGCTCGGATTTTTACATCATGCAGCGCCTGGAGGGGATCATTCCGCGCGCCAACATGCCAAAGGGTCTGGAACTCTCCGATACGCAGACCCGCCAGCTATGCCGCAACGCCATCGACGCCCTGATCGAGCTGCATTCGGTGGATATCGAAGCGACCGGGCTGGAAAAGCTTGCCAAGGGCGCTGGCTACAATCGGCGCCAGATCGACGGCTGGTCCGGACGATTCAGGAAGGCCGGAACCTGGAACGTGATGCGCGGAGAGAAGATCATGCGCTGGCTGTCGGACAACACGCCCGACGAGGTCGCGATCCGTTTGATCCATGGCGATTTCCGGTTCGACAACCTGGTGCTTGATGCCGACGACCCACTGAAGATCATTGGGGTGCTGGACTGGGAAATGGCCACGCTGGGCGACCCGCTGATGGACCTGGGCAATGCCATGGCCTACTGGGTGCAGGCCGACGACGATCGCGTATTCCGCGCATTCCGCCGCCAGCCCACTCACCTCCCGGGCATGTTCACCCGCCGCGAGGTGGTCGAGTACTACTGCGAAAAGATGGGCTATGCACCTGAAAACTGGGCATTCTATGAGGTCTACGGCCTGTTCCGGCTGGCCGTCATCGTGCAGCAGATCTACTACCGCTACCACCACAAGCAGACCCGCAACCCGGCGTTCAAGCGCTTCTGGCTGGTGGCCAACTACCTGATCTGGCGCTGCGGAAAGGTGATCAGGAAGGCGTAGATACTCTGTTGGCTGTCAAGCATTTTTGGGCTCGATGGCGAACAATTTTG
>JBBDSL010000074.1:0-5669 GCA_040904965.1 Wenzhouxiangellaceae bacterium
GGCCAGCAGCACCGGCGCCTCGAAACCCGGCACCAGGCGCTTGTAGCTGTTGGTGGTGGAGTTCGAGAATGCATTGATCGCGCGCGCGTGCTTGAAAATGCCGCCGATATAGTGAAGCGCGGTCTCCGACAGCCCGCCGTACTGGTCGCCGGAAAACAGGTTGTTGCCTTCCCTGGCCAGCGATTGATGCACATGCATGCCGGAACCGTTGTCGCCGACCAGCGGCTTGGGCATGAAGGTCGCGGTGCGCCCGTGCAGGTGGGCGACATTGTGGACGATGTATTTCATGATCAGCAATTCGTCAGCCTTGCGCGTGAGCGAATTGAACTTGGTGCCGATTTCGCACTGGCCGGCGGTACCGACTTCGTGGTGGTGAACTTCGACCGGAATGCCGCAGGCCTCCAGCGTGACGCACATCAGCGATCTGAGATCGGCCAGGCTGTCGACCGGCGGCACCGGAAAGTAGCCACCCTTGATGCGTGGCCGGTGGCCGATGTTGCCGTCGGCATATTCCTTGTGCGTGTTCCAGGCGGCTTCTTCGGAGTCGATGTGATAGGAACAACCGGAGATATCGTTCTTCCAGCGCACGTCGTCGAATACGAAGAATTCCGGCTCGGGGCCGAAATACGCCGCGTCGGCGACGCCGCTTGCCGCCAGGTAGGCCTCGGCTCGCTTGGCCAGGGACCGGGGGCAGCGGTTGTAGGCCTGCAGCGTGTCGGGCTCGAGCACGTCGCAGCGCAGGTTCAGCGTCGGGTATTCCGAGAACGGATCGACGAATACCGACTCGGTATCCGGCATCAGCACCATGTCCGATTCGCTGATGCCTTTCCAGCCGACGATCGAGGAGCCGTCGAACATCTTGCCCTCGGCCAGCATGTCTTCATCCACCTGGGAGGCTGGCAAGGTCAGATGCTGCTCCTTGCCCAGGGTGTCGGAAAAACGCAGGTCGACGAATTCGATTTCTTCATCCTTGATCTGTTTCAGGATGTGTTGTGCACTCATTGGAGTGTCTTCCTTGTGATGTGAGTGATGTTTGATCGCTAAAATATCCGCAAATGCCGGACAATTTCAACGATCTATGGTAGCGGATCGAATCGGCGAAAATGTGACTGTCATCAAAATCGCCATCAAAATCGCCATTAAGATCGTCGTCAAACTGGCCAGAACCAGACCAGCAGAAACGCCCCCAGGATCAGGCGGTAGACGACGAACGGCGTCATTCCAAAGCGGCGCAGCCAGGCCAGGAACGCGGCGATGGTCAGCCAGGCGAACACGCCGGCGATGATCGCGGCTGTCAGGAACCGGCCGAACTCGAACGATCCGCCGTCGGCCAGCCCGGTGACGAAGCCCCAGCCGCCGGCCGCGGCAATAATGGGGATGGACAGCAGGAACGAATAGCGGGCCGCGGCTTCGCGCTCCAGGCCCAGCACCAACCCTGCCGTAATCGTGACGCCCGAACGCGACGTTCCGGGTATTAGCGCCAGCACCTGGGCCAGGCCGATGAACAGGGCGCCGCGGGTGCTCAGCGACTCCAGCGCTCGACGGCCGGCACCGAAGCGGTCGGCCAGTCCCAGCAACAGGCCGAAGCCCATCGTCGTGGCCGCAATGACCAGCGGGCTGCGCAGCCACAAGCCGATCCAGTCGGCAGCCAGCGCCCCGACGACCAGCGCCGGCAGCGTCGCGACGGCCAGACCCGCCAACAGCTTGCGCTGTACCGGATCGCCGTCGCGCTGCGCTCCTGCCCGTCCCAGTGCCGCCAGGTCGCGGCGGAAATACAGCACTACCGCTGCCAGGGTACCGGCATGTACGGCTGCATCGAAGGCCAGACCCTGATCGGCCCAGTTCGATAACTGGCCAACCAGGATCAGGTGGGCGGAACTCGAGACCGGTAAAAATTCGCTAATGCCCTGAATCAGGGCGAGGATGATGATTTGGACGGCGGTCATATGTGATGCGGCATGAGCAAACGCTACGCGAAACGAGATGCCTGGCAAGGCCCGGCGTAGGAGCCTGCCCTACAGGCGAATCGGACAACATTCATGCTACTGCACCTTTGGAAGAATCGCCTGCAAGGCAGGCTCCTACGATGGCGGCTTCGATCGCCTCACCCCACCTCCGGGTTCAGCGTGTAGGTCCCGCTAATCGTGGCCTGATCCAGGATGTGGCCCTTGATGGCCTCCATCACCGCCGGACCATCGAACTCGTCCGCAACGTCGAGTTTGTCGACATCCAGTGCGTATACGGTGAAATGGTAATGATGCAACCGTTCGTCGTTCCATGGCGGGCAGGGGCCATCGTAGCCGAAGTAGCGGCCTTCCAGATCTTCGACACCGGCCAGAAACTGGGTGTAGTTGTTCAGCCCCTGGCGCGCGCCGTCAGGCCCCGGGGGGTTGCGCTTGCCCGCCGCGGTGACGCCATCGCTGCATTGTCCGGTCGCGAGTTCGCGCACGTCGGCTGGAATGTCGATCATGACCCAGTGATAGAAGTCGACGCGCGGCATGTCGGCCGGCAGCGTCTGGCCCTCGGTGTTCACATCGTCGGCCTGCGACGGCACATCCGGGTCGACGCACAGCAGCGCGAACGACTTCGTCCCTTCCGGCGCATCGTGCCAGACCAACTGCGGACTGATGTTGCCGGCAAGCGCCATGTGGTTCTCGGCATCGGGGCGGCCGAACGCGAAACGCGGCGAAATCGGTTGCCCGTCGGCGATGTCTCGGGAATCAAGCTGCATATTGATATCTCCTGGTAGGCGAATTTTACGCTTCGGTCCGTTATGCTAGCAGCCTGCTCAACAGTTGACTCGACCATCATGCGCATCACAATCACGCTTGTTCTTGCTGCCGCCAGTCTTTTTCTCGCAAACCCGGTCGCCGCGCTCCCCGGCCTGCCCGATTCGGCCCGGGCGCCCGACGATGCGCCGTCGGCGGCCGACCTGCTCGGATTCGAGCCCGGTCAGCGTCATCCGTATCACCATGAACTGGTTCGCTTCTACCGCGAGCTGGCTGAAAACTCGGATCGAGTGCGCATCGAAACCATCGGCCGGACCCACGGCGGTCGCGACCAGATCCTGGTGTATTTCGCCAACCCCGACCGCCTGACGCGTATCGAAGACATCCGCGCCGACCGGCAGCGCGCCAGCCGCGCGGGCGAAGGCCCGCCGGTGGTGTGGCTGGGCTATTCGGTGCACGGCAACGAAGCCTCGGGCGCCTCGGCGGCCGTGGTCATGGCCTGGTATCTGGCCTGGTCCGATGATGAACAGGTCCGAGGCTGGCTGGACGACCTGGTCATCGTAATGGAGCCGGTCATCAACCCGGACGGTGCAGCCCGCTTTGCCCACTGGGCGAACATGCACAACGGGCGCAATCCCTCGGCCGACCCCAACGACCGCGAACACAACGAGGCCTGGCCGAACGGACGCACCAGCTACTACTGGTTCGACCTCAACCGCGACTGGATGCCGCTGACCCACCCGGTCTCGCGCCAGCGCATGGCGCATTACCACCAGTGGCGCCCGCACGTGCTGACCGACGCCCACGAAATGGGCCACGGCTCGAGCTACTTCTTTCAGCCGGGAATTCCCGAACGCAACAATCCGGCCACGCCCGACCGGGTCTTCGAACTGACGCAGAAGATCGCCCAGTATCACGGCGAAATCCTCGACGCCGCCGGCGAGCCCTACTACAGCCGTGAAAGTTTTGACGACTACTACCTGGGCAAGGGCTCGACCTACCCCGATCTGACCGGTGGCATCGGCATCCTGTTCGAACAGGGCTCGGCACGCGGCCACCGGATGGAAACCCCGTTCGGCGAACGCACGTTTGCCGACGCCGTGGCCAACCAGGTACGCACTTCCATTTCCACGCTGAATGCTTCTCGCGATCTTTCCGGCGAGCTGGTGGCCCACCAGACCGATTTCTATTCCGAGGCGCGCGAGACCGCCGGCCGCGGCGGCTGGCTGCTGGGCGACGGTGGCGACCCGCTGCGTGCCCGCCGGCTGCTGGAAATCCTGCTGGGGCACGACATCGAGATCCGCAACCTGAATTCGACCATCACCATCGACGGTCGCGATTACGGCCCGGGACAAGCCTGGGCGATTCCCGCGATGCAGGACCAGTACCGGTTCATCGACGCGCTATTCGCGACCCCCACCGAACTGCCCATGGAGACCTTCTACGACGTATCGGCCTGGCCGCTGCAGCACGCCTTCAACCTCCCGCTGAGCCAGACCCGGACACTGCCGGATGCGGGCAACGCGCTTTCGGCCGAAACATTGCCGAGCGTCTCGGCCGGAGCCATCGATCCGGATGCCACTGCCTGGGTCATCGACTGGCAACAGCACTACGCACCGGCCGTGCTGGCCGAGCTGCTGGCGCGGGGCTACCGCGTCCAGGCCACCAGTGAATCGCTGGAACTGACCGGCCGCGGGGAGACCGGTCGTTATGGCCGCGGCAGCATCATCGTGCACCCGGGGATTCAGCCGGACCACCTGGCGCCGGTACACGAAGCGCTGCAGACGCTGGCCGAACAGCACGGTGTTGTGGTTGTCGGCATCGACAGCGGTCTGGCCAGTGCCGGCAGCGACCTGGGCAGCCCCTCGATCCCGGTGCTCAAGGCACCCAGACCGGTGCTGCTGACCGGCAACGGGGTGAGTTCCTATGGCGCCGGTTACGTCTGGCATTGGTTCGACACCATCCTGGACCAGCCCGTGACCCAAATCGACGCCGATGACCTGCCATCGAACCTGAATGAATATACCCACGTCATCATGCCGCCCGGCTCGTGGGATCGTCACGGCGAAGGTTTCAGTCAGGCGCTGACCGAATTCGTCCGTCAGGGCGGACAACTGGTTGCCTTGGGCAGCGGCGCGGCATGGGTGGAGTCGCTCGAGCTTGGCTGGTCGTTCGCCGAAGAGGATACGGCAGACGACGGTCAGGACAATGGCCAGGACAATGATGACGATGGCGAGCAGGATACCAAGCCGGCCCGCTACGCCGACTATGAACAGGACTTCGCGCGCAAGCTGATCGGCGGCAGTGCGCTGGCGATGAATCTGGACAACACCCACCCGCTGGGATATGGCTACGACGCCGACCGGATCACGGTATTCCGTCAGGGGGCACACCTGTTGCAAGCCAGCGACAATCGCTATGCCACCCCCGGGCGCTACGCCGACGAGCCGCTGGTGGCCGGGTATCTTTCAGACGCGGTGTCGGAAAAACTGGCCGGCACGCCGGCGCTGGCAGCCGACCGCCTGGGCCGCGGGCTGGTGGTGCGGATTGCCGATGACTACCTGTTCCGCGGCTACTGGGTGGGCACCGAACGGCTGTTCGCCAACGCGCTGTTTTTCGGTCAGCTGGTTGGCGCCACGCGATTGCCGGATTAGTTCGCCGGGTGCGGCGTGCTTTCTAAATTCAACTTCAAGGTCAAAACCATTTCGCCTCGCGCTGCGCGCGAATACCCATGCTGGGTGCGGGCTGCTTTCAAATTCAAGTTCAAAAGCGATTTCGCCTCGCGCTGCGCGCTTGCAGGCGACCTACTTTTGTCAATCGCGACAAAAGTAGGCAAAAACGCTCTTACAGGCGGCAGCTATTTGATGTGACGGTCGGAGAGGTCGGGTGGTTAGGTGTAAGTCATTCGGCTCCGATCCGGGATCTTTCAGTACGTTTCGC
>JBBDSL010000075.1:0-32178 GCA_040904965.1 Wenzhouxiangellaceae bacterium
GGGGAAGCGTCAGCGCGAATACAGCAGCCGGTTGGGCGAACCCGAACCGATGCCGCTCAGGCGACCGGTGGTGGCGCGATTGTAGATCGTGTTGCGGATCTGCGAAGGCGATGCACCGGGGTTGCCGGCCAGCCACAACGCGGCCACTCCGGCCACGTGCGGAGACGCCATCGAGGTACCGCTGATGGTGTTGGTGGCCGTGTTGCTGGTGTACCAGGCCGAGCGAATGGAACTGCCCGGCGCGAAAATGTTCACGCAGGTGCCGAAGTTCGAAAAGCTCGAGCGCGCATCGCTTGATGTGGTCGAGCCGACGGTCATCGCCGCCGATACCCGTGCCGGCGATACGTTGCAGGCGTTCTGATTTTCGTTTCCGGCGGCAACCACCACGGTAACGCCGCTGTTGATCAGGTTGTTGGTCGCGCTGTCCATGGACGAAGACGCCGGCCCACCCAGACTCATGTTTGTCACGGCCGGCTTGACTGCGTTTGCGCGCACCCAATCCATGGCGGAAATGATCAGTGAAGTCGAGGCGCCGCCGGTGCAGCCGAATATACGAACCGGCACCAGCCGGACGCTCTTGGCAACACCCCAGGTCGAGCCGCCAATGGTTCCGGCCACATGGGTACCGTGACCATTACAGTCTTCGGTGCCGCGTCCGTCGCTAACGCCAGTTGCACCGGCCAGCACCCGTCCGCCGAAATCGTTGTGGCTGGAACGGATACCGCTGTCGATCACATAGACGCGCACGTTCGAGGCGCCGGTGTTGTAAATGTAGCTGCCGTTGAGCGGGCGATCGCGCTGGTCGATCCGGTCCAGACCCCAGGTCGCGTTGCTTTGGGTGGCACTGAGGAAAACCTCGCCGTCTTCTTCGATATAGTCGATACGCGGGTCGTGAAGCATCCGGTTGATGTCGGCCTTGGAGGCACGGACCGCCATGCCCTGAAGTACGTTGACGTAGGTGTGCTGTACTTCAAGATTATGCTCCACGGCCAGATCCACTGCCGCATTGACCACGGCACGGGTCGATGCCGATTCGACCGCCCGTTCCGACGGCTGGCCAAGAATGCCGGGACCATTTCCGCTGTCGCGGCCCGACTTCGGCTTGAGTACTTCGCCGGGATGATCGTCGGCGAGCTTGTTGAACACAACAATGTATTGCCCTTCGATCGGTTGCGACGAGCGGTGCAGCTCGGCGGCGGACACGGCGAAAGTGGCAAACGCCAACACAAATGCCAATAAGAATTGTCCTGTTGATTTAAATCTCATGTCGTTTGAACTCCAGAGTATGACTGCAAAAAAACACCGCAGACCGGAGGATTCCGATGCGCGTCCCCTCACCGTTATGAATCGAAGCCCGGGTATGCCGGCCCGGCTTGTGCACTGAATTTAGCGAGTGAACGTCGAAAAAGTCAAGAAAATTCTTTTGTTTTCACGACCAAATGTTCCACAACGTGACGTGCATCACCAAACTTGCCAATACATTCATAAATCCTGTCTCGGGCAGTTTGTCTCTCGACTCTTGTGGCGACACTCGTGGCAAGGCTGGCAAGGCGTCGGTGCGAACTGAAGCCGGGGCCTGCATTGAGCGCCACGCTTGTCATAACAATCGCAGCCCACGATCGGTCATGACAAGCGCCGAGAGGCAAGCCCGAAGCGAGTTTCGGACGCGTCCGCTCGCAGCAAACCGCTGGCTTTCCGGCAGCGCGTGCCGCGTTCCGCGATTTTTTGGATTGAACGCTCGGGCATGGGCCGGGCAAACTTGCGTCAGGGGCCTACGATCTGTCAGACGCTTTTTTCAGCAGATGGTCAATGGTCCGGTCCTTCGCGCGCCAGAGATCATTGATCCACTGCTGGAAGCGCGCCCGGCGTTCGGGGTCCCGGGCATATTCTTCGGCCGCCGGTGCTTGGGACAACGGCAGGGTTCGGATCGATACCCGGATCTCTTCCACTCGATTGGCGAACAGGTCGGACAATCTTGGTGCAGGACCGCAGTAGCTGATGGTCACATCGACCAGGGTATCTATGGTGTCGCCCATCGCGTCGAGCACGAACGCCACGCCGCCGGCGCGCGGTTTGAGCAGGTGCCGGTAGGGCGAATTCTGCGCCGCGTGCCTGAGCGGCGTGAAACGCGTGCCCTCGACAAAATTCATGACCGATACCGGAATGTCGGCGAATTTTCGGCAGGCCCTGCGGGTGATTTCGATATCGCGACCGGCGAGTTCGGGGCGTTTGGCCAGCATTTGCTTCGAGTAGCGTTTCATGAACGGAAAATCAAGCGCCCACCACGCCAGCCCCAGCAACGGCACCCAGATCAACTGGCTCTTGAGGAAAAACCGCAGCAGCGGCAACTTCCGGTTGAACAACTTCTGCAGCACCGGAATATCGACCCAGCTCTGGTGATTGCTAATGACCAGATAGTTGCCTTCGATGCTGGTCTGCGGCATTCCTTCGACCACGATCCGGGTGTCGGTCAGATGGTCGATCATCCAGCTGTTGACACCGATCCAGCTCTCGGCAAGGCGCATCAGCCACCTGTCGCACCAGCGCCGCACCGATTGGACCCGCAGCAGCGCCTTGACCAGCGCGACCAGCAGTAGCGGAGGCACGTGCACGGCCGTGCTCAGCCCGATCAGTATGGTGGCCAGAAACGACCTAGCAATTCGCGATATGGTGGCAATCATCGGTATATTCTCGCATGGAAAACGGTCGTTATAATTCGTGTCTGACCGTCTGACTGGCGCCATTGGAATGGGTATCGGTATGACTATCGAAATATGACAATCGAAATATGACTATCGAAACGACCACCGAAATCGGCACCGGAACGGACCGGGAGCGTCTGGATGCGCTGATCCGGATCGCCCGCGATTTCGGCGCGCGCGGCTGGACACCGGCGACCAGCGGTAACTATTCGGTGCAGCTCGAAGACGGCAGCATCATGGTGACCCGTTCCGGTGCCGACAAGCGCAGACTGGAGGCGAGCGACCTGATGCGGCTTGATGCCGACGGCGTACCGCTGGACGATGCCCGGCCATCGGCCGAAGCGCTGCTGCACGTCCAGATCTACAGCCAGCAACCCGAGACCGCTGCCGTGCTGCATGTGCACTCGCCCGCCGCGACCGTCGTATCAAGGCGCGCCGACCGCGCCGGCGCCCGGGTACTACGGCTGGAAAATTACGAACTGCTCAAGGCGCTGACCGGGGTCGATACGCACGCTGCCGCAATCGAGTTGCCGGTGGTTGCCAACGACCAGAACATGCAGCGGCTCGCCGAGGCCGTACAGCCCTGGCTGGAGCGCCCGAATGCTCCGCCGGCCTACCTGATTGCCGGCCACGGAATTTACACCTGGGGCCGCAGCGTGGCCGACGCGGCACGCCATCTCGAGGCCCTGGATTTCATCCTCAACTGCGAACTTCTGGAGAATCGATGAGCCAACTCAGGATATTTGCCGACGACGACCCCGCCGTCGCGCTGCTGGAGACCTCCGACCACGATGCGGCAGCTCGCGAACTGGCAAAAGCCGAGGTGCGTTTCGAGCGCTGGCAGGCAGCCGCCGCGATCGCCCCGGGCGATTCCCAGGAGAAGATCCTGCAAGCCTATGCCGACGACATCGCGCGCCTCAAGCGCGAGCAGGGTTACCAGGCCGTCGACGTGGTCAGCATGTGGCCCGACCACCCCGAGCGCGAAGCCGCGCGCCGGAAATTTCTCGACGAGCACACCCATGCCGAGGACGAGGTGCGCTTTTTCGTCAACGGCAGGGGACTGTTCAGCCTGCATATCGGCGACCGGGTCTACGAGGTGTTTTGCGAGCGCGGCGACCTGATCGGCGTGCCGGCCGATACCCCGCACTGGTTCGATATGGGGCCGAAACCGGAATTCACGGCCATCCGCCTGTTCAACAATCCCGAAGGCTGGGTGGCACAGTTCACCGGCAGCGATATTGCCGGCCGTTTCGACCGGCTGGAATCCTGATGGCATCGATCGCGCTGCTGGATATTGAAGGCACCATCGCCGACATCGCGTTCGTCAAGCAGGTGTTGTTTCCGTATGCCCGGCGCGCCCTGCCCGACTTTATCGAAGCGCATGCCGACGAGCCGCAAGTCGCGGCCGAGTTGTCCGCAACAGCGCAACTTGCCGGTGTCGCGGAAAGCGACCGGGACGCGATTGTCACGGCGCTGATCGGCTGGATCGACGCCGACCGCAAGGCCACGCCACTCAAGACGTTGCAGGGCATGGTCTGGAAGTCCGGCTACGAACAAGGCGATTTCACCGCCCACCTCTACCCCGATGCCCTCGCCTGGCTGAAGCAGGCGCATGCAGACGGCTTCCCGCTATACGTCTATTCCTCGGGCTCGGTGGCGGCACAGAAGCTGTACTTCTCGTTCAGCGACTACGGTGATATCCTCGAATGGTTCGACGGGTTTTTCGACACCACCACCGGTCCCAAGAAAGACGTGGGGTCTTACTACGCGATTGCCGAACTGGTCGGCCGCCCGGCCGGCGAGATCGCGTTCTTTTCAGACCTGGAGGCGGAGCTGGATGCGGCGGCGGGAGCCGGCATGAAGACCGTCCAGATCGTCCGTGCGGGCACCGAAGCAGGTTCACGCCATCGGCGCTATCCTGATTTTTCCGACATTCGACTCGAAGCGCTATGAATCCAGCCGACAATCTGGCCGGGCAATCCCGGCTGCCGGACGTCAAAACAACCATTTTTGCCGTCATGTCCCAGATGGCCATGCGCCACGGCGCGATCAATCTGTCGCAGGGCTTTCCGGATTTCCAATGCCCGGCGCGCCTGCGCGAACTGGTCGCCGAGGCCATGGCCGCCGGGCACAACCAGTACGCGCCGATGCCCGGACTGGCGTTGCTGCGCGAGCGGATCGTCGAAAAACTCGGCAATCTCTACGGCGCACAAGTGAATATGGACGAGGAAATCACGGTCACTTCCGGCGCCACCGAAGCTCTGTTCGTCGCCATCCAGACCGTGGTCCGCCCCGGCGACGAAGTGATCGTGTTCGATCCCGCCTACGACAGCTACGCGCCGGCGGTGCAACTGGCCGGCGGACGCTGCATACACTTGCCGTTGACCGCGCCCGACTACGCCATCGACTTCGACGCCCTGGCCGACGCGATCGGTCCGAAGACCCGACTGATCGTGGTCAACTCGCCGCACAACCCCACCGGCTCTGCATTCAGCGCCGACGACCTGGAAAAACTGGAGCGGGTCACTGCCGACAGCGCGGCATTCCTGCTCTCCGACGAAGTCTACGAGCACATCATCTTCGACGGCCTGGAGCACCAGAGCCTGCTGCGTTCGGCGGCGTTGCGTGCGCGCAGTTTCGTCGTCTCGTCATTCGGCAAGACCTATCACACGACCGGCTGGAAAATTGGTTATTGCGTCGCACCACCACAGATGACGGCAGAATTTCGTAAGATACATCAGTATGTTACGTTCAGTATCTCGACACCGGTGCAACATGCGATCGCAGCTTTTATGGCCGATCCGTCGTTCCATCTGGAACTGCCGGACTTCTATCAGCAAAAGCGCGATCACTTTCGCCGGGCCGTGGAGAACAGCGCTTGGGAACTGCTGCCGTGCCGTGGCACCTACTTCCAGCTGATGGGCTATCGCGAAATCAGCGACCTGGCCGATACCGCGATGGCCGAGTGGCTGACGCAGGAAGTTGGCGTAGGCTGCATTCCGGTCTCGGTGTTCAACGCCGACGGTCGCGATCAGCGCATCCTCCGGTTCTGCTTCGCCAAGGACGATGCAACGCTGGATGCCGCGGCCGAAAAGCTACGCGCCGTGGATGCGGACCGCGTTCCGGCCAGGCGTTGAACAACCCGGCACGGGTTGCTCAGCAGCATCCTGACGCACAGTACAATAGCGTGTCCGAACCCATTGCCAGGCAGATCCGCCCGCGTGCCCAAAAAGTCTCTTCCCGATATGTCCACTGATGCCGACACCATCCTGTCCGGCAGCGACGGACCGTCAGCGACGCATGAGAATGCCTGCCTGGTCGTGATCCGGGGGGCGCGTCTGGGCACACGGATTCCGCTTGGCAACGCCCAACTCACCATCGGGCGCGACTACAGTTGCGATTTCCAGATTTCCGAACGCAACGTATCGCGTGCCCACTGCCGCCTGACCCGGCATTCGGAAACCTACTGGCTGGAAGATCTCGGTTCGACCAACCGGACCATTCTCAATGGTCAGGTCGTCGAAAATGCATCGCTGTCCGACGGCGATCAGTTGCGCATCGGCAGCACCGTGCTGAAGTTCATCGACGCGGGCAATATCGAGGCGGATTATCATCTCGAACTGCACGAGAATGCACATCGCGACGCGCTGACCGGCTTGTACAATCGTCGCCACCTGGTCGGAATGCTGGAACACGAAATTCGCAAGCGGCGCGGAGCAAGAATGCAACCGCTTGCGCTGGCGATTCTGGATATCGATCACTTCAAGAAAATCAATGACGAATTGGGGCATCTGGGAGGCGACAGCGCGCTGAGGCAGTTGACCGCGATTTTTACCGATGGCATCGCATCGCGCGATGTGCTCGCCCGGATCGGGGGCGAGGAATTCGCCCTGCTGATGCCCGAGATTGAACCCGAGGCCGCGCGCGAGCGTCTGGAACAGATCCGCACCGCAGTTGCCGATTACAGTTTCGAGATCGAGGGGCAAATCAGGAATCTCACCATCTCGGCCGGGGTGGCGCAATGGACCTCCGAGATGACGAGTACCAGCGACATCATGCGCGCTGCCGACCAGAGTCTGTATCGGGCCAAGTCCGGGGGCAGGAATCGGGTATGTTGAGTTTCCTTCTTCGGCCACGACTAACTCTTGCTGGCGTTCCCGGTTTGATCGCGCTCGGTTGCTGCCTGGCGCTGTCGGGCTGGACGCTGGCCGCCGAACCGGGGCTCGATGCCGTTTCCCGGACTTTTGCCGAACGCTTCGAGCAGGAACTCTCGGCCAGAGATGTACCGGGTGGTGCGTTCGCAATCGTTCACCGTGGGCAGATTCTCCGGCTGGGTACCTTCGGCCACACCGATCGCAGCCGAACCCGCCCCATCGATGTCGGCACGCTGTTTCGCATCGCGTCGCTGTCGAAAGGCTTTTCCGGCGTGCTGGCCGCGACACTCGCATCCGAGCACCAATTCTCGCTGGACCAGCCGATCACCGCGTTCACCCCGTCGTTTCAGCTAAAGCCGCAGCCACGCCCGCTCACGGTGGAGGATGTGCTGGGCCAGCGATCCGGCTATGTACGCAACGCCTACGACAACCTGATCGAGGCCGGCATCAGCCGCGAGGAAATCCTGCCGCGCTTCGGCACGCTCGAACCCCTGTGTGCGCCCGGCAAGTGCTACAGCTACCAGAACAACGTGTTCAGTCTGGTCGAAGACGTGATCGATGAGGCCAGCGGCCTGCCCTTTCCGCTGGCAATGCAAAGACGCATCTTCGAACCATTGGGCATGACCGGCGCATCGGTTGGGTATCACGCATTCGTGAGCGCAAAGAATCATGCCCAACCGCACCTCAAGACGCGCGCCGGCTGGCTGGGTTCCACGCCGCGCACGACTTACTACCAGGTGCCTTCGGCGGCCGGCATCAACGCCGGAATCATCGACATGGCGCAATGGACGATTGCGCTTCTCGGTCATCGCCCGGACGTGATTTCCGCCGACGTCGTCGCCGAAGTGCTCCAGCCCAGGATCAGGACTGCCAACGAGATGACCAAGCGCAACTGGCGCGATGTGCTGCAGAATGCCTGGTACGGGCTGGGTTGGCGCATTTACCAGTTGCCGGGCGAGCGGCTCGCCTTGCACGGCGGCTGGGTTGCCGGTTACCGCGCCGAAATCGCCTTTTCGCGCAAGCACGACCTGGGTCTGGTGATTCTGACCAATGCCGAAACCCGCGCCGTGGGCGAACTCAACCGCTATTTCTGGGACTTGTCGCTGGAAGCCGTGCGTGTGGCGGCTTCAGCCACGAAGAACACCACGGCCGCGACCACAGCGGCCAGTGCGGTGGCCAAATAGCGGTCTGGGCCCCTCAACATTACTCCGGAGTCCCGATGGCTGCCAGTTGCTTGCGACAAGCCTCATGGGCTCGAGTTAAGATTTCCAGCTTGTTCTTCAATTCGGCCACCCGTCGATCCACCCGGGCCGAGCCGGCGCCAAGCCTCGCGCGCTTGAGTTCCTCGGAGTATTTTTCGACGATATTGCGCAACCGCAAGCGTGCACAATGCAGAGATTCCGGCTCCGGGTCTCTCCCGGGCGGTTCGCTGACCGCCGTCACCAGCGCTCTTTCCTGCCGGGACAATAGGTCAAGCACGTCTGCCGGCCGACTTGTCATTGCTGTCTTCCGCTGGTCGAGTCATGGCATGATACTTCTGATTGCATTAGTAACCAAGACGCGCTGCGTCTTGCGTACCGTCCGGAGACGGTGCTTTCTGCGCAAAGAGGGGCTGCGATGAACTCACCAAGCAATGAAGACTGACCCGAAAATTTCCGTTACCGGCGCAAGGAGCCGGGGCAAGGGAAAGGTTGGCTCGTTGCGCGACCGGCTTCGTATCGCGCCTTTTATCATCCTGTCGTTGTTCATGACGGCATTTGCGCTGGTCGTTGCACTTGGGGTGTTCGATCTTCTGGCGGCAAGCAGAGCCTACGTTGCCGGAGAAAGCCAATGGTCCAGGGCATATCACTCGAGCATATTCCAGCTCGACCGGTTCGCCGAATCCGGAAATCCCGAACTGCTGCGCAGCGCACGCGAGAAGCTGGCCGTTCCGCTTGTCGACCGGCTTGCGCGCATGGAGCTATCGAAATCGGAGCCGGATTACCCGCATGCCGCCCGGCTTCTCGCCACGGGTGGAAACCATCCCGATGACATCCCGCGAATGATGCGTCTTTTCCGCTACTTCAATCGGTGGCCCGAGTTCTCCCGGGCCGTTGAACAGTGGGGCGAGGCCGACGTCTGGATTGTTCGCCTGAATCAACTCGCCAACGAGCTGGAAGGGTTGTGGAACGCTTCGGCCCGAAGTCCCGAGCAGATCAACTCGATACGATCCGAACTGGCGATGATCAATCGCACCCTGGACGACAAGGCGCACGAATTCTCGCTTGCAGTCAGCGAAGGCGGCCGCCGACTTTCGGACCTGGCCGTCCGGATCAGCACGCTTTCCCTGGTCCTGCTGGTCGTGTTGCTGATCGGTTTGTTCGTCTGGGCCATGCGCGGCGTACGAAAATCCCAACGGCGCTTCTGGAACACCTTCGAGCACGCACCCGTAGGCATGGCGCTCATGAATTCCGAAGGCGTGCTCATGGAGACCAACGACTCGCTGTGCAGTTTCCTCGATCGCGAACCGGATCAACTCCGGGGAACACTGCTGACCCATTTCTGCGATGCCCGCGATCGTGCCGTATTGCGTCGTACGGTGGCCGAACGCGACCGTCTGGCGCACGCCTTGCTGAACCTCGAGAGCCGCTATCTGCGGCCGGACGGTTCGACGGCCTGGGGCAAGTTGTCGGTCGCAGCGCTAGGAGAGGAATTCAGGGGCCGCGGACTGTTTGTTGCGGTGCTGGAAGACGTCTCGGAAAGCCGCAATCTTTCCGCCGAGCTGGCCTACCAGGCCGCCCATGATCAACTCACGGGGCTGGCCAACAGGCGCGAGTTCGAGCGCGAACTCAACCACCTGCTGCACGACACTGAATCGTCTGTCGGCCGGCATGCACTGGGAATGATCGACCTGGATCAATTTAAGGTGGTCAACGACACGTTCGGACACATGGCCGGAGACGCCCTGCTGGTCCGACTGGCCGAAAGAATCCACCATTGCCTGCGCGACGGCGATCTGCTTGCGCGGCTGGATGGCGACGAATTCGGCATCATCCTGCGCAACTGCGGCATCGAGACCGCCACCCAGGTTGCAAACCGCTTGCGCGATGCCGTGGGTGAATTCCGATTCTCATGGGACGAGCTTCCAGTCAATGTTTCAGCCAGCATCGGCATCGTCGAGATCAACGGCAGCAATCGCGATGCGGCGCTGCTGATGCAGCGGGTCGACCTTGCCTGCTACGAAGCCAAGGATCTGGGCCGGAACCAGGTTTGCGTGCACACCGAGACCCGGGCCTCGTCAATCAAACGACGACAGGAAATGTCGTGGGTCAACCGGATCAACGAAGCGATCGCCGCCGATCGCATGCGTTTTCACGGTCAGTTGATTGCCCCCTCGGTCGGTACCGACTGGCGCTGCGAGTTGTTGGTCCGGCTTGAAGATGCCGATGGACAATTGCACACGGCAAATCTGTTCATGGAAGCCGCCGAGCGCTATCACGTCGCGCGCGCGATCGACCGATGGGTGGTCGCCAACGCGCTGGAGAGAATTCAGGCGCTGAAAAGTCGCTTCAAGCGCATAGGCACCTGGCATATCAATCTTTCCGGCCAATCGGTCGATTGCGAGATCGTGCTGCCGGAATTGCTCGACCTGATCAACAACCACGGCATCGAGCCGGGTCTGCTGTGCTTCGAAATTACCGAATCGGCCGCGATTCACAGCATTGAACAGGCGCGCCGCTTTTTCTCGGCGTTGCGCGACATCGGTTGCCAGGTGGCACTGGATGATTTCGGCAAAGGCCTGTCGACGTTCGACTACCTGAAACAACTTCCGGTAGACCTGGTCAAGATCGACGGCAGCTTTGTCCGCGAACTCGCGCACAGCGAACTCGATCATGCAATGGTGCGGTCGATTCACGAAGTCGCACAGATTGCCGGCAAACGCACGGTTGCCGAATCCGTCGAATCGATCGAACTCATTCTGAAGCTAAAGCAGATCGGAATCGACTACCTGCAAGGCCACGCCATCCACAATCCCGAACCCCTGTCCCGAATAGTAATCCCCGACCAGGCCGGCTTTTGACCAAGCAAGCTCCTTCTGGCCGATTAGGTAATTGTTTGAGACATGATGCGGACGAAAAACAGGACACCGCAGATTACGCAGATGTACGCAGATTAGTTATTAATACCTACGGTATTTGAGGCACGCCATTTACGGTACATGTCCGCACACGCTGTCTCGGCCGTTCTGGCCGAGCATTAACAGGAAAAATCCAATCTGCGAAGATCTGCCCAATCTGCGGTTCTGCCTTATCAGCAAACACTATGCGCCGGTGTCGTCGGCTGCCTTCTCATCATCGCGACCCTTGCGAAGTGGCAGGTGAAGCCCGGTTTTTCGCCAAAGCCAGAGGAAGACGAAATAACCGATCGCGGCGGCCGGTATCGCGATGACCAGGCTGCCCAGCAGCATCGCCAGGGTTTCGCGTACGACTTCCTCACCGACATCGCCGACTGGTGCATGCGAAATTGGCAGTCGCCGCAGCAACCAGGTGCCGAGTCGGTTGAAGCCGTAATACAGCGGCGCCATTGTGAACGGGTTACTCACGTTCGAGACGATGAATGCGGCGATGAAGTTGGCCCGAAATGACAGCGAGGCGGCCAACATCATGAATGTCTGTATGCCTACGGTCGGCGTGAAGCCGATGAAAAACCCGACCGCGATGCCGCGTGCCAGCGCATACTCGTCAATATTCAGGCAGCCGCCGCGCTCCAGCACGCCCGATATGCGCGGGTGGGCCTGCAACCAATCCCTTACCCGGCCGCGATGCTGGCGCGAACCTCTAAGGAATTGCAGGCGCAGCCAGCGCATCGCGAATCAGCCCTGGTTCAGGCCGGCCTGTTCGAGCACAAAACCGTATTCCATGGCAGTCTGTTCCAGGCGGCGAAAGCGGCCGGACTGGCCGCCGTGCCCGGCATCCATGTTGATGTGCAGCAACAGGGGATTGTCATCAGTCTTGAGATCTCTCAGGCGCGTGACCCACTTGACCGGCTCCCAGTACTGCACCTGTGAATCCCACAGTCCGGTGGTCACCAGCATTGCCGGGTAGGCTTGCGCTTCGACATTGTCGTAAGGCGAATACGAAAGCATGTAATCGTAGTATTCGGGTTCTTTCGGATTGCCCCATTCGTCGAACTCGTTGGTGGTCAACGGAATGGTCTCGTCCAGCATGGTGGTGACCACGTCGACGAACGGCACGTGGGCGATTATGCCGGCATACTTTTCCGGGGCCATGTTCGACACCGCGCCCACCAGCAGTCCGCCGGCACTGCCACCCATCGCGAACACCCGGTCGCCATCGACCAGGCCTTCGTCGACCAGGTGATCGGTGACATCGATGAAGTCGGTGAACGTGTTGATCTTGTTGAGCAACCTGCCCTGCTCGTACCATTCGCGGCCCATTTCATGACCGCCCCGGACGTGGGCGATGGCGTAGACGAAGCCGCGGTCGAGCAAGCTGATCCGCTCGGGCGAGAAAGCCGGTTCCATCGAAGCGCCGTAGGAACCATAACCGTACTGGTAAAGCGGCGCACTGCCGTCCAGCGGCGTGTTTGTGTGCCAGGCCAGTGATACTGGAATGCGGGTGCCGTCACGCGCCTCGGCCCAGACGCGCCGGGTGCGGTAGTCGGAAGAATCGAATCCGCCTTCGACTTCGAGCTGCTTGATCAGGCGGCGTTCGCCGGTTTTCATATTCAACTCGTAGGTCGCGCGCGGCGTCGTCATGGAGGTGTAGGCGAACTGCAGCGTATGGCTGTCCGGCTCCGGATTCCGCCCCAACTGGGCCACATAGGCGGCCTCGTCGAACGCCAGGATCTCGGATTTGCCGCTGGCATGGTCGACGATACGCAGCCGCCGCAATCCTTCAGTACGCTCGGCAATGGCCAGATAATCCTCGAATGCGTCGAATTCCTGGATGAAGATATCGTCGCGGTGTTCCACCAGTTCGGCCCAGGCCGACCGGTCGGCGTGCTGTCCGTTCGCGGTCCGCATGATGCGGAAGTTCGGTGCATTCCAATTGGTCCGGATCACCCAATGGTCGCCCACATGATCCGCGCTGTATTCGTGACCGTTCTCGCGCGGATAGAACACTTCCAGCAGGGCCTCCGGATCGGCACTGTCGATGATGCGCATTTCACTGGTCGTGGTCGAGCGCAGGAAGATGTAGTTGAACCGGTCCGATCGCGTTCGACCCACCGACGTGTAATAGGCGGTATCCGGTTCTTCATGCACGATTTCGTCTTTGCCGCCGGCGTCCGGATCGTGCCGCTTGACCCGCCAGGAACGAAGCGTTTCCGGATGATTCTCGACATAAAAGATGCTGTTGCCGTCGGCCGACCACGACGCCGATGAAACGCCGCCGATTCCGGTATCGATGGTTTCTCCGGATTCCAGATCCTTGATCATCATGCGGAACTGGCGACGGCCGACAACATCCTGGAGCCAGACCAGTCGCCGCCCGTCCGGGCTCACATCCCATCCGCCGATGCGGAAGTAGTCTTCATTCTCACCCATTCGGTTGCCGTCCAGCAGCACCTCTTCGGGGGCATCCATGCTGCCCGCCCGGCGCGCATGGATGGGATATTCGCCGCCTTCCTCATAACGCGTGTAATACCAGTAGCCGTCGTCCAGATACGGCGCCCGAGTCTCTTCTTCCGGAATGCGCGCGCGCATCTCGCCGATCAGATCGCGGATCAGCGGCCGGGTTCCGGCAAGCATGGCCCGGGTGTAATCGTTTTCGGCCTCCAGCAGTTCCAGCAATTCCGGATCCTCGCGGCTGTCATCGCGCAACCAGTAGTAGGGGTCGTTGCGATCGCCCGCGGGTGCGGCCACCACATATTCGCGCGACTCGGCGTCGGGCGGCGCCGGCACCTCGGAAGGTGCGGAGGAATCGTTGCAACCGGCGAGCGTGAAAACAAAAGCCATAAGCAGGAATTGAACTGGTCGTGGATGGGTCATTCGGAATTTCCGTTGAAATCAAAAAGCGATTCGAGCAACTCGGCGTGAAAACCCTCAGGATCGTCACCGTCGAATATCCCCAGGCCCTCGGCACGTTCGAAGAATCCAGGCGCGGGCAGGCCGGAACGGGCGCGGCTGACCACCAGAGCGGCCAGCGGGGTACGCTTTGCGTCCGCGTCTTGCTTGAGCAGTCTTTCAACCAGCCGCGCAAGCTTTTGAATCCGGTGCGGCGATTCAATCCCGACGGCATCGGCCGCCTGCAGATAGGTCATTGTGCGACGCTCCCGCCTGGCCTGCTCCAGCACGCGCCGGAGCCGGTGCAGCGCAGCATCACGGGTGGTAGCGACCGTTCACTCCAGTCCGCAGTTGTTCTTCTCCAGCACCCGTTCGGCGCGGTAGCTGGAGCGCACCAGGGGGCCGGATACGACTTCCAGAAATCCTTTTTCCAGCCCGATTTCGCGCAACCTGCGGAACTGTTCGGGCGTGACAAAGCGGTCGACCGGAAGATGATTGACCGTCGGACGCAGGTACTGGCCGAAGGTCACGATATCCACACCCGCGGCGCGCAGATCGTCCATGCACTCGATGACTTCATCATCGGTCTCGCCCAGGCCCAGCATCAGGCTGGTCTTGGTGAGCACGCCGGGCCGATGCTGCTTGGCGTATTGGAGCACATCCAGCGTCTGCTCGTAGCCGGCACGCGGATCGCGCACCGGATGGGTGAGGCGTCGCACGGTCTCGACATTCTGCGCAAACACCTCCAGCCCGGAATCGACCACGGTTTCAATGCACGCGTGGCGACCCTGAAAATCCGGGGTCAGCGCCTCGACCGCGGTCTTCGGATTCTCGCGCTTGATCGCACGGATGCAATCGGCGCAGTGCTGTGCGCCGCCGTCGGGCAGATCATCGCGATCGACCGACGTCAGCACGATGTATTTGAGATCCATCAGCCGAACCGATTCGGCGGCGTTTGCCGGCTCTTCGGCATCCAGCCAGCCCCTGGGGTTGCCGGTATCGACCGAGCAGAACCGGCACGCCCGGGTGCACACATCGCCCATCAGCATGATGGTGGCGGTGCCGGCGCTCCAGCACTCGCCGATGTTCGGACACTTCGACTCCGAGCACACCGTGGCCAGCTTGTGCTTGTTGACGTTGGCCTTGACCTGCTCGTACTTGCCACCCCTGCCGGCAAGCGGCAGCCGTACGCGCAACCAGTCCGGCTTGCGCTGGTGCACAGCCGGCTCGGCACCCCGACGGCTCTTGATGCCGTCACGGATGGCCGTGAACCCTTGCGGTTTGGTGACCTTCTCGCCGCTTTTTACCGAAATTGGTATCGCGGCGGTTTCAGTTTGTTCAGTCATGGGGTGCCGGTTGAATTCGAAACACCGCAATTGTAACGGAATCCCGTCGATGCCCCGCACACACGGTGCCGCCATCGTGCCGAAACGGGCACGCATCATGCAAAACCCACCCGTCATCCCGGAAACGACGCGCGTAGCGCGGCGTTATCCGGGACCTCGAGATGACCCGGCTTCGCCCAACAGAACCACCGCCCAAACCCGCCCCGCTTCCGGGCAAGGCGGGGCGGTGCGCGACAGCTACGGTGGCCACAGGCTAATCGGAAATATCTGCAATCTTCGACGGCTTTTCGGACCCACGCGCAACCCCCAGCACACGACGCACCGTATCGGCTGCACTGCCACCCTCAATCCGTCTGCGGCCCTCGATCAGCCATTCAAGCACCATGTCGGCCCCACCGGGCGGTTCGGCCACCAGCGAGGCGCTGATCCAGGGCCGGAACTCCAACTCGGGATTGAACTCGATGAACCACCCCAACCGTTCCGCCGCAATCCACAGGTTGGCCGCGCCCGGACCGGTGGTGATCGTCAAGGCTCGCTTGTGGTGTACCAGCGTGCTGAAATGCCGGTTCCAGCCGCCGGCCGGTGCCGGGCGTGCCAGACCGAGGCCGGCCTCGCCCTCGGCGGCGGTCAGGAAGCCGCAGCCGAGCAGCAGCCGTTCAAGGTTGTCGGGACTGGCGCGCAGATTACCCGGACGACAAGTCCGGGCGGTGGAAGACTGCGGCGAAAGCGGCGCAGGACCGGACGGCACAGCAGATGATGACTTACGCGGCGCAGCGGGTTGGCCGGCGCTTGCTGGGGGCCGCTCGAAATTGCGGGTGCGCCGCTCCTCGGCCGCGGCTTCGTCGAGATAGCTGTGGCGCGGTGCATGAATCAGCGCGCGCGCCAGCGGCGACGGTTCGGGCGTGTCGACCGCGTGGACCTTGACAGCACCGCATTCGATTCGCGCCAGCAACCGCTGCAATCCCTGTAGATCCATATAGTCGTGCAGGCAGTCGGCCAGCGCCTGCTGCACCAGTGGATGGTTCGGCACTTCGCGCGGGCCGCTGAGATTCTCCAGGCACGCGAGCTGGTCGGGAAACACGCAGGCGATCAGGTTCTCGGCCTGGCTGCGTTGGCGCTGGGGCTGGATCCGACCCTGCGGGCCATTCTTGAGCAATACCAGCGCGTTATTGGCACACCAGCGAAAGCGCGTGACGAACAGCGGCGTGTCCAGCAGCGCCTGGGTGAGCACATCGGCGACGTTGTACGACCGCACGAACCCGGCCACCTCGGCCAGTTCGAAGCGGCTGGTCACGCCCAGCGAGATCAGAATGCCGTCGTCGGTGGCCGCGGCCTGCAGTTCGAAATTGAACCGGCGGCAGAAACGCTTGCGCAGCGCCAGCCCCCAGGCGCGGTTGATGCGCGCGCCGGCGAACGTATGCAACACCACATGCCGATCGCCACCGGGGTCGGGAAAGCGCTCGACCACCAGGCGCTCGGCCGACGGCAACGCGCCCAGCGCCTGCCTGGATTCGGCCAGCATTCTAGCGGCCTGCGGATGCAGATCGCCGGAGCCCGCCCCGGCCATGGCCGCCAGCATCGCATCGGCCATCAAGCGGGTTCGACCAGGTCCTTCACCGAACCAGAACGGCAGGTGCGCGGGCTCTTCGTCGGCCGGCTCCACGCGCACCTGGCCGGTCAGCACCCGCAGAATGCGCCAGGCCCGGCGGCCCAGCTGCAGCACCTGGCCGGGCGAGGATTCGAACGCAAACTCCTCGTCCAGCATTCCGATGCGCTCGCCGGTGTCGGTACGCACCACCTCGTATTCGAAGAATTCCGGGATTACGCCAGCGTTGGTCAGCACCATGCGCGCGGTGGCGGGCTGCGGCCGGACGGCACCGGCAGCATCCAGCGAGATCAGGGGTTCGGACTGACCGGCCGGCATGTGCTCGACACCTCCGGCCAGCAGCGCCAGCATCGAGTCCAGTGTCTCGCGATCAATATCACCGTACTGCCGGGCGGTACGCACCACTTCGAGCATGGCCTCCGGGTTCTTTTC
This sequence comes from Wenzhouxiangellaceae bacterium, assembly GCA_040904965.1. GTDB lineage: Bacteria > Pseudomonadota > Gammaproteobacteria > Xanthomonadales > Wenzhouxiangellaceae. The sequence continues at coordinate 17,247 of JBBDSL010000075.1, forward strand.
GCCGCCGGCAGCCATGGCCGCCAAGTGCTGGGCCAGCACGTCCAGTGCTGCTTGCGGCACCTCGCCGGCGTCGATCTGCCCGGTGTTCAGCGCAACGGCCAGGGCGTGGGTTTCAACCAGCTGGTTCAGGGTCAGCGGAAACAAGTGCATGCACGGCGTGCGGCCCGGGCGGTGTCCGCTGCGCCCGGCCCGCTGCCGCACGAGGTTGACCGACCCCGGTACGCCCAATTGGCAGACCCGGTCGACATGGCCGAGATCCAGGCCAAGCTCGAGTGATGCACTGCTGACCAGAATGCGCAGCCGGCCGGCCTTGAAGCGCGCCTCGATACCTTCCCGATGCGACGTGTCCAGGCTGCCGTGGTGGGCCCCGACCTGGCCCGGCTGGCCGGCTTCGGTCAACAGTTCGTCCAGCGCCGCCGCGCTCCGCTCGACCTGCGCGCGGGTCTGGCAGAACACCAGCAACGAATCGGGGGACGGAGAATTGTCGATCGGAGAATTGTCGATATCGTCTGCCGGTGCGTTTCGCTTGTCCGCGCTACGGTCCTGCCCGTTATTGAGTGCCAACGCCGCGATTCGTTCGTGTACCTGCTGCCAGTGCAGCGAGTTCGGAAATGCATCCAGCGGCATCTGCGGCAGTTCGACGCGCAACTCCACCTGCCCCGGCCGATCGGGTTCGATGATGCTGCATTCGGCATCACCGCCCAGAAATCGGGCCAGTGTCGCGGTCGGCCGTGCGGTGGCCGAAAGCCCGATGCGCTGCACCGGCGTGCGGCTCAGGCGATCCAGCCGTGCCAGCGAAAGCGCCAGGTGCGCGCCGCGCTTGGAACCGGCCAGGGCGTGCAGCTCGTCGACCACCACTGCCTCCACGTTTTTCAGCAGCCGGCGCCCCCCGGCGCTGCCCAGCAGCACGAAAAGCGACTCCGGCGTCGTCGCAAGAAGGTCCGGCGGCTGTCGGCGCTGGCGCGCCCGTTCGACCAGCGGCGTGTCGCCGCAACGAAGCGCAATTTTTACCGGGCGCCCGCGCAGGCTGCCGGCGAAATCCAGCAGTGGCGCCAGATTGAAAGTCATGTCGCGCGAAAGCGCCTTCAGCGGCGCAATATGCAGCGCGCGCACACCCCGGGGTGAATCCGGCGTGGAAACCATGCGTTCGACCAGCGGCCGCCACGCCGCCAGGCTCTTGCCCTGGCCGGTCGGTGCGATCAACAGCGCGCCGCGGCCGGTGCGCAGCACCGGCCAGGCCGCACGTTGGATCGCAGTTGGCGCGCCCACTGCAGCAGCGAACCAGCGATCGAATTCGTGCCGGGGATCAAGCAGGGTCATCGCGCCAGTGGTCCTTCATTGAAGGACCGCCAGTATCGCAGCCGCGGTTCTCAAATCCTGAGAATCCGGTTTTACGCCCGATTGATTTTTCCTGCGGGGCAGTGCTATGATTCAAACACACGTTTGAAACCTTCGTTTCAATCGCGTGTCCCAGAAATACTGGATCAGGAATTTGTTTCAGGCCGTTCATGGTGCCCATGAAAAAAGCGAATTACACAGATTGACCGGAGCTGTATGACCGACGCAACCCGCCAGCGCATTCTGGATACCGCGGAGCAGTTGTTTGCCGACCAGGGTTTCCACGCCACGACGCTGCGCCAGATCACGCGCGAAGCACGCGTCAATCTGGCGGCGGTCAACTACCACCACGGCTCCAAGGACGCACTGATTCTGGCGGTGTTCCAGCGCCGGCTCGACGAGCTCAACAGCGAACGACTCGCGCGACTGGATGCAGTCCTGACCGAGTCGGATCCGCCGGACCTGGAAAAAGTGCTGGAGGCGTTCATCAATCCGGCGCTGCTGCTCAGCACGCAGTCGGCCGGCGACGGCGGGCGCTTCATGCGCCTGTTGATGCGCGCCTGGGCCGAGAACGCAACCCAGCTGCACGGCGCCATTGCGCGCCAGTATTCGCACGTGATGCGCGCCTTTGCCGATGCGGTGAGCCGTGCCCTGGGCACCTCGCCGGACAATCTGCGCCAACAGCTCGATTTCCTGATCGGCGCACTGACCTACACCATGGCCGAGACGCGCGACGACCAGGTTGAAGACACCGCGCGTGCACTGGTGCGCTTCGGTTGCGCCGGACTGCGTGAATCCGCGCTGGCCGCAATACCCAAGACTTCGCTCAAGGAGAACATCGCATGACCACTGTTGCGCTGATTGCCGTAGTACTCATACCGCTGGTGCTGGCCTATTTCGCGGCCCCGGCATGGCTGGCCGCGCTGTTGATGACTGCGGTCGCGGCGGGCGCTTTCTGGGCCTCGCTCAACCCGGTGGTGGGCATTGTCGCCACCCTGATCGCATTGCCGCTGATCGTGGCCGCTATTCCGCCATTGCGGCAGGCGCTGATCACCAACCGGTTGTTCGACTGGTTTCGCAAGGTGCTGCCGGCGATGTCGGATACCGAGCGCGAGGCGCTGGAATCGGGCACCACCTGGTGGGACGCCGAAATTTTCTCCGGCCGGCCGAACTGGAAGAAGCTGATGCGCCACCCGGCCCCGTCACTGACCGAAGAGGAACGTGCATTTCTCGATGGTCCGGTCGAGGAACTCTGCCACATGCTCGACGAGTGGCAGATCTACAACGATCAGGACCTGCCGCCGGAAGTCTGGGAGCATCTCAAAAAGCACCGGTTCTTCAGCATGATCATTCCGAAGTCGTACGGCGGGCTCGGATTCTCGGCCCAGGGCAACGCCGCGGTGGTGACCAAGATCGCCTCGCGCAACTCGTCGGCCGCCACTACCGTGATGGTGCCGAACTCGCTCGGGCCGGGCGAATTGCTGCACAATTTCGGTACCGAAGATCAGAAAAATCACTACCTGCCGCGACTGGCCTCGGGCGAGGATATCCCCTGTTTCGCCCTGACCTCGCCGCTGGCCGGTTCGGACGCGGCCTCCATGCCCGACAAGGGCATTGTTTGCAAGGGTGAATACCAGGGCAAGGAAGTCCTTGGCCTGCGCGTTTCCTGGGACAAACGCTACATCACGCTGGCCCCCGTGGCCACGCTGATCGGCCTGGCGTTCAAAGCTTTCGACCCCGACGGTCTGCTTGGAAGCCAAAAAAGCCTGGGGATTACCTGTGCGCTGATTCCGGCCGACACGCCCGGCGTGGAAAACGGCAAGCGGCATATTCCCGGCGGTGCACCGTTCATGAACGGCCCGACCCGCGGCAACGATGTGTTCATTCCGATGGACTGGCTGATCGGCGGCCAGGCGCGCATCGGCCAGGGTTGGCCGATGTTGATGCACTGTCTTTCGGCCGGCCGCGCCATTTCTCTGCCGGCGCTGTCGGTGGCCAACGGCAAGCTGCTCAGCCAGCTCACCGGCGCGTATGCGCGCGTTCGCTACCAGTTCAAACAGCCGATCGGCAACTTCGAAGGCATCCAGGAGCCGCTGGCGCGCATCGGCGGCGAAACCTATCGCATGGATGCGGCCCACCGGATGACGCTGGTCGCGCTTGACCAGGGCGAAAAGCCGGCGGTGCTGTCGGCCATCCTGAAAGCCAACCTGACCGATGCCTACCGTCGACTGACCATCGATTCCATGGATGTCCACGGCGGCAAGAGCATCATCATGGGCCCGCGCAACTATCTCGGGATGATCTACCAGTCGGTGCCCGTGGCCATCACGGTTGAAGGCGCCAACATCCTGACCCGGTCGATGATCATCTTCGGCCAGGGCGCGATCCGCTGCCATCCGTGGCTGTTGAAGGAAATGACCGCGGCCAGCAGTCAGGCCCCGGACGCACGGCGCAAGTTCGACCGGGCGTTGTTCGGCCACTTCGGCTACACCATCAGCAACGGCGTGCGTTCGCTGGTGCTGGGACTGACCGGCGGGCGCATCAGCCGCGCCCCGGTGTCCGGGCCGCTCGCGCGCCATTATCGTCACTACTATCGGCACATCAACCGCCTGAGCGCCAATTTCACGCTGGTGGCCGACATCGCACTGCTGATTCTTGGCGGCAAGTTCAAGTTTGCCGAGAAGCTGTCGGGCCGCTTCGCCGATGCGCTGAGCCATCTCTATATCGCCTCGGCGGCGCTGAAGCGCTTCGAGGACGACGGCCGGCCCGAACAGGACCTGCCGCTGGTCGAATGGGCCGTATCCGACAGCCTGCATCGCGTAGAAGAGGCCCTGCACGGCGTGCTAGCCAACTTCCCCTCCGGTGCGGCCGGCTGGCTGCTCAAGCGGGTGTGCTTCCCGTTCGGGCGGGTACACGCACAAGCCGACGACCGCACGGGTCACCGCATTGCGATGATGATGATGAGCCACAACGCGACCCGCGACCGACTGACCCATGATGTGTACTGCGCCACCGAAGGCGTGGGTTCGGCCGTTGCACTCAAGGCCTTCGATGCAGTGCTGGCCGCCGAGGAAGCCGAGCGTATCGTCGTCAACGCTCTCAAGCGCCAGCCCACGCCGGTCAATGTCGAAAAACTGGCAACCGAGGCGGTCGAAGCCGGTTTGATCAACGAGGAACAGGCCCGGTTGCTGATCGAAGCCCAGCGACTTTCCGCGGAGTTGATCGCGGTCGACGAGTTCGACTCCGAAGCGCTGACGCATTCGCAGTTCGGCGAAGCCGAATCGCCGCTGGCCAAGGCGAGTTGAGCTGGTGGGCTCCCGTTCGGATAGTCGCGAGATTGAAGACCGGAGCTCTTTGCGAGACCAACTGCGTAAATAGTAAATGGTGAATGGTAAGGGGCCCCCGATTCGTGCTGATGTGCACGCTTGCCATTTACCATTCACTATTTACCATTCACGCCTTTCGCCTACTGAATGAGCGGCACAGCACTCGAATCCATCGAAAGACAACAAGGAATCCACCAATATCATGTCCAACAACAGATTCATCGTCAAAAAGGCCGCCGTGCTCGGCGCAGGTGTCATGGGTGCGCAGATCGCGGCGCACCTGACCGCTGCCGGCATTCCGGTACGTTTGTTCGACCTGCCGGCAAAAGAAGGCGGTCGCAACGATCTGGTCAACGGCGCAATTCAACGCCTGACAAAACTCAAGCCGCCGCCGCTGGCCGACAAGGCGCTGATCGAGTTCCTGGACCCGGCCAATTTCGACGATGACGCAAAGAAGCTCGCCGACTGCGATTTCATCATCGAGGCGGTCGCCGAGCGCATCGACATCAAGAAATCGCTGTACGACAAGATTGAGCAGCACATCCGCCCCGACGCGATCTTCGCTTCCAATACCTCGGGGCTGTCGATCACCGAGCTGGCCGAGGTATTGCCAGACAAGAACCGCGCGCGGTTCTGCGGCGTGCATTTCTTCAATCCGCCACGCTACATGCATCTGGTCGAGTTGATTCCGCACGCCGGCACCGAGCCCGCGGTGCTGGACCAGCTCGAGGTGTTCCTGACCCAGACGCTGGGCAAGGGTGTGGTGCGCGCGCGCGACACGGTCAACTTCATCGCCAACCGGGTCGGTGTGTTCTCGATGATTTCAACGGTTCACCACGCCAAGCGCCTTGGGCTGGGCTTCGACACCGTCGATGCGCTGACCGGACCTGCTATCGGGCGGCCGAAGTCGGCCACCTTCCGGCTGGCCGACGTGGTCGGCCTGGACACCATGGCTAATGTCATTGGCACCATGCAGTCGAAGCTGGAAGACGATCCGTGGCACCCGCATTACCAGGTGCCGGACTGGATGCAGAAGCTGATCGACGCCGGCGCCCTGGGCCAGAAATCGGGCGCCGGGGTGTTCCGCAAGGAAGGCAAGACCATTCGCGTACTCGATCCCGAGTCGGGAGAGTACCGGGACACCGATTACGAAATCAACGACGACGTCAAGAAAGTGCTGGGCATCAAGAACCCGGCCGAAAAGATGAAGGCACTGGCCGAATCCGACCGACCGGAACTGGAGTTTCTGTGGGCCATTCATCGCGATCTGTTCCAGTACTGCGCCGTGCACCTGGCCGAGATCGCCGATTCGGCGCGCGAGATCGACCTGGCCATGCGCTGGGGCTACGGCTGGCAGCACGGCCCGTTCGAGATCTGGCAGGCGGCAGGCTGGAACGAAGTGGCCGCGCTTGTCCGGCACGATATCGACAACGGCTCGGCACTGGCCGATGCCGCCCTGCCCGACTGGGTTTCAAATGTCGAAGCCGCCCACGCCGAGCCGGGCTCGGTCTCCGGCAGCGGCGACAACGTACCGCGCCCGGACCTGGCCGTCTATGTGCGCCAGATGCAACCGCCGCGCCTGGTCGGCGAGAAACGTGATAGCGGCACCACTGTGGCCGACCTGCCCGGTGCACGCCTGTGGACGCTGGAAGACGACGTCTTGGTCGTCTCGCACAAGTCGAAGATGAACGTCATCGACGACGGCGTCATCGAAGGATTGAACGAGGCCATCGAACGTGCCGAAAAGGAATTCGCCGGCATCGTAATCTGGCAGCCCGAAGGACCGTTCTCGGCCGGCGCGAATCTGAAGGCCGCCATGGAATGGGTCGAGAATGGTGAATTCGACAAGGTCGAAAAGCTGGTCGCCGACTTCCAGCAGGCCAACCTGCGGCTTCGCTATGCCGCGGTGCCCAGCGTGGCCGCGGTCCGCGGACTGGCGCTGGGTGGCGGGCTGGAGCTGGCCATGCATACCAGTCGCATCGTCGCGCACCTGGAATCCTACATGGGCCTGGTCGAGGCCGGCGTTGGTCTGTTGCCGGCCGGCGGCGGACTGGGCACGCTGGCGTTCCGCATCCACGACCAGACGATTGCCGGCGACAGTTATCCGCTACTGGAGAAACGCTTCAAGCAGGTGGCCATGGGCCAGGTTTCCGGCTCGGCCCTGGAAGCGCGCGAGATGGGTTATCTGGCCGAATCCGATGCGGTCGTGATGCACGAGCACGAACTGCTGCACGCCGCGCACGGCGAGATCCGCGCCCTGAATGCCGCCGGCTATCGCGCCCCTCTGCCTGGCCGCCGCATCCCGGCCGCCGGCGACGTCGGCATCGCGACGTTGAAGATGCTGCTGGCCAACATGTATGAGGGCCACTTCATCAGCGACCACGATTTTGAAATCAGCACACGCATCGCCGACACACTTTCAGGCGGCGCCATTGACCGCGGCACGCCGGTGGACGAGAACTGGCTGTACGCGCTGGAGCGCAAACACTTCGTCGAACTGGCGAAGATGAAGCCGACGCAGGAGCGGATCGTGCACATGCTCAAGACCGGTAAACCGTTAAGAAATTGAGCCGCTAACCCGAACAGCAAATTAAACCACGAAGGACACGAAGAGCACGAAGAAAAGGCTGACAAGCGAAAGAACTACCGTCATCCCGGAATCGCCGGCAGGCGATATCCTGGATCTCGAGACGCCTGCTGACAGTCAGATGTGTAGGGTGCGTGAAGCGCAGCGAAACGCACCATTCGGACCAGGACGGTGCGTTTCGCCTGCGGCTCAACACACCCTACGCAATGGCAAGCTTTCAGAGCAATGAGACATTGGCAGTTCGTCTTCGTGTCCTTCGTGGTTAAACCGAATTTTCATGGAGTAAATAGCAATGAGTGATGCATACATCGTATCCGCAGTAAGAACCCCGGTCGCCAAGGCCTTCAAGGGCGGCTTCCGCAATACCCGGCCCGATGACCTGCTGGCGCACGTGATTCGCGAAGCAATGAAGGAGGTGCCGGAGATCGATGGATCCATGGTCGAGGATGTGATCGTCGGCTGCGCGATGCCCGAGGCCGAACAGGGCATGAACGTCGCGCGCATCGGCGCGCTGCTGGCCGGGCTGCCCGATACCGTTCCCGGCGTGACCGTCAACCGCTTCTGCTCGTCCGGTCTTCAGACCGTGGCCATGGCCGCCGACCGGATCCGCCTGGGCGAGGCCGACGTGATGATCGCCGGCGGCACCGAGACCATGACCATGGTGCCGATGATGGGCCACAAGGTCGCGATGAATCCGAAGGTGTTCGAGGACGACAACATCGGCATCGCCTACGGCATGGGCATTACAGCGGAAAAGGTCTCGGAGAAGTACAACGTCTCGCGCGAAGACCAGGATGAATTCGGATATCAAAGTCACCAGAAGGCGATCAAGGCCATCGACAACGGCGAGTTCACCGAGATTCGTCCGTATACCGTCGTCAGTCACCAACCGGACTTCAATTCGGGTGCAATTCAAGAAGTCGAAACCGTGATCGACACCGACGAAGGGCCGCGGCGCGACACCACGCCGGAAGCGCTGGGCAAGCTGCGCACCGTGTTCCGTGCCGACGGCACCGTGACGGCCGGAACCAGTTCACAGATGTCCGATGGCGCCGGCGCCTTGATCCTGGTGTCGGAAAAAATCCTGAAGAAATACAATCTGACGCCGCTGGCGGTATTCCGCGGCTTCTCGGTCGCTGGCGTACCGCCGGAGATCATGGGCATAGGCCCGATCGCGGCCATCCCCAAGGTGCTGGAACAGACCGGCATATCAAAGAACGACCTCGACTGGATCGAACTCAACGAAGCCTTCGCCGCCCAGGCGCTGGCGGTGATCCGCACGACCGAACTGGACCCGGACAAGGTCAACCCGCTGGGCGGCGCCATTGCGCTGGGTCACCCGCTGGGCGCGACCGGCGCGGTGCTCTCGGCCAAGCTGATTCACGGTCTCAGACGGCGCAAGCAGCGCTACGGCATGGTCACCATGTGCATCGGCACCGGCATGGGTGCGGCCGGGATCTTCGAGGCGGTCTAAACCCGGCTTATTCATGACCCAACCTACTGCGACGCTCCCAGGCACCGTATCCGCGACGTTTCGCTCGGTCGCGAAACGCCCCGGCTCCAGCACCTGGAAGCGTCTCGTGACGGTCGGGTCATGAATAAGCCCGGCTAAAAGTGGAATCCGTGCGGCGGGTGCGCTGCCCGTAGTTGGAAAAAAAGAGGCGACACAAGAGTAGAGAGAGTCTCAAGTGTCGCCTCAAAATGCCCGGGAGTTGCGCGGCTCCCGGGTCACCCCACCAACATTTGAGTTCCAGAATACCGGCGCATGCCGAATTCCGAATCGGGAAAAACGGCCAAAAAGGGGTAGGAAAAGCGGAAAATCGGAGTAGGAAAATTCCTACCCCGTGTAGGAAAATTCCTACAAGTAGATCAAGCCGCGCAGGTGCTCCGATTCGAATCCTCTGCGGTACATGGCCTGGGAGCGCTTTGCACGCTCCCGGTAATCGGGGTTGCCGGCCGCCTTGCCGTACTTGCGCCGGTAGAAATCGGCGGCCAACTCGGAGAAGTCGATTTCAAGTGAATCCATGGCCTCAGCGGCCAGCCCGGAATCGATACCGCGCTGGGCCAGTTCGGCGGAAATGCGTCGCGGGCCGTAGAAGCGACCAGTGCGCTGGCGGGCGAACGACTCGGCGAATCGTCGATCAGACTGCAGCCCGGCTGCGGCAAGATCCGCAACCACCTGCGCGGCATCGGCCTCCGGCCAGCCCTTGCCGGTCAGCTTGGTTTCCAGCTCGCGCGTCGAATGCTCGCGCCGGGCCAGCAACCGAAGCGCAGCCTCGCGCACTTCGGCGATTGACGATTGCCGGTCGTCTTTCGACGACATCGATTACTCCTCGGCGGCTGCCCCGGCGGTTTCCTCGACGGGAGCCGGAGCTTCGTCCGGTTCTTTCTGCTCCGGCTTCGGCAGCAGGATCGCGCGAATCTTCTTCTCGATCTCGTCGGCCATTTCCGGGTTGTCTTTCAGGAACTGGCGTACGTTGTCGCGGCCCTGTCCAATTCTGTCGTCGCCGTAGCTGTACCAGGCACCGGACTTCTTGATGATCTTGTGCTCCACACCGAGCTCGATCAGTTCGCCTTCGCGTGAAATACCCTCGCCGTAGAGGATTTCGAAGACAGCCTGCCGGAACGGCGGCGCCATCTTGTTCTTGACCACCTTTACGCGCGTTTCGTTGCCGATCACCTCGTCACCGCGTTTGAGCGCACCGATCCGGCGGATATCCAGGCGAACCGAGCAGTAGAACTTCAGCGCGTTGCCGCCGCTGGTGGTCTCGGGTGAGCCGAACATGACGCCGATCTTCATCCGGATCTGGTTGATGAAGATCACCAGGCAGTTGGTGCGCTTGATGTTGCCCGACAGCTTGCGCAGCGCCTGGCTCATCAGGCGCGCCTGCAGGCCGACGTGCGAATCGCCCATCTCGCCCTCGATTTCGGCCTTGGGCGTGAGTGCCGCGACGGAGTCGACGACAATGATGTCGACCGAGCCGGAGCGCACCAGCATGTCGGTGATTTCTAGCGCCTGCTCGCCGGTATCAGGCTGCGAGACGAGCAGGTCGTCGACGTTGACACCCAGATTCTGGGCATAGGTCGGATCCAGCGCGTGCTCGGCGTCTACGAATGCGGCCGTGCCGCCGGCCTTTTGTGCCTCGGCCACAGCGTGCAGGGTCAACGTGGTCTTGCCCGAAGACTCCGGCCCGTAGATCTCCACGACCCTGCCGCGCGGCAGACCGCCAACGCCCAGCGCCGCATCCAGTGCCATCGAGCCGGTGGATACAACCGGTACGTCCCGATTTCTGGCCTCGTCGCCCATGCGCATGATCGCGCCCTTGCCGTACTGCTTCTCGATCTGGCTCAGCGCTGCTGAAAGTGCACGTTTTCTGTTGTCATCCACGATAGTTTTCTCTCCGCCCGGAAGGGCATTTTGTTCATTGTTCAATTATCTCACAGGGCCACCGCGTGCCAACCCGCAAACGGGATATCGGGAAGATTACCTACCCGGATTCGTCCGTTTTTCCTAGGAAACCGCAGCAAAACTACTGCGCGGGCGGCTGACGGCGTCCGGCGGCGCTCGAAATCCTCATGTATTGACATATACACTCCGGTTTCTGCGCTCCCGCGGCCCCCCCGGATCGGGGTCCGGGGCAGGCTGTCGCCCGCTCGCAACGTTCTTCAGTGGTTCCGTGAGCTTCTAACTTGACCATTGTATCGGCCGGGTTCTCAAAACCTGATAAAGCCGCGGGATCATTCCAATTCGAAGCTCGCCAGCGGTTCATACGGCTTGCCCGGCACCGATTCGATCAGCACGAAACGGCTCACGGGCCAGTCCAGCGGCTCGACCGCGGGCGGTTCCGGGCGTTTCGCGACCTTGCGAAACAGCGTAACGTGGGGCGCCCAGGGGCGACGGTCGAATGCAAGCTCCAGTGCATCCATCCGGGCCGTCAGCCCAGCCGCCAAGGCCTGGCCGCCGGCCGGGGCCGGCCCGCCCAGCCACGCCACCCGCGCACGGGCGTACCAGCCGAACCGATCAAGCAACAGATCGAATGCCGGCGCACGCAGCTCGCCGGCGGCGTCGACGATCCGCGGGACCCGGTCTGCAGGCTGGTCGCCGAGGAACAACAGCGTCAGGTGCAGATTATGGTCCGGCACGCGCCTTCGCGACAGGCCGTTGATCAACTCGCGCCGGCGAACAATTCCGGCCCTGATCTCCGGCGACGGCCAGAGTGCGAAGAACAGCCTGCGGTGCGACCGGCTATTGTTCATCGTTTGGGTTCAAATCCGCGCCAGCAGACCGTCCAGGGCGTGCGCGACCGTCTGTCGGCGCACTTCGTCGCGGTCTCCGCTAAACAGGCAGGTTTCGGTTTCCGGCTCGTCGTCGGGTCCGATCCAGCCGAAACAGACCGTGCCCACCGGCTTGTCCGGCGATCCGCCCGCGGGCCCGGCAATACCGGTCACGGCGACCGCGAAATCCGCGTGCCCGGCGTTGCGCGCGCCGCGCGCCATTTCGGCGGCAACAATCTCGCTGACCGCTCCATATTGCTGAATGCTGGCAGCGCGCACCCCCAGCTCTTCGGACTTGGAGCGATTCGAATACGTCACTAGCCCGCGCTCGAACCACACCGAACTCCCGGCCAGGTCGGTACAGACCTTGGCGATCCAGCCCCCGGTGCACGATTCGGCCAGCGCCAGCAGCCGTCCGTGCGCCTTGAGCTCGGCAGCCACGGCGGCGGCACGCATCGCCAGGGACTCATCGTCGTTTCGGTTCATCGCCAGCCGGTTCCAAAGACTCTCCACAGATTACACAGATTGACACAGATGATTATGACGGCGGTGTGTTTGATCCTGCCTGGGAGACCACCGATTCGGCGTCAATCCGTGTAATCTGTGGACCGCTCTCGCGCCTCAATGATCCGTCACCGATGAACGATCCGGCCGCCGCCAAACATACCCCGCTGTTGCAGCAGTACCTGCGCATCAAGGCCCAGGTCAGCGAAAAGTATCCGGACATCCTGCTGTTTTTCCGGATGGGCGATTTCTACGAGCTGTTCTTCGACGATGCCCGGCGCGCCGCGCGGCTGCTCGACATTACCTTGACCGCGCGCGGCCAGTCGGCCGGCCAGCCCATCCCGATGGCCGGCGTGCCCTACCACGCGGTGGATTCCTACCTGGCCCGATTGCTGCGTCACGGCGAATCGGTGGCCATCTGCGAGCAGATCGGCGATCCGGATGCCGCCAAGGGCCCGGTGGAGCGCAAGGTCGTGCGCATCGTCACCCCCGGCACGCTGACCGAGGAGTCGCTGCTGGAAGTCCGCGGCGACCGCCTGTTGGCCACCGTGTGCGCGCACGACGATGGTCATGACGATGGGACTGACAAGCGTCACGGTCTGGCCTGGCTGGACCTGGCCGGGGGGCGAATGGGCTGCAGCGAACCGTCCAGCATCGAAGTACTGGCCTCCGAACTCGAGCGGCTGCGGCCGGCCGAGCTGCTGGTGCCGGAAACCTTCGACGTCAGCATGATCCAGGATGATCGGGTGGCGATTCGGCGCCGCCCGGACTGGGCGTTCGACGCCGAGACCGGGCAGCGCGCGCTGTGCCGCCAGTTCGGCGTGCAGGATCTTTCCGGTTTCGGCATCGAACAGCCCGGCTGCGCTGTGGCCGCCGCCGGCGCCCTGCTCGGCTACGCACGCGAAATGCTTGCCGGCGATCTCCCGCACATCGCCGGTCTTCGATTCGAGCAGCAGAATGCGCATCTTCTGCTGGATGCGGCAACCCGCCGGCACCTGGAAATCGACCGCCACCCCGAAGGCCGCAGCGAGAACACCCTGATCGCCCTGCTCGACCGTGCAGCAACGCCCATGGGCAGCCGCGAACTGCGCCGCTGGTTGATTCATCCGCTGCGCAAGCGCGCGCCACTGGCCGAACGTCATGCCGCGGTCGCAGCGCTGAGCGAGCCGGGGCGGCACGACGCGGTGCGCGAGACGCTTTCCGGCCTCGGCGACCTGGAGCGCGTCATTACCCGCATCGCGCTGGGCAGCGCGCGCCCGCGCGACCTGACCACGCTGCGCGCCGGGCTGGAACGCGTGCCGCAACTTAGAGCCCTGCTGGACGAACTCGACGATCCGCTGCTCCTGCAGCTCAAGGACCAGATGCCCGAGCGCCCGGACATCAAAGACCTGCTGGCCCGCGCCGTGGTCGACCAACCGCCGGTGCTGATCCGCGACGGCGGCGTGATCCGCACCGGCTTCGACGAGGAACTGGACGAACTGAGGTCGTTGTCGAGCAACGCCGACGATTTCCTGCAGAAATACGAGGCCGCCGAGCGCGAGCGCACCGGCATCTCCACGCTCAAGGTCGGCTACAACCGGGTGCACGGCTACTACATCGAAATCGGCAGGGCGCGTTCGGCCGACGTGCCCGACGAGTACACCCGCCGGCAGACCCTGAAGAACGCCGAACGCTTCATCACCGAGGAATTAAAGACGCACGAAGACAAGGTGCTGTCGGCACGCGAGCGATCGTTGACGCTGGAAAAGGCGCTGTATGAACAACTGGTGGCCCGGCTGGCCAAAGAGCACGCCGGGTTGTCCGAACTGGCCCTGGCGGTCGCCATGCTGGACGTGCTGGCAACATTTGCCGAGCGCGCCGAAGCGCTGAACTGGAGCCGCCCGGTGCTGGACGAGCAGCCCGGACTGGAGATCAGCGAAGGCCGCCACCCGGTGGTCGAAGCGTTCCAGGACGAACCGTTCGTGCCCAACGACTGTGTACTGGACCCCGAGCGACGCATGCTGGTCATCACTGGGCCCAACATGGGCGGCAAATCGACCTTCATGCGCCAGACCGCGCTGATCGTGCTGCTGGCCCACGCCGGCAGCTTCGTGCCCGCTGCCTCCATGCGCTGCGGCCCGGTCGACCGGATCTTTTCGCGCATCGGTGCCGGCGACGACCTGACGCGCGGGCGTTCCACATTCATGGTCGAGATGGTCGAGACCGCGAACATTCTGCATAACGCGACTGAGCAATCGCTGGTGCTGATGGACGAAATCGGTCGCGGCACCTCGACCTTCGACGGTCTGGCGCTGGCCTGGGCGGTGGCCACCGAACTGGCCATGCAGGTGCGCGCCATGACGCTGTTCGCAACCCACTATTTTGAGCTCACGCGGCTGGCCGAAGACCACGAGGGCATCGGCAACGTGCACCTGACCGCACGCGAGCACGGCGACAGAATCGTATTCCTGCACAGCGTCCGCGAAGGCCCGGCCAGCCAGTCCTACGGCCTGCAGGTCGCCCGGCTGGCGGGTCTCCCCAACGACGTTCTGGCCCGGGCGCGAAGCCATCTGGAGCGGCTGGAAGCCGAAGCCGAGCGCGCCGAATCGGCCCAGATGAACCTGTTTTCGGGCCGGCGGGCGGAAAGTCCAAAGCCCGCCGGGGCCGAATCCACCGAGCCCGACCCCGTCGCGCAGATGCTTGAAGAACTCGATCCGGATTCGCTCAGTCCGCGCGAGGCGCTGGAAACGATTTACCGGCTGGTTGAGCTTGGGAAGGATAAATAGGATTTTCGGTTTTTAGCCTGGATAAGCGTAAACCGTGCATCCGGGGCCGCGGTTTCCGGTACGTTTCGCCTCCGGCTCAACGGCACCCTGATATGGATTGACCTGTCAAGTATTGGCTCCGATTTTTTTTCTCTCTC